>NZ_JBXWRS010000035.1:0-1451 GCF_059612985.1 Ruegeria sp. BHSC043 | reverse complement strand
TATTCCGGCAAACCGCGCATGTGGGTGCGGGTCGGCTCGTGGCACAGGACCAGAGCATCCGGCTGACCGCCATGGATCAGCGCCATGGTCACGCCGGAATACGAGACATGGAACAGCGACCCCTGCCCCTCGATGTGATCCCAGTGATCGGGATCGTTCTCGGGTGTCAGGTATTCGACGGAACCGGCCATGAAATCGGCCACCACGGCGTCAAGCGGAACGCCCTGCCCGGTGATCAGAATGCCGGTCTGGCCGGTGGCGCGGAAGGTCGATTTCATGCCGCGCTTGCGCATCTCGGCATCCATCGACATGGCCGTGTACATCTTGCCCACCGAACAATCGGTACCCACCGCCAGACAGCGCTTGCCGTTGCGTTTGCGCCCGTTGGCAATCGGATAGCCCACGGTAGGGACGCGAACGTCATGCAGGGTGCAGCCATGAGTCTGGGCCGCGGCCACCAGATCGCCTTCGTCGCGCAGCAGGTTGTGCAGGCCAGAAGCCAGGTCATAGCCCATTTCCAGCGCGGCGATCAGGACCTCTTTCCAGGCCTGGCTGATGACGCCACCGCGGTTCGCGACACCGATCACCAACGTCTTGGCGCCGGCGGCCTTACCTTCGGCCAGGGTCATGTCGGTCAGGCCCAGATCGGCCTTGCAGCCCTCCATCCGCAGCTGACCCACGGCGTTTTCCGGGCGCCAGTCCCGAATGCCGATCGCGACCTTGGCGGCCAATTGGTCGGGGGCATCGCCCAAAAACAGCAGGTACGGTGTCTCGATCATCGCGCGCTCTCCTTTTCTTCCGCCCCAACCTATTGAAGGCCGTCAACGAGCGTTTCTCATTTTCCTCCGACCTGCCGCACATCGAACGGAGAATTTTGCAAGATTCCCCCAAATAGCGCAAAAAGCTTCGAAATTTTCAAAATGATGAAACTTTGACCGCCGCGTTCCGGGGGCTACGCACAGCTTTCTGCAACAGCATTGCCGCAACTGCACAATCAGGCTTGCGCAGGGTCGCGCAATTTAATACCCAATTGCCAACTGAAATCGTAATTTCATTACCCAGCGAGGTGCCGATGAGCTTTCGTATCCAACCCGCCGCCCCGGCGCGACCAAACCGCTGTCAGCTGTTCGGCCCCGGATCCAACACCAAGCTGTTCCCCAAGATGGCCGCCTCGGCTGCGGACGTGATCAACCTCGACCTAGAAGATTCGGTGGCCCCGTCCGACAAGGACACCGCCCGCGCCAACGTGATCGAGGCGCTGAACACCGTGGATTGGGGTAACAAGTACATGTCGGTGCGCATCAACGGGCTGGACACGCCCTATTGGTACCGCGACGTGGTGGACCTGCTGGAACAGGCCAGCGACCGGCTGGATCAGATCATGATCCCCAAAGTCGGCTGCGCAGAGGATGTCTATGCGGTTGACGCTCTGGTCACTGCGATCGAACGCG
>NZ_JBXWRS010000034.1:0-5781 GCF_059612985.1 Ruegeria sp. BHSC043 | reverse complement strand
GGGCCAAGCGTCACGTCGAACACGCCGCCGCTTTGTTCGTGCACCTGGTTGGCCGCCGCGATTACATAGGCGAATTCTTTCGACACCGGCATCGGGTCGGTGCTGGCCGAGGCGGAAAAGACCGAGACCTCGGAATTCGGGTCCCAGTTGGACATCTTCGCGTTCACCTGCGCCAGCGTTTCCTCCACGGCGGCGGACAGGGCATCCGCGTCCAAATCCTCGCCGATTGCGGTGACGTAATAGGTGGTTCCCATGGTTTCACCCGACAGGCGAACAACCTCGGGTTCCTTGTCGAACAGGCAGCCAGCGACGAACAGGGTCAGGGCCAGGGCAAGCAGTCGGCGCATCGCGTGATCTCCGGGTAATGTTTCGTGGCGCGTATGCCAGCGCCCCCAGTCAGAGTCAAACCGACCTCAGACCTTCAGTGGCAGAAAGCCAAGCGCCAGCAGCCCGATCGCCGCCGGCAGACCGAACAGCCAAGCGCGCTTCTGCCAGCCCGGGGGCTGCTCTTTCCACAGTTTGCGGAAGTTGTGGCCACAGACCACCACCCCGAAAAAAATCAGCGCGGCAACGGCAGGGGTCAGATGCAGGTTCGACACGCGGCCCGGGTTTCCTTTTGGTCTGGCGCGGTTGCGCGGGTTTCGCGAAATTGCACCCTATACAGGTGCGCATCCTGGGGTAAGGTGAAAGGACAGCACCAGTGAAGGAGGAGACCGCCCATGGCCCCAAGCTCTTACCAGCCCCCGACGCGCGGCGACAAGCCCGAGAGCGCAACCTACAGCCAGTCGGTCGATTCGAATCTGTCGCAGACCCAATCGACCGTGGCGAAGCTGCTGGAAGGCAAGGGCGAAGACGTGATTGCGGTTCGACCCAATGACACGATCCATACGGTCGTGCAGATCCTCAAGGACAAGCGCATCGGCGCGGTCGTGGTCACCGATCAGAACGGCGCGCTGCAGGGGATCCTGTCCGAGCGCGACATCGTGCGCCGTATGGCCGATACGCCGGGCCAGACCCTGCCTCAGTCGGTTCAGGACCTGATGACGCGCGAGGTGCGGACCTGCACACCGGACGACCTGCTGATCGAGGTGGTGAAAACCATGACCGAAGGCCGATTCCGCCACATGCCGGTTTTGCGCGACGGGCATCTGTGCGGTGTCATCACAATCGGCGACGTGGTGCAATTCCGCTTGAAGGAACTGGAATACGAAGCCCTGCGCATGAAACAGATGATCGTCGGCTGACCGGCAGTCAGGTCTGCACCGGATCGGTGCACAGGAACCGGACCGTGCCGGGCCCGATCTCGGCCGCCGTCAGCCGACCCGTGGCAAATGCGCCCGTGTCGATCGAGATCACCCGGTTGCGCACGCATGGTTCCGGCACGATCGTATGGCCGTGGACGACCCACTGACCGTCCGAACGCGGCTTGCCCGGAAAATCTCCATGCCCCCACAGGCAGGTTCCACGAGCCTGGTCGTCGGGGTCCGAACCGGGGTTCAACGCTGCGTGCACGACGGTCACGTTTCCCGTCGTCCAGCACAGCGGCCGGGCGTGCATCCACTCAAGCAGCGGCGCCCCCATTTTCTGTTCCAGCCGTCGGGCGGCGCGCACCGCGTCGTCGGGCGTCAAGTCCAATGCAAGATCCGTCAGCCCGAACGAGGCCAGCGTCTGCCGCCCGCCATTGTGCATCCACAATCGACAGGTTCGCCTGGGCCGTTGAAGGAACCGCAGCAGCAGGTCTTCGTGGTTGCCCAGCAAGCAGATCACCTGCCGGTCACGGGCTTGGCTCAGGTGCTGCAGGTGGCGCAGGACCTGGGCGCTGTGGTCGCCGCGGTCGACATAGTCGCCGACGAACACGATTGGCAGGTCTTGCTGCAGCTGACCCAGGATCTGCTGCAGCAGATCCAGCCGCCCATGGATGTCACCCACGGCGTAGAACCGTTGCCCGGGCGCCAGCGTGGCCAGTGCGTCGGACGGGTTCGTCCCGCCGGGGCGCGAAACAAGCGACTTGAGCCAGGAAAAAATCATCACCCGCAGTGACTATCCCGAAGACCCGCGCCCGGCAATGCTCAACGGCCCTGACGACCCCGAAAATCTCCTTGACCTCGGCCGTTCGAAAGGGTCCCTGATGGTTGGACCACGGGGTTTGCGGACGGAGCTTGAATGAAACGGGTATTGGTGACGGGAACGGCGGGGTTCATCGGGTTTCACCTGGCACGACTGCTGTTGTCCGAAGGGTTCCGGGTGCATGGCTATGACGGGATGACCGACTACTACGACGTCACGCTCAAGCAACGCCGGCATCAGATGCTGCTGCAGACGCCTGGCTTTTCCGCAACCGAGGACCTGCTGGAAAACCATGACCGCCTGATGCAGGTCGCCGAGGAATTCCGACCCGAGATCATCGTTCACCTCGCCGCGCAGGCGGGCGTGCGCTACAGCCTGGAACATCCGCGCAGCTACGTGGACTCCAACGTGGTGGGCACGTTCAACGTGATGGAAGTGGCGCGCACGCACAAGATCGAGCACCTGCTGATGGCCTCCACCTCCTCGGTCTATGGCGCGAACGAGGACATGCCGTTTTCCGAGCTGGACAAGGCCGACCACCAGCTGACCATCTATGCCGCCACCAAGAAGGCGAACGAGGCGATGGGCCATTCCTATGCCCATCTTTGGGACCTGCCGACCACGATGTTCCGCTTCTTTACCGTCTACGGAAACTGGGGGCGGCCCGACCTGGCCTATTTCAAGTTCACCGATGCCATCCTGCATGACCGGCCCATCGACATCTACAACAACGGCGAGATGTACCGCGACTTTACCCATGTCGATGACCTTGTGCGCGGCATCCGCCTGCTGATCGATGCAGTGCCCGAACGGCCTGCGTCAAAGGCGGATATCGCCGAGGGCGACAGCCTGTCGCCCGTCGCACCCTTCCGGGTGGTCAATATCGGCAATTCCAACAAGGTCCGGCTGATGGATTTCATAGAGGCGATCGAGGAAGCGGTCGGCAAGAAGGCCATTCGCAACTACATGCCGATGCAGATGGGCGACGTGCCCGCGACCTGGGCCGACACCTCGCTTCTGCAGCGCCTGACCGGGTTCAAGCCGCAGACCGACATTCGGGACGGGATGAAATCCTTCGTGGCGTGGTACCGCGACTATTACGGCATCGGCGCATGAAAAAACCGGCGCTCTGGGCGCCGGTTTCAAGGTTGGTCATCCGCCGAAATCGTCCAGCATGATGTCTTCGCGGTCCACGCCCAGTTCCAGCAGCATGTTGATGACCGACTGGTTCATGATCGGCGGACCACACATGTAGAATTCGCAGTCCTCGGGTGCCGGGTGATCCTTGAGGTACTGCTCGTACAGCACGTTGTGGATGAACCCGGTGAAGCCCTCCCAGTTGTCGCCCGGCTGCGGGTCCGACAGGGCGACGTGCCATTCGAAATTCTCGTTCTCGGCGGCCAGCTGGTCGAAATCCTCGACATAGAACATCTCGCGCCGCGACCGGGCGCCGTACCAGAAGGTGATCTTGCGCTTGGTCTTCAGCCGCTTGAGCTGGTCGAAGATGTGGCTGCGCATCGGGGCCATGCCCGCGCCGCCGCCGATGAACACCATCTCCTTGTCGGTGTCACGCGCGAAGAACTCGCCGAACGGTCCCGAGATCGTGACCTTGTCACCCGGTTTCAGGTTGAAGATATAGGACGACATCTGGCCCGGCGGGATGCCCTCGGAGCCCGGCGGGGGCGAGGCGATCCGCACGTTGAGCATGATGATGCCCTTTTCCTCGGGGTAGTTCGCCATCGAATAGGCGCGCTCGATCGGTTCGCTCACCGTGGACTTGTACTGCCACAGATTGAACTTGTCCCAATCCTCGCGGTACTCCTCGGCGACGTCGAAATCCTTGTAGTCAACATCGTGCGGCGGGGCGGCAATCTGGATGTAGCCACCGGCGCGGAAATTCACATCCTCGCCTTCGGGCAGCTCCAGCACCAGCTCCTTGATGAAGGTCGCCACGTTGTCGTTCGACCGGACGGTGCATTCCCATTTCTTGACGCCGAAGACCTCTTCGGGAACCTCGATCTTCATGTCCTGCTTGACGGCCACCTGGCACGACAGACGGTCGCCGCAGGCGGCCTCGCGCTTGGTGATGTGGCTTTCCTCGGTCGGCAGGATCGACCCGCCGCCTTCCAGGACCCGCACCCGACATTGTGCACAGGTGCCGCCGCCACCGCAGGCCGACGGAACGAAGAGTTTCTGAGCCGCCAAGGTCTGCAGCAGCTTGCCGCCCGCAGGCACCGAGACGGTTTTCTCACCGTTGATGGTGATGTTGACGTTGCCTGTCGAGACCAGTCGCGAGCGCGCCACCATAATGATGGCTACCAGCGCAAGAACGATCAGGGTGAAAAGGACAACGCCGAGCGAGAAAGTTTCCATGCCCCTGCCCCTTTACAGTTTGACGCCCGAGAAGGACATGAAGGCCATCGCCATCAGACCTGCGGTGATGAAGGTGATGCCAAGGCCCTGCAGCCCGTCGGGGATGTCGGAATATTTCAGTTTTTCGCGCACGCCCGCCATGGCGGTGATCGCCAGCGCCCAGCCAAAGCCCGAAGACAGGCCATAGGTCGCGGCTTCGGCAAAGTTGTAGTCGCGTTCGACCATGAACAGCGAGCCGCCCAGGATGGCGCAGTTCACCGTGATCAGCGGCAGGAAGATCCCCAGCGCATTGTAGAGCGGCGGGAAATACTTATCGAGGATCATCTCGAGGATCTGCACCATCGCCGCGATCACGCCGATATAGGAAATCAGACCCAGGAAGGTCAGGTCCACGTCCGGGAACCCGGCCCAGGCCAACGCGCCCGGTTTCAGCAGATAGTTCAGCAGCAGGTTGTTGGCCGGAACAGTGATCGCCTGCACCAGCATCACCGATATCCCCAGACCCAGCGCCGTCGAGATCTTTTTCGACACGGCGATAAAGGTGCACATGCCCAGAAAGAAGCTGAGCGCGAGGTTTTCGACGAAGATGGCCTTTACGGCCAGTGAGATGAGCCCTTCCATCAGTGCGCCTCTACCTGCTGGATCTTGTATTCACGTTCTTCGACCTGGTTCGGCTTCCACGTGCGGAAGGCCCAGATGATCAGGCCGATGATGAAGAAGGCCGACGGCGGCAGCAGCAGCAGCCCGTTGGGGACGTACCAGCCGCCGTTGTTCACGGTCTCCAGAATGGTCACCCCGAACAACGAGCCCGAGCCGAACAGCTCGCGGATGATACCCACCAGCATCAGGATCAGGCCATAGCCCATGCCGTTGCCCAGACCGTCGATGAAGGACGCCACGGGCGGGTTCTTCATGGCAAAGGCCTCGGCCCGGCCCATCACGATGCAGTTGGTGATGATCAGGCCCACGAAGACCGAAAGCGTTTTCGAGATCTCGAAGGCATAGGCCTTGAGGATCTGGTCGACCAAGATCACCAGCGACGCGATGATGACCATCTGCACGATGATCCGGATCGAGCCGGGTATCTGGTTGCGCAGGCATGAGATGAAAAAGGACGAAAACGCCGTCACGAACATCACGGCCAGCGACATCACGAAGGCCACTTGCAGCGAGGAAGTTACCGCCAACGCCGAGCAGATGCCCAACACCTGCAGCGTGATCGGGTTGTTGTCGACAAGCGGGTCGACCAGCAGATCTTTCTTGGTCTGTGACATCAGATCTCTCCTGCTTGCAGCTTGGTCAGGAACGGAGCATAGCCCGCGTCCCCCATCCAGAATTTCA
>NZ_JBXWRS010000033.1:0-2500 GCF_059612985.1 Ruegeria sp. BHSC043 | reverse complement strand
TGAAAGGCCAATCAAACTCGGAGATAGCTGGTTCTCTGCGAAATCTATTTAGGTAGAGCGTCATCCGAATACCCCGGGGGGTAGAGCACTGGATGGGTAATGGGGCCCCACAGGCTTACTGATCCTAACCAAACTCCGAATACCCGGGAGTACTAGATGGCAGACACACTGCGGATGCTAACGTCCGTAGTGGAGAGGGAAACAACCCTGACCGACAGCTAAGGCCCCCAATTCATGGCTAAGTGGGAAAGCAGGTGGGACGACCAAAACAACCAGGAGGTTGGCTTAGAAGCAGCCATCCTTTAAAGATAGCGTAACAGCTCACTGGTCTAAACAAGTTGTCCTGCGGCGAAGATGTAACGGGGCTCAAGCCATGAGCCGAAGCTTCGGATGCCGTAAGGCATGGTAGCAGAGCGTAGTGTGACATAGTCTCATTCCTCCTTCACGTCTTCGGGCGTATTGGAGGAGAGAGGCTTTCGATGAAGCCGGGGCGTGAGCCATCCGGTGGAGAGATCACTAGTGAGAATGATGACATGAGTAGCGACAAAGAGTGTGAGAGACACTCTCGCCGAAAGTCCAAGGGTTCCTGCTTAAAGCTAATCTGAGCAGGGTAAGCCGGCCCCTAAGCCGAGGCCGAAAGGCGTAGGCGATGGGAACCAGGTTAATATTCCTGGGCCGTGGAGTGGTGACGGATCTCGGGTGTAGTTCAGTCTTATCGGATTGACTGGGCTGCTGAGAGGTTCCTGGAAATAGCCCTCCTATCAGACCGTACCCTAAACCGACACAGGTGGACTGGTAGAGCATACCAAGGCGCTTGAGAGAACGATGTTGAAGGAACTCGGCAAAATACCTCCGTAAGTTCGCGAGAAGGAGGCCCGGTTCCTAGGCAACTAGGGGCTGGGGGCACAAACCAGGGGGTGGCGACTGTTTATTAAAAACACAGGGCTCTGCGAAGTCGCAAGACGACGTATAGGGTCTGACGCCTGCCCGGTGCCTGAAGGTTAAAAGGAGAGGTGAGAGCCTTGAATTGAAGCCCAGGTAAACGGCGGCCGTAACTATAACGGTCCTAAGGTAGCGAAATTCCTTGTCGGGTAAGTTCCGACCTGCACGAATGGCGTAACGACTTCCCCGCTGTCTCCAACATCGACTCAGCGAAATTGAATTGCCTGTCAAGATGCAGGCTTCCCGCGGTTAGACGGAAAGACCCCGTGCACCTTTACTACAGCTTCGCACTGGCATCAGGACTGCAATGTGCAGGATAGGTGGTAGGCTTCGAAGCAGGGACGCCAGTTCCTGTGGAGCCTCCCTTGAGATACCACCCTTTGCATTCTTGATGTCTAACCGCGGTCCGTCATCCGGATCCGGGACCCTGCGTGGCGGGTAGTTTGACTGGGGCGGTCGCCTCCTAAAGCGTAACGGAGGCGCGCGAAGGTTGGCTCAGAGCGGTCGGAAATCGCTCGTTGAGTGCAATGGCAGAAGCCAGCCTGACTGCGAGACTGACAAGTCGAGCAGAGTCGAAAGACGGCCATAGTGATCCGGTGGTCCCGAGTGGAAGGGCCATCGCTCAACGGATAAAAGGTACGCCGGGGATAACAGGCTGATACTGCCCAAGAGTCCATATCGACGGCAGTGTTTGGCACCTCGATGTCGGCTCATCTCATCCTGGGGCTGGAGCAGGTCCCAAGGGTACGGCTGTTCGCCGTTTAAAGAGGTACGTGAGCTGGGTTTAGAACGTCGTGAGACAGTTCGGTCCCTATCTGCCGTGGGTGTAGGAGACTTGAGAGGAGTTGCCCCTAGTACGAGAGGACCGGGGTGAACGATCCACTGGTGGACCTGTTGTCGTGCCAACGGCAGTGCAGGGTAGCTATGATCGGACAGGATAACCGCTGAAGGCATCTAAGCGGGAAGCCCCCCTCAAAACAAGGTCTCCCTGAGGGCCGTGGAAGACCACCACGTCAATAGGCCGGAGATGTAAGCGCAGCAATGCGTTCAGTTGACCGGTACTAATCGCCCGATAGGCTTGATTTGATCCAGTAACAGAAAGACAAATCAAACCAAAAGCATACACCGACCTTGACAATGGATAGCGTCGCAGCACCAAGCCGCGATATTGATTGATTATACAACCGAGTGGCAACGCGCCTTTTGCAAGCAAAAGACGCTGTCTGCCACCCGTCGCTTTCTTGCTCGCAAGAAAGTCGACCTGGGGATTTTCCTCGGTTTGGTGGTCATAGCGCAAGCAAAACACCCGGTCCCATCCCGAACCCGGAAGTTAAGTGCTGCAGCGCCAATGGTACTTGGGCTCAAGCCCCGGGAGAGTAGGTCACCGCCAAACCTAGAAAAATCCCCAAACTCTCTAAACGATCAAAAAATCAAAAAACGGCCTCAAAAAATCTCTGCAGGCCGAACGCCAAAAAAATGGCGCGGGGTGGAGCAGCCAGGTAGCTCGTCAGGCTCATAACCTGAAGGTCAGAGGTTCAAATCCTCTCCCCGCAACCAA
>NZ_JBXWRS010000032.1:0-7286 GCF_059612985.1 Ruegeria sp. BHSC043 | reverse complement strand
CCACCGCAGGCGGCGATCCAATCGCCCCGGCCTCGCCGCAGCCCTTTACACCCAACGGGTTGTGCGTGCACGGCGTCTGGCTCGAATGATCCACGGTATAGAACGGCACGTCATCGGCCCGCGGCATGGCATAGTCCATGAAGGACGCGCTCAGCAGCTGACCGTTCTCGTCATAGACGCAGTTCTCGAGCAAGGCCTGACCGATCCCCTGTCCGATACCGCCATGCACCTGGCCATCAACGATCATCGGGTTGATGATGTTGCCGAAATCATCCGCCGCGGTGAACCGTTCGATGGTCACCTGCCCGGTCTCGGGGTCAACCTCGACCTCGCAGGCATAGGCGCCGGCCGGGAAGGTAAAGTTCGCCGGATCATAGAACGCGGTCTCCTCCAGCCCCGGCTCGACCTCTAGCGGGAAGTTGTGCGGAACATAGGCCGTCAGGGTCACATCGCCCCAGGCCACCGACTTGTCGGTGCCGGCCACGGTGAACTGGCCATCCTTCAGCTCGATATCGGCCTCGGACGCCTCCAGCAGATGCGCCGCGATCTTCTTGGCCTTTTCGATCACCTTCTCGGTCGCCTTGACCATGGCCGATCCACAAACCGCCAGCGAGCGCGAGCCATAGGTGCCCATACCGAACGGGATCTTCGAGGTATCGCCGTGCACGATCTCGACCATCGACTCGTCGATGCCGATCATGTCGGCCACGACCTGCGGAAAGGCCGTCTCGTGCCCCTGCCCGTGGCTGTGGGCCCCGACCATGACGCTGATCGAGCCGGTGGCGTTCACCCGCACGGTTGCCGCGTCATACAGGCCCGCACGCGCCCCCAGCATCCCCACGATGTTCGAGGGCGCGATGCCGCAGGCCTCGATATAGCAGTTCACGCCCAGGCCGCGCAGCTTGCCCCGCGCCTCGCTTTCGGCGCGTCGCGCCGGGAAGCCCGCGAAATCGGCGGCTTGCTCCAGCTTGTCCATGGTGCCGTTGTAGTCGCCGGTATCATAGGTCAGCGCCACCGGCGTGTCATAGGGGAACTGCGTGATGAAGTTCTGCCGACGCAGCGCAACCGGATCAACGCCCAGCTCGCGCGCGGCCTTGTCGATCACGCGCTCCAGCTGATAGGTCGCCTCGGGGCGGCCTGCGCCGCGATAGGCATCCACCGGCACGGTGTTGGTGAACATCGCCCGCACGTTCACCTGAATGACCGGCGTCTTGTAGTTGCCCGCCATCAGCGTCCCGTGCAGCCAGGTCGGCACCGAACTGGAAAACGTCGACAGATACGCCCCCAGATTGGCATAGGTATGGGTCCGCAGCCCGACGAAATTGTTGTCGGCATCCAGCGCCAGCTCGATCTTGCTGACATGGTCGCGGCCCTGCGCATCCGACATGAACGCCTCGGACCGGCTGGCCGTCCACTTGACCGGGCGGTTGCACGCCTTGGCCGCGAAGGTGCAGAACGCCTCTTCTGCGTAGTGGAAGATCTTGGTGCCGAAACCGCCACCCACGTCCGGCGCCACGACGCGGACCTTGTGCTCGGGCAGGCCCAGCACGAAGGCACACATCAGCAACCGGATCACATGCGGGTTCTGCGAGGTGGTATAGAGCGTGTATTCATCCGTGCCCCGGCTGTATTCCGCCACGGCCACGCGCGGCTCCATCGGGTTGGCGACCAGACGATTGTTCACCAGTTCCAAGGTGGTGACATGCGCCGCATTGGCGAACACCTCGTTCACCTTGTCATCGTCGGCCTCGCCCAACTGCCAGTCATAACAGATATTGTTTTTCAGATCGTCATGGACCAACGGCGCGCCCTCTTCAGCGGCGGCTTTCATGTCCAGAACGGCGGGCAATTCCTCGATATCCACGTCGATTGCTTCGGCCGCGTCACGGGCCTGTTCCAGGCTGTCGGCCACGACGGCCGCGATCGGGTCGCCCACATGGCGCACCTTGCCTTGCGCCAGGATCGGGTGCGGCGGTTCCTGCATGGGCGCGCCATGCTTGTCGGTCACCTCCCAGCCGCAGGGCATGCCGCCCACGCCTTCGAAATCTTTGCCGGTAAACACCCGAACCACGCCGGGCATGGCCTCGGCGGCGGACGTGTCGATGCTTTTGATCCGGCCATGTGCGATGTCAGATCGCAGAAAATACACATAGGCCTGACCGCGGATGTTGATGTCGTCGGTGTAATTGCCCGCTCCGGTCAAAAAGCGCACGTCCTCGCGGCGCTTGGAACTGGCTCCGATGCCACTGTCTTTGGGCATAGCTTGTTCTCCTCCCATAAACGGATGCTTGTGCGCATCCCTGTCATCCCACGGGCGCATCCTCCTGCGCCCGCAGCGGCATCACTCGGCAGCGATGTGGCTGACGTCCTGGCCGGACGCGGCCATGATCGCCTTGACGATGTTGTGGTACCCGGTGCAGCGGCACAGGTTGCCTTCCAGGTATTTGCGGATTTCGGCCTCGGTCGGGCGCGGGTTCTCCTTCAGCAGGGCCGCGGCCGACATTACCATGCCGGGCGTGCAGAAACCGCATTGCAGGCCGTGATGATCCTGAAACGCCTGCTGAATCACGTTCAGCGATCCGTCCGGGTTGGCCTGCCCCTCGATGGTGCCGACCTCGGCCCCGTCCGCCTCGAGCGCCAGCATGTTGCAGGACTTCACCGCCGCGCCGTTCACATGAACCACGCAGGCGCCGCATTGGGCCGTGTCACAGCCCACATGGGTACCGGTCAGCGACAGGTGATCGCGCAGAAAGCTGGACAGCAGCGTCCGGCCCTCGACATCACCGCTCACGGTCTTTCCGTTCACGGTCATTGAGACCTGTGTCATAAGTTCCTCCCATTTTCGTATTTATCCTTGGCCCGAGTTAAACACGGGAAAAGTCGTTTGAGAACAAAAATCTTGGCCGTTTCGAACCCGTCCATTGGGGGGCAATTGCCAACATGTATTGCAGGTCGCCAGCGGAGCGAAACTGCCGTTACGTCACTTTGTGTTTCGCGCGGGGTTGCGGACGGGTCGGGATTTCCTTGAGCAGACCGCCGACGCCCATCGCCGCGATATCGGCACCCGTCGTCGGGATCCCGCAGGCCACCCGCGAGAGCACCCAGTCGGCCCCGTTCAACGCGGGCGAGCGTGCGCATCCCGGCAAACCGATGACCGGCCGCTTGCCCAAAGCCCCGAGAAACAACAGGTTGCCCGGATCAACCGGCATGCCGAAGCGCTCCACCTGTCCGCCCGCGCGCCGAACGGCCTGCGGCGCGACGTCCTCGACATCGGATGTGGCCGAGCCGGTCAGGATCATCACGATATCGGTGTTCATCCGGGACAATGCCTGCGCCAGAGCGTCGATCGCGTGCGGAACGATCTGCACGTCGTCCAGGCTCAGACCCAGGGCCTCGACCCGGCCGCGCATCGCGGCGATACCCTTGTCGTTGGGCGGCCCGCCGGGGATGTCGGTCACCACCAGCCCGGCGCTGCCAAACTTCGGCGTGGCAAGGCGAATGGCTCCCTTGGCCAGCTTCGCCGCACGCTGAACGTCCGCCAGCGGCACCGCGTAGGAAATGACCTTGATCGTGGCGACCATGCCGCCCGCACCCATCTGCTGATGCTGAGGAACGGTGGCCACCGTGATCATCGGGTTGACCTGATTGAACGCAAGCAGAGCCTCAACGTCCAGAACGGCAACCCCAGCTTGATCCGCAATCAGGTTGACGCGGCCCGTAAACGGATCGGTCACGCGCAAGTTGGCACCCTTCGGATCCGGGGTCAGCGCCGCGGCCAATTGGCGCGCTGCCTCGTCCTCGTGACAGTCGCCGGGTTCCAGCCGCGCTACGACCACCTCGGACACGCCCGCCTCGGTCAACAAGGCAACATGCGCGTCGCCTAGCATCATTCCCTTGCGCAGCTTTTTCGTGCCAGCCATGACCGAATGCGCAAGGATCGCACCCTTCGCGTCCGCAACCGGTAATGGGCCGAATTTCATGCCTTGCCCCGCAGCACGGCCGTCATCTGCGCGATGATCGCAACAGCAATCTCAGCCGGTCCTGCAGCACCGATATCCAGACCGATCGGCCCATGAATGCGCTGCAACTGCGTTGCCGAGAATCCCGCCTCGGTCATCCGCTGCACCCGTTTGGCATGGGTGCGCGACGACCCCAGCGCGCCGATATAGAACACGTCCGAGTTCAGCGCAGCCTGCAGAGCCGGATCATCCAGCTTGGGGTCGTGGGTCAGCAGAACCATCGCCGTGCGCGCATCCAGACCGATGCTGGCCACGGCCTCGTCCGGCCAGTCGGTCAGCAGCTTTTCACCGGGAAAACGGGATTTGGACGCAAACGCCTCGCGCGGGTCGATGATGATCGGGTCATAACCCGCGATCCGCACCATCGGTACCAGTGCCTGCGCGATATGGACCGCGCCCACCACGATCAGCCGCAAGGGCGGGTTGTGCACGGCCACGAAGGTCTGACCATCTTCTTCGAACCCCGAGCGATCCATGCGCAGCCGGTCCGCATAGGCGTTGCGCCGCAGCGCGCGGTGGCCGGTCTCGACATTGACCTCATAGGCCATGGGCTCGCGCCGCGCCCGCGCCGCCACCAGTTCGGCCAGCATCGGTTCTGGCAGGACCGAGCCCACCGGCTCGACCAGAACCCGGATCGTGCCTCCGCAGGCCAGCCCGACGGCAAAGGCATCCTCGTCGCTGACACCGAATTCCAACAGGCGCGCCTCGCCCTCCTGCATGGCCTCGAGCGCCTCGACGATCACCGCGCCTTCGACACATCCGCCCGAGACCGAGCCTTCGATCCGGCCGTCGCCGCCGATGACCAGCTGGGCACCCGCCCGCCGGGGCGCGCTGCCCCAGGTTTCGACGACGGTGGCCAACGCGGCTCCACGCCCTTTGCGGAACCACGCCAGAGCCGTTTCCGGGCTGTTGTCAAATCTGTCCATCGGAGCCTCCCGCCTGATCCGCTTCAACATAAGCAGGTTTTGCGGGATGAAAAGCAACCCGGCACGTCACCGCGCGCCGGGCTTTCAAGGATATGCGCAGCGGGCCGTCACTCGGCCGGATGCGCTTGCCCTGAGGGTTGGCCCAACAGCCGTTCGGGCAGCGCAAAGGCAATGGCGATGAACGCCAGGCCCAGAACAATGCCCAGAATGTCGCCAGGCAGGCCTGTTACAGCATCATAGCCCGACCCCGGTACGATACCGAGTGTTACCTTTCCGCCCCAGATCGGGTCGAGCAGGCCGCTGGCCTTCCACATCGGATAGGTCATCATGTAGGCCGCAGCGCCCAGCAATCCGCCCGCCACGAAGAACAGCGCGTCCTTGCGCCCCGAGGCCGCGGCCACCAAGCCCGTTCCGGGGCAAAAGCCGGCCATCGCCCAGCCGGCCCCCAGCAGCAGCCCGCCCAGGAAGACGCCGGCATAGGCCGCCTTGATCGACATATGGCCCACATCGACCAGCCCGATCATCTGACCGCCGAACATCAGAACCGAACCAAGTCCGATGGCCAGCATGATCGCCTTGGCCAACCGCAGATCCGTCAGGTTCAGCATCTTGTTGATGGTCGAAGGGTTCGACGCGCCGGCCCGATCAAGGACCGCGCCAAATGCGACCCCGATGACAATTGCAAGTATGATCGACATCATGGCTCAGGCCTCCTTCTTGAACATCAGGATCGAAACGGTGATCGCGGCGGCAAAAGCTCCGGCGGCGAAAATGTACCCGCTGACGGCCGTCTGCATCATGCCCGACATCATGTGCCCGGACGTGCAGCCCCCGGCCAGCCGTGCCCCGTACAAAACGATGAAACCTCCCAGAAAGGCGACCAGATAGCGTTTCAACGGGTCGTCGCCGTAATTCGCCCGCCACAATGCGGGAACCTTGCGGTCCTGGCCCTCGATACCGCCCCGGGCCCTAGCCGACAGGAACCCGCCTAACATCATCGCAAGGACGAAGACAAAGGAATAGTTCAGCGGGTTCGCAACCGATTTCGCGTATTTGCCCCCGGATTTCGCCAGATAGGCGTTGGTCGAGGTATAGCCCTCATCGGTTGCGGTCACGAAATCCGGGTTGACGGCATCGGCGATGATGCCGTCCAGAATGACGAACTGCGTGGACACGCCGATCGGCTTGACCAGCAAGATCGCCAAAAAGAACACAAGGCCGAGCAGAACTCCACCCGCTTTCCAGGTCATTGGCATGGCATTTCCTCCTGAAGATTCTCACATTCCATTTCCCTTATATTTTAAGCATTCCGTTTCCTGCATGATTTGGATCAAATGGCCCGGGAGCCTCCGGTTGATTAACGCGAGCCGCCGCTCTACGCTCGCGACGCCGGTCTGCGGTATCCCTGATTTTCGAGATTTGGAGACGAACATGTTGAAACACATTTCCGCATCTTTCTTGGCGGCGCTTGTCGCGGCAGCCCCCGCCTGGGCAGACACATTCGAAAAATACGGAGAGGTCGAGGGCTGGAAGGTCTTCATCGACAACGACAAGAAATCCTGCCTGATCGAGGCCGTGGACGACGTGGAAAACGTGGTTCAGATGGGCCTGACCGAAGATCGCGGCGTGGGATATGTCGGGGTCTTTACCAAGGCCGAAACCGACATCAAGCGTGGCGAGAAGGAAGGGGTCGCGATCCTTTTGGGCGACAACCTCTATGTCGGCGAGGCAACTGGCATGAAGGGCAACATCACCAAGGGCTATTCGGGCGGCTATGTCCTGTCGGACGATCCGCAATTCGCCGATGATCTGGCGCGCCAGAAGGTGATGATCGTCTTCCCCGAGAAGTCTTTTGGCTTCACCGTCGATCTGACCGGCACCTACAAGGCCATGGAAATGGCACGCGAATGCAATGAGAAACTGATGCAGTAACTACTATGACAAAGCCGCCATCAGGCGCGCTTTTTCTCCCTGGTCGTCGGGTCTTGAGATCACGGCGGCCAGATCCTCGAGCGATGCAATAGAGTGACCGGCGCGGAAGCTGTCCACATGCGGCAGCATGGCGGCGACGCCCTGCGCCTTGGGCGCGAACCCGTCCCAGCGCAGCAGCGGGTTAAGCCAGATCAGTCGACGGGCCGACAGGTGCAGGCGTTCGATCTCTTTTTCCAGCAGATCGGGGTCACCCCGTTCCAGCCCGTCTGTGATCAGCAGCACGACGGCCCCCTGCCCCATAACTCGGCGCGACCAGTCTCGGTTGAACTGGTGCAGGCATTCGCCGATGCGCGTGCCGCCCTCCCAATCCTGCGCCTCGGCCCCGGCGGCGGCCAGCGCCGCATCGACG
>NZ_JBXWRS010000031.1:0-8361 GCF_059612985.1 Ruegeria sp. BHSC043 | reverse complement strand
TTGCGGCGAACCGTTACCCAAGTCACAGCGCCCAGTGTGTGGCGCCAAAACTCGTTCTGGTGGCCGCTGCAAAGCGCGCGTGGTGCCCGGAAAGCGACGGTGCCGCCTGCATGGCGGGCTTAGTACAGGGCCGAAAGGAAGCCGCAAAACGAGCCCAGCAGGTGAGTAGGTGCCAAGATGAGCTTGATGTCAACTAGGTCAATCGGCGGCAAGCAATTTCCTGATTTCGTCATAGACCCCGGCCTGCCTTTGTCTTTCCAGTTCCTGATCCCACGGCGAGTGTGTCACGCGTCCGTCAGCTTCGATCTGGACAGGGTCTCGGAATTGGCAGGCCGGGCCTTCCATTGGTTTCTCCTATCTGATTCTGACGTCGGAGCCAAACGCGGTTTTCAGGCGTCATCGAGTCAGGAATATTCAGTCGTTTGGGAATGGTTGAACAAAGGGCGACTGTAGCGGACTATCCGTCATACGGTTTGCCAACGACTTGGTTTTCGCGGTCCAGCGCTGCGCGCCAACCTTGACGAAGTTTCTGAGCGAGACGATCCTTGTTCCCTGCGACCTCTACGTTTGTCAAACGAAGGACGGTTATGTCGAAGCGTTTGGCATCGGCGTCCTTCAAGGCATCCCTTCGTTTTTGAATCCCCGTTAGATGAACCGATCCGTCTATCTCGACCGCTAACCGAATCTCTGGAAAGAAGAAGTCTACGATCCACTTCCCACTTATGATGTGTTCTCGTACGAACTTACCGCGCAGCACACCGTTGTTCAGTTCATTTAGAAATCGAAGAAACTCCCTCTCCGCCGGCGTCGGGTTGGCGCGCCGATAGTTGGCATATTTCTCTATGTGACTGCGTTGAAAAACATGGTCTTGGTAATTCTTTTCGCCGATTACGTATGCTCGCCGACCAGTTTGCGCTGCCGGAAGTTTTTTGACCTTCTTTGTGCCCTTGGCGTAGGTCTGCTTTCCTTCGCGTCGCGCGAACCATGCCTCCCAGTCCGACTTCTTTCGCGGCATTGCCATTCCTTGTGATGCGATGGGCATAGCGTAATCAAGCATTGACCTTGTTCCAAGGTCAGTACGGGACACGGTTACGAGGTATGTCGCCGCTACTGCCCGATAGACCGTCATCCGCGAGACGCCCAGTGCTGCCGCTATCTCGCTGACCCGCTTACCTTCGCCGAATATTCATTCATGGAGCGCGGAGCTTCAAACTGAATGGGAACCGTTCGGCACATCGGATCGGAGACTGGCTCGATGAACTCGAACAAAGAGCACATAAGAATGTTGCCACCGTAGCGTTAGAAAACAAACTGGCGAGAATTGCCTGGTCAGTTCTGGCCAATGAAAAGGAATACAGATCGCTTCAGGCCTAACCATACGCTTGAGGCCCAAGAATGATGTGCGATGTGAGAGGAGATCAAGAAACAGACAATCAGAAAACGCCGGTTGCAGCACCAAGCCGCTGGCGCATTGGCTCAAACAGAAACCGAACCAGAACCAGAACCTCCGCCACGAAAATACCTCAGCATTCCAAAAAACTCTGACGACGGACCACTTCAGTGGTGGAGGGTCATTTGGATTGTCTTCGCGAACTGCACCTGCTTATCCAACGCGTCCTCACAAGCCCAAGACAAAACCCAAAGCAGAGAATAACCCGCTTCGATTGCGCCATTTCCTGGTACAATACCAAGTTCGGAATCCATCTGGCCAAGTTCGTTTGTTTGGACGCTAACCTGAAAGAAGCGCGTCGTAAAATAGCTGGGGTGAGCGATTTGCGACAGGTAATCATAGACGCCGGTGAGGCCGCGACAGTTGGGATCTTTTTCCAAAGACTTTATTCGGTTCAGTACGTTGGCTTGTTTCTTTTGTTCTACAGAGCTGTCTTTGTGCCTCGAGCCGTAAACGGTTTTAAGAATTACTTCTTCTAGATTTTGCTCCTTTTCCAATTGTTGAGTCGGGTCTGCTTCAAGCCTAGCCCTGACTGCTGACTCAATTTGGGATTGGCTTTTGCGGAAGGTGGCCTGTTGTTCAAGCAAAGACCTAGACAGAATTACAGCTGAAAAGATGTTGTCGTTTTCCAATTCTCGAGCGATCGCTTCGACCAGCATTCCAATTGCAAGAACATTTGTTGCACTAAAGGCCATCAAGCTTTGAGCAATATCGACCCAATAGTGTTGTTCTAAAGTGCTTTCGATCCAGTCCGTTCCAAGATTTTCCTGTTCACCACGTTCAACAATTTGTTGGCAAATATTCCGATATACATCCACGGACTGAAAGGTGAATTGCGTTTCACGGCGCTTGAGTATGCCGTAGTTCGCCAGAAATTTCATAACATTGGACTGAACGCCGTCGATCCACTTTTTGCCCTCTTCAGTGAGCGACGTGGATTGAATGATTTTGTTGGCGTAATACTGCACTCTAGAAACGAATTCTTGGTTTATGGGAGTATCAGTCATATTTTGTGTTTCCCAGCATTTAGGTTCTATTTGGCCATCAAGACTTCGATCATTGCGTTCAATTTTCTTTTCGATTGTTCAGGGTTGGGACAGTGTGCCTTAACCAAAGATTGAAACTTTGGGCCATGGTTTTGGAACTTCATGTGCGCCAACTCGTGGATTAGGACACAGTCAATACAGTCTCGCGGCGCCTTTATGAGATGAGGGTTCAGGGTGGGAGTGCTCGGTTGCGAAGAGCTTCCACAACGTCTCTTCATCTTTCGAAACTTCAGGGGAAGGGACCGAGCTCACCCTCGGGAGTTGTTGTGACTTTTCAATGAGTTTCTTTGAAAAGTAGTCTTCTGCTTTTTCTCTGTACCATGAAAAAACGTCTTTCCGTACTGCTGCGGGATCCAGCGTGATTGTTTCGACTTCTAAGCGACTTCCCCGTAGCGGAGCCGGCTGCGGCCGGCCTTCAGAGGGGAGAACTTTCAAAACAAAACGTTTGCCAAGATAAAGTATCGCCTCACCGGATACGTATTCCCTTTGGGTCACGTGAGCGAACCGGTCTAGAGCCTCTTTAACGTTTTTGGCTATCCAGCGCGCTCGTTTCTGAACTGCCTGCTGCACTGAGTGTTCGGGGAAGCGAGGCGGAGCTTCCACGCAGACACCACCGTCCGGGTCGACGTGGATGGCCACGCGCGTTGTTCGACGAGGATCACTACGAACGTCATACGGGATGCTAAGGTCGCCGAAATTCAAAGTGTGTTTCGTAGCCATAACCGGCACTATAGTTCTTGAACATGCGCAACTTCAATGATGCTATCGATTGAACCTGTGGAGTCGTTTAGGTTGCCTTCGGAGGAGGTGGAAGTGGAAAACTGCCCATTTCCTTTTCTCCGATGGCTTGCATGGGGATTTCTGTCAGCGGAAAGCCGTAAGACTCATGAACCATTGGCAAAAAACCGTATTCACAATGAGCAAGCAAGGTCGCAAACCACCCGGCGTATGCGAAGTCCACATGGTTTGCAGCCTTCATAAGTTCTGGGAACTCTTGGATGAACTTTAAAGCAACTTCGTGGGCTGATAGGCCACTGCCATCAAAGCCAAAATAACGTTCGTCTCCTAAATTGCTATGCGACACCAACAATTCCTCCGGCAGGCCTGACTTATAGAACAACCCGGTATCGTTCGTGTACTCTGCCGGTAACAGATAGAACCGATACGCTCCTGCACCGGTCAAACAAGGAAACAGTCTAAGCCCCTGAAACCCCTTTCCATGCAGGATTGAGATCATGCGAAGTAGGCGCAACGCGCGTCGGTGATGAGGTTTCTCAAATACCTTTGGCGTGGAAATCAACATATATGCCGGAGTTACGTCCATCTGTGATCACTCTTTCGTTCTTAGATGCCCTTCGCGCTACCCGCCCGAACACTTGCAATAATTCTTTCCACAAAGGCTTGGGCGTCATCTAACCATTGATCAGCCCCACCTGAGTGGTCCAGTTTTACGGTTAGTGCATAGTCGGCCTCTGGTCCACCGGGAGGACGGTTTCCGGGGCCGGTGGGCGGTAACCCAGGGCGCTGTGCGGTCGTTTCGTGTTGTAGTGCCTCCTCCATTGTTCGATCAGGATCTGTGCCCGCGCAGGGAATAGAATATCTCGCCATCGAACAGTCATCGCGGAACCGGGCGTTGAAGCTTTCGCAATAGCCATTCTCCGAGGGTGAGCCGGGTTCTATGTGGGCGGTCCTGGCGCCGAACCGAATAGTATTTCCGTTTCGCGCATCATTGGGTTTCCAAACTATGGTAAGAATTGTTGGTGTTTTCTGATGGTGCGACCGAAAAAGCAGGGAGTTGAGATGCGTGCGCTGTTTAGAAGCGATCCCATCGATTGGTGGGCGCTGCGGTCGCATTGGCGACCATGCCCGGCAGAAAGTCACAAACTCCGGAACTACCAAAAAGGTTGTTCGCAGTGCTTCAGTGTAACCTGTAGGCGGATGGCGGAATTGGGACTGGATGATTGCGGCGAACCGTTACCCAAGTAACAGCGCCCAGTGTGTGGCGCCAAAACTCGTTCTGGTGGCCGCTGCAAAGCGCGCGTGGTGCCCGGAAAGCGACGGTGCCGCCTGCACGGAGGGCTCAGTACGGGCCCAAAGAAGTGTGCAAGGGGGAAAAAGGATTTCCCTGAAACTTCTTGAGAAAAAAGCCATGGCCAAGCGGTGAGGTTGGGCCGAAGAGAAGCCGCCTCGGTACCGCGCTGATATGGCTTTCTGGAGGGGGGCTATCTGGTCTTTCTCGACAAGCGCCGGGACAAGCCCCTGGCACCGTCCACCAAGGCGAAGCAGTGCATGATGATCAGGAAGGTGCTGATGCTGGCGCTGGAAGACGGCGTGATCGACATAACCCCGCAGGCCCGTCGCAGCTGCGTTAAATGGAGACTACGCAGCGCCGGGCCTGCTCATCACAAAAGGGGTCAAAATTGGATGCCGATAGGGGGTTAAGGTTCAATGCCGATTGACAGCCATAACCGGGTCTCAGGTCTCAGCAGTGGTTTTGCATGAACCACACCGCTGAGGAGACCGGCTATGACCGCCACCCATTCTACCGCGCCGACCTTACTGGTCGCCATCGACATTTCCTAGCACCGGCACGAGGTGTTGATTGGCGTACCCGGCAAGAAGCGCCGCCGTCGATTGACGATCACGAACACGCTGGAGGATTTTCAGCGCCTGGCTGCCACTCTCGCCAGCTACGAACTGCCGGTGCGGATAGGATTCGATACAAGCTCGACGCTGGGTGGGGCTCAGAAGTTTCCCTTTGCCGCCTTCGCCAGGATCAGCTTGTCCAGCGTCAGGTCCGACACGGCCTTCCTTAGCCGCTCATTCTCCTTCTGTAGCCGTTTGAGCTCTCTGAGCTGGTCGGTTCCCATCCCGCCATACTGCTTGCGCTTGCGATAGTAAGTCTGTTCGGTAATGCGAACCTCACGGATCGCATCCACCCGCGCCATTCCTTGCCCGACAAGCACCTCAACCTGCCGCAGCTTCGTGACAATCTCTTCCAGCTTGTGTCGCTTCGTTCCCATTCTGATCCTCCGTTTTCCTCAACATAACGGCGGACCACTTCAGTGGGGGAGGTTCAGTCTTGGGCATGACGGTCTTCATTGGCTCCTTCTTCATCCTACAGTGCTGAAGCGTAGGTGGCAGTCAGTGAACACATTGAAATAGAGAAAAAAGGGGAATGGCGCGCAATCCTTCGAGCAGAGCGGGATCGTAAGTTCGACGACTTGTGACGGCCGCTTCGAATCACAACGCATGTCCTTTACTTAATGCGACATATTGACATGTCGTATTAATCCACCTACATCGCCGCTATGTATGATGATGAACTCACACTCGAAGAACTGAGCGAACGTACTGGGGTTGAGGCACGCACCTTGCGGTCCTGGGTCAGCGAAGGACTGCTGGCTCCACCTTTCAAGCCTGGGCGAGGCGCTCGATACCCCGCCAGCAATGCAGATCGTGCACTGGCCGTACGGGCGCTCAAAGATCTGCACGGGCTGTCTCTCTCGGAGATCGGGCGTCGCTTCATGATGGCGACGGAGGACCAGATCCGCCAGTGGGCCCTCGAGGCAGGACCCACAACGGCTTCCACTGGGTCGGCGCGCGACTACCTCAGGCGGATCCAGACACGAAGCGCCAGCGAGGAACCGCCGCAGCGATCGATGGAGTTTTTCGCGAAGAAGAGCACTTCGAGCGCGTCAGAACGGCCGTCCTTCGAGCCTCGCGTCAGCAAGCCGTCGATGGAGTCCTATCGAAGAGCTCACTCCGACGAACGCCAGGCGGAACTGGCGAGCATCGAGCGGCTGATCCTTCGGTTGGAGAAGGTACTCGAAGCACCGGCGCCAAGGCGCTCGCGAGGGACGGTCTGGACGCGGATCTCCGTCACGCCCGACCTCGAACTTTCCGTGCGAGGCGATCTCGAACCTCGCGAACGGGTCCTTTTCGAACAGCTCGCGGACCAGTTCCGCGCCATTCTTACCGGGAGAGCAAAAAATGACTGATTTGAATTTCACCGCCGCCGCCGCCTTCGACCGCAAGCTCTTCTGGGACGGCGGCAACTCCGTTCGTTACCTCGTCGCACGGCTCAAGGCTCACCGGAAGGATGACCGCCGCCCGGCCGAGCGCGCGCCCCTCAACATCGCTCTCGTGGTCGATGCCAGCGGTTCGATGGGCGGCGGAAAGCTCGAGGCAGCAAAGGAAGCAGCCCTCGGCCTGGCAGAACGCCTCACGGAGCGGGATCGTCTTACCGTGGTGTCCTTTGCGTCGGATGTCCTCGTTCATCTCGATGGTGTGGCGGTGACGACCGACAACGCCGCTCGCATTCGGTCAGATATTTTGGGCCTCCAGACCCGTGGCATGACGCTCCTGTCGGGGGGATGGTTCGCCGGTGTCGAGTGCGCCGCCAGGATCGCTGAAGAAGACCCGCGTATGACTCCACGCGTCATCATCTTGAGTGACGGTCATGCCAACGAAGGCATCGTCGACCCTGAAGAGCTTCGCGAGCACGCAGGCGAGCTCCGGATGCGCGGCGTCCTGACCTCATGCCTCGGCATCGGCGACGGCTACGACGAGCAGCTGCTAAGGGGCATTGCCGAGAGCGGTGGTGGACGCCTTCACGATGCCGAGCTGACGAGCGAGATCTCCTCGGTACTTCTGGGCGAACTGGACGACATCTTCGGGACTGTCGTGGAGGATGCACAGATCGAGCTCACTGTACCGACAAGCGTGCGGGTCGAGGTGATGGGGAGAACAGGATCCGAGAGCCGCGACGGTCGTTTCCTCGTTCCTCTCGGGCCGGTTCAAAACGACATCGAACGTGTTGCCGTTCTCAAGGTCACCTGTCCCAAGGCACGGAAGAACGACGAGCTTGCGTTCGAGCTGACCGCCAGCGGACTCGCTGTCGACGATCGCTTCAGGCTCGAAACGGACGCTGTCCGCCTCAGGCTCACTGCTGCAGACGGGGCAGCCAACAAGGCCCAGCCCCGCGACATCGAGATCGCGGCGATTGTCGCTCGGACGTGGAGCGCTCATGTCGTGACCACTGCGGCCCGCATGAACCGGGACGGGGCCTATGAGGAAGCCGAAAGATACATCGAACGCGAACTGCGCCACTTCCGCCGCTACGTCGAGGGCCTGAGGCAAGGCCGCGAAATGATCCGGGAACTCGAGCTGCTGGCGCGGCGCGTTGGCAGACAGTTCTCGTCCCGGATGCGCAAGGAGATGGTGGTCCAATCGTCCCTGGCGATGGAGAGCCGGGTCGATCGCAGGGGCATGGGCAAAGCTGCTTGGAGTGCGCGCATGGAGCGCGGTGATTGATGACCCTTAAATGAGAGCAGGATAGGCTTCTAGGGATGGGAACCTGCACACCTGTGGAGAACTGATTGTGTTCAGGTACATGGATGGTGGTGTTGGTAATTCGTCTCTGTCGATCTGTTAGGCGCTGGCAATGGCGTCAGGCCGGGAGTTGCTGGGAGATTGGACGGCCAAGGGTCTGAGGATCTGGCTGTACAACCTGGAAGACCCGCGCGACGAAATGGACCGGCGCATTATTGCGGCGATGCAGCACCACCAAATTTGCCCCGAGGAAACTATGGGACGGATCTATGTGGACACGGGCCGCGAGCGGGAACTCACCATCGCCATTCAGACCCGCGAGGGAGTCCAGATCATTGAGCCGGAACTGGACGCGCTAGCCAATGAGATCGAGGCGTGGGGCATCGACGTTCTGGTGATTGACCCCTTCGTGTCATCGTATCACCACCACCACCCCTAAAGGGGGAGGGGTGGTGGTGATGCTGCGTCACCTGGTGGTTCGCACTATTGGCACCACACATGCAATGAGCTCGCTGAAGCGATGCTCGGCAT
>NZ_JBXWRS010000030.1:0-10158 GCF_059612985.1 Ruegeria sp. BHSC043 | reverse complement strand
GCCCGACCTTCTGCGCGGCCATTTCAACGATCCGGTCCCACAGGTCTTCGTCCGGGAATCCGGCCAGATACCAAAGCTGGTCGCCCCCTTTCAGTGCCGGGGTTCCGTCCGCAAACGTCAACAGATTGGGCGCGTTGCCGGTCAGCCGCTCGACCCAGTGTTGCGCGGCGCCGCCGCCCTGAACCGGGCGGGTGATCTCGGGCGGCAGAGATGCCACCAGCGCCACGTCGCAGTCCAGCGCTTGCAGGCCGGGGCGGCCTTGGGCCGGGATCTGGAAATCAGCCGTGATTGCACCTGTGCGCGGGCCCAGAACCGTCAGTTTGGTCGCCGCGCGCAACCGGTCGGCCAGCGCGTCGTCCAGCGTGGCCAGCCCGGGGGCGAGAATCAGATCATACTCGGCTTCGTCCATGCCCGTGGCCGGCACGACATCGACCGACAGCCCGGCGCGGCGCAGGGCGCGATAAGCGGAAAACACCAGCCGGAAATAGTTGAACCCCGCGCCCTGAGGCTGGGTCGCCCAGGCCCAGTCCGACGGGTAGTCGAACAGGATGGCCACCCGCGCCTGCACCGGTTCGACCGGCCCCAGCGCGGCCAAATCCGCGACCGTCTGCTGCGCCTCGGTCAGACCGGGGGCAGGGCGGTTGTTCGGCGTCAGCAAGCCCGCGTGCATTTGTTCCTGCGCAAAAGGCGCCTGCCGCCAGCGGAAATAGCTGACCACCTCGGCCCCGTGGGCCACAGCCTCAAGCGACCAAAGCCGCACCATGCCCGGCAGGGGGGCCGGGTTGTAGGGCGCCCAGTTCACCGGTCCGGGCTGTTGTTCCATCACCCACCAGCGGCCGCGCCCGACGGCGCGGTACAGATCGTGGTGAAAGGCCTGCATGTCGGGATCGCCCTGTTGCAGAAAGGCTGTCTTGTGCGCCGCGTCGGCCTCGAGCCGGTCGGACAGGAACCCGATCGGGTAGCTGTCCCAAGTGGCGATATCCAGATCGGCGCCCACCTCGAAATGGTCGAAATCCAGAATCCGACCCATGTAGTTGTGCAGCAGCGGCGCGTCGGTCAGAGGCCGCAGCGCCTGAACCTGTGCCCGGTTGAAGGCCACCACCTGGTCCGAGCTGAACCGGCGGAAGGCCAGAACATGCGCCGGGTTGGGTTCGGTTACGGTCAGGTTGGGCAGGTCGATCTGATCGAAATCGCTGTATTCCATAGACCAGAACACGTTGCCCCAGGCCGCGTTCAGCGCCTCGACCGAGCCATAGCGTTCGGCCAGCCAGCGGCGGAAGGCCTCCCGGGCAGGCTCGCTGTAGCTGACGGTGGTGTCGTGGCAACCATATTCATTGTCGATCTGCCAGGCGGCGACGTGCGGGTTGCGGCCATAGCGTTCGCCCATGATCCGGGCGATGCGGACGCACTCGTCGACATATCCGGGATGGCTGAAACAGTAGTGACGGCGCGAGCCGAACTTGCGCGGCTGCCCGTTTTCGTCCACCGCCAGCATGTCCGGGTGCCGGTCCAGCATCCAGCGCGGCGGCGTGGCGGTTGGGGTTCCCAGCACCACTTTCAGCCCGGCCGCACCAAGGGTCTCGATGGCCTGATCCAGCCAGTCGAATGTCAGCCGGCCCGGTTCCGGCTCCATCCGGCTCCATCCGAATTCGCCGATCCGGACCCAGCGCAGACCGGCCTCGACCATGCGCGCGGCATCTTCGGCCCACATTTCTTGCGGCCAGTGTTCAGGGTAATAGCAAACGCCAAGTTCGGGGGTCATAGGATGACTCTGTGTTCCGCCTGACCTTGGCCCGCGTTTTCGGCGGCAAAGGTCATTCCGTTAGTGGGGTGTGACGCGATGGTGTCCGCATCCAGCCCTTCGCGGGCCGAGGTGCAAAACAGCGTCGTCAGATCCGGCCCGCCGAAAGCGGGGCATGAGGTATGGGTTGCCGCGAAGGACACCGCGCGCAGGAAGGTTCCGCCGGCGTCATAGGTCGCAACCCGCGCCGCGCCCCATTGTGCGAGCCACAGGTTACCCGCGGCGTCGACGACCGCGCCATCGGGGTTCAGACCCTCGGCGCGCAGGTCCAGAAACACCGCGCTGTCGCCCTCGGGCCAGCCGGTTTCGGGGTTCAGACCCCAGCGCCGCACCTGCCCGGTGGCCGTGTCGCAGAAATAGGCGCAGGACCGGTCGGGCGCGAAACTGATCGCGTTCGAGATGGTTACGTCCGGCACCAGCTGCCGCAGCTCACCCCGCCACAAGCGATAGATCGCCCCCGCGCCCTGTTCCGCGCGCTTGCCCATGGTGCCGATCCAGAATCCGCCCCACGGATCAGCCCGCCCGTCATTCGAGCGGGTCACCGGGTTGTCGGCCTCGAGCGCGATGATGCGGTCCTTGCGACCGCTCTCCAGCCCGAACGTCCACAGCCCGGTTTCCGACGCGATCAGCAGCGTGTCGCGGTCGATCCAGCCTGCGGCCGAGACTTGCTCGGCAAAATCCCAGCTTTGCGGACCATCCGCGTCGCGGGTCATCAGGCGCTTGTTGACGATGTCGAACCAGAACAGCTGTTGCCGTTCGGGGTGCCACAGCGGGCCCTCGCCCAACTCGCACGGGCGGTCGTCAAAGACCTGGCTCATCTTGCGGCCTCGTCATAGGCGGCTACGATCCTGCGGGCGTTCTCGGCGATCTGGTCCACGGACATGCCGGGTTTGAACAGGGCCGAGCCGATGCCGAACCCGTCAGCCCCGACCTTGAGCCAGTCGCCGAAATTCTCGGGCCCCGCGCCGCCAACGGCATAGACCTGCGTACCCTTGGGCAGGATCGGGCGCATGGCAGCCAGCCCCGCCGGTCCGGCCATCACACCGGGAAACAGTTTCAACCCGGTGGCCCCGGCCCGCAGGGCGACGAAGGCCTCGGTTGGGGTATAGATACCGGGCCAGCTTTGCAGGCCCAGATCCACCGTGCGCGCGATCACCTCGGCATCGCAATTGGGCGACACGATCAGCTTGCCGCCCACGGCAGCCACCTGTTCGACCTCGTCCACGGTCAGGACGGTTCCGGCCCCGACCAGCGCGCGGTCGCCGATCGAACGGGCCAGACGGCCGATGCTGTCCAGCGGGTCGGGCGAGTTCAGCGGTACCTCGATCCGGTCGATCCCTGCGTCCAGAATGGCCTGGCCGACGGCCTCGGCCTGCGCCGGGTCAAGCCCGCGCAGAATGGCGATGATGGGGCGGCTCATGCGGTTTGCCTCGTGAGGGTGCGGGCCTGTAGCAGACCGGCCAGCGTGGCCTGGGTCGCGTCGGCGGTTTCGACGAACGCGCCCTGTTGCTGCAGCGCCGCGGCATAGATGTGCGACAGGGCTTCGGCCCCGACGATGGCCAGTTGCTGACCCAGCCAATAGGGGCGGGTGGCGGCCAGCTCGGCACCGATCAGGGCACCGGACAGGCGGGCCCGTGCGGTGGCCGGGTCCTGGCCGTGCAGCAGGTCGGCCGCACGCAGCCCGAACAGCCGCCCGGCCAGTTGCTCGGGCTTTGACAGCGTGTCCGCCACGGCCGTGGCGAAGGCGTCGTCGTCCCAGCCTTCGCCCACCGAGTGTTTCAGTACCGAGTGCTGGCCCAGCAGATCGAAAAGTTCACCCGTCATGAAGGTGCGGAAGCTGACGACCTCGCCCGCGCTGACCTGCACCCATTTGGTGTGGGTGCCGGGCAGGCAGATCACGCCATCCCAATGCGGGCGCGTGGACAGGTAGCCGGCGATCTGGGTTTCCTCGCCGCGCATCACGTCCGCGGGGTCGTCCTGTTTCAGGCCTGGCACCACGAAGGCGCGGATGCGTGGATCGGTGCCGGGCACGCGCACCGGAACGGTCGAGATCGGCTTGGCGGGAACAGCCACATAGGGCGCCTCGACCCAGCCCTGGCGGGCACCGACCATGCCGCAGGCGATCACATCGACGGGCGCCGCGCCCAGCCAGCCCTGGACCAGCGTCAGCAGCGCGTCCTGGAACTGATCCCGGCCCAGCGTTGCCATGCCCCGGTCGCATTGGGCGTGGTCCAGCACCGTATCGCCCTGCATCGCCCAGGCGCGCAGATGCGAGGTGCCCCAGTCTACTGCGATCCACTCGGTGTTCATGTCCTCACCCCGTTGTGACCACGCCGCCATCGACGACCATGCATTGCCCGGTCATGGCGCGGCTGGCCGTTGATGCCAGAAACAGCGTCGGCGCGATCATGTCGTCCGGACGCAGATGTTCCTTCAGGCATTGGCGATCCATATGCGCGGCCAGATCTTCGGGCGTGGCCCACATGTCCAGTTGTTTCTGCGTCAGCACCCAGCCGGGCGCCAATGCGTTGACGCGGATGTTCTTCGGCCCCAGCTCACGCGCGAGCGAGCGGGTCATGCCGGTGATTCCGGCATTGGCCGTCGTATAGATCGGATAGCCCGCATTGCCCATCATGTAGCTGATCGAGCTGAAGTTGATGATCGACCCGCCGGTTTCTGCTATCTGCCGCGCGGCCTGCTGGCAGGCAAAGTAATAGGCTTTGAGGTTCACCGCGATCATCCAGTCCCAGAACTCGGGCGTGGTTTCCTCGAGGCTGTGGCGCTTGTCGTTCGCGGCATTGTTGACCAGCACGTTCAGCGGGCCGTGGGCCTCGGCGGCCTTTGTCATGGTTTTGCGCAGCAGCGCAGTGTCGGTCATGTCGCCCTGCAGGAACAAGGGCGCGCGGCCGTGTTTGGCGCGCATCTCTTCGACGAACGCGCTGGCGTCGGACCGGCCGATAAAGGCGACCTTGGCGCCCTGGGCCAGGAACCCGTCGGTCAGGGCCGCGCCCACGCCGGACCCACCGCCGGTGATGAAGACGGACGCCCCGTCGAGGTCATGGAAAGTGGCTGGCTGGCTCATCAATGGCTCTCTCGGGTCACAAGGCGGGTGTCCTTGCCCACCAGGAAATCAAGGTCGGCCCCCTGATCGGCCTGCAGGACATGGTCGATATACAGCTTGGCATAGCCGCGGGTGTAATGCGGGTCGTCGGGCTGCCAGGCCGCGCGGCGGGCCGCCAGTTCCTGTTCGTCGACCAGCAATTCCAACTCGCCCTTGCTGGCGGACACGCGGATGCGATCGCCGGTTTTCACCAGCGCCAATGGGCCGCCCGCCTGCGCCTCGGGGCTGACATGCAGGATCACTGTGCCGAAGGCGGTGCCCGACATGCGTGCGTCGGAAACGCGGATCATGTCACGCACGCCCTGTTTCACCAGCTTGGCGGGGATCGGCATGTTGCCGACCTCGGGCATGCCCGGATAGCCCTTTGGCCCGCAGCCCTTGAGCACCAGGATGGTCTCGGGCGTCACCGGCAGGTCATCGCGGTCGATATTGGCCTTCAGGTCCTCGATGCTGTCGAAGACATAGGCTTCACCTTCCGTTTCCAGCAGGCTGTCGGTGGCCGCCGAGGGTTTTACGATCGCCCCGTTCGGCGCCAGGTTGCCGCGCAGAACGCGCAGCCCGGCGGCCGGTTTTACCGGATCGTCGAAGGAATGGATCACGTCGCGGTTGAAGCATTCTGCTCCTTCGTAATGGGCCGAGATGTCTTTGTTCAGAACGGTTATGGCCGGGCGCAGATGCGATTTCAGCTCGGACAGGACCACAGGCATCCCGCCGGCATAGCAGAAATCCTCCATCAGGTACTTACCCGAGGGCATGCAGTTGACCAGCAGCGGAATGTCCGACCCGATCTCGAAATCCTTCAGAGTCAGGTCCACGCCCACCCGGCCGGCCAGCGCCAGCAGGTGCACCACGGCGTTGGTGGATCCACCCACCGCGGCATTGGCCAGGATGGCGTTCTCAAACGCCGCCTTGGTCAGAATGTCCGAAGGTTTGAGGTCTTCGTCCACCATCTCGACGATGCGCTTGCCGGTCATGTGCGCCAGCGCCATGCGACGGGCATCGACGGCGGGCAGAGCGGCGTTTGTGGGCAGGCTCATGCCCATCGCCTCGACCAGCGACGCCATGGTCGAGGCCGTACCCATGGTCATGCAGACGCCCTTGGACCGGCTCATGCCGGATTCGGCGTTCATGAAATCCTGCAAGGTCATCTCGCCGGCGCGCACGGCTTCCGAGAACTTCCATACATCGGTGCCCGAGCCGATATCCTTGCCGCGATACTTGCCGTTCAGCATCGGCCCGGAACTGACCACGATCGTAGGCAGATCGACCGAGGCCGCGCCCATCAGCTGGCCCGGCGTGGTCTTGTCGCAACCACCCAGCAGCACCACGCCGTCGATGCCATAGGCGCGGATCGATTCTTCGACATCCATGGCCAGCAGGTTGCGGAACAGCATGGCGGTGGGCTTCATCTGGGTTTCGCCCAGCGACATCACCGGGAATTCGACGGGAAAGCCGCCGGCCTCCCACACGCCGCGCTTGACGCCTTCGGCCAGGTCGCGCAGGCCTGAATTGCAGGGCGTCAGCTCGGACCAGGTGTTGCAGATGCCGATGATCGGGCGACCGTCGAACGCATGATCGGGAAAGCCCTGGTTCTTCATCCACGACCGATGGATGAACCCGTCCTTGTCGAGCTTGCCATACCAATGCTGTGAGCGGCGTTTCTTGGTCATTTGCGGGGCCCTTTCAAGCGGCTTTGGCGGGCTGGCACCAGTCGGGCAGCCAGTCGGCATGGGCGGTCAGCAGGTCACTAACCAAGTTGCGGATCTGGCGCAGGTCCAGTTCGGCGGCGGTGTGCGGGTCCATCATGGCGGCGTGATAGATGTGTTCGGGGTTTTCCTCGACCAAGGCGCGCACGGTCAGTTCCTGCACGTTGATCTGGGTGCGCATCAGGGCGACCAGCTGCGGCGGAATGTCGGTGACGACCGATGGCTGCACGCCGTTGCTGTCGACCAGACAGGGCGTTTCGACCGCGGCGCCCAGCGGAAGCTGCGGAATCTGCCCGGTATTGGGCAGGTTGCCATAGGCGACGTACGGCGTGTCGGTGACGATTGCGTTCATCAGGTCGGCAGCGAACTCGTGGCTGCGGATCACCTCGATGTCGCGCCCGTCGGTCAGGGTCTTGGCCTGTTCTTTCCAGTTGGCGACCTGCTCTTCGCATCGGGTGGGATATTCGTCCAGCGGGATCTGGAACTGGTCGATCAGGTCCTGACGCCCATCCTTGATAAACCACGGGACGTACTCTGCCAGGTGTTCCGAGCTTTCGGTGCAGAAATAGCCCAGGTGATCCATCACCTCGTACCGCACCTTGTTGGGGCAGCGCGGCATCAGCAGCGGCGCCTTGGGCAATTGGCCCGCGTGATAGCCCCGGCGCAGCGCCGGATACAGGTCGCGGCCCTGATGTTCGAGCCGCAGGAAGAAGGCCACGTGGTTCACGCCGGCAACGCGATAGCGGATTTCATCCTTGGGCAGGTCGAGGTCATGGGCCAGCTCCTCGACCGTGTTCTGGACCGAGTGGCACAGACCGACCTGTTTCAGCGCCGGGAACCGTTCGGCCAGCGCCCAGGTATTGATGGCCATCGGGTTGACATATTGCAGCAGCGTGGCATCCGGGCACAGCTGCGCCATGTCGCGGGCCACATCCCACAGGACAGGCACGGTGCGCAGGCCGCGCATGATGCCGCCCACGCCCAGCGTGTCAGCGATGGTCTGGCGCAAGCCATATTGCTTGGGGATCTCGAAATCGGTGACGGTGCAGGGTTTGTAGCCGCCGATCTGGAAAGCCGTGATGACGAAATCAGCCCCGTCCAGCGCCGCGCGGCGGTCGGTGTGGGTGGACACGGTCGCGCCGGTCCCGACCGAGCGGATCATGGCGCGTGCGACGGTTTCGCTCTCGGCCAGACGCTCGGGGTCGATGTCCATCAGGGCAAAATGGCTGTCGGCCAGCGATGGGGTCAGCAGGGCGTCGCCCACGATGTTCTGCATGAAAATCGTGGAACCTGCACCGATGAAGGTGATCTTGGTCATGACTGTAAACCTTGACTAGGCGTTATTTTACGGCACCGAGGGTCAGACCCGCGATGAAGTGTTTCTGCATCAGAAAGAACATGGCCACCGGCGGCAGGGCCGCGACGATCGAGCCGGCACTCATCAAGTGATAGGCGGCGCGGAACTGCGCGTTGAAGCTGGTGATGCCGGCGGTGACGGGTTGGCTCTCGGCCCCTTGGGTCAGCACGACGGCCCAGAAATAGTCGTTCCAGATGAAGGTGAAGATCAGCACGCTGAGCGCGGCGATCGCGGGCTTCATCAGCGGCAGGACGACGTACCAGAAGATGCGCCATTCGCTGATGCCCTCGACCCGGGCGGCCTCGATCAGCTCGAACGGCAGGGCGCGGATGAAGTTGCGCATGAACAGGGTGCAGAACCCCGTCTGGAACGCGATGTGGAACAGCACCAGGCCGGTTTTCGTGTTGTAGAGCCCCAAGTCCAGCGTCAGGTCGCGCACCGGCACCATCAGGATCTGGAAGGGTACGAAGTTGCCCGCCACGAACATGAAGAAGATCCACAGGTTCGACTTGAACTTGTAAATCCCCAGCGCAAACCCGGTCATGCAGCTGAGCGCCACCGCGCCGATCACCGTGGGAACCGTGATCAGGAACGAGTTCAGCAGATAGCGCGGCATGTCCGAGTTGAAGAACACCTGACCGTAGTTCCTGGCGCCTTCAAAGCTGGAGGGCAGGCCCCAGTAGTTGGCGTTGGTGAAATCCGCCTCGGGCTTGATTGAGAACAGGGCTACGGCCAGCAGCGGGCCGAGCCACAGCAGAAGGGCGATCGGCAGCATCGCCTGATAGGAAATCTGCGCCGCGCGGGGTTGTTTTTCGATCGGTTTGGGAAACATCTCAGTAACCCTTTTCTTCGCGGTACATCGACCACAGGAAGTAGGCGATGAAGCACAGCATGATCAGGAACAGGATCACGGCGATGGCCGCGCCATAGCCCATGCGGAACCCGTATTCCGACAAGGCGACCTCGAACATGTAATAGGCCAGCACGCGCGAGGATCCGAACGGCCCGCCCTGTGTCATGATCGAGATCAGGTCGAACGACCGCAGCGCGCCGATGATGGTCACGACAAAGGCGATGAAGGTCGCGGGGCGCAGTTGCGGCAGGATGATATGCCACAGCATCCGCCCGCCCTTGGCGCCGTCCAGCCGGCCGGCCTCGATCTGTTCGGGGTCCACGGCGTTCAGGCCGGTCAGATACAGGATCATGCAATAGGCGGTCTGCGGCCAGAGGCCCGCGAAAATGATGCCGTAGGTTACGAACCGTTCGTCACCCAGGACGTTCAGCGGACCCAGTCCGACCAAGCCCAATAGCTCGTTCAGCAGTCCGAAAGTGGGGTCGTAGAACCAGGTGAAGACCAGCCCGACTACGACCTGGCTGATGACGAAGGGAAAGAAGAACAGGGATTTGTACAACCGGATTCCCCAGACCGTCTGGTTGAGGAACAGTGCGATGAACAGGCCGGCCGGGATTGCCAGCAGGTACATGATCAGCCAGATCAGGTTGTTCTTCAACGAGACATAGAAGGCGTCACGATCGACCCATTCCCAATACAGGTCTTCATAGTTGCGCATACCGACATATTCGGCCGCGCCCAGCCCGTCCCATTCGTAAAGCGACAGGTTGAAGGACTGGAATACGGGGATGATCACGTAGACCATGAAGAACAGCACGCCCGGAGCCAGAAACAGCCAGGGTGCGATACGTTGCTGATTTCTGTGGAACCAGCTTTCGTGTTCGGTGACGTCGACGGCGGTCATGGTCAATCCCGGTTTGGAGAAGGCGGGACGGGATTGTGCCCGTCCTGCGTTAGGCTATGGTGTGGCCGGGGTTGCCCCGGCCACAACCCGATCAGTTGTCGTAGATGCGCTGACGTGCGCGTTCCAGCTTGGCCAGGATGCTGTCCAGGTTGTCCGGCTTGACCATGAACTCCTGGAAGCCTTCCATCGACACTTTGGCCATTTCCGCCGGTGCGTCGCGATCCCAGAACTGGGCGACGCCGCCGGGGCTGTTGGTCGACAGCATCTTGAAGCCTTCCTGCAGGAACTGGTCATCATCCACTGACGATTTGGCGTTGATCGGCAGCTGGCCCAGGTTCTGGCCATTGTTGATGATGGTCTGCTCTTCGGCCGAGACGACGAAGCGCAGGAATTCGCGGGCCGCTTCCTTGTTCGAC
>NZ_JBXWRS010000029.1:0-10622 GCF_059612985.1 Ruegeria sp. BHSC043 | reverse complement strand
AAAATCTCTGCAGGCCGAACGCCAAAAAAATGGCGCGGGGTGGAGCAGCCAGGTAGCTCGTCAGGCTCATAACCTGAAGGTCAGAGGTTCAAATCCTCTCCCCGCAACCAATATATCGTCGCAAAACAAACGCTTAACCCCGCATCACGCAGGGCTTTCGGCGTTCCGCAAACTCCCGTGGAAGCACTGTGGAAGCAGCAGGAGCGGTAAATGGGTGTGTGGCAATTCTGTGACAGGGAGCCCGTAGGGACTTTCTTGGGGCTCTCCTGAACAAAACGTGGTTTCAGCAAGAAAAGCGCCGAATAGTTTTCGTTGATCAGGTCAAGTCGTTGGCAAGAGCCTTACGTGGACATTGACTGCCACGCTTTGATTCGGAAAATTCTTTGATACATATCATTTTGATATTTTTGCCAACGTGCAGAGTTCTTTGCGTTTGCGCAAAACGTGGGGAAGATTAGTTAATTTTTTAAAAAAATGGTTTTGGCAAGTTTGGCTGTTCCGATATCGCAAACAGCATGGGCTCAATCCGAGTGTAGCGTGGATACGCTGCCACCACTTCCCGATGTGAAATATCTAACGGTGCAGGAACTGCCGGAACCGGTCGCTCATTGCAAGGTTGCAGGGGTGATCGGGACCGAGACCAATTTCGAGCTTTTGTTGCCGGACATGTGGAATGGAAAATTTGTCATGGGTGGTGGTGGTGGTTTCGTCGGTTCGGTCGTCAACGTGGCTTTGGCCTATGGTGCGTTGCAGAAAGGCTATGCCACGGTGGGTACCGACACTGGCCATCAAGGTCACCCAATCGACGCAAGCTGGGCCCTGAACAACCTTGAGCGAGTCGTAAGCTTTGGCCACCAAGCCGTGCATCGAACGGCAGTCACGGCCAAGGCGCTGACAGCGGAATATTACGGAAAGCCCAGTGCCCGCGACCTTTTCATTGGATGTTCGCGCGGCGGCGGGCAGGGAATGATGGAGTCACAGCGCTATCCGGACGATTTCGACGGTATCGTTGCAGGCGCGCCGGCCTATAACTGGACCCACGCGCTGGGTGCCGGTGCGGTGCTGATCAGCCAAGCCATGTTCCCTGACCCCAACGATCTCGGGCGCGCCGTGATTGGGCCTGAGGATCAGCAACTGATTGGGGAGGCCGTTCTGACCCAATGCGATGCGTTGGATGGCATTGAGGATGGCATCCTCATGGACCCGCGCCAATGCGACTTCGATGTATCCACATTGGCTTGTACCGAGGGTCAGAACAGCGGTTGTCTGTCTGAAGAGCAGATCGCCGCTGCCAATGCCATTTACGATGGTCCGAAGGACCCGCAAGGGCAGCTCTTTCCGGGGTTCCCTGTGGGCGGTGAGCTTAGCCCGTCAGGCTGGGGGAACTGGATGACTGGCGGTCTGGACGTGGGCATGGACCTGAGCCATTTCCAGGAGGGCGTAGAAACGGCGGGCGGATTTGAATTGCCGCCAATGCCAAACGCTTTGTTCGGGTTCGGCAATGGGGTTTTGCAATACCTTGTCTATCACGACCCTGACTGGAGTTATGCCGAACAGGACTGGGATACTTTCCGCGAAGATGTGAAGACGGCCGCGCAGACGCCGCGCAGACGTTGAATGCAACTGACCCCGACCTTGCGGCATTTCGAGACCACGGCGGCAAGTTGTTGCTTTTCAACTCGTGGAACGACATGGCAGCAACTGCCTATGGCACGATCCAGTATTATGAAGAAGTATTGGCAAATGACCCCAGTGCCTTGGATGACGTGCGGTTGTTCATCATGCCGGGTGTGGATCACTGTTCCGGCGGTATAGGCCCGGATTGGGTCGATTATCTCGACGTGATCGATGAGTGGGTGGAAACCGGAGTTGCGCCCGACAGCGTGTTGGCGGTCTGGCGCGAGACATTGGGTCACGGTACCGGCGCGCGTCCCGTATGTGCCTATCCAAAAGTGGCGCAGTATGACGGTGCGGGCGATCCTCGCGATCCGGCAAGCTTTACCTGCGCAGAGCCTTGAACCCGGTGATTTTGGTGAGAACGCGAACATGAAGAGAACATGAAGAAAGGTCCTATCGTTCGTATTTGGGTCTTCGTGTTGCTGGCTGTGCTACCGATTCGGCCGGATTGCGCGGCGGCAAAAGACTTACATGTTCTGGCCTCTCTGCTGGCTGAGAACCGCTTCCAAGGTGTCGTTGAGGCCCACGACGAACTAACAATCAAACCAGACCACCACGAAGTGGGCGCGCCAGAAAACCCGTTTTTTGTCGGAAAAACGGACTTTGGATGTCGAACGTCAGGAGAATTAGTTAAGTGGCGCCCACGGGAGGACTCGAACCCCCAACAGCCCGATTAGAAGTCGGATATTCTATCCAGTTGAATTACGTGGGCGCAGGTGAGCTTTTATTGACAATGTCAGTAGACAAGTCAACTTGGTAATTTTGTGGTGATATTACCAGTTTTTAGCCATTTAATATCAATCAGGTACGTGAATTGGGCGCTATTGTAGCTCTATCCAGTTGAGCTAAGGAACCGGTGAGTCTTTCAGGGCCGGGTTTCAAGGGACAATCGCAGGAAGAATGAGCCGGACCTCGTAAGCGCAGCGGACCATCCCGCATTAGGTGTAAGCGCCTTACTTTCAGCGACGCATTTCCAGCAAAAAATGCCGACTGTCAGAGTTCGGAGTAGCGTAGATCTCGAAAGACAGGCATACCTGCGCGCGTACATCATCACCAAGATTGGTCAACGCATCTGCAGTGAGAAACAAAAATTATGCAAGTGGAGCGTGTGGTGATCGACCGCGCGTCGGTCCGTCGACGAAAGCGGGCATGCTCCACTTCGCTGTCATATCCTGCTGGATGAAGCACACCCATTGATATGCGCGGTCCGTGTGAAGACCGGTTGTGCAGAGTGCTGGAGCTGGAAACAGCCCAACCTCCGGCGGGCCAAGATTTACGGCGGCGAAAGATTCCGCGCCCTATGAATATCCTTCGGGGTGCCCCTGTCATTGACCGGCACGCCGCTTCAGGCACTTGGCTTTCCTGTTCAGACGAACCGTTTTGCTCAAGGGCCCGCCCATCGGCTCGCGGCCAACCTTGATGCTTCGTGGAAGCGGGATATGCTGCTATAACGCCCAAAAATAAAACCAACAGGGACAGAACCACATGAACAACCGTTTGAGCAAAATCACCATCGTTGGTGGTGGCACGGCAGGCTGGATGACCGCGCTTATCCTTGAGATGGTGTTCTCACGCACATCGGCGCCAAAGGACCGGCCGCGTATCTGCTTGATCGAAAGCCCCAATATCGCAACCGTAGGCGTTGGCGAGGCTACCGTGCCGCGGATGCCGGTCACGCTGCGTCAGGCCGGCATTTCCGAGCGGGATTTCTTCCGCGAGACCAATGCGTCCTTCAAGCTGGGCGTCAAGTTCTGCAACTGGAACAAGGATGCCAAGGGCAATCGCATCGACTATGTGAACCCCTTTGCCCACGGCCAGATGATCGAGGGGCTGGACGCCGCCGAATATTTCCTGCGTTTCGGGAATGGTGATCGGGATTTTACCCAGTCGATCGCACCGCATGATGATCTGGGTCGCCTGTGCAAGGGCGCGCGGCCGCTGGGGCAGCCGGAGTTCGAGCAGCGGTTCGGGTATGCCTATCACCTGGATGCCGTCAAATTTGCCGGGATGCTGACCAAGGTCTGCACCAAGCGCGGCGTCGAGCACATCCAGGACGAGGTGCAGTCGGTCGAACTGGACGAGCAGGGAAATGTCAGCCACCTGATGCTCGAACGCAAGGGCCGTCATGACATCGAAATGGTCATCGACTGTACCGGGTTCCGCGGCCTGATCATCAACCAGGCGCTTGGCGAACCTTTCATGGACTATTCGGATTACCTGCCCAACGACCGCGCGATGGCGTTGCAGATCGAACACCCCGACCCGGACAAGATCGAAAGCCTGACGCGCGCCACTGCCCTTGGTGCCGGGTGGACATGGCGGGTGCCGCTGTTCAACCGCGTGGGCACCGGCTATGTGTTTTCCTCGGCGCATCGGACCGACGATCAGGCGGCGGATGAATACCTGGAATGGTTGGGGGACAGCGGCAAAGGCGCGACTCCGCGCGTGATCCCGATGCGGATCGGGCGCGTGCGCAACGCCTGGGTCAAGAACTGCGTGGCGATCGGTCTGGCGGGCGGGTTCATCGAACCGCTCGAGAGCACCGCGATCCACATGATCGATCACGCGGTGCGCTGGTTTGCCGAACATCTGCCGACCAAGGCCATCGAGCCCTCTTTGAGGACACGGTACAACCGGCAGATGAACAAGCTCTATGACGAGGTTCTGGAGTTCATCTGCCTGCATTATCGTCTGGGCAATCGCACGGATGACCAGTACTGGATCGACGCGCGCACTCAGTTGAAAGTGCCGGATCGGTTGGCCGAAAATCTCGACCTGTGGCAGAATCGTCTGCCCCTAGAGCGCGACATCGAATTCGCCACCCTGTTCGACTATCGCGTGTATCAGACGGTTCTGCTGGGCAAGCAGGTTTATGACACCGGATACGGCCCCGGCATCCGCGAACGTCTGCGGCCGCTGAAAAAGCCGATCTGGTTCCAATGGTGGAAAGGGGCCAAGATGGATCTTGCAAAGATCCTCAAGACGATGCCCGACCACAAGACCTTGCTGCTGGATATCCGCGGAGAGCTGGATCGCCCGGCCTTCGGCAAGGCAGTCGCGGCGAAACCGACCGTGGCAATGCCTGGGACAGTTCCGGCGCCGGTCGTCGTTCAGAACATGCCGAACCTCGCCGAGATCCGAAGCGGAGCAAAGGATCTTCAGCTGTTCTAGGGCACAAGGGTACGTGCCTGGCTGACGGGCGGCGGCTGGCAAGTCGCCGTCGTTCACGTTCTCAGGCCGCTTGGCGTAGGCCATACCACACCGGTTCCGAACGCGCCGGTCACGTCAGAACGGGCGTCGATCTTGGTAACCGCGTCCAAAAGCCCAAATGGGCTCAGCGACGGTCGGATAGCGGGTTTTGCAGAAAAATTTGGTGGAGCCTAGGGGAGTCGAACCCCTGACCTCTTGCATGCCATGCAAGCGCTCTCCCAACTGAGCTAAGGCCCCATTCCGGTACCGCCGTGGCGGTGGACGGACGTTTATGAAACGGCGTCGGTGAGTGCAAGAGCAAAAATCGAAAATCTGTCAAAAAAGTCGATGTTCGATCCGATGCGCCGATCCGGGCGGGGCGGCACCGGGTGCCGCCCACGCCAATTCAGGAATCTTCATCTTCCGACGCGACGTCGGTGATGTCGTCCAACGAGACGTTGTCATCGTCATCGTCTTCCAGGATGTCGTCGTCCAGATCGACATCGACGGCGTCGTCATCGTCCAGTACCAGGTCGTCATCCGACGCGGCCTCGCGGGCCTTGACGGATGCGGCATCTTCGGCATCCGCCGCGATCATCCGGCTCTTGCCGGTTTCCAATTCAACGATCTCGCCGGTGTAGGGGCTGATGATCGGGTCCTTGTTCAGGTCGTAAAACCGCTTTCCGGTGGTCGGGCAAACGCGCTTTACGCCCCATTCTTCCTTGGGCATGTCAATTCCCCTTGATATCAGGTGAGTCGTATCAACGATTCAGGTCACCTGCCACATGCGGCGGGCACTGTCAAAGCCTTTGCGCCAAGGAGAATGCACCATGGGGCGACATTCACTGCCCGGCCACCCGCCTGTCGCCCTGACGCTTCGGCAATCGGCGCGCGCGCGCCGCATCAGCCTGCGAATCTCGCAATTGGACGGCCGGGTTACGCTGACCTACCCGCAGAGCGTTCCCGAATCCGAGGCGATCGGCTTTGCTCGCAGGAAAGAAGACTGGATCCGCCAGCATCTTCGCGCCCGTCCCGAGCCGGTGGTCATTCAATTCGGCCAGACACTGCCGGTCGAGGGGGTGCCCCGGCGAATCGTGCCTGCGGAGAGGCGGCGCGTCGTCCTGGAGGCGGATCGGATTGCCGTGCCCGAGGGGGCCGAGGCCCGGCGGCTGGCCCGGTTCCTGAAAGAGCTGGCGCGGGATCGCCTGACCGGGGCCTGCGATGACTATGCCGCGATGCTGGGCCGGGCTTATTCCAGCCTCACCCTGCGCGATACGCGGTCGCGTTGGGGGTCGTGCAGTTCGGCGGGTGGTTTGATGTTTTCCTGGCGGCTGATTCTGGCCCCGCCCGAGGTTCTGCACTATGTCGCCGCGCACGAGGTGGCCCATCTGGCCGAGATGAACCATTCGCCGGCGTTCTGGACGCAGGTCGAGCGTCTGTTCGGCCCATATCAAGCACCGCGGCGCTGGCTGCGCGACAACGGGGCCGAACTGCACCGGTACCGGTTCGAGGCAGGCTCCGGTTGACCCCGTCGGGATTTGTGATCACATGGAGCCATGCAGACCGCCCGAAACCCCGACTCGCAATCCGCCACCCATGACCAGGTCTATCGCGCCTTGCGGTCGCGCATCATGCACGGCGAAATCGCGCCGGGGCAGGCCCTGACCCTGCGCGGCATCGGCAAGGAATTCGATGTTTCGATGACCCCCGCGCGCGAGGCGGTGCGCCGGCTCGTGGCCGAGGGAGCGTTGTTTCTGTCCAGTTCGGGGCGGGTGTCGACGCCCGAGCTCAGCAACGACCGGATCGAGGAGCTGGCGGCCCTGCGGGCGCTGCTCGAGGTCGAACTGGCCAGCCGCGCCCTGCCGCGGGCCCACATGGCCCTGATTGACCGGCTGCAGAGCATCAACATGTCGGTCGCGGAAATGGTGACCAAGCGTGATGCGGTGGGCTATATCCGCGCCAATCTCGAATTCCACCGCACGCTGTACTTGCGCGCACAAGCGCCGGCGATGCTGGCCATGGCGGAAACCGTCTGGCTGCAGCTGGGGCCGACCATGCGGGCGCTTTATGGCCGCTTGCGCCGAACCGAACCGCCGCATTATCACAAGCTGATCATCGCCGCGCTCAAGGCCGGGGACGAGCCTGGCCTGCGGCTGGCGGTGCGCTCGGACGTTACCCAGGGGCTGCGTCTGCTGGTCAGCTGAGCAAAGACCTGCGCAGAGGCGCAAATCTGGCTCGCCGCGTGGCGCCAAGCTGGCGTCGGAAGGGCGGTTGCGCTAGGCTGGCGGCAACAACGAACAAGAGCAGATGCCAGCCATGATCGATCGACGGATGTTTACACTGGGGCTTGGTTCCGGCCTGCTGACGGCCTGCGCGGGCGGGACGGCGCAGACCCACGCCACGGTCACGCGGATGCAGCCGGTGCCCAACGCCGGCTGGGACGCTTGGGTTGCCGGTTTCAAGGCCCGCGCGGCCGGTCAGGGGATCTCGCAGGCGACCATCGACCGGGCATTCCGAGGCGCGGGGTATCTGCCCGACGTGATCGAGCGCGACCGCAATCAGGTCGAGTTCAAGCGCTCGCTCGAGGACTATCTGGCCATCGCCGCTTCGGACGAGCGAATCAGCAAGGGCCGCCAGATGCTGCAGCGTCACAATGGCACGCTGACCCAGATCGAATCGCGCTATGGCGTGGACAAGGAAATCGTCGTGGCCATCTGGGGGCTGGAAAGCCGGTATGGCGAGCGGCGCGGTGACGTGCCGGTGGTCTCGGCCCTGTCGACGCTGGCCTATGATGGCCGGCGGGGTGCGTTCTTTGAAGAGCAGCTGATCGCGGCGCTGAAGATCCTGCAGAACGGTGACACGACGCCCGACATGATGGCCGGCAGCTGGGCGGGCGCCATGGGGCATACGCAGTTCATCCCAACCTCGTACCTGGCCTATGCGGTCGATTTCACAGGTGACGGGCGGCGAGACATCTGGTCCGACGACCCGACGGATTCGCTGGCCTCGACGGCGGCCTACCTGTCGCGCGCGGGCTGGGTGCGAGGCCAGCCTTGGGGGGGCGAGGTCGGATCACCGGCCGCCAGTTCTGGTACGCCTGTCGCTATCCTGCAGCCGCAGAAACCGGGGCCGCGCATCGCCGTGTTCCGCAATTTTCAGGTGATCAAGCGTTACAACAATTCCGACAGCTATGCGATCGGGGTGGGGCATCTGGCCGATCGGATCGCGGGCGGCCCGCCGTTCCGGGCATCGTTCGGGCCGGATGAAAATGGTCTGACGCTCGAGGACCGCAAGACGCTGCAGCGCCGTTTGACGGCCGCGGGCTATGATACGCAGGGCGCGGACGGGGTGATCGGGAACAACACCAAGGCCGCCATCAGCGCCTATCAGCGCGCCAGCGGCCTGCCGGTGACGGGTGAACCCTCGGTCAGCCTGTTGCAGTCCTTGGGCGGCTGACGGCTCAGGCTGCCAGCCCCTTGGAGCCCAGATCCAGGAATTTCTGACGCCGGTCCTTGATCAGCACGGCGGCATCCTTGCCGTCCAGCTCTTTCAGCATGTCGGCAATTGCCTTGCCCACCGCCTTGATCGTGGCCGGACGATCGCGATGTGCGCCGCCCTTGGGTTCGGGGATGATCCGGTCGCAGACGCCCAGCTTGTGCAGGTCCTGCGCGGTCAGGCGCAGCGCCTCGGCGGCTTCACGCATCTTCTCGGCGTCTTTCCACAGGATCGACGCGCAGCCCTCGGGCGAGATCACTGAATAGATCGAGTGTTCCAGCATCGCGACCCGGTTGGCCGTGGCAAAGGCCACCGCACCGCCCGAGCCCCCTTCGCCGATGATCACCGACACCAGCGGTACGCCGATCTTCAGGCACATCTCGGTTGACCGGGCAATTGCCTCGGACTGGCCGCGCTCTTCGGCGCCCTTGCCGGGATAGGCGCCGGCCGTATCCACCAGCGTGATCACCGGCAGGCCGAACCGGTTGGCCAGGTCCATCAGGCGCACCGCCTTGCGATAGCCTTCGGGGCGGGCCATGCCGAAATTGCGCTCGATCCGCGATTTGGTGTCCGAGCCCTTCTCGTGTCCGATCACCATCACCGGCCGGTCGTTGAACCGCGCCAGCCCGCCGATCACCGCCAGATCGTCGGCAAAGTTGCGGTCGCCGGCCAAGGGCGTGAACTCGGTGAACAGCGCCTCTACATAATCCTTGCAATGGGGACGTTCGGGGTGACGGGCCACCTGGCATTTCCGCCAAGGGGTCAGGTCCCGGTACAGCTCGTCCAGCAGCTTGGCCGCCTTGGCGTCCAGCGCAGCGGCTTCCTCGGTCACGTCCATCTCTTCGTTGGCGCGGGCCAGGGCGCGCAGCTCTTCGGCCTTGCCTTCGATCTCGGCCAGCGGTTTTTCGAAATCCAGATACTGGGTCATGACGCCTCTCAACGCGAAAGTTCCACGCTATATGACCCGAGGTCGCCCCGGATGCAACTCGGCTTGTCCCGCGCGGGCGGCAAATTCACGCAACCATCGCCAAGTGGATGGGCGCAGCGCCTTGCAGCAAAGTCCGGCCCGCCGTAGTCTGGGCGCAAGGCAGATCGCCGCAATCAAGCTGTGCCTGGTTCAAGCGGCGCAGATCAGGGAGATGACGATGAACGTTTTTTGCAAGGGGGTGGCTGCCGCGGTCGTTGCACTTGTGGCAGGCGCGTCCTACGCCGCGCCGCTGAAGCTGCAGCCCGCCAATCCGCAACCTTCGGGACTGAAGTCCGGGTTGAACGTGAAATATGCGTGGGAGGGCAATCCGCCGCGCAAGATTCAAACAGTCACCAAGGCCAAGCAGATGATGAAGAAGGCCCAGCCGGGCGCGCCGCTGCGGGGACTTGATTATCGCGATACCGAGGAGGGCGACCCGGTTCTGACCTACAATCAAGCCTACAACGTGGCGGCAGAGATCACGGGCTACATCCGCTTTGACTCGCCGGGCATCTATGAATTGGAAACCTGGTCGAATGACGGGATCGATGCCTATGTCGGCGGCCAGCAGATCGGCTACTTCAACGGGCGCCAAGGGTGCGAGGCCAACCAGCGCACCGAGGTCGAGGTACCGCGAGCCGGGTGGTATCCGCTCAAGATCAATTATTTCCAGAAATACGGGACCTCTTGCCTGATGATGAAATGGGGCAAGCAGGGCGAGCGGTTCACTTGGACGCCAAACGACGTTTTTGGCCGCTGAGGGTCTTTGAACCTAGCAAAAAAAGGCACCCGATCGGGTGCCTTTTTTCGTTTGGGCTCGATGGGTCGGTCAACCGTTCGCGGCGATCAGCTCGGCCTGCGCCACGATCACCTCGGCCTGCTTGATCGAGGCGATATCGACCAACCGCCCCTTGTAGACGGTGGCGCCTTCGCCATTGGCCTTGGCTTGCTCCATCGCGGCCAGGATTTCGCGCGCTTCGGCCACCGCCTCGTCCGACGGGGTGAAGACCTGATTGGCCAGCGCGATCTGCTTGGGGTGGATCGCCCATTTGCCGACCATGCCCAGCGTCGCCGAACGGCGCGCCTGCGCGATATAGCCTTCGTCGTCCGAGAAGTCGCCGAACGGCCCGTCGACCGGCAGCACCCCATGGGTGCGGCAGGCGGCCACGATGGCAGCCTGTGCCCAATGCCACGGGTCCGACCAGTATTTCTGGCCCTCGCGCAGCATGTAGTAGTTTTCCTGCGTGCCGCCGATTCCCGTGGTCTGCATCCCCATCGAGGCGGCGAAATCGGC
>NZ_JBXWRS010000028.1:0-11786 GCF_059612985.1 Ruegeria sp. BHSC043 | reverse complement strand
GTGTCGGTCTGGTCCGGGGCCACGGACGCGACACGCGACATGTTCCACTGGATCTCGGCGGCGATCACACTGCCGGCGATCGCCTTCTCGGCCCAGCCCTTTTTCGAAAACGCCTGGAGCGCGCTGCGCGTGCGCCGCCTGAACATGGACGTGCCGATCGTGCTGGCAATCCTGCTGGCGCTGGTCACTTCGCTGTGGGAAACCGCGCTGAGCGGTAAGCATGCCTATTTCGATGCGGCGCTGACGCTCACCTTCTTTCTGCTGGCGGGGCGGTATCTGGACTACCGCACCCGTGCCGCCGCCCGCTCGGCGGCCGAGGAATTGACGGCGCTCGAGGTCCCCCGCGCCATTCGCCTGCGCAACGGGGCCGAGGAGGAGGTCGCCGTCGCGGCGCTGAAGGTGGGCGACCTGATACTGGTGCGCCCCGGCGCCCGCATGCCCGTGGACGGCCAGATCGTGTCGGGCCGGTCCGAGCTGGACCGGTCGTTGCTGACCGGCGAGACGCTGCCGGTTTTCGCGCAACCCGGCACGCAGGTCAGCGCCGGCGAGGTGAACCTGACCGGCCCGTTGACCATCCGCGCCACGGCGGTGGGCGAGGACACCTCGCTGCACCGGATGGCCGATCTGGTGGCCATCGCCGAATCCGGGCGGTCGCGCTATACCTCGCTGGCTGACAAGGCGGCCAAGCTTTACGCGCCCGGCGTGCATATTCTGTCGGCGCTCAGCTTCGTGGGCTGGTACCTCTATTCCGGCGATATCCGTACGGCGCTCAACATCGCCGCCGCAGTGCTGATCATCACCTGTCCCTGTGCGCTGGGGCTGGCGGTTCCGGCGGTGACGACGGCGGCATCAGGGCGCCTGTTCCGCAAGGGGATGCTGATCAAGCACGCCACGGCGCTGGAACGTCTGGCCGAGGTCGACACGGTCGTGTTCGACAAAACCGGCACTCTGACCGCAGGTACGCCGGATCTGGTGAACCTGCCTGAAATCGCCCGGAACGATCTGGCCATTGCGTTGGCGCTGGCCGAGGCGTCGGCGCACCCCTTGTCGGTTGCCTTGGCGCGCGCGGCGCGGGATGCGGGGATCACCCCGGCAGATATCTCCGAGATCGCCGAGGTTCCGGGTTTTGGTACCGAGGGCCAGCATGCCGGACAGCGGGTGCGTCTGGGTCGGGCGGAATGGGTGGGCGCTCCGGACAGCGCCGAAACCACGGCCTGGCTGGCGGTGGGGGGCCGCGCGCCCGTTGCCTTCCGGTTTGTCGACAGCCTGCGCCCCGGAGCGGCCGAGGCAGTGCGCGCCCTGCGTGACAGTGGCAAGAATGTCATCCTGATCTCGGGCGATACGTCGAGTGCCGTGCAGGCTTTGGCCGAGAAGCTGGGTATCGAGAGCTGGATCGCCCGGGCCCTGCCGCAGGACAAGGCGGCCCACATCCAGAAGCTGACCGATCAGGGCCATCGCGTTCTGATGGTGGGTGACGGGCTGAATGACACGGCAGCGCTGGCGGCGGCGCATGTGTCGATCTCGCCAGCCTCGGCACTGGACGCGGCTCGGGTTGCCTCGGATATCGTGTTGCTGGGCACCGATCTGTCGCCGATCGCCGATGCCTGTCGGACTGCTGAAAAGGCAACGAAGCGGATTCGCGAAAACTTCCGGATCGCGACCATCTACAACGTGATCGCCGTGCCGCTGGCGGTGGCCGGCCTGGCAACGCCCCTGATCGCGGCCTTGGCGATGTCGACCTCGTCGATTACCGTATCCCTGAACGCCCTGCGCCTGAGGTGACCTGAATGGAAGTGCTGGCCTATCTGATCCCGATTTCCCTGTTTCTGGGCGGCGTTGGCCTTGTGGCCTTCATCTATACCGTGCGCACCAACCAGTATGATGACCCCGAGGGCGACGCCCGCCGCATCCTGAGCAACCAGTGGGATGATCACCCCAAGCCGTGACGGTCCCGTCGGCGGCCCTTGAAATTGCCGCAATGCCCGGCTATGTCCGGCCCATTCGCTAGCAGAGAGATCAAGCCTCATGGCCACCACAAACCCCATCCAGTTCATTCAGCAAGTCCGTGCCGAAGTCTCGAAGGTCGTCTGGCCGACCCGGCGCGAGGTGCTGCTGACCACGGTCATGGTGTTCATCATGGCGGCGCTGACCGCGGTGTTCTTCGCGCTGGTCGATCTGGGCATCCGCGGCGGGCTGCAACTGATCCTGGGTGCGTTCAACTAGGTCTGACCACGCGGGTGGGGCCGCGCAGGAGATCCCGTCATAACGCCCTCTTGGCGCACTGCCCTCTTGCACAGCGTGCGATGTCGGTTTAGGTGACGCGGTACCTTACGGGATGGGCGTGCGGCGATTCGGGCTGCGCGCCGCTTTTTATTCCGGATCACGCGGCGGGGCCGCGACAGAATTTCAATTCCGGTGCGCCCTTTGACGCGGCGCGCCAAAGGCAAACAAGGACGGCAGGTTCATGGCGAAACGGTGGTACTCGGTCAGCGTTCTTTCGAATTTCGAAAAGAAGATCGCAGAGCAGATCCGCACGGCTGTGGCCGAACAGGGCCTTGAGGACGAGATCGACGAAGTTCTGGTTCCCACCGAAGAGGTGATCGAGGTGCGCCGCGGCAAGAAGGTCACGACCGAGCGCCGCTTCATGCCCGGTTACGTTCTGGTCCACATGGAAATGTCGGACAAGGGCTATCACCTGATCAACTCCATCAACCGGGTCACCGGTTTTCTGGGCCCGCAGGGCCGCCCGATGCCGATGCGCGACGCCGAGGTGAACCAGATCCTCAACCGCGTGCAGGAAGGCGAAGAAGCGCCGCGCACCCTCATCAGCTTCGAGGTGGGCGAGAAGGTCAAGGTCAACGACGGCCCGTTCGAGGATTTCGACGGCATGGTCGAAGGCGTGGACGAAGAGAACCAGAAGCTGAAGGTTTCGGTCTCGATCTTCGGTCGCGAAACCCCGGTCGAGCTGGACTTTACCCAGGTGACCAAGCAGGGCTGAAGGCTCTTCCATCATTTTATGCGCGCCGCGATGTCACACGCATCGCGGCGTTTTTCATTTCGTGTGCAACGAGTCGGGGCGGGGCTTGTCTGCGCCCAAGTATCGACACATTTTTCTTGGATTTTTTCCAGCAGGGCAACAATCGAGGAACGGCTGAAAAATGACAGCTTTTGCGCAGGATGTAGAGGCCATCAAAGGCAAGGAGACGGTCAATGTTTCCAGTCAACTTGTAGAAGTCGCGCGTGCGACTGGCATAAGCCCGTTTTCGCTTGCTTTTGATTTTCTCAAGCTGCGCAGAAAAAGCGGCAAGCTGAAGTTCTATGAGTATTTCCTGTATGAACTCTATGATCGCGCGCGATGGTCGGATGTCGAGCGCGAGGAATTCGTTTCCGCCCACATTCACTGGCCGCTCGTCAATGCCTGCAATGACGCACAGTGGTGGGCGTTGACCGAAGACAAGTGGCTGTCCGCCTGTTTTCTCGAACATAACGGCGTGCCGACCCCCAAGACACTGGCCGTTTTTGACCGCAGCGTCCGCCATTTCGGCAATACGCCGAAGCTGACGAGCGGCGCAGACCTGAAGTCCTTCCTGTCGGCCCGGGGGCCGGCCCCTGTCTTTGCGAAGCCCATCGGTGGCATGTGGAGCGCCGGCGCCATGCGAATATCGGCGCATACCGACACGCATGTCATCACGGATGGCCATGACCCACAGACATTCGACGCGTTCGCCGACTCGGTCCTTGGAGAGATCCCTTACATCTTTCAGGACTGTCTCAAGCCGCACAGGTTCTTCGATGGCATCACCGATGCGATCGCAACCGTGCGTTGCCTGAACCTCATCGACGACAATCAGCTTTCCGTGCCGTTTGCGATGCTCAAGCTGCCCATGGCAGGCAATATCGCCGACAATTTCTGGCGTCCGGGCAACCTGTTGTGCAACCTTGACCCGGAGACCGGAGAAGTGAAGGGCCTGGCGGCCGTGGAAAATGGTCGCCGTGTCGCGTTGGATGCGCTGCCGGACTCGGAGCGTAAACTTGTCGGTGAAACGCTGCCGTTCTGGGACGATTTGAGGGAATTGAATCGGAAGATCGCGTTTCTGCATGCGGCGAACCACTTTGGGTCGACTGATATCGCACTGACGGACGATGGGCCGGTTGCGGTCGAGGTCAACAACGGCTGTGCGTTCGAGCTCATGCAGATTGCGACGGGCAGAGGCTTTCTCGACAGCCGGATGCGGGCGTTCTTCAGCAAACACAACGTGAAACTCTAACGCTTCGTCGCCGAAGTGCCGAGGCGCTTGCGGGCCAGGCGGGCCCGTGTTCAGCTCCTGTCGGCAGCCCCTTGCCAACCCCTCCGTTCCGCTGTAAACGCCGCCTCTATCGTCTTCGGGCGAGATTCTTTCGTGGGAGATCGCAGGGATCGCGATTCCGGATCGGACCACGCAACACAAACCGGGTGAAACGCGTTTCACCTACGTTGAAAGGAAAACCAAATGGCCAAGAAGCTTGCTGGTACGATGAAGCTGCAGGTTCCTGCAGGTCAGGCGAACCCGTCGCCGCCGGTTGGTCCGGCGCTGGGTCAGCGCGGCATCAACATCATGGAATTCTGCAAGGCGTTCAACGCCAAGACCGCAGACATGGAGCCCGGCGCTCCGTGCCCGACCGTGATCACCTACTATCAGGACAAGTCCTTCACCATGGACATCAAGACGCCGCCCGCGTCTTACTACCTGAAGAAGGCGGCCGGTCTGAAGCCGGTCGGCAAGCGCAACCGCCCGAAAGGTGCGGAGAACCCCGGTCGTGAGACCGTGGCAACCGTGACCACCAAGCAGGTGCGCGAAATCGCCGAAGCCAAAATGAAGGATCTGAACGCGACCGACATCGAAGGCGCAATGAAGATCATCCTGGGCTCGGCCCGTTCCATGGGCATCGAGGTGAAATAAGATGGCAAAACTCGGTAAACGTACCCGCGCAGCGCGCGAAGCCGTCGCCGGCAAGGAAAACCTGTCGGTCGAGGAAGCTGTCAAACTGGTCAAGGCCAACGCGACCGCGAAGTTCGACGAAACCATCGAAATCGCCATGAACCTGGGTGTCGACACCCGCCACGCCGACCAGATGGTGCGCGGCGTCGTCGGTCTGCCGAACGGCACCGGCAAGGACATGCGCGTTGCCGTTTTCGCCCGTGGCCCCAAAGCCGACGAGGCGAAAGAGGCCGGTGCTGACATCGTCGGCGCCGAGGACCTGATGGAAAGCATCCAGGCCGGCAACATCGACTTTGACCGTTGCATCGCGACCCCGGACATGATGCCGATCGTCGGTCGTCTGGGTAAGATCCTGGGCCCCCGCAACCTGATGCCGAACCCCAAGGTCGGCACCGTGACCATGGACGTGAAAGCGGCCGTGGAAGCAGCCAAGGGCGGTGAAGTTCAGTTCAAGGCGGAAAAAGGCGGCGTCGTGCATGCCGGCGTCGGCAAAGCCTCGTTCGACGAAGCCAAGCTGGCCGAGAACGTCCGCGCCTTCATTTCGGCCGTGGCCAAGGCCAAGCCTTCGGGCGCCAAAGGCACCTACATGAAGAAAATCGCGCTGAGCTCGACCATGGGCCCCGGCGTGACCGTAGACGTCGCAGAGGCTGCGGCTGAATAAGCCGACACGTTCCGACGGAATTTCGAACCCCGGGTGGCCCTGCTGCCCGGGGTTTTTCATTTCTCCGAGGGTGCTTCAGCCGGCATGACCGCCGAAAACCTGATGGGACACCTCACGGACGCGCGCCTTGTCAGCCTCGAGCCTGAGGTCGCGTTCTGCAATGGACAGCGCCTGGTCGGCGGCCTCTTGGGCCGCCTTCACCATGGCGGCATCTTGCGATTGTGCCAGCCGCGTCAATGCGTTCAGAAGAGCTTCGTGCACCTCGACCTTGTCGCCTGCATCTCTAGAAATGGCCGCATAGGCGTCGCGCAGATACAGATCCGTTGGGATCGCAGGCGCGTGGATTCTCGGGAAGCGCGGCTCGTCGGTGTGAAGGCGCCTTGCGCCAAGCGGCAAAAGAACTCGCAGCAGTCTCTCGACCATCTGGATCGCCGTCATCGGATCATTGATCCCGGGCGACAGCGCGCGTTGGGCGATTTCCGACAGGGTTTGAATGCCAAAGCGCGGATCCTGGTCAAAACTGCGCTCGGTTCCGATCACAAAGGCTTCCTGAATGGTCTTGCTGTCAATTTCCTTGGTGGTCTTGGCCAACGGTTCGCCTTCGATGACGAACTGCCCCGGCAGCGCAATGATCCATATCTCGCTGTCGTTTTCCTCGGCGCAGGAATTCAGCATTCCCACATCCACGTGCCGCACGTTCCCGGTGGCACTTGCCCTAACCTCGTGACTGGCCGGCGGAATGTCATCGGAGGCTTGGTAGGGCAAGGCGCCAAGGCAAGGGAGTTCGATGGATCGGGTGATCGTGTCCGTTGCGTTCTGTTCGATCTTCCGTGCTGTTTCGGAAATACTGCCGTAGCTGGGCAACTGGTCGATCCACAGCAGCAGGGCCAGCGTCACGAGGAAGATGACCACAAGCGTGAACGCCAGCGCTACGGCAATGGATTGCTGGGTGTAGACCCCGGTTTCAACCAGGATCAACGACACTAGGGCGAAGATGAAAGCGCCGAGAAAGGTCGCCAGCACGTTCTGCGAAACACTGTCTTCTTCGATCACCTGCTGCGCGCGCGGTGACGACTGGTTCGAGGCCCAACGTTGCGCCGCGACCATGATCGAAAGTGAGAATGTCGTAACGGCCAGCATCGACGATGCGAGAATGGCAAGAATCTTTGCCACCGCCTCGGCGCTCAGCCGTTGTGCAAGAAAATCCGGGACAAAGCCGCCCAGGTAGGTGCCAACTCCCGCGCTGACCACGGCCAACGCGGCGATCAGGCTGGTGCGAACCCATAATTGACGGGAAATCTGCCGGAACAGGAACTGCGGCTTTGAAATGGATTTCAGATCGATCATCCGTCGATCCTGTTCGGGTTTTCGGCTATTGTCTACCGGCTTGAGGAATGGGCCAATTTAGGCCTTGGAAACCCCGGCCATCTGCCCTAAAGAGAGCTACGGAATAAAGCGTGCGATTCGTCGTGCGCTTTATTTCGTTTCGTCCAAGACGGTGGGTGGGTCCATCCGGTCCCTTAATTTCCTGCCTGAGACGGGTAAGACCAAAAGATCGAGGGTCCCGCCCTCGGGCGATATTTTGGCTCCACCCCGTATCACGGACCTGAACGCCGTGGCGCAAGCTACGGCAAAATTGAGCCGGGATGAAATTTCGTCCCTAACTTGGAGAGAACTGTGGATAGAGCCCAGAAAGAGAAAGTGGTCGAGGAACTCGGCCAGATCTTCGAAAGCTCTGGCGTCGTGGTGGTTGCTCACTACGCCGGTCTGACAGTTGCCGAGATGCAGGACCTGCGCGCGCGTGCACGCGAAGCGGGCGGTTCCGTGCGTGTTGCCAAGAACAGGCTCGCCAAAATCGCCCTCGAGGGTAAGCCGTGTGCAAGCATGGCCGACCTGCTGACGGGTATGACCGTTCTGACCTATTCCGAGGACCCCGTGGCAGCAGCCAAGGTGGCCGAGGACTTCGCCAAGGAGAACAAGAAGTTCGAAATCCTTGGCGGTGCAATGGGCGAGAACGCTCTTGATCGCAAAGGCGTCGAAGCCGTCTCGAAAATGCCGTCGCGTGAGGAGCTCATTGCTTCGATCGTGGGCTGCATTGGCGCACCTGCTTCGAACATCGCCGGCGCGATTGGCGCACCTGCAAGCAACATCGCAAGCATCCTTTCCACCATCGAAGAGAAGGCGGAAGCTGCGTAAGCGGTTGGCACTGAATGATCTGCGTGGGGCGCATGCCCTGACGTTGGAACACACACTGTAAACGGAAAGAGCTGATACAATGGCTGATCTGAAGAAACTGGCAGAAGAGATCGTTGGTCTGACCCTGCTGGAAGCACAAGAACTGAAAACCATCCTCAAGGACGAGTACGGCATCGAGCCCGCAGCTGGCGGCGCCGTCATGGTCGCAGCTGGTGGCGATGCCGCCGGTGGCGCAGCCGAGGAAGAGAAGACCGAATTCGACGTCGTTCTGAAGAACGCCGGCGCTTCGAAAATCAACGTCATCAAAGAAGTTCGCGGCATCACCGGCCTGGGCCTGAAAGAAGCCAAGGAACTGGTCGAAGCCGGCGGCAAGATCAAAGAAGCTGTGTCGAAAGACGAAGCCGAAGAGATCAAGGGCAAGCTGGAAGCAGCTGGCGCCGAGGTCGAGCTGGCCTAAGTCGGTCTGCTGGTGCATCGCTGAAGCACCGCAAATTCTGGCTGGGTTCGGAGAAATCCGGGCTCAGCCGAACCTGTCTTAGAAAGGGCCCCATGCGGCGGGGTGTTTTCTAAGACACGGTTCGCGGATCGGGAGGCTGCCACTCGGGACGGTGGCCATGAATTGATCCGGACGTGTTGTCTCGTATGGAAAAGGTGCCGGAGCCCGGCGGTGCCTTTCTCCGCTGAGAATATCGAAAGGTGACATCTGACATGGCTCAATCGTTCCTTGGCCAGAAACGTCTTCGGAAATACTACGGCAAAATCCGCGAAGTTCTGGAAATGCCGAACCTCATCGAGGTCCAGAAATCTTCTTATGATCTGTTCCTGCGCTCTGGCGATGCCGACCAGCCGACCGACGGCGAAGGCATTCAAGGCGTGTTCCAGTCGGTTTTCCCGATCAAGGATTTCAACGAAACTTCCGTGCTGGAGTTTGTGAAATACGAGTTGGAAAAGCCGAAATACGACGTCGAGGAATGTATGCAGCGCGACATGACCTACAGCGCGCCGCTGAAGGTCACCCTGCGTCTGATCGTGTTCGATGTCGACGAAGATACCGGGGCCAAATCGGTCAAGGACATCAAGGAGCAGGACGTGTTCATGGGCGACATGCCCCTGATGACGCCGAACGGTACCTTCATCGTGAACGGCACCGAGCGCGTGATCGTGTCCCAGATGCACCGCAGCCCGGGCGTGTTCTTCGACCACGACAAGGGCAAGACCCATTCTTCGGGCAAGCTGCTGTTCGCCTGCCGCATCATCCCGTATCGCGGCAGCTGGCTGGACTTCGAGTTCGACGCCAAGGACATCGTCTATGCCCGCATCGACCGTCGCCGCAAATTGCCGGTGACCACGCTGCTCTATGCGCTGGGCTTGGACCAGGAAGGCATCATGGATGCCTACTACAACACCGTGTCCTACAATCTGGACAAGAAAAAGGGCTGGGTCACCCCGTTTTTCCCCGAGCGCGTACGCGGCACCCGCCCGACCTATGACTTGGTCGACGCCAAGACCGGCGAAGTCATTGCCGAGGCGGGCAAGAAGGTCACTCCGCGCGCGGTCAAGCAGTTGATCGACGAGGGCAAGGTTACCCACCTGCTGGTGCCCTTCGATCACATCGTGGGCAAGTTCGTCGCCAAGGACATCATCAATGAAGAAACCGGCGCGATCTATGTCGAGGCCGGTGACGAGCTGACGCTGGAATACGACAAGGATGGCGAGCTGATCGGCGGCACCGTGAAGGAGCTGATCGACGCGGGCATCACCGACATTCCGGTTCTCGACATCGACAACGTCAACGTCGGCCCCTACATCCGCAACACCATGGCGCAGGACAAGAACATGAACCGGGAAACCGCGCTCATGGACATCTACCGCGTCATGCGCCCGGGCGAGCCGCCGACCGTCGAGGCTGCCTCGGCCCTGTTCGACACGCTGTTCTTCGACAGCGAGCGCTATGACCTGTCCGCCGTGGGCCGCGTCAAGATGAACATGCGCCTGGCGCTGGACAAGCCCGACACCCAGCGCACGCTGGACCGCGAAGATATCGTAGCCTGCATCAAGGCGCTGGTGGAGTTGCGCGACGGCAAGGGCGACATCGACGACATCGACCACCTGGGCAACCGCCGCGTCCGCTCGGTCGGCGAACTGATGGAAAACCAGTACCGCGTCGGCCTGCTGCGCATGGAGCGCGCCATCAAGGAGCGCATGTCGTCGGTCGAGATCGACAACGTCATGCCGCAGGACCTGATCAACGCGAAACCGGCCGCGGCTGCTGTGCGTGAATTCTTCGGCAGCTCGCAGCTGTCGCAGTTCATGGACCAGACCAACCCGCTGTCGGAAGTCACCCACAAACGCCGCCTGTCGGCGCTTGGGCCGGGCGGCCTGACCCGCGAACGTGCGGGCTTTGAGGTGCGCGACGTGCACCCGACGCACTATGGCCGGATGTGCCCGATTGAAACGCCGGAAGGTCCAAACATCGGTCTGATCAACTCTCTGGCCACCTTCGCCCGCGTGAACAAGTACGGCTTCATCGAAACGCCCTATCGCGTCGTCAAAGACGGGCAGGTGACCGACGAGGTCCACTACATGTCCGCGACCGAGGAAATGCGTCACACCGTGGCGCAGGCCAACGCGACGCTGGACGAGAACGGCAAGTTCATCAACGATCTGGTCTCGACCCGTCAGGCCGGCGACTACACGCTTGCCCCGCGCGAGAACGTGGACCTGATCGACGTGTCGCCGAAACAGCTGGTGTCGGTTGCGGCTTCGCTGATTCCGTTCCTGGAAAACGATGACGCGAACCGCGCTCTCATGGGCTCGAACATGCAACGTCAGGCGGTTCCGCTGCTGCGCGCCGAGGCGCCGCTGGTCGGTACCGGGATCGAGGGCAAGGTTGCCATCGACTCGGGCGCTGCGATCCAGGCGAAGCGCGCGGGCATCATCGACCAGGTTGATGCCCAGCGTATCGTGATCCGCGCCACCGAAGATCTGGAGCTGGGCGATGCCGGCGTTGACATCTATCGTCTGCGCAAGTTCCAGCGGTCGAACCAGAACACCTGCATCAACCAGCGTCCGCTGGTGAAGGTGGGCCAGGAAGTCAAGAAGGGCGAGGTCATCGCCGACGGTCCGTCGACCGACATGGGTGAATTGGCGCTCGGCAAGAACGTGATCGTCGCGTTCATGCCGTGGAATGGCTACAACTACGAAGACTCGATCCTGATCTCCGAACGCATCGCGCGCGACGACGTATTCACCTCGGTCCATATCGAGGAATTCGAAGTCGCCGCCCGCGACACCAAGCTTGGCCCGGAAGAGATCACCCGCGACATCCCGAACGTCGGTGAAGAAGCGCTGCGCAACCTCGATGAGGCGGGCATCGTCTACATCGGTGCGGACGTCGAGCCGGGCGACATTCTGGTCGGCAAGATCACTCCGAAGGGCGAAAGCCCGATGACCCCGGAAGAAAAGCTTCTGCGTGCCATCTTCGGCGAAAAGGCATCCGACGTGCGCGACACCTCGCTGCGCGTGAAGCCGGGCGATTACGGTACTGTCGTCGAAGTCCGCGTCTTCAACCGTCACGGCGTCGAGAAAGACGAGCGTGCGCTGCAGATCGAGCGCGAGGAAGTCGAACGTCTGGCCCGTGACCGGGATGACGAGCTGGCTATCCTCGACCGCAACATCTATGCGCGTCTCAAGTCGATGCTGCTGGGCAAGACCGCCGTCAAGGGGCCGAAAGGCGTCAAGGCGGGCTCGGAGATCACCGAGGAGCTGCTCGAGTCGCTGACCCGTGGTCAGTGGTGGCAGCTGGCGCTGGAAGACGAGAAGGACGCCCAGGTCGTCGAGGCCCTGAACGAGCAGTACGAGGTGCAGAAACGCGCCCTGGATGCCCGCTTCGAGGACAAGGTCGAGAAGGTCCGCCGTGGCGACGACCTGCCGCCGGGCGTGATGAAGAT
>NZ_JBXWRS010000027.1:0-12437 GCF_059612985.1 Ruegeria sp. BHSC043 | reverse complement strand
CTAAGGTGCACACATACCGCGTAGCGACAGAGACATTCTAAGTCTGTATCGCCCGCAGAGCAGACATTAAGTTGAACTCAAGCAACGACTGCTTCGAACCCAAAGCGGATGGTCCGCTTTGTTCCAAAGATAGGCCTAACCCTGCAATCCCGAAAACGCTGCTAGCGAGAGAAAAACATCTGCTCCATTTCGCGCCGTATCCGCAGGCGTTCGGGATATTCCTGCAGGAACACCTTGGGCGGTTTGCCTTCCCAGACCTGCGCATAGACGCGCATCTTGTTACCGCCATAGATCTTGGCGAGGTCTTCGTTGGAGTATCCGCGTGCCCAAAGGTCATCGGTAATTGCCGCAAGGATTTTAGCCAGTTCGCCATTGCCAGTAGCGCCGCGATTAAACGCGTCGATCATGTAGCCGCCGTCGTCATACATTGTTGCGTTGGCGGTAGCGAAATCGACCACCAGTTCGGTTGAGAACATGTCATCGGTGGCAATGCCGACGTGATCCACCCCAACCAATTGCACATAGTAATCGATCATATCAGCGGCTTGTTTGGGCGAAATATCTTCTGGCCAGATGCCGTCCATCATCCATTCGGTGAAGGTAGGCGCGACATAGCCACCGGAGTTTGCTGCGCGGACCGCCTCGTCATCGTGAATGGCGCGATAGCATCCTCGCGCTGTCCGGTTGGGTTCATCCAAATACAAACCCGCAGGCACCGAATGGGTATAGACGTAAGGCACGCCGGGATAGTTCGCATCCATGTAATCCATCGCATCATTGGCTGTTTTCGACCCGGTATGGCTGAGATCCAGCAGGATGCCGAAGCGAACCATTTCATCGATCACAGATTCGCCCCATGGCGTTAGTCCGATATCGCGCCCATTGTAGGCGGCCAGCTGGCCCGAGCCAGTACGGAAGATATCGTTATAGGCCAGGATCATCGATTTGATGCCCATGTCCTTGAGCAGGGCCATCTTTTTCAGATCGCCATTCAGGATCGTTGCAGTCTGGCTGTTCCAGATCACCGCCGTCTTGCCTTGGATATGCGCAGCTTCGATATCTCGGGTCTGGTTCACGATCAGGTAGTTTTCGGGGAACTGCGCCATGGCCGCGCGGAAATGGTAATGCTGTTCTAGGAGGGTCTCGAACGACATGTCGGCAGCAGCCAGTGTCATTTCATGCCCGGTAATGCCATTATCGCGCGCGCTGGAAATAAGTGTGCAGCTGTTCGTAATCCGTCCAGCCGGTGCCATAGGGGCTAGCCAGCATGCCAATCACTATGGTGTCCTGAACAAATTGCTTGGCTTCTTCCGAAGCGGGCCTGGTCTTGCTTTCTTCGCTGGCGAAAGCGGCGGCTGTCATGCCAAAGGCAAAAAATATGGCGGAAAGCGTCGACTTCATCCTGTACAATTTCCTTTCAATAAACTGCCCAGCGGAGGGCATGAGATCGTGCTGGTTGCAACATCAACCGAGTATTCCCGGGCTCAGCTTAACAGAGTATGACTTATCATTGTGGGTCATTTGAATGGAGATCGCCGTGTCGCAGAACCGTCCCAGACAGGCCGAACTGGTCCTAATCAAGGCCGCGCAGGTTATGCCATTTGTTGACACGATCTCCCGGCGGGGCGGCGATATTGCGGGTTTTGCAGAGCGTGCTGGCATGCCTCTGGACGCAGTGCTTGAGGGGCAGGGTCTGATCGGCGAACGTTCGGCCTGGCGCTTTATTGGTTTTGCGGCGCAGGCACTGGACCTGGACCACCTAGGCCATGTGACCGCGCAGGAGCACCCGGTTCATTCAACGGGCGATTTGGGCGGCATGCGGGTGCGCATGGCATCCACGCTGGGCAGGTTGCTGCGGTTTTTCGTCGAAGATGTCACGTTTGAGAACAACGGCGCGCAATACGCGCTACTCCCGGAAGGCAACACTGTTGTGTTCCGCCGAAATGTGATGTTCCCAGATTGCGTAGGCAGGTGGCAGACCGAACAATACATGGTTACCGTCTTGATGCAGATTATTGCGCTCTGCGCGGGCCCGGACGCACGGCCCTTGCAGATAAGGCTGGCCTCCAACGACCGGCCGTTGCCGGTGCCGGCAGACTGGGATGGTATCGACATCCGATGGGGCAATACGTGGACCGATATCGTTCTGGATGCGGACCTGCTGAACACGCCTTTGGATGCCGGTCTTGCCAAACTGAACCAGTATCATGCGCGGAATGCGGACACGCCGGTATCAATCGACGACATCGACTTTATCGTTGATCGGTTAATCTGGTCCGGGCAGGCACGGCTGGACTGCGTTGCACGCGAACTGGGTGTCAGTGGCAGCACCGTGAAACGAAGGTTGCGCCAAAGCGGGCGCAGGTTTTCCCAGATCGTGGATGCAAGACGTCATTACTGGGCCGAGTACATGCTGAGCGAAACGGACACGCCGATTTCACATACAGCAAGCGCGTTGGGCTACCAGCATCTGTCGAACTTTTCCCGCGCCTTCAAAGTCAAAACCGGCGTGTCACCGCGCGTGTTTCGCGCTCAATTGAAAGCCAATTCAACCCCAAGAAGCTAGCAAAATCGCCGTAAAGATAGCTTCGGCTCGGACCCTTTCCCAATGACCGAATTGTCCGCATAGCGGAAGTTCGGCTAAAACTCAGGGAATGTCGGCTTGGTCTTGCTAACCGGAACACGCTATCAGAGCGGACTATGCCACTCTTGAAACCGGCTAAACCCGAAGAAGATAGATGCCCACTCGCAGGGGCGAGGCTTACGCCCCGCCCTTTATTAGGTTGTCCCGCTTCCAAAGAGGTTGCAGGTTGCTGTAGTGGCAAAGTTCGACGAGGTTTTCCAAAGACCCTGCAGCTGAGAGAAGGGTAATATGGTCCAACTCCAATTGGCCATATCGATCCCATGTTATGCCGTCCTTGAACCAGGCCTCAATGTGCCGCTGTGATGCAGTAGGCCGTTTTACAATTGTTGCCATGGCCCATATCTCCTGTGTTGGAGACATCTTTTTTGTCTAAGTGCAGCGGACACAGTTTCACATGCAGCACAGCAGTAAGTGTTCGTCTCGTAAGACCTTTATGCAGTGCGATGAAAGGATGGTGGGTGATGAGAGACTCGAACTCCCGACATCTTCGGTGTAAACGAAGCGCTCTACCAACTGAGCTAATCACCCGTGACGCGGGATGTAGCCAAGCCTGCGCTCCGGCGCAAGGGGGGACAGCCGAAAATCTCGGCCGATCCATTGGGTCAGGGCTTCATGTCCTGCATCGCCGCCAGAAACTGTGTCACCTCATGCTCGGAGTTGTAGTGGCACAGCGAAACCCGGATGCAGTCCGGCAGGCCCAGCGGACGCAGGACGTTGCCGCTGTAGTGGTCGTCCTTGCGCGTGTGGGTGCGGATGCCTTGCGCGTTCAGTCGCGAGACCGCCTCGGCCGACGGGATGTCGCGCACCACGATCGACACCAGCCCTTCGCGTGCCGGGTTCTCGGCGCCGGCCAGGATCGAGATATGGTCCATGTCCCGCAGACCGGGCAGGTTGCCGGTACCGTTGATCATCACGTTGGTCAGATGCGTTTCATAGCTGTGGATCGCGCGCCCGGCGGCCTCGATCCGGGCGCGCCGGTCGGTGGCATCTGATACCTGCCCGCCCAGCCAGTCGAAATAGTCGACCACGTCGGACATTGTCGCATAGGCGCCTGTGTCGCGGGTGCCGAATTCCCAGCCCGCCTTGGGGGCGTCGATCAGCTGGTCATGGGGCAGGGTGGTCAGCCGGTCCGAAATCCAGGCGACGCCATAACCGTGCCGCGAAAACACCTTGTAGGGGGAAATCGCATAGCCATCGACGCCATAGCTGTCGATGTCCAGCTGCCCGTGCGCGGCGTGCTGGATGCCGTCCACGATGATGAAACAGTCTGGCGAGACCGACCGGATCGCGCGGGCGATGGCGGCCACGTCCATTCCCATGCCGGTCACCGGAGAGGCATGTAGGATCGTGGCTACGGCCACATCCGGCGACATGCGCGCGGTATAGTCGGCCGCCGTGACCAGGCCGGTCGCATCGTCATGGGGCACATTCACATAATCGAGCCCGGCGATTCCGGCCCAGCGGCGCGCGGCGCTGCGGCTGGCCGGGTGTTCGATGCTGCTGCCGATCACCTTTGCCCCCTTGGGCGCGTTCACGCAGGCCGTACGGATCATGCGGAACAAAAGCTCGGTGCCGCTTTCGCCAACGAAGAATTGTCCCGAGGAGGCGTTCATGAACACCGCCAGATCGGCCTTGGCACGGTTGATGATGTCGACCAGGGCGTGGCTGGCCACGTTGTCCCGCCCCTGATTGTCCGGGATGGCCGCAAACCGGGCCGAGGTGTCGACCACCGATTTCAGCGTCAGTGCCCCCCCCGCGTTTTCGAAGAATATGCGTGGACCTTGAAACGGACAACTTTCCACATGGGCAAAGCGCGCTCGGATGGCGTCGAGCAATCCCGGTGTTTCGTGCAGCATGGCGGGTGTCCTGTCCTGTCGAATATGCCTGCCCAGCATCTATGGACGTCGGTGCGCCCGGGTCAATCGTTTCCGCGCCCTGTGGCGGTGGTGCCTGGCTTGCCGTGCCCACCGGCGACCGGCGGGCGGGCCTCTGTGGCTTTACTCGAAGGGCCCGCGCCTTATCATGAACGGCAGCGAGTTTCAGCTGACAGGTTTTCCGATGGCGCGTTTCCTTGTGTTCTTTCTGCTTTGCACGTCTCTTCTGGCGCCGCTCGCGGCGCAGGCGCGGGGCTTTGGCCTCAGCGTTCGCCCCACCTACCGCACCGAGATCCGCCCTGTCGGCGATGGTATCTACGAGGTAAAGGCGATCGGCTCGTCCGCAGCGGTCAATTACTGGTGCGGCATCGGAGACTATGCCATCCGCCAACTCGGCGTGCCGCGCGCGCAGCGGATCTATGTCTGGAAAGCCTACGAGAAAGGGGCCAGAACGGTCCAGTTTTCGCTGAAGCCGCCGCCGGGCACGGACACCACGCCGGGATATTCGATCACCGTCAACCGGGTGGGCGAGAACATGTCGGCCTCGTCCGCGCAGAACTACTGCTATGACAACTTCATGGATTTCGGGTTCTGAACCTCAGACCCATTTCGCCAGCGGCGGCAAGCTCATCAGCACGGCGTCGGGGTCATGCCCGGTTTCCAGGCCGAATTTCGTGCCCCGGTCATAGACCAGGTTGTATTCGGCATACAGCCCGCGATGTACCAGCTGCACATCCTTGTCGGCCTCGGTAAAGGGCTGCACGCGCCGCTTTTCCACCAGAGGCAGAAATGCCGGCAGGAAGGCCCGGCCGATGTCCTGGGTCAGCGCGAAATCCGCTTGCCAGTCGCCGGTGCAGTAGTCATCCATGAAGATCCCGCCGACGCCCCGTGCGCGCTTGCGGTGCGGGATGTAGAAATACTCGTCGGCCCACTCCTTGAGGCGCGGATAGTGCCCCGGTCCGTGCGGGTCCAGATGCGCCTTCTGCGTGGCGTGGAAATGCGCCGTGTCCTCAGGGTATTCGATGCAGGGGTTCAGGTCGGATCCGCCGCCGAACCACCAGGCATGAGGCGTCCAGAACATGCGGGTGTTCATGTGAACGGCCGGGACATGCGGGTTTTGCATATGCGCCACAAGGCTGATACCCGAGGCCCAGAACCGTGGGTCGTCGGCCATGCCGGGGATGCCCTTGCGCGCGGCCATCGCCTGTTGTGCCCGCTCGCCCAGTGTGCCGTAGACCGTCGAGACGTTGACGCCGACCTTCTCGAACACGCGGCCGCCGCGCATGACCGACATCAGCCCGCCGCCCGCGTCGGACCCATCTTCGGACTGGCGCCGGGTTTCCTTGACCTCGAAACGGCCGGGTTCGGCATCGCTGAAGGGACCGGTGTCGTGGCTGTCCTCCAGCGCCTCGAAGGCGGTGACGATCTGATCGCGCAGGCTGCGGAACCAGGCAGAGGCGGTGGCTTTTTCGGTATCGAACATTGGGCTCAGTGGGCTGGGGCGGCGACCGGATCCAGCAGGGTGCGGCCTCCGTCGATTGTCAGGATCTGGCCGGTCATGAAGCCCGAGGCCTCGGACGCCAGGTATTGCGCCGTGTCGGTCAGTTCGGTCGGGGCGGCGATGCGGGCCAGCGGTGTGTGCTTTTCGATGTCCTTGCGAAAGTCGCGGTTGTCTTTCAGGGTCGTCTGCAACGAGGCGCTCATGACCGAGCCGAGCGCGATCGCATTCACGCGGATGCGGTGCGGCGCCAGGGTCACGGCCAGCGACCGGGTCAGCTGATCCAGCGCCGCGCTGGCCACGGAATAGGCCAGCAGGTCGGGATGCGTACGGCGCCCGGCGATCGAGGACAGGTTGATGATCGAGCCGATCTGGGTGTCTTCGCTGCCGTCGGCCTGTTTGATCATCCGGTTGGCGACCATCTGGCTCAGCCGCAGGGTCGGCATCAGGTTCTGGTTCAGCAGGGCGCGCACCGAGTCGTCCTCGGGGTCCAGTGGGTCCGAGGGGATCACCTGCCGCGCGCCATTGACCAGGATATCCACCTGATCGAACGCGTCCAGCGTGGCGGACAGCAGGTTGGCTACGGTCAGTTTTTCACGCAGGTCTCCGGCAAAATACCTGATGTTGCCGTCGTCGACCTGTTCGCCCAATTCGTCGGCCAGGCCTTTTTCGTCGATGTCGGCGAACATCACGTTGGCGCCCGCGTCGGCGAAATGGCGGCCGATCGCCAGCCCGATGCCGTTTGCGCCTCCGGTCACGATGGCGGTCTTGCCAGCTATGGAAAATGACATGCGGTTCCTCCAGAATCTCGGCGCAGGTTAGACGGCTTCACCGCCGAGGGCGAGAGGCATGGAATACCTTGAAGCGGTTGTCTCCAGCCAGTTCCTCGACCCGCGCGAAGGTCTCGGACAGGGTGGTTTCGTAGGGCAGATGGCGGTTGGCCACCATCCACAGGCTGCCCGAGCGCGTCAGGTTGCGCGCTGCCGACGCGATGAAGCCCTGACCCAACGACGGGTCGGCGCTGCGCGCGGTGTGGAACGGCGGGTTCATGACTACGGTGTCCAACGGCTCGGGCGCGGTCCAGGTCACCGCATCGGCCCAGTGGAACAGGGTGCGCGGATCACTCACGTTGACCCGGGCGCAGCTCAGTGCGGTGTGGTCGGCCTCAACCAGATGCAGGGTGGTCACCGAGGCGCGTTCGAGAACCCCTGCGGACAGGTACCCCCAGCCCGCTCCCAGATCTGCCACTTTAGCCCCCAGCTTGGCCGGCAGGGACTTGCGCAGAAGGGCCGAGGCGGGGTCGATCCCATCGGCCGAGAACACGCCTGGAGCGGTCCGGTATCCGTCGGCTCTCTGTTCCTGCGGCGCGGCCCAGTCGGCAAAGGTGTCGGCACTGGCCCGGAGCCAGAAGATCTTGCCATGTGCCTTGGAAATCGGTCCATCGACCGCCACGCGTTTGCGGATGTCTTTCAGCAGGCTGTCGATTCCGTCGGTCTTGGCGCCGTCCACTACGATCGGACCACCGGTGCGCTGGCTGGCCTGATGGATCATCGCCCGCGCAAGCGCCTTGGCGCGCGGCAGAAACAGGATGACGCTGCCGCAGGGCGCATCGGCCCGGGGCGTGGCGTCGAATCCCTGCGCCTGAAAATGGTCGTAAAACGGTTTGAACGGTTGGACGACCTGCGTGCCGCCTGGCAGCATTGAAAGGTCATGCTCCGGTGTCGGGCCGATCACCGAAACCGGCTCGGGCAGGGTCAGGCCCTGTTGCAGGGCAAGGTGAAGACGAGTGGACATGGGCTGTGGGACCGAGGCACGCGGCCCTACTCCTCTCTCTCCATGGTGCATTGCAGAGGGTGTTGGTGGCGGCGGGCGAAATCCATCACCTGCCCCACCTTGGTTTCGGCGATCTCATGGCTGAATACGCCCACCACGGCCACGCCCTTCTTGTGAACGGTCAGCATGATCTCGAACGCCTGCGCGTGCGACATGCCGAAGAACCGCTCGAGCACATGCACCACGAATTCCATGGGCGTGTAGTCGTCGTTCAGCAGCAGCACCTTGTACAGCGGCGGGCGCTTGGTCTTGGGCTTGGTCTGGACAAGGATGGACGTGTCGCCATCGTCCTCCGATTTGCCAGCCATCATCCAACGGGCAGTCAGCATTGTACCGAGATTTTCCGATTCACATTTCGGGTCGTTTCAGGGCTTATATAACGTCAGCGCGCCCAGAGGAAAGAGCAACCGGCGGAATCGGAATGCATGAAAACCTGACCCTCATCGCCTTCGATGCTGACGACACGCTCTGGCAAAACGAGCGGTTCTTTCGGTTGACCCAGGCCCGCTTTGCCGAGCTGCTGGCCGACCATGCCGATCATAACCACCTGATGGAGCGCCTTCTGGCGGCCGAAAGGCGCAACATCCGGCACTATGGCTACGGCATTAAGGGTTTCGTCTTGTCGATGATCGAGACCGCGCTGGACGTCACCGATGATCGGATTCCGGCCCGCGTCATCCGCGAGTTGATCGCGGCGGGGCAAGAGATGCTGGCCCATCCGATCGAGCTTCTGCCGCACGCCCGCACGGCGGTCGAGGCCGCGGCCGAAACGCATGCCATCGCGCTGATCACCAAGGGAGATCTGATCGACCAGGAGCGCAAGCTGGCTCAGTCGGGGCTGGGCGATCTGTTCGACGAGGTCGAGATCGTGTCTGAGAAGGACCCCGAAACCTATCGCGCCATATTCCAGCGTCTCGGTCATGCGCCGGACCGGGTGATGATGGTGGGCAACTCGATCAGATCGGATGTCGTTGCCCCGATTCAGACTGGTGCCTGGGGTGTGCATGTTCCACATGGGCTGGTCTGGGACATTGAGCGGGCCGAGATCCCATCCGGCCACCCCCGGTTTCTTGAGATCGAGCATCTGGGCCACCTTCCGGCGCTGATCGACCGTTTCACGTGACCTGTGTCCGATAGGGCGCACCGGATGATTACTTGACCGCTCCCTGGCCTTTATTTTGCCGCTTTGGCCTCCGTGGTGGCCCGCGCGATCGGGTGCCCAAGATCTAGCGGTGAAACGGAGCCCGAGGGACTACGGATTCGGACAGCTTTCGGTTTATTTCGTTGGGGGCCTGTGCTATCGTTAAGACAATCAACAAAAATGCCGACCGGAAAAATCCGGCGGCGCGAGGCAGACAGAGGCAAAGATCGTGCAGATTCGGCGGATAATTCCGGCCCGGGCGGGCTTGTTCCTCATTGCGGTGATTTGGATCGCTGCAGTAGCAGCGACTCAGGCGCTGGCCGCGCCTTACGCGGCGATGGTGATCGATGCGCGCACCGGAGAGGTTCTGCATTCGCGCAACGCCGATACCCGCCTCCACCCTGCGTCGCTGACCAAGATGATGACGCTGTATATCGCGTTCGAGGCCGTTCGGAACGGCGAGATCACCCTGGACACCCCCGTGACGATCACCAATCATGCGGCGGCCGAACCGCCGTCGAAACTTGGGCTCCGCGCCGGGCAGAAGATTGCGTTCCGCTATCTGATCCGGGCCGCGGCGGTGAAATCGGCCAATGATGCGGCCACCGCCATCGGTATCGCGCTCAGCGGGTCCGAAGCGGCCTTTGCGCGCCGCATGACCCGTACTGCCAAAGCCATGGGTATGACCCGCACCACCTTCAAGAATGCGCATGGTCTGACGGAGTCGGGCCACTTGTCCACCGCCCGTGACATGACCACGCTGGGCCGGCATCTCCTCTACGACTATCCCGAATACTACAACCTGTTCTCACGCCAATCGACATATGCAGGCATCAAGACGGTTCCTAACACGAATCGCCGCCTGCTGGCCGCGTACAAGGGCGCTGACGGCATCAAGACAGGCTATACGCGCGCGGCCGGGTTCAACCTCGTGGCTTCGGCCAAGCGCGGAAACGAACGCATCATCGCCACGGTGTTCGGCGGCAAGTCCAGCGCTTGGCGCAACGCCAAGGTGGCCGAGTTGCTGGACCTTGGGTTCCGCCGCGCCCCGTCCCGCGCCCCGATCCGCAAACCGTCCCGTCCGGCCTATGCCGGGAATGCAGGTCTGGGCGGCACCCAAGTGGCGCGCGCGATCGGTGCGCCTCAACAAAGTTTGCGCCCGGTCATGCGTCCGGGGGCCGGGGTCGCGGTTCAAGTCGCGAGCGTAGTGGCCGAAACAGCCGCCAAGAACGCGCCCCGCATCCAGGACAGCATCGCCCAGGCAATCGTCGCCGCCCAGACCACGCCCACGGCCCCGCAGGTCGAAACCGCCGACACGCGCCCGGCCCTGCGGCCCGACAACCTGGTGCTGGCCTCGACCGAACCGGCCGAGGCCGAACCCGAGCAGGAAATCGTCACGCGGCTGTCCACCTCGGGCGGCCATCTGTGGGGCGTCAATGTGGGCCGCTTCGCAACGCGGTACGAGGCCGAAAAGGTGCTGCTGAAGACGGCGCTGTCGGAAATGACCACGCTGGAAGGCTCGTTGCGAAAAGTGAACCAGAGCTCCAAGGGCTTCGAGGCCACATTCCAGGGCATGACCCGCGAGCAGGCCGATCTGGCCTGTCGCCGCCTCAAGGCGCGCAACGTCACCTGTTTCATGATCGGGCCATCATAAGGTTCGGCATTCTCTCCTGAAGGCATCGGCTGCGGAATTCCGCAGCCTTTTTTTCAATCGAAGACGTTTCCGTGCCGGTACTGTTCGTCCTGACCTTCGGCGGCGGTCAGGGCGGCGACGTTGTCCTTGGCAAAAAAGCCCTCATAGTGGTGGCACCGCTCGATATACTCGGTGATCAGCAGCGTATGTTTCGAGAGTTTCGAGAAGATCTGCTTGAGGTTCGGGTCGTCTTTGCATTCCCCTAAAACATGGGCGAGAAACGGAACGCCTTTTTCCTTCAAGGTGTTGACCACGAAATATACGTTCTTTTCGCCGCCGGCATGGTCGCCGTCGCGTATCTCGACCACCATGTGGTGCAGACGCCGGCCGAAATTGCGCACGACATCCTCGGTGGGTATCGGCAGCTTGGCAAACGAGTTCACGAAGGACGGGGTGTTGTTCGCGGTAAAGACGTTGGCTGGGGATTTCTTGTCGTCGTCCACGCCGGGGTGTCGGTTGACATTGGTCGACGAATTCATCTCGGCGATGTTGTAGGCGCCCCAGAAATACTAGGGCACCATGGTCAGAAACTCGAGGATCGGATCCTCGCGTTCGCCGGTCAGCACCCGCGTGGCCAGATGGTCCAGGCCCAGCATCAGCGGTGCGATCCCGCTGTCCGCGCCTAACTCGGCGGCCCTTGTCAAGCGGTCCTGCTCGGCCGCGCTCAGGATCAGCCGCTCGCCCAGGCCCAGACTGTCGGGGTCTTTGAAGTCCAGCGCCGAGTAGCCGACCCGGTTGCAGGTGAAATCCGATGGGGTGATGAACAGCATCCCGTCCAATGTGTGGAAGGGGTTTTCCGTGTCGCTGGCATAGTCGAACCGGATGTTCTGATCCTCGAGGGTGTTGCGCAGATCGTTAAGGTCGCGCGCAGAACAGACTGCGCCGACATAGCGGGTCCGCGGTGACGCCCGGGCCAGCGGGCACATGCTATTGAGGCGCGAGCTGTAGTCCGCGAAGCCGGCGCTGAGCGGGCCATCAGGACCAGCGCCGGAAAGACCGGATGCGCGTGCGGAACGGAAAACCGATGCGTCGGCCCCAGATAGCTTGCGGTATGGCGCTACGGGGCATCACATAGAGTTCGACCAAAGTGTCAAAGATCGCCTCGGGTTCCACCATCGAGGATGATGGCCGCCAACTGGCCGACTTGCTCTGTGACTCCCGAGGCTTGTCGGTGCTGATAGATTTTCGACAGGTATTCGTGGAAGAAGTCCGAGTTCCTCTTGTCCCCTCGTGGTTGGTAGGTCATCAGATCGAGAGACATGGACCCCTCCTTGCGCGGATGGGCGGTGCGATGAACTCCGGTCGAACTTTCACGGATTGTGCTAGGCGGTGGTTGGTCCTTGGGCAACTTCTGTGGGCTATTCAAGCGCCGCAGCCGCCATCGCGCATGGCGGGGGCTCCGAATCCAGCGCCGAGGCGTGGTGGAAGGGGCAGATGCCGCGCGATGCGAGTCGCTCTTCGTTGTGGCGTAGGGTGCGATGTGTACAATATATTGTGGGGCGCGAATCCTCCGGCCTGAGGGCCGCAGCCGAGCGCGCGGAGCCGCACTTCATTGATGTAGGTGTGTCTGCCGCGGCTAGGCAATCAATCGTTTGATAATAAAAGATAAAATGTCGATTTGCAAAAAAATGCATCGAGATGCGATTTTCCCCTTGCGGCTTTGGTTGGATAATCTTAGAACCCCCTTCACCGGCGCTGGTGAGGCGGTGGTGACGGGCTGGAGAGGCGGCCTGACGGACTGGAAAGACGGTTGT
>NZ_JBXWRS010000026.1:0-18155 GCF_059612985.1 Ruegeria sp. BHSC043 | reverse complement strand
ACGCATCGGATTTTCGAAGAATATGCGCGCCGGGTCGAGGCGGAGATGTCGCCGGCCAAACTGCGCCCGTCGGATGCGCCCGACACTAAAGTCTGCCCCGACTGTGGCGCGGAGTGCCCGAAGGATGCCGCGGCCTGCCACGTCTGTGATGCGGAGTTTCCCGTCCGCCAACCGAGGATGAAGACCTGCGACGCGTGCGGGGCTCTCAATCCCCTGAGCGCCAAGGACTGCCAGTCTTGCGGCACGGCGTTCGCCCATGCCTTCGAGATCTCGCTGAATGAGGCCTTGCGCGTTGGGGCCATCATCCGGGGCATGGATCTTGACGAAGAGGAGGTCCAGGAGGGGGAAGCCATCCGAGATGTCTTCCGGAAGGGCGTTCTGAGCAGCGGGGATGACCAGCTGATTAAGATCCTCAAGCTCTTGCCCGAGGAGAGCTATGGACGCCTCGCACGCATGTTCGAGGAGAACAAGTGATGCGTGTTGCGTTTGACAGGGAAAAGGTGGCGCGATGAACGATCACAGTCTCTTTGCGATCGGTGCAGAGCACGTCATTCAGACTGGGGCGCAAGCCCATGTGAATGACTGGCGGCTCCTTCGCCGGCTGGCTCTTCCACGCCGCCTGAACAATCCACGCGGCGGCCCGGTGAAGCATGCCCTCGTTCTGGATGTCGAGACCACCGGCCTTTCGCTCGAGGGCGACGAGGTCATCCAACTCGCCATGCTTCCGTTCACCTACGAGCTCGACACCGGCCGTATCCTTGAGATCGCCCACGACCGGGCCTTCGATGGACTTCGTGAGCCTGGTGTTCCGATCTCGGAAGAAGCCAGTCTGATCACCGGTCTGACCGCTGAAGCGGTCGCGGGACGGACGATCGATGCGTCAGCGGTTGAGGCACTGGTTGCTGATGCCGATCTGATCATTGCGCATAATGCCAGCTTCGATCGGGTCATGGTCGAGAAGCACTGGCCGTGCTTTGCCGAGAAACCCTGGGGTTGCACGCTTACGAGCGTCGACTGGCTGCGCGAAGGGTTCACTGCCGGCAAACTGGATTACCTCGGCATGCAGTTCGGTTGGTTCTACGGCGGTCACCGGGCGCTTGCGGATTGCGAAGCCTGCCTCGCATTGCTTTCGCAAGAGTTGCCTCAGTCGGGCCAGCGCATCATGTCTGCCGTCCGCGATGCGGCTCTGCAGGACGAATACCTCATCCGGGCGGTCGATGCCCCTTACGACGAACGCCTGAAGCTGAAGGAGCGCGGGTACCGCTGGCGACCGGCAGAACTTCCACTCGGCAAGGTTTGGTGGACGATCACTTCCGATCCCGCGGCGGAGATCGACTGGCTCCGGGCTGAAATCTACAGCCGGGAAGCCACTGTGCCGACGCACAAGGTCACCGCGCTGAACCGCTTCTCGGAGCGTCTTTGGGAGGCGCAGCCATGAAAAAGCATGTCGATCAGATCGTCCTGAGCGCATCCGACCTCGTCGGCCATCTGAACTGCGCCCATCTGACGGAGCTGGATCTTCAGGTCGCCGAAGGAGCACTTGAAAAACCAAAGCACTGGGACCCACTTCTCGAGATTTTGCGCGAGCGGGGTGATCAGCACGAAAAGGCCTTCATCGAGCACCTTGAGGCTCAGGGCCTGACATCTGTCCAGATCGACGGTGTCGACATCACGCCAGCGGCCGTCGACGAGACCTGCGCTGCGATGGTGTCCGGCGCTCAGATCATCGTCCAGGCGGCGCTTGCACATGACAGGTGGGTAGGGCGAGCCGACATCCTGCGGCGGGTCGAGAAACCCAGCAATCTCGGGTCCTGGTCCTACGAGATCATCGACACGAAACTTGCCCGTGAGACCAAGGCTGGCTCGGTGCTTCAGCTGTGCCTCTATGCCGATCTATTGGAGCAGGTGCAGGGTATCGCACCTGAATATGTTTACGTCGTGGCACCCTGGTCCGACTTCGAACCGCAAGAGTTTCGATATGCGGACTACGCCGCGTATTTCCGAACGGCCAAGGCTGCCGCGGAAGAGGCGACTTCCGAAGGAGCGCTGGGCGGTCAGTATCCTGAACCGAAGGAGCACTGCGACATCTGCAGGTGGCGGTCTCAATGCGACGCGCGGCGCCGTGCAGATGACCATCTCTGTCTAGTCGCCGGGATCAGCAAGAACCAGACTGCCGAGCTTCAGGACAACGGGATCACGACCGCGGCAGCGCTCGCGGAAATGCCGACGCCCATGCCATGGAAGCCGAAGAAGGGGTCACCGCTCTCCTACGAGAAGGCACGTGAGCAGGCCCGCATTCAGATGGAGTCTCGCGAGGCCGGAGAGGTTCGGTACGAGCTCCTGCCGATCGTCGAAGATATCGGCCTGTGCCTGCTGCCTGAACCGTCTGAAGGGGACATCTTCTTCGACATTGAAAGCGATGCGTTCGTCGGGGAGCATGGCCTTGAGTATCTCTTCGGCTACATCTACCGCGATGAAAGTGGCGCCTGGACCTATACGGCAGACTGGGCGTTTGACCGGGAAGGCGAGAAGGCCATCTTCGAGCGCTTCGTGGACTTCGTGAATGCGCGCAGAGAACAGTATCCGGACCTGCACGTTTACCACTACGCACCCTATGAACCTGGCGCGCTGAAACGCTTGATGGGCCGCTACGCGACCCGGGAAAGCGAGATTGATGATTTCCTGCGCAGCAATCTGCTGGTCGACCTTTACAGCGCGGTGCGCAATGGACTGCGCGCCGGCGTCGAAAGCTACTCGATCAAGAAGTTGGAGCCGATCTACGGCTTTGAGCGGGACACCAGTCTGCCAGATGCCAACGTCGCGCTTGCGCGTCTGCAAGCCGGACTCGAGCTAGGCGATATCGATGCCATCGACGGCGAGGTGCGCGCGACCGTACAGTCCTACAACTACGAGGACTGCACCTCGACCATTGCACTGCGCGATTGGCTTGAAGATCGCCGTAAGGAGCTTGTTGATGCCGGCACGGATGTTCCGCGTCCTTTGCCAACTGACCAGGAACCAAGCGAAGCGCTGACAGAACGTCAGGAAGCAGTGCAGGCTCTGATCGAGCGCCTCACGGCCGACGTGCCCGCGGATATCGAAGAGCGGAGCGACGAACAGCACGCCCGTTGGATCCTCGCGAATATCCTCGACTGGCATCGCCGTGAGGACAAAGCCGCCTGGTGGGAATACTTCCGGCTTTCCGCGCTGACGCCAGAAGAGCTCGTGGACGAGCGCGCCGCGCTTTCGCAGCTGACGTTTGTCAGGGACGTCTCTCCACCGGGCGCGCGAACACCGGTTCATCGGTATGCGTTCCCACAGCAAGACACGGATCTTCGCGGCGACGAAGCATTGCGAATGAATGGCGGCGACAAAATCGGCAGCGTTATCGCGGTTTCTGCGGATGACCGGACAGTCGACATCAAGAAGATGGGGAAGACGGCCGACATCCATCCCGAAGGCGTCTTCGCGCATCAGATGTTCAATACGAAGGAACAGGCCGACAGCCTGATGCGGCTTGGGGAGCATGTCGCTGATCATGGCATCAAAGGAGATGGGCCATATCAGAGCGCCCGGGCACTCTTGCTGCGTCTCAAACCGCAACTTGGCGACGGACCGATCCGACAGCATGGCGAAACGACCCTGAAGGCTGCGCTTCGCGTCGCTCGCGAGCTTGGTGAAGGCGTCTTTCCGATCCAGGGGCCTCCGGGAACAGGAAAGTCGTACACGGGCGCCCGCATGATCTGCGAACTCGTCAAGCGTGGACAGAAGGTCGGGATCACGGCCAACAGTCACAAAGTGATCCGCAACCTGCTCGACAAGGTCGTCGAAGCCGTCCCGGAGATGAAGGTCGATCTCTGCTGCGTGCAGAAACCGAAGTCCGGCGAGATGGAACCTGATCAGGACCGGTTGAAGTTCGTGTCCGACAATGCCGGGGTTTATGCTGCGCTGGGCTCACGGTCGGCGCAGGTTGCAGGTGCGACGCACTTCCTTTGGTCACGCGCTGACGCACATGAAGTGCTCGATGTGCTCGTGATTGACGAGGCCGCGCAGATGTCTCTGGCCAATGTCCTGGCAGTTGCTCAGAGCGCGAAGGCGCTGATCTTGCTTGGAGATCCACAGCAGCTGGACCAGCCCACGCAGGGCACGCATCCGGACGGCACAGGCGTCTCCGCGCTCGAGCATGTTCTTGGTGGCGCACATACGATTGCCGAAGACGAGGGTCTTTTCCTGGAGGAAACTTGGCGCCTGCACCCCGAAATTTGCCAGTTCAATTCTGAGCTTTTCTATGATGACAAGCTGCACTCTGTAGAGGGATGCGAGCTGCAGGAAATCCGCGGTGGCGGGTCCCTTACCGGAACGGGTCTGAGGTTTCTCCCTGTTGAGCATTCAGGCAATCAAAGCTCTTCGATTGAGGAGGCCGATGCCGTTGCCGGACTTGTTGAAGAGGTCTTGTCCGGTCAGCGGACATGGATTGATCGGGAGGGACAGGAGAGACCTCTAACGCTCGAGGACATCCTGATCATCGCGCCCTACAACGCGCAGGTATTTGAGATTCAGCAACGTCTTCCAGGCGCGCGCGTTGGGACTGTCGACAAGTTCCAAGGCCAGGAGGCACCCATAGCGATCTACTCGATGGCAACATCGAGCCATGCTGACGCACCGCGGGGCATGGAGTTCCTATACAGTGCAAACCGCTTCAACGTTGCAATCTCGCGGGCGAAGTGTGTTGCGGTCTTGGTCGCGTCGCCAAAAGCCTTCGAGGCGGAATGTCGGACTCCGCGGCAGATGCAATTGGCAAATGCGTTTTGCAGATACCTTGAGCTGGCCGGCGTGGTGGGCGTTGCCGACCTCACATTTTAGCTGATTGGTTCCTTTGAATGATAATCTTCGGGTGTGATGGGCATTTGTGAATCGTCTAGCAACCATCGCCTATCCAACTGCGAAGTAGCGGTCTTCTTGTCGCCCGACTAAGCCGGACTGAGCAGCAAGCGATAGTAATGTCGCTAATCGGTCTTCCGTCACAGTTGGCTGCCAAGGTTTGTCCACAAGCACCTCAAGCCCAGTCTCCTCGATGGTCAGGCGCAATCGCTGGTTCTGCCCATCAAACCGGTTAACCGCCGTTGAGAAGTGCTGACTTATGATCATCGACTCCAGAATGAACTGGAAGGCCTCACGAACCGAGACATCACCCAAACCGATTATGCGGCGTCGAAGATTGACCAGAGATAACCGTGCTGCTCCGCCAAGCCTAAACAGCCGATCATCCTCGTCTGTTACGCCGGAATAGGCCACGCAGAGTAATATCCCGGCAAAGGAGTATTGAGCGTAGGCAGGGTCGCCACTCTTAAACAGCCGTTGAATTTTAGCCATCATTTCGAAGGGATCCGAAAGGCGCTCTTCTAGAACAGCCCCTATGAATCCATTGATATCGATGCACTGCTCATCAAGTGCGGCAATCATTGCGCCGAGTGTATCTGCTCCCTCAAAACCATGCTCAAGGCCACCCCAGTCGGCACTGAAGTGTTCAGCCATGGCGCTGGTTTCATTGATCCGGTCTTTGAGAATGCTGCGTTCACACCAAGACAACAGACATTCCATCGAGAGCCGCTGAAGTTGCCGCATCTGTAGCGTGAGCCAGTTGTTGCGGGCAGCTACCAGCTCGTCAGGCAAATCATAGGTTTCACCATCCTGAGAGACGGACAGCGCCATGCCGCGGCGAATTTCAGGTACAGCGACAGTCGTACAGCATTGGCTGAGATGATGGAGAACAAGGGCCAGCGTTGTGCTTCTTTTTCCAAGCAAAGACTTGGTGCTACCGACCTCATCGGCTGAATAGAGCGACGACAAGAAGGCTTCCCGCTCGCCCTCAGTGATCTCTTCAGGCGACCATAGTTCCCACAGGGCAATCGCATCACTTTCGCTTGCCGTAACCGGCTTCAGCGTGGCTAGAAGTCGATCATAGATTTCCTGATCTTGTCGAAGCCGGACATCCAAGGCTTCGGCCAAACGAATTCCCGGGCCTGTTGTGCGGAAGAATCCCGTGTAACCGGGGACCGGCATCAGAAAGCCAAGACCTGTCACAATCTTTGACGCGGGACCGTACCAAAGCGCAGCGATTAGACTGGTACTATCCTGTACACGTTTCCAGTCCTTGAACGTCAACGGCACACGGCCATCCGTCGAGTTGCTGGGTGGCGCAGCGCCTGTCCCAGGAACACGACCGCTCGTTTCATGAAGCCTTGCGCCCCAGGAAAAAAGGACTTCGATCCGCTCTCGGAAGCAATTGATTTCCTCGCGCGATGGCTCCTCGACACCGGACGCAGCACAGAGATCATAGAACTTCCAGAAGACCCAGGACATTAGAGAGAACGGCCGAATGTAATCCGTGACGTTGTTTGTCGACGGGATCATTTCAGCCATCATGTCCAAGTTCACCTGCCGCAGCCCGAGGAAATCAACGCCGCTATTCTCGCCGGTCCGCGGCGGAAGGAAGAACGGATGGTCAGGTGCGTGTATCGTCATGGCAGTAAGTCTAAAGAGAATTTCTTACATTGAATACAGCGCCCTATTCGCTCTCTGCGAAGCACTGCCAATTCCTGCAACGGGTATTTGGCGTAGCAATGGCTGCACGCGTCGTAGTTCGGTATCGCTTTCTTGACCCGCTTTTCCCAAGCGAAGCGGTGCATCGATTCATAAAGTTGTTTGCCAGTCTTTGATTGGAAGACTTCCCAGTCGGCGGGCACAGCTTTTTCTACCTCCCGCAGCCGCAGGGCATCTTCGAGTTGCTGTCGCCTGGTTCTGGTGGCGAGTACGCTGTCCAGTGCGGCGCGCAAATCAATTTCGTCATCAGCCTGCGCGAGCGCCGCGGCAAAGCCTTGATGGCTATCTTCGATCAACGCGGCCAAGGCGAAACCATGATCAACAGGCCCGCCAAAGAACTTCTCCAGGTTATCGTGCAATGCCACGAGTTGATCGGACTTTCGTGCGTCTGGCAACAGATCGGCACGAATGGCCGTTGCCGTCACGAAGTGCTGGGAGAGCGCGTTCACTGAGTCTTGTGGAACCGTCACGGTCTGCGCGGCGCGCCTGATCCAACTCCCCATGAACTCAAACGCACCATCGATGTCATCGAGCCGATGCAGCCGCATCCACATCCCGATTTCGAGTTGGATAGTTAGCAAGCCGGGCAATCTGTCAGGGTGCTCAGCGCAATCCCTGATCATCGCATCTATGGCGTATTCGAAATCCTGAAGGCCCAGGCTGTAGGCTATCTGCTCAGGCGTTTGCCGCCTCACATCGTCTTCTTCGTCTTCTACAAGGACAGCCGAACCCAAACCGTCCCGCATCGCCATATTCCGCGAGATCCCATGACCAAGAAGCATGCGCCTTAGTCGCACCAGCGCCGTTTCAAAGTGATCATCGGTCGATGCGGCAAACCCGGATGAGGTGCCGACACCTTCAGGCAGTTCCGCCAGGGGAGCGAGTTCCTGCAGATTGATGCGAACCGTTCGTGCCGCCGGATCGTTAGTGGTGTTAGATCCTTCGCTTTCTTCGCCTTTGGTGACGGGCAAATCGAATACCCTCAGGTGCTTGTCAGCGGACACGCTTAAGTAATCGAGCAATGCCTGAATATCATCATCGCTGCCCTCGCGCCGCATGAGGCGGCTCATCGCTCCTGCCGTCAGCCTGCGACGAGCCCCGACGCTGAGCAACATTTCATTGTGAATCCAGCCGCGCGCTTCGCGCTCGTCGCGCTGCAAGACGATCTGCAGCGCTGGCAATTCCGCGAATGCTTCCAGCGCCTCCTCGATTACCGAGAACTCTCCATCATCGTTGATTGCAGCGTCTCCGGCATGGGACGTCCCATCAGCCTGAACGACGCGGTAAAGCCATTTCCCGCTGACGTGCTGAAGGCTAATCAGCTGACCATACAGCCGGCGAGGGTCGTTTCTATCAAAGCTTGCATAGACGATCTCAGATTGACCAAGGCCTGATGGAAGGCGCTGCGCGGGCTCGAACTGAGGTAGATCGCAACTCGTCCATTCAAGGATTTCTTCGCCATGACGTACCCTGCGGAGGACACCAAGCTCGACGTTGTCGGTTGTTGTAAGAGCCTTCCTCGTGGCGTTGAAGCTGCCCGTCAGCAACAAGCTCCCACTTGGGAACATGCATTCAATCCACTTCGCATGGACAAAGCGCTTTCCGTCGATCTTCGGCTTTTGCGGCAGAACCGGGCGCGCCCATCGTTCAGCGTCGGAGAATGGAAACGGGCTTTTGTCTTCGCTGGTAACCGCCACAACACCGGTTTCAGCATCCAATGCATTAAGCAGCGCAAGAACCGCTTCTCCGTCTGGATCGTGGTAAGGTGAAATAACCTTCACACTACTACAAGGGCCTAGTTCGGCAGCGGCCTCACCAAGTTGCTCGATACCGGATCGCTCTATTGGGTGAACCAAGCGAACGAATGTATCTGAAGCATCCGCACCATCCGCTGCGGCTTCGGAAGCGCGCCCTGCAAAATCATCGATCCAGTCTCTCCGAGCGATCTTGATATTCGGGCTCGTACCTAGCGTTTCGAGGAAGGCAGCAAAGTCCAAATATGCCGTCGCATGCTGGTCAGGGACCAATGCCTCAAAGACTTCGGCATTCCGGCCGTGACCGCCAAAAGTTACATTCCCGCTACCGACAAGGAGCACCTGCTCGTCATCGGAGCACAGATGGATGCACTTGGGATGGTAGACGCCGTTCGGCAGTCCGACAGGAACAATTCTGTATTCCTGTCCGACCCGCATTGAACGCCGTTCCAGGAGTGATGAACGATAGCCTTGGGCATCGCAAATCAGCCAAATGTCATCGCAACCTTGTTGCAGGAGCGGACGCAAGATTTCGGATTCAAAATAGCTCAGGCTCAGAGCATATGTCGTGAAGAGCGCATGCTTCCAACGTGACGCTGAAAGATATTCAGCGATGGTTGGGGTGCGTGCTTTTTTATCTTCTTGGGATTTCATCTGCCGGTCTTCAAACATCCAATCATGGCAAATCTATGCTTGTACTCGGTTCGCCATGGCAGGAGCCGGCATAGAGGCGCATTTAAGAGTTTCCGGATGGTGGTGCATGCTACTCATCACCTTGGTAAAAAAGGCCTTTTTCAAATCCGCCCCTCGCTTCGCGTTTGCGGGCAGCAATCTCATGAAGGTGCGCTTCATCACAGCCGTATTGCGCGGCGATGGCGACCAGGACTTCAAGGATGTCGGCCAGTTCTTCGCATTTGGCATCGATGCCGGAGGCCGCGCGCAACTCATCGTGTTCTTCGGCAAGCTTGTGATGTAAAGCGGCCACAAGTGCCTCACCCTCAAGTGTCTTGATGATCGGCTTACGGCCCTCGGCGGCGATTAATTCCGGGATGCGGTCCCTTACCAGCTTACCTGCACTCATGAATTCCTCTTCTTAAACGATGCCTTTGAAAATCTGTTCGTTATGCCACTGGAGATATTCGGGGGTTGGCAGTAGCTGTTCGCTACGCGGCGTCAAAATCTCCTTTTCGTTATACTCATCATTCAGGCGCCGCCCCCAGTCACCGACGACCCTTTCGGAAATTCGGACTCTGAACTCTTTGTCCACGGTCATTGCGCCGAGATCGAAGAGCTTGTGATGAATGACGCAGAGCGCGAGGCCGTTATTGACCTCATCGGGACCACCGGCTGAGTGCATCTTGATGTGGGCCGCCTCCAAGGCGATGGCAGCACCGTTCATCTTGATATCGTACTTACAGACGCAGCACTGCTCGTAGTAAGCAGTCAGCACTTTGTAGCGGAATTTTGGATCGCGCTTTCTGCGGATGACTGCTTCGAGTTCGTCATCTCCTAGATAGAGACCGACAGCTTCCAGGATGTCCTGGTGCAGGCTGGGCGAGAAGTTTCGTTCGAGCAGATTAAGCGCGACGCTGTCGATTAGCTTGGGGTTCTGCCTGAAGGCTTCAAGGACATCATCGGAGAAGCCGGCCTTCAGCCCGCGATCACGCGCTTCGGTGAGGTTTAAGTCACCGGAGGCGTTCTTCTCGTGCTGTTCGATCCACCAGATATTGCTCTTGTCATTGGCAAGGCGGGCATAAGGATAGCCTACCGTTGTCTTGGCGCGAAAGGGCCCGTAGGTCTGAATCAAGGGGCTAACGACATCTTCGGCTTCGTTGAAATCGATGCGCTCAGCCTTTTCGTTTTTGAGCCGAGAAAGCGCGTAGAGCAGAAGCAACGGCTTGTGCGGCGCCAGCTTCCCGCCCTTTGCAAAGACGCGGATCGAGTCAAAACGCTTTAGAAGATCATCCGCCATATTCGAAGTTATTCTTACTTCTCGGTATCTTGCCTTACACAAGGGTATCAGATCAGGCCGAATTCTCAATGCACCGCAGGATACTATCGCCTGCCTCGCCGGAGCCGTCCGTCACCTCTAATTTGCTGATTGAGGTGACAACGGCGAGGGTCCTGTCATTTGTGGACGGCTCCTTTATTGCAAGAGATTTCTTGAGCGACGTGCCGCGATGCAGGTTGCGGTCATTTGTCCGGCCTGTTGACGCGGTGCATGTGACCGCTGGCCTTGATGCGCCATCATCCGCCAAGACAGCACATGGTTCGCCTGCACGGTATGCAGTCGCGCCATAACCAAGCGATTCAGCATGCATACCTAGCAATTGGGCGTGGGTTTGGGCTAGGCAACACGGCGAACAAACGTCATTCCGGAATGATTGCTTAGAGACACATTATTCTCAAATAATTCAGCAAGATAGCTTTCAATATCATTTAGTTCCGAATACTCTGAAAGATCTATTTCGTCACCTAGTTGTGTGGATGCAAAGACGTAGCGACTGGCTGATGGACCAAGGATGTCTGCAAAATATAGGTCGTAACCATTGCGATGGCCCAACCGGGCTCCAAGGCCCCAAATGTAGAATGGTGCTAGAGGCACCACCACGCCGCTTTTTACATCGGCCAGAAAAACCTCGGCCGAGGAAAAGTCGGTAGGCCCTTCATAGTGATATAGTTTTACAAATGGTGAGTTTGGGCCATCAATGCAACGAAATATCCCGCGATATCCGCCTCCAAAACCTTTCTTTTCTATTCCTTCGAATACTCCAACCACTCGCCCGTTCATGGCTCTTTTTATGTGGTTCCCAAGCACACTGAGTATGTGGTTATAGTCAATGTCAGCTCTCTTGAAGTGCTTAGTCTTGGCTGCATTTGTTACTGCACTGTCAATCGTTGGAAAGACCTCATCTTCAACTATCGACAGAAGCTCTTTTGAAACTTCAGAACTGGCGTTGACCAATTTTTCTAGTTGCACCAGAAGATGCTTTAGAGGACCAGCGGAGCGGCGAAAGTTACCGAAGAAGCTACGAAAATCAACACCTTCATTAGTGCTGATCAAATCGCAAAGAGAGCAATAACCAATAAAGGTCAGTGCTGCCTCTAATGTAGCCAGACCGTATTTCTCAAGCTGAAGGGGATCGGTTTGGGTGATGTACATTCCTAGAGGGTGTGCAACGGGGTAGGGCAACTCTTGAACCAGTTCGCCGAGATCCAACCAAGTTTTGTCGCGGGATCTCTGAACATAAGCTGTAATTTGATCTTGGCTGACAACGGATAGCGCCGATGTAGCTGTGCCGAAATCCAAACCAAGGTAAGCGCTGCGCGCGCCCTCTTTATCAGCAAATGTCATGTCTAAGAAGAACGAACGACCTTCTACGCGCGTCTCCTGTTTGCCTTTCCCATATATGAAGGCAGGGGTAGCCGTACCATCGTTCCGTACGGTCAGTTCGACTTCAATCGAAGAGCCAAAAGTCGTGCCGGATGGTGTCCTTACTGAATTGTCGACGATGTTATGCAAGCTGTTAAGGTCATTTGGGTCGAACGAGGATTTGAGATAATGGTACTCAAGCTCAGTTCGCGGAGCGCTGGACAGTCTTGCTTTCCATCTCATTGGCTTGTCCAAGAAAGCTCGCAAAGACGTAGAAGACGGCAGCAAAGTGCCCTCGTCTTCACATTCAGGCATCGACTGGATCAGTGGCCGGAATTTCCGCCATTCGATATCTTTTCTGTCTGGACGGAGAGCAAGATTAAGTCGGTTGTAAGTGACCGCACCAAAGTCGCCGTCGCCCTCAGTGTAGAATTGGCGAGCGCATTCTATAGCAAGTCCCTTTGCGACCACCTCTTGGTAGTTTTCGGAAATTTCAAGAATCTCCGCATCTCTTAGTTGAATTCTAAGGTCTCTCTCAATCAATCCCTTCAGCCACCTGATATTTGTCGACCCACCAGATAGCAATACGACGGAAATAGGCTTTCCATTCAATTCCTTCTGAGATCGAGTGATAGCGCTCCGAATGGCTTCTCTTAGCTTCTCGTTCCAGACACGGTTCTCGAAGACCTCACGGACCCTTTCGGCTCTTAGGGGTACTTCGATCATTCTACTATCTCGAGCGAACGGGTTCTCGGCCACGCGCACCAAGTGAGATAGAGCGCCGTGCAAGTTGGCGCCGAGGCTCCAATCAGATATCGAATTGCAAATTCGAATCTTCGCCTTCTCGACCTGAGAAAGAAGGTCTACGAAATTTTCGACGAAGATAAGTTCTTTGTCCCCTAGCAGTGATTTTTCTTCGTCTCCAAGACCTTGAAACGAGTTTACCTTTGCAATAATTTTCCGAGCCGATGTCTTTGCTTCCTTCGAGCTCAATACGGAAAACAAGACATCTTCCGCCAGTCTTTGGTTGATATAGAAGCCAGCAGCGGGAATCGATTTGGCCGACAATGGCCGTGAATTCTTCCCGCCGTGACTAATATCGCCTTCTGCAGTTGTCTCGATCACCGAGACATCGAGTGTGCCTCCGCCAAAGTCCAGAACAAGAGCGACGTGCTTTTGGCCCTCTGCGAGAAGTGGGTGGCGAAGTCCGTAACGGTAGTACTGGAACACGGCGAAAGGTTCGGGGAGAAAATCTACGTCTTCAAACCAGCCATCAAGCGCAGTGCGCATGTTTGTACGATAGTTCGAGAGCCACTGGCCACTAACTTTTCCTTCTTCCTCAATGGAAAGTGGTTCGGCGACCAAGACCTTCTTTGGAAATTGATCACCTCCTGCCTCAATTTCGTTTCTTGTTTTCTCGAGTACACCGGTGAGAAAGTCCTTGGTCATCCCCACTACGGAGCGCCTATGCCGGCTCGAGACGTTTTGAAGCGAAGTTTGCGCCTGCTGGCGAGTAAGAAGTTTGCGCCTGCTGGCGAGTAAGCTGGCCAAGTGACACTTTGAAATTCTCGTAACAACCGCTGGAGTCGTCTCGGGCTGCCTCGGCGTCATAGCCCACAAAATACTGCTTCCCCGAGTACCGGATTTTCGTCGGTACGGCGGCCTCTTCAAACGGCCGTATGATCTTCACTTGGCTGATTAGCAGCTTCTTTTCGGCGCTCACGTCACGTACGTCCTATCGATGGTTCGCTGATGCTCGGCTTAAACCTTGCATTGTCCCTGCATGCTATAAAGACTTGAAATACTTCTTGTTATCAAGGCGGCTGAAGCGAGTATGTAGCTGTTTTGTGGTCTTCCGAAACGAACTGCGATCCTACTGTCATATCGTCACCTGAAAATCACAGCGATCCGGTCCAAGATCTGTGTATTTGCGTTGCGTGAAGCTTGTTCCGCCGCGCCGAACAACTCTTCCATTCGCGCGCGCACCTCTGAGAGCGTCTTCGATGATTGCTGCTTAAAGAATCCGTATATCGCATCGATCCCCAGATAGTCCGGGATTTCTCTTTCCTTTTCGCTGCGTTGGCTGACGTCTTTCTTGGCCTCAATCCAATAGGGATCGAGTTCCTGGGCCCAAGCCTCCGCCAGCTTTTCAAGCGACGGAAGCGTTAGTTGCCCGAACCGGTTGTAACCTTGGTTCTTTGAAGGCCCGGACGCGAGAAACCTGTCCAAAGACTCTAGAAGTGACACCGTGCGCTCGGGACGAATATCCCAGTGTGCCAGACCTTCCAAAGTCCGCTGAAGGCCTTCGATCACAGAACTGAGCTCGGCTTCTGTCGGTCGGTCCTGGTGTTTTCCGGCCCTAACGGTTTCGCCATAGGCCTCGCGCAGCAGCCGCGTCACTTCTGGCTGATCCCGGATGATTTCTTGTCGATCACCTGTCTCGCGGACGGCCAATAGTCGGGGTGGCAAATAGGACGCCTCGACCAACGATGGTGACCGCCCACCAAGGGCAATGATGGTCATCGGTGAGTTGCCAGCGAGAAGACACAGCTCAGCGCCCCAAAGGCTTTGGGGCTTGATGCGCTCCATAGAAGTGAGGAGTTCGTCTGGCAGCTTGCGCCGCATGTCTTCGACCAGATCGTAGAGGTTGTTCCGGCGAAGTGGCCGCGGCTTCCTGTGCTGCTCAAGGATCAGGTCTGTCAGATCGCCGGCAGAGAACTCGAGATACTCGTCTGCGAGATCTGAAGCGCCAACTCCCGAGAGCAGAGCGATGGATTCAATGCGGTCACGACCTTTCTTGTCGGACGACAGCACAAGCCCAGGCAGATCGAAGGTGGTGTAAGTGATCTTGGAATGCGGGCTGTCGATGCGGTCGATCCGCCCCAGGCCCTGGAGCATGCTCTTGATGTCCGAAGTAACGCCGACGATGCCTAGGGCACGCGCGCGTTGTAGGTTGATGCCTTCCGCCATTTGAAAGGTCATGAACATGGCTCGGCGGTGGTCCTCGGACGCCTTCTTGCCGTCGAGAGCCAGGTATTCTTGGGCTTCTGCACCATTTCGAGCGACGGTAATGCCGGTACCAGGTCCCAGCTTGTGATTGGCAGCCACAAGGATCACATCGGGTTTTGGGCCCTTCCGGGAAGACAGAAGGCGTGCATAGACCTCCAGAACGCCAATCCGCTCAGACAGGAAGATCACTTGCCGATACTGATTGAGCATCTCTGCCATATGTTCGGCGCGCTGCTCATCGATCGCATCAAGTTCTGGGCTCTGCAGCAATTCACCGATGCGATCGCAAATCGGCGTCGTCGTGCGTTTGTCGAGAGGAAGCTCGCCGCTCTTCGGTGTGATAGTGATTGTTGCGGTCTTCCCACCGCGGCTTTCACGCTCTGAGCGCCTAAGGCTCTCGCCAATCGACGTGCGACCGCGCGCATCTGCATCTGCGGCCCGCCTGCGGTCCCAATCTTCCCGCGCGAAGGTGATTGACGACCTCAAGATCGCCAGAAAGTTCCGAATGTGGATCCGCGCCTTGTCATGAAAGCGGACTTCCGTATGGCCTGCTCGTTTTGGGTCGGCAGATACAAGAGTTGTGCCTGTCGAGATGCTCTCAGCCAGTCTTCTGATTTCGTCCAGGATGGCCGATTGCTCAGGCGTGAGTTCGGCGTCGATCCTGATGCTCTCGATCTCAGGGTACGCATAGATCCCAGGTCCGCGTTTCTTGGACTCTCCGACGCAATGGCGCTGACGCCTAACTACGTAGGGCGCCAGTGCGTCCGCCATGTCGGCTTGAATTTCGCGCGGATCGAGCCGCTTGCCCGCAAGTCGTTCTTCTGCGTCTTCGATTGGTTGGGCGAGGTCTGCTTCGGACAGGAACATGTCTTCCATGCCAGACCGCTGACGATCCTCGAAGTTCTGCTTAAGAGTGCGGAGAGCATTCAACTCTGATGCTCTCTCGCGTCCTCGCTTGAGGTTGTCGTTGATCCTGGCGGTGATTTCGGGGGGCACATAGATCGAGGCGCGTCGTTCATGGAAGGCGAGCAATCCATCCAGGCCCTGGTTCCCCATCAGGGTCGCTGACAGGCACGACGTCCAGATCGCAGGGCTTTGTTCGAAGACGAGGGAACGTCTCGACGGGGCGAGATAACGGGAGTTCAATCGATGACTCTCGTCCACGATCATGGAGGCAGAAGACCGTACGCCTCGGTTGATCTCCTCAAGTTCTTCGGCCTCTTCGCCTTTGCTGCGCGAAAGATGGCTGTGCTTGATGAGATTGAGGTTTGCTGGCTTGCTCTTGTCCCAATTGCGAAAAACGCTTGCCGGAATGATGCCGAGCGCACCATTGCGCGTTTGGTCAGGACGTTCATTTCCATGCCGAAGAACGACGCTCGCGTGCATTGTCGGCAAGACCGTGGCTAAGTGCTTGCCGATGTCGGTCTTACCTGCGCCTGTCGGTGCTTCTACAAATGCAAACCCGTGTTCGTATGCTGTTCCTGCAGCCTCGTAGACGAGATCGGTTTGGAACGGCAGCGGCGGACGCCCTGCGGCGCCGTCACCGCCGACACGCCAGGGCGCATAGGACGTCATTTCGTGAACTGTTCGGGCGAGGGCTTCTTCGGCGCTTACAGGCCTCAGAAGTGCCCTAAGGATCTCGAGAGCTTGTTCAGTCCAGTCGGTACCAAGCGTCCAGAAGTCTTCGGCAGCTGCGCGACGCGTTGTGGCAAGATCAGGAAAAGCTTGAAGATCGTCGACGTACTCGAGGTTGCGTCTAAGGCCGCCAACCGAGAAGTTGGCGCTGCCGGCGAGCGCGCCTGCGTCACTGAGGAAGAGCTTCGCGTGAAGCATCGCGTGGGTACGACCGTACCGCTCCCGGGCCAAATCAGTATCAAAGATACGGAGGGAGATCGCCCCCGATGCGATCGCATCGTAAGCGAGGACAGCCCGTAATTCGTCGAGGGAGCGCAGCGAAAGCCCGCGCGTTTCGAGGAAATAGTCTCGGGCCTCTTCCGAGAGTCCGCGTCCGCTTCCGTCGAGGCGGCTTTGGTTGTCGGTATTCGTCCCGAATAGGATCCGGATCGATTCAGGGGGTTCGGATATAATGCTGGGCCGAACGCGAAGGATGATCGACATCGCGGACAAAAAGTCCTGATATCCGGTCACGACGAGAGCGTTTGATCCATTCAGAGTGCGCTCAACGAGCTCGCGGACGGATCGTTCCCCATTTGTCGCCCAGACCAGTTCGTGGTCGGTGGCGCTTTCGGCCGAGGGCGTTGGCTCAACATCGACGGCCAAAGCCTCTTGCTCGCGTTCCTTGGAACCACGAAACAAAAACCTTGATATGAAACTGTCTGCTCGCTCGCGCGCCATTCCGGACACCTCGCAAGCAGTCTAGCGGTTCAAGTGATTCCTCCAACCCATTGAATTCGGAACAATTCACATCGGGCTAGGAAAACTGTTGAGCCGGAACGCCTTTCCGTTTGGTCAGTCGCTCCGGCTCGGTTGCGAGGTAAATCTCGCAAGTCTGGCCGAGTGGATAATCTCGGCTTGGTGGGCCCCGCGCGGGATCGCCGCCATCCCCACCGCCGCACTCGATCCGCCCCACCGTGCGGCGTCTCCTGCGGTCCCCGCGCTTCTATGGGTCCGGGTCCCCGAATGCAGCCCAGCCGAAATTGACCGAACTGCTCGGATCAGGAGGCCAGGGCCTCCGTCTCCGTGATCTTTTCGAACTCAGGCAGAAACTCGGGGTGATACATCTCGAGATACCGCGTGACGCGTGCATTGGTGATAAGCTTTGAGACGTAGCCGCGGGCCAGAACCAGATCGAGGTGATCGCTACCGTAGGTGTCTTCGACCAGGCGCAACTCTCGCTCCAAATTCGCGGACTCACGCTCCATCAGCTCGAGTTGCTGGCGGGAGATCCCTTTCACAGCTTTCGGCTTCTCCGGATCCTTCAACTGGCTGGCCGGCGTCGCCGCCAGAAGCGAGCGGGCGTAATTGACGGTGTATTTGTTCATCGTCACCATCAGCTCCGCGGCTTCGATCTGGCGCATCGGCTTCATCTTCTTCAGGATTTGGAACCCAGTCAGCGCGACTTGTTTGTCCTTAAGGAGTTCAGCTGCCTCCGGGCAGATCCCATCCAGAAGTCGCTTTTTGTCCTGCAAGGATTTGACGTTCACATTGAGCGCCCGGGCCAGCCGTTCTTCGGGAACGCCGCGTTCGAGCGCCTTCAGGATCATCTTGTGTTCCTGAATGGTGGCAAGGCGGCTAATGCGTTTGTTGTAGGTGAAGGCCTCGTCGTCCGTCGAAACCTGACACGGCGCATCCTTTTCGCCGAGGTCGCTCAGTATTGCGAGGCGCACGTGCCCATCGAGCAGCATGTATTTCTCGGGATCGGATTGGTCGCGGACCACGACGAGGGGTTCGACAAG
>NZ_JBXWRS010000025.1:0-20238 GCF_059612985.1 Ruegeria sp. BHSC043 | reverse complement strand
GTTCTTGATGCCGACCGCCGACTGATAGCCGTTGATCTCGACAACCTTGTCAACCAGCAGGAACGGATAGCGATGCGGCAGGATCCGTTGGATCAGCTGGATGTCGGCGCTCTTGGTGTCCGTGGTCATGTTCCGGGTGTCCTGTTTTCGAGGTGTGGTTTCCGCGTGGTTAGCAATACCACCGTGCGAGAGCAAGCCGCGCTAGGGTTCGTCACGCTCTTCCAGCCCGGCCCCGTCGCCGATGGCCGCGTCGATCCGCCGGATCGCCACATCGGTGATATCCGAGGCATCCGAGCTGAGAAAGACGTTCGCGCGTTCGATAATGATCGACGCCCCCGTATCGCGCAGCAGATCGATTAGAACAGGGCGTGACAGTTCGACAAACCTGACCCGCGCCTCTTCGCTGCGTCGCGACAGCGCATCCAGTTTGGCACGCTGGCTTTCGCGGTGCGACTGCACTTTCTGGTCGAACGCTTCGGCCAACGGTTGAAACTCGTCCGGGGTCAAGACGCTGCGTTTGTCGGTCAGCTCCTTTTCCTCGCGGCTCAGCTCGGCCACGATGCGTTCGTTCTCCTCGGCCAGTGCACGGCTTTCCGCCTCGATCTCGGCCCGGATCCGCTTGCCGAAGGCCGACTCGGCGAACATCCGGTCACTGGATATGGTCAGCACCCCCGATTGCGGAATGCCCAACTGCTGAGCCGATGCGGGGCCCGCCGCCAAAGCGAATGCCAAAATGCACAGGGCCCGAAGAGGGCCCTGCACTGTTCTGGATATGTGTTTCAGCATGAACGTCAGAACCGCGCCTGAATGGTGAAGTCAAAGTTCTGTTCTTTGTCGAAGTCTTCCTTGACCAACGCTTTCGAGAAGTTGAAGCGCAAGGGGCCAAACGGCGTATCCCACAACAGCGACACGCCTATGACATGGCGGAGCGACCCGTCGGCGCCGACGATATTGGCCCCGGTCGTGTCGACATTGTCGATGTCCCAAAGGTTGCCGACGTCATAGAAGACACCGCCGCGCAGGCCCAGTTCCTCGGGCAGGCCCAGCGGGAAATCGGACTCGAAGCGCGCCACCCAGTAAAGGTTGCCGCCGATCGCGTCGTCCTGGCCGTTCGACAGATCCCGTGGGCCTAGACCGGCGGGTTCGAACCCGCGGAAGATGTTGGGCCCCAGAACATAGCGGTCGAGGGTTCGGCTGAAGTCGTCTCCCTGCCAATGCAGGGCGCCGGCCTCGAACGAAGCGCGCAGGGTCATCTCCTCGTTCAGCACCTTGGTCTGGGCGATGGCGCGGGCGGAGGTCTTGAGGAACTTGTTGTCCCCGCCCAAACCGGCGGCATCCACGCCGACTTCGAGCAACGCACCCGCGTTGGGGTTCAACCCGCCGATCCGGCTGTCATAGACATAGGACAGGCCGAGCGAACTGGTCGACCGCTTGCCCTGCGCGATTTCCGAAGCGATCACCGCCCCGTTCACCTGACTGTCCTGCTGCGTCATCTCGCTGTCGTTCCAGTTGTAGCGCAGCTTCAGCGCCGACAGCTCTCCGATCGCATAGCTCAGCTGCGGGTTGAAGAACACGGTCTTGGTGTCATAGCTGGCAAAGCTCGAGTTCGTGGAGGACAAACCAAGCCCCAGATCGAAGCGCAGTTTGCGGCCCAGAAGGTAGGGTTCGGTGAAATTCAGGATGTACTGTTCTGAATCCTGCGCCGTCGACAGCGTCACACCCAAAGCCTGCCCTCGGCCCAAGAAGTTCCGTTCTTCGAGCCCGATCGCGATGCCGAACCCGTCCGAGACCGAATAGCTGCCGCCCAGGCTCAGCGAGCCGGTGGGTTGCTCCTCGACATCGACATCCACGATGACCTGACTGGGGCTGGACCCTTCGCGCGTGTCCACGTCGGCGACCGCAAAGAAGCCCAGCGCACGAATACGCTCGGCGCTCTGGCGGATTTCACGCGGGTTGAACGGATCACCCTCGACCGTGTCGAACTGGCGCCGGATCACCCGATCCAGCGTTGTTGTGTTGCCTTCGATGTCGATGCGTTCGACGAAGATGCGCGGCCCCTTGGTCAGGACGAACTCGACATCCAGCGTCAGGTCGCGGTTGTTGCGGGTCACCCGCGGCTCGACCCGCAGGAAATCGACGCCGTTTTTCAGGCCCAACCGCTCCTGGCGGGTGATCGAATTCTCGATCAGCGTGGGCGAATAGGTCACGCCGGGCTTGATCTTCAACGCGGCTTGATAGGGCGCTGCGTCGACACCGGGAATCTCGCTGACGGTCGTCACCTTGCCGAACGAAAATTTCTGTCCTTCGGTGATATTCATCACCAGATAGAACGCATCCCGTTCGCGGGTAAATTCGACATTGGCGCTGTTGACGCGAAAATCTATGTAGCCGCGCGACAGGTAGAAATCACGCAGCACCTGCTTGTCGAACTCGATACGGTCGGCGATGAACGTATCGCCGCGCAGGAAGGTCCGAAGGATGTTGGCCTGTTTGGTTTCCAGCACGCGCCGAAGGCGGCGGTCGGAATAGGCGCGGTTGCCCACGAAGCTGACGCGCTCGATCTCGATCGTGGTGCCTTCGGCGACCTCGAACACCAGATCAACGCGGTTGTCGCTGCGACGGATGATGCGCGGAATGACGGTGGCGGATACCCTGCCCTGTGCCGAATAGATCTCCGCGATCACGTCGGCATCAGCCTCGGCCACCTGCGGGGTGAACACTCGGCGCGGCTGCGACGAAATCGCATCCAGCAGGACGTCATCCTTGACCCGCCGGTTGCCCTCGATGCTGATGCGGTTGATCGTCGGGTATTCCTGGACCTTGATCGCAAGCGTGCTGCCGCGCGGGGTCAGCTCGACTGTCTCAAAAACACCACTGTCAAGCAAACGCTGATAAGCGTCGTTCAGCTGGCCCGCCGTTACGGTCTGACCGGGCGTGATTCCCGTCCGGCTGATGATCGTCGAGGTTTCAATACGCCGGTTGCCTTCGACATCGAACGAATTGAACGTGTACGACTGTGCCCAGGCGGATTGCGAAAATACCGCAAGCCAAAGCGCTGAAACGAGGAAAAAACCCGATAGAAGCTGCCACAAAATGTTGGTTTCGGCCTCGACTGCACCGCAGGATATGCCCGCGTCTTCCCTGTATGCCATGTTTATCTCTGCCTGGTTCTGGGACTTTGAATTTGAGTACCGTTAATGGCACATCTTGTCAAAAGCCCAAAAGCAAAACGCGGCCGCAAGGGGCCGCGCAGCTAGAACCGGTGCTGGTAAAGAATCACAAAGAGGCCAGAAATGCCCCGCCCGCCAAGGCCAGCGCGGTGATGCCAAAGCTGAGCAGAAAATCCCAGTTCAGGACGAACAGGAAGTTGACGCCCTGATATGATTTTCGCAATGCACCTGTCATGATCTTCAGCCCGGTTCGTTGGAAACGAGTATCACCTACGTCGCAATTGAGGCGAATTTGCGGCGCCCGGAAGGCGCCGCTGCCCCAATCAGCAAAACAGATCGTTGCCGAGCGCGAAGATCATCAGGGTCAGGATCACTGTCACGCCGATGCCCATCATGATCTGGAATACCCGCTCGCTGGGCGGCTTACCCGAAACCGCCTCGTAGGCGTAGAACATCAGGTGGCCACCATCCAGCGCGGGGATCGGGAACAGGTTCAACAGGCCCACGGCGGTGGACAGCACCGCGATGAACGACACGAAATTCTGCGCCCCCTGGCTGGCCATGTCGCCCGAAGTTTCGGCAATGCCGATCGGCCCCGACATGTTGCAAGTGCTGATGGCCCCGGTGATCATGTGCCAGATGCCCGAAAGCGAGCCCTCGATGATTCGCCAAGTCTGTTGCAGGCCGGCACCTGCGGCCTCGAACAGCCCCGCCGGTTCGGTGGCCGGCTCCAGCATCAACCCGCCGACGATCCCGATCCGCCAATGGGTCTTGAAACCACCATCGGGCTGCGGTTCGTCGGTACGGCGCGGGGCCAGCGCGAATTCAAGCTCGGCCCCATCGCGCCAGACATCCAGCAACAGCACCTTGCCGTTCGAGCTTTCGACCTTGTCCTTCAACTGATCGAAAGCAAATATCGGCTCTCCGTCCACTGCGGTGATCACGTCGCCGGGCGCAAGCTGGATATCCATCGCCGCGCTTCGCGGTGCGACCCGGCTGATCAGCGGCGGAAACAGGTATGGCGCCTCGACATCGATGGTCTGTCCGTCGCGCTTTACGGTGTAGGTCAGCACGGGCTCTTCGGGCAGTGCATCGGTGAAATCGGTCCAGGCGTCCTCGGCGTCGAAATCCGGCACCGGGATTCCCTCGATCGCCAGGATCTCATCCCCTTCGCGCAGCTCTTGCACGGTTCCCGGCAGCGGTTTCAGCGTGCCCGCGGTCAAAGGTTCGCGGGTCACCCCCTGCGACCAGAAGATCGCCGCGAATACCAAAATCGACATGACAAAGTTAAACACCGGTCCGGCCGCCACCGTTGCCGTGCGCGCCCACAGCGGCGCTCCGTGCATCGTATGACGCAGTTCTTCGGGGCTTTTACTGGCGATCTCGTCAATTGCCGCCGAATCCTTGCCCGACGCCGCGTTTGAATCGCCCAGGAATTTGACGTAGCCCCCAAACGGCAGCACCGCGATCTGCCAGCGCGTGCCGCGCTTGTCCACGCGGCTCCACAGAACCGGGCCGAACCCGATCGAGAACACCTCGGCATGGATCCCCGACCAGCGCCCGACGATATAGTGGCCGTATTCATGCACGGCGACGATCACCGACAGGGCCACGACGAAGGCAGCGATCGTGTAGATCAATCCACCAAATTGCGGGATCAGCGAGAGTATGTCCAAAAGTCTATCCTGCTCTTCTCAGTACGGCGTCATCCACCCATTGACGTGCCAGATGGTCCGCTTTCAACACGTTATCAAGGGTCATCGGGGCATCAATGAGGCCGCCTGCGTCCTCGAACCGGTCCAGAACCGCCGCCACCGCGTCGGACATGTCGAGAAATCCAATGCGCTGGCCTATGAAGTGATCCAGTGCACGTTCCTTGGCGGCGTTGAACACTGCACCAGACAGACCTCCGCGCGCCATGACCTCGCGCGCCAGCCGCAGCGCCGGATAGCGCGCCGGGTCGGGGTCACGGAACCGCAACTGTCCCAGACGGGCCAGATCCAGCCGGGGTACCGGCAGCTCGCGCCGCTCGGGCCAGTGCAGCGCATAGCCGATCGCGTGGCGCATGTCGGGCGCGCCCAGATGCGCCATCACCGCCCCGTCGCGAAACCCGACCAACGCGTGAACGATCGATTCGGGGTGGATCACGACCTCGATCCGGTCGGGCGCGATACCGAAGAATTCCTTTGTTTCAATGACCTCCAGCGCCTTGTTGAACATCGAAGCGCTGTCGATGGTAATACGCTGACCCATGTCCCAGTTCGGGTGGCTCGACGCCTGCTCGACCGTCGCCTGCGCCAGCCGCTCGACCGGCCAGTCGCGAAACGCCCCACCGCTGGCGGTTATGATGATGCGCTCGACCGCGGCCATGTCCTCGCCCACCAGCGCCTGGAACACGGCGGAATGCTCGCTGTCCACCGGCAGCAGGCGCGCACCATGCCGCCTTGCTGTCTCAAGCACCAGAGACCCGGCACAGACCAGTGTTTCCTTGTTGGCCAGCGCCAGCGTCGCCCCCTGTTCCAGTGCCGCCAGCCCGGGCGCCAGACCCGCCGCGCCGACGATGGCCGACATCACCCAGTCGGCCGGACGCGCCGCGGCCTCGACCAGCGCGGTCGCCCCGGCCGCTGCTTCGATTCCGCTGCCTTCCAACGCGGCGCGCAGGTCTTCCAACCTGTCGTCGAACGCGGTCACTGCGACCTGCGCGCGCAGGCGCCGGGCATCCTCGGCCAGTTGCCGGATATTCGCGCCACCGGTCACGGCCACCACGTCATAGACGGTCGGGTCCCGCGCGATCAGGTCGATGGTGTTCTGCCCGATGGAACCGGTGGCGCCAAAGATGGAGACCTTGCGCATCACATCTCTCCGGGGGCGTAGAACAGACTTGCAATCAGAACCAGCAGCGATGCCCCCATCATGCCGTCGAACCGGTCCAGAAACCCGCCGTGGCCCGGAATCAGGTCCGAACTGTCCTTGACTCCGAATTTCCGCTTGGTCGCGCTTTCCACGATGTCTCCCGCCTGGCTGGCCATCGAGGCCAGAACCGAGATCAGAACCAGCCCGGGCCCGAGGCTTGCATAAACCGCGAACGCGGCGCCCACCAAAGCAGCGGCCACCCAGCCGCCCACCGTACCCGACCAGGTTTTCTTGGGGCTGACCTTGGGCCAGAATTTCGGCCCGCCGATGGCCTTGCCCGCGAAATAGCCCGCCACGTCGGTGGCGACGACGACCGCGATCAGCCAGATCATCCAGCCAAAGCCCATGTTCTCGCGGATCGAGATGAATCCGAAACCCGCCGCCGCGATCCAGATCGCAAACAGAGCATAGATCCCGCGCGCGCGCCCCACCTGCCCGGCTCCGACCAGCGCCGGCGCGATCAGAACCGGCAAAGTGGCCACCGGCGGCAGATAGGTGGCCAAAAGAACCGCCACGGCGGTCAGCACGGATAATTGCACCGCAACTCCGGCCCGCTGCGGGTCAACCATGCGGACCAGTTCCCAGATCATGATACCGCAGGCCGCGGCGATGAAGGTCTCGAACCACAGCCCGCCCAGCCAAACCTCGACCGCGCCGATTGCCACCAGAACCACCGCCGACAAAACGCGGACGGTCAGATCGGACCAACGCCCGTCACTCATGCGGGGACGGCTCCGAACCGGCGTTCACGCGATCCGTAGCTTTTGCACAGTCGCTCAAGCTCCGAGGCCGTGAAATCCGGCCACAGCGTTTCGATGAACTCGTATTCCGAATAGGCCGACTGCCACAGAAGGAAATTCGAGATCCGCGCCTCGCCACTGGTCCGGATCACCAGATCAGGATCGGGCAGAACCCGCGTATCCAGGTATTTCGGCAGCGTCTCCTCGTCCACGTCATCGGGGCACAGCTTGCCTTCGGCGACATCCCTGGCCAACCGTTTGGTTGCGCGAGCTACCTCGTCCCGGCCTCCGTAGTTCAGCGCCACGGTCAGATGCACCAGGTCGTTGTCGGCAGTTTCCCGTTCCAGCTGGTCCATCAGCTCGATCAGCTTGGCATCCAGCCGGACCCGGTCTCCAATGAACCGGACCCTGACACCGTTTTCGGCAAGCGTCCGGGTTTCCTTTATGATGTACCGCTTGAAAAGGCTCATCAGACCCGCAACTTCAACCTGAGTCCGCTTCCAGTTCTCGGTCGAAAAGGCAAAGATCGTCAGGTATTTGATCCCCAGTCCCGGGCAGGCTTCGACCACTTCGCGTACGCGCCGCGCCCCGGCATGATGCCCGTACAGACGCGGACGGCCACGGGCCTGAGCCCACCGCCCGTTGCCATCCATGATGATGGCCACATGGCGCGGCCCGCACAACTCGCCGATCAGGGGATCCTTGGGCATCTCCGCGTCTCAGACCTGCATGATTTCCGCCTGTTTCGCCTCAAGCGCGGCGTCAACCGCCTTGATCATCTGGTCCGTCAGTTCCTGCACCTCGCTCTCCCAGAATTTTTGGTCATCCTCGGACAGGCCGTCAGCCTTGGCCTTTTTGATCTGGTCCATCCCGTCACGGCGCACATTGCGAATGGCCACGCGGGCATGTTCGGCATACTGGCCGGCCACCTTGCCCAGTTCGCGCCGGCGTTCCTCGTTCAGCTCGGGGATCGGCAGCATGATGATGGTGCCGTTCAGTTGCGGGTTGATGCCCAGACCGCTCTCGCGGATTGCCTTTTCCACCTTGCCGACCAGCGACTTGTCCCACACGTTGATGGTGACCATGCGCGGTTCGGGGACGTTAACGGTGCCCACCTGGTTGATCGGAGTCATCGACCCATAGGCGTCAACCATGATCGGATCCAGCATCGAAGCCGAGGCCCGGCCGGTGCGCAGCGACGCAAACTCGGTGCGCAGATTGGCCATGGCGCCCTCCATGCGGCGCTTCAGATCGTCGGTATCCAGTTCGAAGTCATCAGACATGCTGCTCACTCCCCTTATTCAGGTCTGTTTGCTAGGGTCATAAGCCATCGCAAATGGGATGTATAGCAATGATGATCGTCAAATGCCTCGACAGCAGGACACCGTTTGCCCCCGTACGTCGATACGTGAACAAAAACCGGCCCCAATGAGGCCGGTTCCGATTTGACGACAATCCGCCCGTCAGGCATTCACGTCCAGCACGACGCGACCCTTGACCCGGCCTTTCAGAATGTCTTCGCCCAGTTTTGGCAGATCCTTCAGCGTTGCCGGCTGGATCATCGAATCCAGCTTGTCCATCGGCAGGTCCGTCGCGATCCGTTTCCACGCGCGTACGCGATTGTCGTAGGGCTGCATCACGCTGTCGATTCCCAGCAGGTTCACCCCCCGCAGCAGGAACGGAATCACCGTTGCCGGCAAAGCCGCGCCCCCCGCCAACCCGACGGCGGCGACCGAGCAGCCATATTTCATCTGTCCCAGCACACGCGCCAGCATCGAACCACCCACTGCATCGACACACCCGGCCCATGTCTCGCTCTCGAGCGGGCGTTTGGTGGTCTCATTCAACTCCTCGCGCGGCACGATGGTCGCAGCGCCCAGAGATTTCAGATACTCCCCGGCCTCCGGGCGCCCTGTCACGGCCGCGACTTCGTAACCCAGATTCGCCAGGATCGCGGTCGCGACCGAGCCCACGCCACCGGCCGCACCGGTCACCAGAACCGGACCTCGATCCGGCGTCAGACCATGATCTTCCAGCGCCATGACCGCCAGCATCGCGGTAAAACCGGCGGTTCCCACCGCCATTGCCTGGCGCGTGCTCAACCCCTGCGGCAGAGGCACAAGCCAATCGGCCAGCGCGCTGGCTTTCTGGGCATACCCGCCCCAATGTGCCTCACCCACGCGCCACCCGGTCAACACCACCTTGTCGCCGGGTTTGTACCTGTCGTTCGAGGAGTCTTCTACCGTTCCCGCATAGTCGATCCCCGGCACATGCGGATAGTTGCGAACCAGACCACCGCCTTTGGGTGACATGCACAAACCATCCTTGTAGTTGACGGTCGAGTACTCCACGGCCACCCGCACATCCCCATGCGGCAGATCGTCTTCCGAAATCTGCTTGATCACCGGGGTTGCCAGCCCGCTTTCTTCGTCCTTCTCCATTACCAAAGCGTTGAACATGCTCACATTCCTTTCCTTCCTCTCGGCCAGACGACTTCTTCATCTGGCCCCAAATATCCCGGGGGAGTCGCGCAGCGACGGGGGCAGAGCCCCCTTCCCGGCTCAAATCCAGAACTTCGCCTGCACGACTGCATCCCGCATGCCGTCCGGTGTCTCGACCTCAATCCGTGTTCCCGGATCCCAGTGGCTCAGCCGCAGCATACCGATCGACACGTTGGTTTGGAAATCCGGCGACCAGGTGGCCGAAGTCACCTGACCCACGCGCTTGCCGCCACCATATACCGGCCACGGCCGATCACATGGTGGCACCGCTTCACCCTCGATCGCGATCGGGCGGATTTGCTGAACCGGCCCCTCCTTGGCCACCCGCAACAGCGCATCCCGCCCGATGCAGCCAATGGCCGTATGCGTGTTGCAGAACTTGCCCAACCCGCACTCATGGGGCGTGTTGTCGTCAGTCATGTCATTGCCGTAAGACAGCAACCCGCCTTCGATCCGCTCGATCAGGTTGGGGCAACCCGCCCGAACCTGCAGGTCCTCTCCGGCGGCAAACAGGGCGTTCCACAAGGGCATGCCGATGTCGCCGCCCTCGACATAGATCTCGAACCCGCCCTGTTTGGAATAGCCCGACCGCGCAATCGCCAGATCACGCCCCTCGAACTGGAACATGTCGAACTTGAAGAACCGGATATCACGCACCCGGTCGCCAAAGACCCGCGCCATCAGATCATCCGACTTGGGTCCCTGCACCGCCAAGGGCGACACGTCCGGCTCGTCCACCAGAACATCCAGTCTATACCCGTTGGCCAGGCCCTTGACCCACAACAGCAAGTCGCTGTCTGCGATCGAGATCCACCAGCGGTCATCCGCCAGTTTCACCGCCACGGGATCGTTCAGCATGCCCCCTGTTTCGTCCACGATCGGCACATAGTAGCACTGACCCGGCAACATGCCGCGCAGGTCGCGCGGGGTCAGCATCTGCATCAGCCGCGCCGCATCGGGGCCGCGCAGTTCGACCTGCCGCTCGCAGGCCACATCCCAGACCTGCACATGGGTCTTGAGATGCCGATAGTCGGCCTCGACGCTTTCAAACACCGTCGGCAGCAACATCCGGTTGTAGACGGTATAGCCTTTGACACCGGCCGCCTCGACCCCGTCAGAGAACGGCGTGCGCCGCAGCCGGCGCGACAAAGAAATCTGTGGCACTTAGACCTCCTCGGGCAAGAAAACGAGATCGCTGACCGGCGCCTCAGAGCCGGCCTCGGTCAGCATTTTGTGGATTTGCCCCCGGTGATGCGTCTGATGGCTGTAGAAACCGATCACACACTCTGCGTAAGGCATTGTAATATTTTTCTCTTTCACTCCGGAGTACCAAGCGAGCAACCCACTGATCGGGTCATCTCCCAGGGTATCCGCCCAGGCGCCGATCCGCGCGTCGATCGTTTCGCGCAGCGGCAACCAGTGAGCCAGATCGGGGCACAGATGGACGCTCTCATGGATACCGCCGCCTTTGCTGTCCGGGGGGCTGTTCGGGCCCGGACCCGCGTCGAACCGCGACATCCAGATCCAGTCGCCCCAAAGCAGATGGTTCGCCGTGCCCAGGATCGACCCAAAAAACGCGCCGCATTCCCGGGTCAATTCCACGGGCGAAAGCTCATGAAGAAAGCCCGCCAACTGGCTGTTTTGCCAACGGTTATAGCGGGCCATTCGCCGGGCAAAGGCGCCGGTGATCATTACCGGGGCCCGTGCCAGTCGATCTGACAGATCTCGGCGGAGCGGCCGTCGAAATCCCAGACCCGGCCGAAGGCGCGCACCTTGCCCTTGGTTGCGGTGGCAACGGTGATGTCCGGGCCCATCCAGTATTCGGTGTTGGTGACGACGATCTCCTTGCCGTCCTTGCCCTCAACCGGGACCACCGCACCCTGGATCTTCTTGCCGACCATCAGGCGGCGTTCCTTGCCTTCGGTTTCGAAATGTACCGGCGATCGCTCGGCCCCCAAGAACTCGCTGACCAGAACCGAGAACAGCCCCGTCGTACCGCGCGCCGCGCCCGAGAAGATGTTGACCAGCCCCTCATAGGCCGCCTCGGACGCGCGGTCGTCGATGAAGGCCGCAGCCTTCCAGTTGCCGCGCCCCATGTTGCCGGGGATTTCCAGGAACAGGCCCACGTTCAGACCCGACAGGTCCGCGTCGCCATATTGGCCCTCATCGATGCGGATGCCCGCCCAGGCCTGGCAGTAGCCCTCGGTCGGCGGATGCTTCCCAAGGCTGACCACGCAGGGGCAGAACACCGTGCAGTTGCAGTTCAGGATCAACTCGCCCTTGATGGTCCAGGGCACCGTGCCCACCGTATCCAAAGCCATGTCTGTCTCTCCTCTTGTCAGACTGTCGTAAACGCGACCCAGGCGGCCCCGATCAGCAACGCCACGCCCAGCGGGCGGGTCACCAGTCGGCCCAGGTCGGGCAATTTTTCGAAAACCATCAGCATCGTGGCCAGCCCCATGAAGGCCAGGTTCATCACGCCACCCACGAAGGCCAGCAGCATCAGCGCCCAGCAGCAGCCCAGGCACACCAGCCCCAGCCGCAGGCCATTGCGCCACGGGCCCTCGTCCCAATGCTGGATGAAGAAGGTCAGCGGATGACGGCACTTGCTCAGGCAGGCCTCTTTGATGGCTGAAAACTGGTACAGGCCGGCGACGGCCAGAAGGCCTGCGGACAGCAGCCCCGAAACGCTTTCGCCCAGCCCGTTCAGCGCGCCCGCCCGGTACAGCGCCATTTGCGCCAGCGCCGCCAGAACGGAAAAGCCCAGCCAGACCGTCAGATACCCTGCCAACAGATGCCCGAACCGAGTGCCGGGCGCGGCATGGGACAGGTCGTCATAGGTGGCAAAGGCAGGCAAAGCCGTCGGCGCCATCATCGCCGCCGACATCAGCGCCCACATGGCCACCATCTTCAGCAGGCCGGCCGCATCAGGGGTCAACGTGCACAGGCTGCGCCAGAAATCTTCGCCGTATACCGCACCAAGGGCGCGCATCTCGGCCGGCACCGCCATCAGGTACAGCGCCCCCCAGGCCGACAGGATCGCAGCGAACAGGCCCAGCCAATGCGGCGCTGTCATGGCTCTTATCCGGTCCACAGTCACGGCCCTCCCTACGACTCACTCCTTGCTTTTCAAATGTCAGACTTTTAAATGTCAGACAAATAAATTTTTCACGGTGACCCCAAGAAGATGAAAATCGACCCGCAGAAAAGCACCGACCTATCTGCGCAGATCGCCCAGGCCATCCGCGATGCGATCGTATCCGGAGAGCTGATCGTGGACGAGCGCCTGCCCTCGGAATCCGAGCTGGCGGATCAGTTCCAGGTGTCGCGTCCCACCGTGCGTGAGGCGCTGAAGCGGCTGGCGGCACAGTCGTTGATCCGCACCCAGCGCGGCGCGACCGGAGGTGCGTTCGTCAACCGGTTGAGTTTCCAGGACGCCTATTCCCAGCAGATCACGACTTCGACGCTGCTGCTGTCGATGAACGAGGTCAGCTTCGACACCGCCTGCGAGGCCCGCTATGCGTTGGAACGGGCCTGCGCGCCCCTGTCGGCGCAGCGGCGCACCGCAGATCAACTGGCCACCATGCGCGCGGAAATTTTCCGCCAGGCGCAACCCGGTTTGACGGATGAGGCCTTCTGCGCCTCGGACGTGGCTTTTCACCGGGCGCTGGTCGATGGTGCGGGCAACCCTGTCCTGTCCTATCAACTGGCCGGCGCGGTCGAGGCGATGCAGCCCCTGATGAACATGATCACCTTTACCGCCCGCTCGCGCGAGGAGATCATCCGCCTGCACAGCAAGATCGCCGACGCGCTGGAGGCGCAAGACGCCGAGACCGTCGACGCTGCGCTGGTCGAGCTGGAAACCTACACGCGCCACCTTGCCCATGACGTGGCTGAACGTCGGCGGAAACCGGCCTGAGCGCCGCTTGAATAATTCTTGACGCATCACATCAACGGAAAGGACACTCGGGCAGGCAGACCATCATCCGGCGGGAAGACCGGCACTCTCAATAAAATTGATTTTCAATGACTTACGGGAGGACGTTATGAACAAAAGACCGGATCCGACATTTTATCCATCCGCCAAACTGGCCATGGAGGCCCCGCCCGAGACCCTGGCCTTCACGCTGATGCTCAGCCCTGATTTCTCGCAGCCCGACGGTTTGGCCGTTGTAAACGTCGACCCAACTTCGGGCGACTACGGCAAGATCGTTCACAAGGTGATGATGCCCAACAAGGGCGACGAGTTTCACCATTTCGGATGGAACGCTTGTTCCTCGGCCCTGTCGCCGCTGACCGGCCACGCCTTCCTTGAGCGCCGGTACCTGATCATCCCCGGTATCCGCTCGAGCCGAATCTATGTCATCGACGTGAAGGACCCGCTTCAGGCCTATATCCACAAGATCATCGAACCCGAGGAAGTCTTTGCAAAAACTGGATATTCCCGCCCGCACACGATCCACTGCGGCCCCGAAGGCATCTATGTCAGCACCCTGGGCGGCGGCGGCGAGAAGGGCACTGACGGTCCACCGGGCATCTTCATCATGGACTGTGAAACCTTCGACATCATCGGGCGTTACGAGATCGAACGCGGCGTGCAGGACAAGCACTATGATTTCTGGTGGAACCTGCCGCGTGACTACATGGTCAGTTCCGAATGGGGCCTGCCGCCGCAATTCGAAAACGGCCTGCTACCCGAGGACCTTCTGTCGAACAAATATGGCCACCGGATCCATTTCTGGAACCTGCGCGACCGCACCAACATCCAGACCATCGACCTGGGCGAGAACCACCAGATGGCGCTGGAGATCCGGCCTGCGCACGATCCTGTCAAGGAATACGGGTTCTGCGGCGTGGTGGTCGACACCACCAACCTGCAGGGCGCGATCTTTACGTGGTGGCGCGACAAGAAAGGCAAGTTCCACGCCAAAAAGACCATTACGATCGACCCCCAACCCGCTGATCCTGCTGATCTTCCCGAACTTCTTAAAGGGTTCTTAGCGGTGCCGCCGCTGGTCACCGACATCGACCTGAGCCTGGATGACAAATACCTTTACGTCGCGTGCTGGGGTACCGGTGAAATGCACCAATACGATGTCTCGGACCCGATGAAGCCCAAACTGGCCGACAAGGTCGAGATCGGCGGAATCGTCAAGAAGACCAAGCACCCCAACGGCAAGGACTTTGGCTATGGCCCGCAAATGGTCGAGATCAGTCGTGACGGGAAACGCGTCTATTGGACCAATTCGCTCTATTCCACCTGGGATGATCAGTTCTACCCCGGCGAGCGCGGCGCGGCGATGGTCAAGGCGGATGTCGGCAAAAAAGGCGGCCTGAAGCTCGACAGGAACTTCTGGGTCGAATTCCCCAAAGGTTATCGCGCCCATCAGATCCGGCTTGAGGGGGGAGACTGCTCCACCGACAGTTTCTGCTACCCTTCGGTCTGAATTGGACGTCTTGATGACATCGACGGCCGGCCTCTGGCTGGCCGTTTTGCTGAGCGGCGCCTATCACGGGCTGAACCCCGGCATGGGCTGGCCGCTGGCCGTGTCGGCTGCATTGATGGAGCAACGTCAATCCGCCTTGTGGCGCGCGTTGGCAGCCCTGGCGGGCGGGCATTTCTTGGCGATGCTGGGCGTACTGCTGCCCTTTGCGGTGATGACCATCCTCGTAGACTATCAGCGCGAAATCCGGATCGGAGCAGCCCTGATCGTGATCGCCATGGGCCTCTACATCGCGATCACCCGTCGGCATCCACGGTTCTTGGCGCGCGTGCCGCCCAGTAGGCTGGCACTGTGGTCGTTTCTGGTGGCGCTGGCGCATGGTGCGGCGCTTATGCTTGTGCCGATCTATCTGGGCCTGTGCGGACTGGACGACTTGGATACCGGCCACAGAGCCGTGTCAGAGATCATGGGCACCAATGGCCTGCTGGTTCTGACGGTGGCCGCGGTCCATACCGGCGCGATGATGCTGGGTGGCGGCGCGCTGGCGTTCGCGGTCTATCGCTGGCTGGGCCTGCAATTCCTTTCGCGCAGCTGGTTCAACCTGGAAATGGTCTGGGCGCTCAGTCTGATCCTCGTGGGCGTGCTCGGCCTGTGGGCCGCAATCTGAGGTCTTCCCCCTGCCCCAAAACAGATTAGGTTCGATTGGCAGGCATTTGAAACGCGAGGCCCCCATGACCGGAACACTCAACATCATCGCAGCCCTTCTGACCATCGGCTTTGGCCTGTTCGGCTTTCTGGCTCCGGCCTGGACGGCAGCCTCGCTGGACCTTGCGCCCACCAACAGCACGATGGGCCTCAGTGAAATGCGCGCCTCGGTCGGCGGACTGTTCGTCGTGACCGGAATCGCGGTATTGTGGCTGAACCACCCGATGGCCTACGCGATGTTGGGCGTGATCTATGCGGGCGCGGCGCTGGGTCGGTTCGTGTCCGTTCTGCTGGACAATCCGCCCTTGGCCAAGGCGTTGACCTTCGGTGGTATCGAGCTGGTGCTGGCAATCTGGCTGATCGCCGCCAACCTGGCGAAGCCCGCGTGATCGGTTGAAAAAATCGCCATGATCCCGCGCCTTGGGGGTTTGCATCCGCAAAAATCCTCACCTATATAAGTCCTGTCCTTCGGGACTATGGACATAAACGCGCTCGTAATAAGCGGATCGGACCCGGGGGCGGTACCCGGCGGCTCCACCATATATCCTTCATTTGGGGATCATGGGGCCGAAACAGGATCGACGAACGTCTAAAGGGGTTAGCTTTGTCCCGGCTGTCTGCCACCGTTACCGGCGAAAACAGTACAATTGCAAATGACAATCGTGCTCCGGTTGCCGTTGCTGCGTAAGCAGTAACCAGACCGAAACTTAAGTCCTTGCGCCTAGCCGCGTAAGGCGGGGTTCGCAGGTACCTGGCAACAGAAACCTGCACTTTCCCAACCATTTGTCTGCGTTTTTTGCCCAGATCCTGACGGCGTTCAGGGTTTCTTCACCTCTATGCGCCAGCCTCTCCTCAGCTAGACAGGAGAGATGGGATGCCTCATGCAGAGATTCTTCGGGCCTGGTACTCGGAGGTTTGGGAAAAAGGCAATGTTGACGCGATCGACGAATATTTCGCGCCCGAAACGATGGCCGAAGGGCTGATACCGGAAATGCAGGTCGGCGTGGACGATTTCCGCGATCTGGTGATGGCCTTCCGTCATGTTCTAGGCGACATTCAGGTGGGCCTGCCGAAAATCATCGAAAGCGGCGACTGGGCCTCGGCGGTCCTGCATGTAAGGACATCGCGTGCCGACAATGGTGCGCCGCTTGAGGTCACCGGACAGGTCATGGCGCGGTTCAAGGGTGACAAGATGGTCGAAGCCTACAATCAGTTCGATTTCGTGTCGCTGTTCGAACAACTAGGCCAGTTTCCGCAGGACACGCTGCCCGTATGCATGACCGGACAACGTCTCGATTGGGCCTGACCGGTTCTTGACCGCACAGGCAAAGCCCGCATAGCAAGGACCGAGACCGGCAACGCTCCCGCCCAGGCAGGGCGCGGATTGCCACATCTCGAAATGCGGAAGGGCGTGTTCCATGGCGGGGCCGGTGTTTGGGGATTACTATCAAATGCAGTGTCGAATTCCCCCGCCGAGCATGCGGCCTCTGCTTGAGCACACGCGCCTGCGCACGCCGACCCTCGGCACTCCGGCAGTCGCCTCGGTCATGGCCTGCGGATGAGCCCCTCGGTCGCGGATCTTGTCCGGGTGTTCGGCCGTATCGGATTGCTGTCCTTTGGTGGGCCAGCCGCCCAGATCTCGTTGATGCACCGGGAACTGGTGGACCGCCGTGCCTGGCTGGACGAACAGACATTTCTGCGCGCCCTGTCGCTGTGCATGCTGCTGCCCGGCCCCGAGGCGATGCAACTGGCCACATATGCCGGCTGGCGCCTGCGCGGCGTGCCCGGCGGGCTGATCGCGGGCGCGCTTTTCGTTTTGCCCGGCGCAATCGTGATCGCTGCGCTGGTGATGCTCTATGCCGCCTATGGCGACCTGCCGCCTGTCCAGGCGGCTTTTCTGGGTGTCAAGGCGACCGTCATTGCAATCGTGCTGCAGGCCGTGATCAACCTGTCGCGCAAGACCCTCTCGGGGCTGCAGTCTCGAGTTATCGCGGGGGTGGCTTTTCTGGCCATTTTTGCACTAAACCTGCCCTTCCCGCTGATCGTCGTATCGGCCGGTTGTTGGGGGTACTTTATGTCCCGCACGACACATCCGCCGTCCGATCCGGGTCGGCTCCCAGCGGAAAGGCACGCGATACGCACCGCCTTGGTCTGGATGACGCTTTGGCTTTTGCCGCTGGCTCTGCTGACGGCGTCGGGTCAGACGCTGCTGGCCGATCTGGGCTGGTTCTTTGCCAAACTGGCGGTTGTCAGCTTTGGGGGCGCCTACGCGGTGCTGTCCTACATGACCCAGACGGTGGTGGCGCAGCATGGCTGGATCTCGGCCGACCAGATGATCGATGCGCTGGGCCTAGCCGAGACAACTCCGGGGCCTCTGATCCTGGTGACCCAATTCGTGGCCATGCTGACCGGTCAGATCGCCGGTGGCCCCGGTTTGGCCCTGGCCGCAGGCGCGGTCGCACTTTGGGCGACTTTCGTCCCCTGCTTTCTTTGGATCTTCCTGTCGGCCCCATATCTGGATCACATCGCCCGGAACCCGCGCTTGTCCGGCGCCTTGAGCGCAATCTCGGCGGCTGTCGTCGGGGTGATTCTCAACCTTTCGGTGTGGTTCGCGCTGAACATGATTTTTGCAGACGTGGCCCGATACGGCCTTGGCCCCATCTCAATCCCGATACCCGTTCCATCCAGCCTGAATTTTCAGGCGCTTGCACTGACAGTTGCCGCCGGGCTGTTGATATTCCGACTGAAATCTGGTTTCGGGGTCGCGTTGGCCGCCATGGCCGCAGCAGGTTTGGCCCTGCATTTTCTTTGAACAATCCGGCGCTGCCGGGCCTTTCGTTTCCGCCCGAATCCCTTATGCTTGGGGCAACCACTTTCGAGGACAAGACATGTCGCAAGGCATCGACTACGGCAACCTAATGCACACCGCCATGCGCGGCCTGATCAAGACCGTTCTGCAACGGGTCTCGGAGTCGGGGCTGCCCGGGGCGCATCATTTCTTCATCACATTCGACACCCGCACACCCGGTGTTGAAATTGCCGACTGGTTGCGCCAGCGCTACCCGGATGAAATGACGATCGTGGTGCAGCATTGGTTCGAAAACCTGAGCGTCGATGACGACGGCTTTGCCATCACGCTGAATTTCGGAGATTCGCCCGAACCGCTGTATATCCCCTTTGCGGCAATCCAGACCTTCGTGGACCCGTCGGTCGAATTCGGGCTGCGCTTCGAGGGCCCCGAAGAAGACGAAGAGGAAATCGCGGCGACCGAAGAGGACTCGATCGAAGTCGAGCCCGAGGACAAGCCGCACCACGACGCCGACATCGTATCGTTGGACAGTTTCCGCAAACAGCCCTGATCGGCCGATTGTAGAGCTGAAACGCTATTTCCTGCGCAGGAACGTATCCACTGACCGCGCCTCGCGCCCGTCGCTGAAGCGCGAGAAGGACAGGTTCAGCCCGCCTTCGGCCAGCGTTCGGTCATATTGCTGCAGTTCATAGTCGCCTTCGTGGTCGATAAACAGGGAAAACACGGTCAGCGTGTCGCCGACTATGCGGCCCCATACGAAGGGTTCACCCTTCATTGGATCCAGCGGCACTTCGTGGCCGAACACGTTGCGTTTCATCGCCGCCGAATAGATCTGAGGGCGGTCCGACGGCCGGAAGTCAACCGAGAACGACTGCTCTTTCACCCGGCCATCCGCCTTATATGTCACTGTTGTCCAACTGACATTGAACCCGTCATCGGTTTCGGAGATGCGCACGCTCATGTCGCGCGGGGTCGCGGTTCCGTCCGCATCCACGACCTGGGCCGACCCGACATAGTCACCGACAAAGGGCCCGATATCCGCTGCGCCGGCCTGAACTCCGATCAGCATCGCCACGACAGCCGCCCAAACCCGCATCTGCGCAAACTGTGATTTTTTCAGCCCCAAACGAAACATCCCGACCTCTCCGTTTCCCGCCCTTCGCATTCTAGACACGCGGGCCACCGGCACAATGGCAGATGGGACGACCACCCGAAAAAAAATGACGCACCTCGCCCGGCTATACCTTTTCTGCCCATCAGATTAAGGTGCGCGCAACTGGCCGATTGCGCCGCGGCGTGGCTGCGGCTAAACGGCATGCGACTGCATACCAGACGGAGTGACAGATGTCTCAGACCCGCACCGAATCCGACAGTTTTGGCCCGCTCGAGGTTCCGGCCGACAAGTACTGGGGAGCGCAGACGCAGCGCTCGATCATGAACTTCCCCATCGGCTGGGAGAAACAGCCCGTCGCCATCATCCGCGCGCTGGGCGTGGTCAAGAAGGCCTGCGCCATGCAGAACAAGGCAACGGGCAAGCTGGACGCACGCATCGCCGACGCCATCATCGAGGCCGCCGGAGAGGTGATCGAGGGCAAGTTCGACGACAATTTCCCTCTGGTCGTCTGGCAGACCGGTTCGGGCACCCAGTCGAACATGAACGCCAACGAAGTCATCGCGAACCGCGCGATCGAGATTCTGGGCGGCGTGATCGGTTCGAAGGACCCGGTGCACCCGAACGATCACTGCAACATGGGCCAGTCGTCGAACGACACCTTCCCAACCGCGATGCACATCGCCACCGCAATGAGCGTGCGCGACGTTCTGCTGCCGGGGCTGGAAAAGCTGGCCGCCGGGCTAGAGCAGAAGTCGGCAGAATTCAAGGATATCATCAAGATCGGCCGCACCCATACCCAGGACGCGACCCCGCTAACCCTGGGCCAGGAATTCAGCGGCTAT
>NZ_JBXWRS010000024.1:0-22667 GCF_059612985.1 Ruegeria sp. BHSC043 | reverse complement strand
ATTGGGCAGCAGCGGGGCGGGAGTGCCTTCGGGCGGCAGGATCTCGGGCGCGCTGTGTGGGGTTTCAGCCAGGGCGTTGGCGCCGTCGACGAAGGCCTCGGTGATCATGCGGGTAATCTTGATCGCACGCGGGTCCTTGAACAGGGTCGAGGCGATGGCCACGCCGTAATCGGTATAGACCCACGGATTGACCCGCCGCCCACCGCGGCCTTTGGGCTTTGAAATCACATTCCGTGATATCAAATCGGCCACCTCGGCATCGGTCAGCTGAAAGCGGTAGCCCTCGAACAGGTCCTTGTTGCGCGAGACGGCCTGATTGAAGGCGCTGACGGATTTTCCGTAGAACCGTGCCAGATCCTCGGCCAGCACCACGCGGGTGCCGCGCACCCGGTGAATGGCGCTTTGGACCTCATGCGTGGAGGGCAGGTTCTTGGTGTTCGTCATGGCACCCGTTTGGAATCACAATTTGTGATTTCAAGCGTGGGGGAGGGGGAGGTGAGTGGCAAGGGTAGAGTGAGGGGTGATGGCAGGCTTAGTTCGATTGCCAACTTATCCGTTGACACATACTTGTCGACTTACGAATGGCTCATTAGGTTCACTATTGAATAACCAAACATTCTTTTTTCAGAGTTATCTCATTGAGTTGCTTTATTTACATCGATGAAAGCGGCGAGTCCGGAATAGCCAAAATTCGTGATGGAAAGAAGGGCGGATCTTCCCCATACTTTGTGCTTGCTGCTGCTGTCATGCCCAGAGCGGTTGCAATTGACGCAAGGCGTGTACTGGATTCGGTGAATTCTGATCTGGGAAAGAAATGGCGACACGCAACTGATCTCTCGCATAGCCAAACGGTTTATTGGTCGCGCAAAAGCGTCGAAGTCAACTTACGGTATTTTGCGGTAGTTTCTAACAAAGCAACGCTGGGTGCATATTCAAACCGAATTCAAAAAGACCCGCAAAAGTTCTACAATAAGTGTGCCGTCTACTTATTGGAGCGAGTCGGGAAATACCTTCTCAATCGCGGTTTTGGAAACGAGCCGCCAACAGTGATTTTCGAAACTCGAAACCACGACTACGACGCAATGAGACGCTACATTGGCAAGATAAAAGACAATCCAATGCACTCGGATGCTAAGTATCTTCGAGTGTTTAATCCCTTTGCGATAACAACGAGATCAAAAGAGGAAGAACCTCTCTTGAAGTATGCTGACTTGGCCGCATACGCGGTTTACCAATGCGCAAACAAGACACCCAAGAACTTTAGCATCCCAGAACCAAGATACTTTGTTGAACTCAGCAAGAGGTTTGGTGCTGATGAAGCGGGGAAGATTTTGGGGAACGGCTTAAAGACAATACATACGCTTGAGCAATTAAAACTCGACTCAGACATAGAAGGTCTTTTTCGTTCGATCAAAGCAGCGCCGATGCGCAAGTAAGACTCACCGCCGCTTACGCTTCACATTCCCACCCCGCTGCCCCGGCCGTCCGGCCGTTGACCGCCCCTGCGAGCGAACCGCGTCTTCCGAGGCCTTCTCGACCGCCCACTGCCGCGCCATGGGGTCGTCGGCGACGGCCAGATCGACCGCTTCCAGACGCTTGATTTCGTCGCGGATGCGGGCGGCTTCTTCGAATTCCAGGTTCTCGGCTGCCTTGCGCATCTGCTCGCGCAACCCGTCCAGATGGGCCTCGAGGTTGGCGCCGTGCATCGGCTTGTCGATGGTGGCGGTGACGCGGTTCATGTCCACGTCGCCAGCATAGAGACCGGCCAGAACGTCCTCGACATTCTTCTTCACCGTCTCGGGCGTGATGCCGTGTTCCTCGTTATAGGCGATCTGCTTGGCGCGGCGGCGGTTGGTTTCCTCCAGCGCGCGCTCCATGCTGCCGGTGATGCGGTCGGCATACATGATCACGCGGCCCTCGGCGTTGCGGGCGGCGCGGCCGATGGTCTGGATCAGCGAGGTTTCCGAGCGCAGGAAGCCCTCTTTGTCCGCGTCCAGAATGGCGACCAGACCGCATTCAGGGATGTCCAGCCCTTCGCGCAGCAGGTTGATGCCCACCAGCACGTCGAAGGCCCCTAGCCGCAGGTCGCGCAGGATCTCGATCCGCTCGATCGTGTCGATGTCGGAATGCATGTAGCGGACCTTGATGCCCTGTTCGTGCATGTATTCGGTCAGGTCTTCGGCCATGCGTTTGGTCAGCGTCGTCACCAGCGTGCGATAGCCCTTGGCCGAGACCTTGCGCACCTCGTCCAGAAGGTCGTCGACCTGCATTTCGACGGGGCGGATTTCGACCTCGGGATCCAAGAGGCCCGTTGGGCGGATCACCTGTTCGGTGAAAACGCCGCCGGTCTGTTCCAGCTCCCACGCCGCGGGGGTGGCGCTGACGAAGATGGATTGCGGGCGCATGGCGTCCCATTCCTCGAACTTGAGGGGACGGTTGTCCATGCAGGAGGGCAGGCGGAACCCGTGTTCCGCCAGCGTGAACTTGCGCCGGTAGTCGCCGCGATACATGCCGCCGATCTGCGGTACGCTGACGTGGGATTCATCGGCAAAGACGATGGCGTTGTCGGGGATGAATTCGAACAGGGTCGGCGGCGGCTCGCCCGGCGCGCGGCCGGTGAGGTAGCGGGAATAGTTCTCGATCCCGTTGCAGACGCCGGTCGCCTCGAGCATCTCGAGGTCGAAATTGGTGCGCTGCTCCAGCCGCTGTGCTTCCAGCAGTTTGCCCTCGCCCACCAGTTGGTCGAGGCGCTGGCGCAATTCCTTTTTGATGCCAAGGATCGCCTGCTGCATCGTCGGCTTGGGCGTGACGTAGTGCGAGTTCGCATAGACGCGGATCTGCTCCATCGTGTCGGTGCGCTCGCCGGTCAGGGGGTCGAATTCGGTGATGGCCTCCAGTTCTTCGCCGAAGAACGAGAGTTTCCAGGCCCGGTCTTCCAGGTGGGCGGGCCAGATTTCCAGGGAATCGCCCCGCACCCGGAAGCTGCCGCGCTGGAAGGCCTGATCGTTGCGGCGGTATTGCTGGGCCACCAGATCGGCCATCACCTGCCGCTGGTCGTATTCGTTCCCGACCTTCAGATCCTGCGTCATCGCCCCGTAGGTCTCGACCGAGCCGATGCCATAGATGCACGAGACCGAGGCCACGATGATCACGTCGTCGCGTTCCAGCAGCGCCCGGGTGGCCGAGTGGCGCATCCGGTCGATCTGTTCGTTGATCTGCGATTCCTTTTCGATATAGGTATCGCTGCGCGGCACATAGGCTTCGGGCTGGTAGTAGTCGTAGTACGAGACGAAATATTCGACCGCATTGTCCGGGAAGAAGCCCTTGAACTCGCCATAGAGCTGCGCCGCCAGCGTCTTGTTGGGGGCGAGGATGATGGCGGGGCGCTGGGTTTCCTCGATCACCTTGGCCATGGTGAAGGTCTTGCCGGTGCCGGTGGCGCCCAGCAGCACCTGGTTGCGCTCGCCGTCCAGAATGCCCTGCGCCAGTTCCCTGATCGCGGTGGGTTGGTCGCCTGCAGGGGCGAATTCGGTGTGCATCACGAAACGCTTGCCGCCCTCAAGCTTCAGGCGGGTGCGCACGTCGTCGGCAGTCAGCTGGGTCTTGTCGGAATGAGCATAGGGCATGGGCAGGCTCCGCTTCGGCCCCTTACATTTGTTCTTATTTTGTCCGCATGCAACCCCCGCCGGGCGGGTCATTTGCATCGCCCTGCGGCAATTGCAATCTTGTCGCCGCCCGCGCTCTGACGCATAAACGGGCGCGACAACCCGAGTATGGAGAGGCGACATGCGCGCACGGATTTACCAGCCTGCCCGAAACGCAATGACGTCGGGAATGGCCAAGACCCGCAAATGGGTTCTGGAATACGCCCCGGCCTCGGCGCGCGAGGTCGATCCGCTGATGGGCTGGACATCTTCCAGCGACACCCAGACCCAGGTGCGCCTGCGGTTCGACACCAAGGAAGAGGCGCTGCACTATGCGCGGGAACACGGCATCGACGCGCAGGTCGTCGAGCCCCACAAGCGCAAACCCAATATCCGCCCGCGCGGATATGGCGAAAACTTTGCCACCGACCGGCGCGGCCCCTGGACCCACTGAGTGATCCGGATTTGTCCGGCCGATCCGACATCGGATGCATTGCGTCCGGTGGTAGAGGCCCATGTCGCGCACAGCCGGTGGGCCGGCCCTGCAGAGAGCAATCATACGCTGCAACCTGATGCATTGACCGCGCCGGACATCCGGTTCTGGGCGATCCTAGAGGACGATCAGGTGCTGGGCTGCGGGGCGCTCAAGGCGCTGCCCGATGGCACGGCCGAGGTCAAATCGGTGCATGTGCTGCCGCAGGCGCGGGGCCGGGGGCTGGCCCGCCGGATGATGGAGCATCTGGCTGAAATCGCCCGGTCAGAAGGCTTTGCAGCGCTTGTTCTGGAAACCGGCGCGGCGCATCTTCCGGACTATGACGCTGCTCGCAAACTGTACGAGGCGTTGGGCTACGGCTATTGCGGCCCAATCTTTGGATATCATCACGATCCCAACAGCGCATTCATGCGTTTGGATCTTGTGCCCCGGTCCTGATCGGCCAGGTGACCCGACGACATATTCGACAGCCCATGTTCAAGGGCCGCTTCACGTCTCGACCAGATATCGGTCCGACAATGGCAGGCTGGCGGCGCCCAACGCGCGGGCGTCCGGTCCGACCGAGCCGGCCGAAATCGACGGTGCTTCCAGCCCGGTCAGGTTCAGCCGGGACAGGCGGTCCCGAACCAACGTAATCAGCCGGGACTTGACCGCATTCGGCATCCAGCCGTCGATCTTGACGCACTCGAAATCGATCAGGCTACAACTGGACAGGATGGCATGGGCCAGACCCTGTGCCGCCCGGTTCAGCCACAGCTCGAGCAGGTCGGCGGGAATGGTCCAGCGCTCGGGCGAATGCCACAGGCCTGATGCGTCGCAACCAGAGGCCGCCAACGCGCGTTCGAGGACATACAGGCTGGCCACCTCGATCAGGGGTAGTACTTGCCCCGACCCGACGGAGACCGGCATCGGCCCCAACGCGCCGGCGTTTCCCCGGCCGGCAAAGATGGACCCGTTCAACACAACGCCGCCGCCGACGAAATAGCCGACATAGAAATAAAGGAAATCCCGCGGTCCTTCGGTTGGGCCGAATACCAGTTCCGCGCCGCAGGCGGCCGTCGCGTCATTTTGGGCATAGACCGGAACATCGCAGATGTCCGAAAGGCTGGCCCGCAGGTCGGCCATGCGCCACGGGTCCATCTTTTCCTGCGGGACCTGCAGGATCTGTGCCCAGTCCCACAGGTAAAAGGGCATGGCGATGCCCAAGCCTGCCACTCGCGCGCGTGCGGGTTCGGACAGCGCCTCTGTCATGTGGGTCAGGGACCGGACTGCGAAATCGAGCGTCTGCTGCGGGGTGGGGTAGTCATAAGTGGTGCGGGACCGGTCGCGAACCCGCCCCAGGAAATCGGTCAGCACCATCTCCGAGCTGCGGCGCCCGACCTTCAGGCCCAGGAAATAGGCACCGTCCGGGTTCAATCGCATCGGCACCGAAGGCTGTCCGACCTTGCCTCGTTGCGGCTCGCCGCGCAACAGCAGCCCGTCGCTTTCCAACTGCCGCATGATGACCGAGACGGTTTGCGCCGATAGGCCGGCCATGCGCGCCAATTCTGACTTGGCCAGCGCCTGATGGCGCCGGACCAGCGACAAAACCAGTTTTTCATTGCGCGCGCGCATGCCGCTTTGGTTGGTCCCGCGCACGTTTGACGGGCGGTGCGAGGGGCCGGTCTCGATTGCGGGTTTCTCGGTCACGGGGTGCTCCTTGTTCCCGCAAGAATGTGGTGTGGGCCGTGGGGTGTCAATAATAATTAAGAGTGATTTAATTATTGACAGGAATCGGGAATTGCTTGATGGTTTTGCCCATGGGAGCGGATCGAATTTCGCCCGCTTGCCCAAGACGTCTGCGGGCGTCGGAGATAACGGGAGGAAAAGCTTTGAAAATTTCAGCATTTGCTGGCGCGACCGCGTTGGCCCTGACAGCCATGGCGAGCGCTGCCGCCGCGCAGGACACGGTCTGTCTGATCACCAAAACCGACACCAACCCCTTCTTCGTGAAGATGAAAGAGGGAGCCACCGCCAAGGCCGAAGAGCTGGGCATGACGCTCAAGGCGTTTGCCGGCAAGATCGACGGCGACCATGAAACTCAGGTGCAGGCGATCGAGACCTGCATTCTGGATGGCGCCAAGGGTATCCTCTTGACCGCATCCGATACCTCGTCGATCGTCCCGGCCGTCCAGCAGGCGCGCGACGCGGGTGTGCTGGTCATCGCGCTGGATACACCGCTGGAGCCGATCGACGCGGCGGATGCAACCTTTGCCACCGACAACTTTCTGGCCGGCGAGCTGATCGGCAAATGGGCCGCAGCCACACTGGGGGACGAAGCCCAGAACGCCAAGATCGCCATGCTGGACCTGGCAGTCAGCCAGCCCTCGGTCGGGGTGCTGCGCGACCAAGGCTTCCTGCAGGGGTTCGGCATTGACCTGGGCGACCCGAACAAATGGGGCGACGAGACCGACCCGCGCATCGTGGGCCATGACGTCACCGCCGGGAACGAAGAGGGCGGCCGCAAGGCCATGGAGAACCTTCTGGCCAAGGATCCGATGGTCAATGTGGTCTACACGATCAACGAACCGGCTGCCGCCGGTGCGTATGAGGCGCTCAAGGCCATCGGCCGCGAAAACGATGTGCTGATCGTTTCGGTCGACGGCGGCTGCCCCGGTGTGCAGAACGTGGCCGACGGTGTGATCGGCGCTACCTCGCAGCAATACCCGCTGCTGATGGCGTCGCTTGGCGTCGAGGCGGTCAAGAAATGGGCCGACGAGGGCGTGAAGCCCGAGAACACGCCCGGCAAAGATTTCTATGACACCGGTGTTGCGCTGGTAACGGACAAGCCGGCCGATGGCGTCGAGTCGATCTCGGTCAAAGAGGGCATGGACCTCTGCTGGGGCTGATCTGATCCCTTCAGGGGCCGCGCGCTGCGGCCCCTGAATTGAACCACGACCTCACCCGAAATTTTGCTAGAGTCGCCCCAAGACGGGAGCTTGACGCATGGGGGAACCTCATTGATGTCCGACACATCGAGACAGTCCGACGATTTCGAAGCCGCAGCCAAAGGCAGCCCGGAACAGGTTGCCGAATTCGAAGATCACCACCGCGGGTTCATGGGGACGGTCCAACACTTTCTACATGTGAACCCGTCGCTGGTGCCGCTGATCGTTTTGGTGGCGGCGATCCTGATTTTCGGCGTCTTGCTGGGCGCCAAGTTCTTTTCGCCCTTTGCCCTGACCCTGATCCTGCAGCAGGTGCAGATCGTCGGCATCGTGGCCGCCGCCCAGAGTCTCGTGATCCTGACAGCCGGGATCGACCTGAGCGTGGGCGCGATCATGGTCATGTCGTCGGTTGTGATGGGCCAGTTCACTTTCCGCTACGGGCTGCCGCCTACGGTGGCGATCCTGTGCGGTCTGGCCATCGGGACCGCAATCGGCGCGGTGAATGGATTCCTGGTCAGCCGGGTCAAGCTGCCGCCCTTCATCGTGACGCTGGGCATGTGGCAGATCGTACTGGCCGCCAACTTCCTGTATTCACAGAATGAAACCATCCGGTCGCAGGAAATCGAGGCCAACGCCCCGATCCTTCAGCTGTTCGGCGCCAAAATCAATGTCGGCGGGGCGGTGTTCACGGTCGGAGTGATCTTCATGCTGGTGCTGATTCTGGTGCTGGCCTATGCGCTGCGGCATACCGCGTGGGGCCGCCATGTCTATGCCGTGGGCGACGACCCCGAGGCAGCCGAGCTGTCGGGCGTGAACGTGCATCGAACGCTGATGTCGGTCTACATGCTTTCGGGGCTGATTTGCGCCTTTGCCGGCTGGGCGCTGATCGGGCGCATAGGCTCGGTCTCGCCCACTTCGGGGCAGTTGGCCAACATCGAAAGCATCACCGCCGTCGTGATCGGAGGCATTTCTTTGTTCGGGGGGCGCGGGTCGATCCTGGGCTCGTTGTTCGGGGCGCTGATTGTGGGCGTGTTCACCCTCGGCCTGCGGTTGTTGGGCGCGGATGCGCAGTGGACCTTCCTTCTTATCGGTATGCTGATCATCGCCGCCGTGGCCGTGGACCAGTGGATCAGAAAGGTAGCAGCGTGATGGAACCCATTCTCAAAGGGCGCAACTTGGTCAAACGCTATGGCAGGGTCACGGCGCTGGATCATTGCGATTTCGACCTGATGCCGGGCGAAATCCTGGCCGTGATCGGCGACAACGGCGCAGGTAAATCGACCTTGATCAAGGCGGTTTCCGGTGCCGTCGCCCCGGATGAGGGCGAGATCTGGCTGGAAGGGCGCAAGGTCGATTTCCACTCGCCCATCGACGCGCGCGAAGCCGGGATCGAAACGGTCTATCAGACGTTGGCCATGTCGCCCGCCCTATCGATCACCGACAACATGTTCATGGGGCGCGAGATCCGGCGCAAGGGTCCTTTGGGCTCGGTGTTCCGGATGCTCGACCGCCCTGCGATGGAGAAGTTCGCCCGCGACAAGCTGAACGAACTGGGGCTGATGACGATCCAGAACATCAACCAGGCGGTCGAGACCTTGTCGGGTGGACAGCGTCAGGGCGTTGCCGTGGCCCGGGCGGCGGCGTTCGGATCCAAAGTCATCATCCTCGACGAACCCACCGCGGCGCTTGGTGTCAAGGAAAGCCGAAGGGTTTTGGAGCTGATCCAAGACGTGAAATCGCGTGGCATTCCGATCATTCTGATCAGCCACAACATGCCCCATGTGTTCGAAGTGGCCGACCGCATCCATGTGCATCGGTTGGGCAAGCGGCTCTGCGTGATCGACCCCAATGATTACACCATGTCCGATGCCGTGGCGTTCATGACGGGCGCCAAAGAGCCGCCGGAACAGGATCGCGCGGCATGACGGCTGCAGGGTCATCGCCGCAGGCGCTGGCCGAGCGGATCGCCGACGCCGCAGCCGGGCTGGCGGGCCGTGAAACGCGCCAGCTTGTCGCCGTGGCCGGGCCGCCGGGCGCGGGGAAATCCACGGTGGCCGCGCTTGCACAACAGGCGCTGCAGGTGCGCGGCATTCCGACCGGTCTGCTGTCGATGGATGGTTTCCACTATGACAACCAGATTCTGACGGCGCGCGATCTGCTGCCGCGCAAGGGTGCGCCCGAGACATTCGACCTGCCGGGCTTTCATGCCTTGTTGCGCCGCCTCCAGGCCGAAGACGAGGTCGCTGTGCCCGAGTTCGACCGTGTGCTCGACAAGTCCATCGCCGCCTGTTCGTTCGTAACCCGCGACCAGAAGGTGGTGATCGTAGAGGGAAATTATCTCCTGCTGGACGAACCGGGGTGGCGCGATCTGCGCGACCTGTGGGCGTTGACCGTGTTTTTGGACGTGCCATTGCCCACGCTGGAGGCGCGCTTGCTGGACCGTTGGATCGGGCTGGGCCTGCCTCGCGAAGAAGCCGAGCGCCGAGCCTTCGCCAATGACATTCCCAACGCCCGGCGCGTGGTGCAGAACTCGGGCTCGGCCAACCTAGTGCTGCGTTAGCCCAGCGCCTTGTACATGTAGGTGGTTGGTTCGAACACGGGCTCGAACGGGTTGCGGCAATAGCCGGGAATCTCTCCGGCAGTTTTAAACCCCAGGCTTTGGTACAGGATACGCGAGGGGTCAGTGCTGCGCGTGTCCAGCACCAACAGGGTTCGGCCAAGTTCGGTGGCGCGCTCTAGCAGGGCACCCATCAAGGCGCGGCCCAGCCCGCGCCGCCGTGCGTCGGGATGCACCAGCAGCTTGGCTACATCGGCGCGGTGCGGTTGGTTGGGCATCGCAGCCGGAATCAGCTGAACCGTCCCTTGGATGCGTCCGTCATCATGGGCTACGAAAAGATCCAGTTCTCCGGCTGACAGCCCGGGGCGCACGCGCTCCTGCCAATAGGCGCGCGCGGCGTCGCGGGAAAACGGCAGAATGAACCCGATGCTGGCGCCGGTATGCACGCAGCCGTAAAGGATATCCGCCAGATCATCCACCGCCTGGTCAAAAGTCGTTTCGGTCAGGCGTGTAATCATATCAGCACCAGAATGTAGCGGGCGCCGCGGGACGCCTCGGTTTCAAAACGGGTTGCGCCGGACAGGTGATAGCGCAGGCAGTCGCCCGCGTTCAGCGCGTGGGGCGTGCCATCGACCGTCAGGGTCAGCGCGCCATCCAGCACGACTAGGTGGTGTTCCTGCCCGGGTCGTGGCGGCGCGTCATAGGCGATCGTGGTGCCGGGCGGCAGGTGACATTCCAGGACCTCGCCCGTCAGCCCCGCCGAGGGCGGCGACACCGAACGGCGCGTGAACCCGGTTTCGGGGTCGCGCCACTCGATCTGCCGTTCGTAAGGAACCTTGGGGTCGAAGCTGTCCTCGACCATCATCAACAGGCGCGACATCGGCAGTCCGTAGGCTGCGCACAACCGGCCAAGATTCTCGGCTGTCGGACTGACCTCGGCCTTCTCCATGCGAGACAGAGTGGCTCGGCTGACCCCGCTGGTCTGGGCGAGTTGTTCAAGCGACCAGCCCCGACTGCGGCGCAGGTCGCTCAGGTGGCGGGCGAGGCGGCTGGACAAGCAGTCAAGCATTGGTCATATCCGGGAAACATTTTCGATTGTGAGAAAAGTAACAGAAATAAATAAAATAAAAAGGGGCGCGTGTGCCGCGCCCCTTGAACTGTTCGATATGATGGCGGCTTACTTCCAGCCAACCTCATTGAAGATCTTCTGGGCCTCGGGGATGTTCTTGGCGACTTCAGACAGGTTCACGTCGTCGGCCTTGAACTCACCCAGAGCAGCCACGTTCTCGGCCAGCGGCGCGCCGGGAACGGCGGGGTATTCGTCATTGCCGTTCGAGAAATAGACCTGCGCTTTATCGCTGGCGAGATACTCCAGGAACTTGATGGCGGCGTCCTTGTTCGGAGCATGTGCCGCGACACCGGCGCCCGACAGGTTCATATGCGCGCCTTCCGCGTCCTGCGACGGGAACTGGATGCCGATCATGTCGACGCTGTCCGACAGGCCCTTGACGTCTTTGCGCAGGGCGCGTGCAAAGTAGTAGGAGTTTGACACGGCGATCTCGCATTCACCCGAGACGATGCCGCGCAGCTGGTCGGTGTCGCCGCCCTGCGGGTCACGCGCCATGTTGGCGACCACGCCCGCGGCCCATTCCTTGGCCTTCTCGGCGCCGTGATGGGTGATGATCGAGGCCAGCAGCGTCTGGTTGTAGGTGTTGGTCGACGAGCGGATGCAGACCAGCCCCTTGTATTCGGGATTCGCCAGGTCCAGGTAGGTTGCCGGCGGGTTGGTCACGTCATTCTTGTCGTAGAAGATGATGCGCGCGCGCTGCGAGAAGCCGAACCACTGGTTGTCCTCGTCCTGTAGGTTGGCGGGGATGCGCTCTTCCAGCACGTCGCTGTTGACCGCCTGCAGCAGGCCCGCGTTCTTGGCCCGCGCTAGGCGCGAGGTGTCCACGGTCAGCAGGATGTCGGCGGGCGAGTTCGCGCCCTCGGCTTCCATCCGTGCGATCAGCTCGTCGGCCTTGCCTTCGATGCGGTTGATCTTGATGCCGGTGGCCTCTTCGAAATCGGTGTAGAGGCGCTCGTCGGTATCGTAGTGGCGCGAGGAGTACAGGTTCAGCTCGCCTTCGGCGGCGGCCGATCCGGCGATCAGGGCCGACAGGGCGGCGGCGATAAAGCGCTTGGTTTTCATCTGTGTTGGTCCCAGTTGTCGAATCTCAGGAGCGGGTATTTCCCGACTGATTTGCTCAATTAAACGATTTCGGGCGAGATGCAAGTAAATCTGACAAAATTACTTGGTCAAAAATGCCGCGGCGCTCGTGGGGGTTAACCAGTTCGTTAACCATGTCGGAGCCAATTGGTAGAGCCGCTCCGCCGGACAGCGGCAAGCGCCGGCGTCAGGTCGGTTCGGCGCAAATGGCGGAAGGGCTCTCGAAATAGTCGAAGTGTTGCTGGAAGCCGTGACGCTGCTGTTGCTTTTCGGGCTTGTCGCGGGGCCGGTCTGGCTTTGCGTCAGATTGCTCGCTTTTTTCCGACCGGGTTCACCCGGGGCTTGTTGCTCGTCGTCGGTCTGACCATCCTTTTTTCGTGGTGGCGCGACTTCGCACTTGATCTTGCACTGCTTGCAATGAGCGTGGATCTTGACGGTTTCACGACCGATGAGCGGATGCGCGGCGTTGTTCCACATTTGCGGGAGCGGGCGGAGCGCATGGTCTTTTCACTCGAACGGTTGGGCATCGGCTGGCCGATAAAGGCAGGATTCGCGTTGTTCGCTTCAGTCCCCTACGCGATGGCGGTCTGTTGCATCACATGGCTCGTGCGGAAGGGGCTCGGGCGGGGCCGCGGGGAAGATCGAGCACAAAAAAACCGCGCCCAGAGGCGCGGTTTCTTGAAACGGTGTTTCGCCGTCCTCAGCCCTGGCGGGCTTTGAACTTGCGCTGCGTCTTGTTGATGACGTAGACGCGGCCTTTGCGACGCACGACCCGGCAGTCGCGGTGCCGGTTCTTGAGCGAGCGGAGCGAGTTCTTGACCTTCATGGCCTATCTCCAGTTCCTGCGGCGCGGGCCAGCGCCTGGGTTAGCGGGTGCCCCGGGTCAGACCCGAAACAGTGAAACAGATGGTGGGCGGTACAAGGATCGAACTTGTGACCCCTTCGATGTCAACGAAGTGCTCTACCGCTGAGCTAACCGCCCACTTTCCCTTTGCGAGATCCGCCCCAGAACGAAATGGGGCGCGGAACCCCGCGCCGGTGGAGCGCTCTATAAAAGGAGTCGCGCAGGGGATCAAGGGGTTTGGTCGAACAATTTTCCAGTCTATGTTGTTCGGAAAGAGGGAGTGGACATGCACAGCACCGCATATGCTTTGGAAATGCCCGCGAAACGCAGCTCGTGCGTGGTGTTTTCCTCGCCCCACAGCGGCCGGAACTATACCCAGCCCTTCCTGGAGCGGTCGATTCTGAACCGCGACGTGATTCGTTCGTCCGAGGATGCCTTCGTTGATCAGCTTTTTGCATCTGCCCCGGATCACGGCGCGCCGCTGATCGCCGCGCAGATGCCACGGGCCTTTCTGGATCTGAACCGCAGCGCAGACGAGCTTGACCCGGCTTTGATCATGGGTGCCCGCCGGTCGGGGCACAATCCGCGCGTTGCCTCGGGGTTGGGAGTGATTCCCCGGGTGGTGGCAAATGGCCGCGCGATATACAGCGGCAAGCTGACCATGGATGAGGCCCGTCTGCGCATCGACACCTATTGGCGGCCCTATCACGCCCGGCTGAAATCACTGCTGGCTGAATCGATCGGCTCCTTCGGGCAGGCGATTCTGGTCGACTGCCACTCGATGCCGCACGAGGCGGTGGCCCTGGCCGGAACCGCGCATGGGCGCCGCCCGGAGATTGTACTGGGTGACCGGTTCGGTGCGTCGGCTTCGGGGGTGATCGTGGATCAGATCGAAGCGGCCTTTGTCTCGGCCGGGCTGACCGTGGTCCGCAACACGCCGTTTGCGGGGGCCTACGTGACGCAGACCTACGGCCGTCCGGCGCGAAATCAGCACGCCATACAGATCGAGATCGACCGCGCGCTCTACATGGATGAATCTACGATCGAACCCAACGCCGACTTTGACTCGTTCCGCGCGGTTCTGGCGCGGGTGATCGCCGATATCGCCCGGATCGGGGCACAGCCCGAGCGTCTGGCCGCGGAATAGCTAGCGCAGCGCACGCCCTTTCACGATTGCATCGCTGCCGAACTTGCGGCGGATCTCGTCCGCAGCGCGTTCGGCCTTGCTGCGCTGGGCGGCGCCGGGATCCAGCAGGTCGCCCAAGGCATCGGCCTGTTCCGCCGGACACAGATCTGACAAGCCGCAACCCAACAGGCGGTACGGCCCCTGATCGCCGACCTGATCGAACAGGCCGCGCGCGGTGCGATAGATCCGGTCGGCCATCTGGGTTGCGTCGCGCAACGACACGCGCCGCGTCAGGATCTTGTGGTTGGCCCGTTTCAGCTTGAGCGTCACCACCCGCCCGGCCAGCCCCTTGGCCTTGGCGCGGTCGGCCACCTTTTCCGCCATCCGCCACAGATGCCCGTCCAGAATGTCAGGGTCGGAGGTGTCCTCGAAGAATGTGGTCTCGTTGCTGATGGATTTCATCGGCGTGTGCGCCGAGACCCGGCGCTTGTCCTGTCCGCGCGCCAGATGCCACAGGCGATGGCCCATCGCGCCGAACCGTGCCGTCAGCGCCTCTTGATCCCAACGCAGCAGGTCCGAGAAGGTGCGGATGCCGGCCCGCTCCAGCGACTCCTGAGCCGCCGGGCCGATCCCCCAGATCAACCGTACCGGCTTGTCATGCAGGAAATCCGCCGTCTCGGCCTTGCCGATCACCGAGAATCCGCGCGGCTTGTCGAGGTCCGAGGCCACCTTGGCCAGGAACTTGTTGTGCGACAACCCGATCGAGCCGGTCACGCCCAGCTCGTCCTTCATTCGCCTGACCAGCCGCGCCAGCATCACCGCGGGCGGCGCGCCGTGCAGGCGCTGGGTGCCGGACAGGTCCATGAAGGCCTCGTCCAGCGACAGCGGCTCCACGTCCGGCGTCAGCTCGTCAATCATCGTGCGGATCTGGCGCGAGACCTCGGCATAGACCGACATGCGCGGCTTGATCACCACCGCGTCGGGGCACAGCTTCAGCGCCTGGAACATCGGCATGGCCGAGCGCACGCCGCGGATGCGCGCCACGTAGCAGGCGGTGGACACCACCCCGCGCCGCCCGCCGCCTATGATCACCGGCTTGTCGGCCAGCTCGGGGTTGTCACGCTTTTCGACCGAGGCATAGAAGGCGTCGCAGTCCATATGCGCAATGGTCAGGTCGAAAAGTTCCGGATGGCGCAGAACCCGCGGGCTGCCGCAGGTTGGGCAGCGCCGTTCGTCACCCAGACGGGTCAGGCAATCGCGGCAGAGACCGGGCATCACATTCTCCATGCGCAGCATGACGATGAACCAGAAGCTGTACCCTATCGTAGCCCGCGCGCCAGATCAAAGCGGTTGGCCGAAGAGTTCCGGAAGGAGAAAGAAGACCCCCCGCCGATGCGCGGGGGGAGGTAACGGACCTCAGGAAGTCGCAGTCCGTCGGGGAGTGTCTCTGGCCCATAATCGCGCGAAAATGCCTATTTTGACAGGGTTTTGACGCTCCGGGCAAAACCGAGGTTTCGCATGTGTGTTTTCGGGCACAGGGACAATTCGGCGCGGAACGAGGGAAAAGTGACGCAAGGTCAATCGGTTGCGCGCCGCTTCCTGCGAAAAAGACCCCGCGCGAAGGCGTGCCGCGCTTAAACCTGCGGCACCGATTTCAGTTCCTCAAGAACTGACCGCGCGGCCGCCTTGGGGTCTTCGGCACGATAGATCGGTCGTCCGACCACAATGTGATCGGCCCCGTCTGCGATCGCTCTGGCCGGGGTGGCGACCCGCTTCTGGTCGCCCAGATCGGCCCCCGAGGGCCGCACACCAGGGGTGACGATCAGTCGGTCCTGGGACTGGGGCAGGGCGCGGATCAGAGCGGCCTCCTGCGGGCTGGCGATCACGCCGTCGGCCCCGGCCTCGAAGGCGCGGGCCGCGCGCTCCACCACCATGTCCTGCATGTCGCCGGCCTTCATCATGCCGGCATCCAGATCTTCACGGTTCAGCGAGGTGAGGATGGTCACCGCGAGAATCTTCAGATCCTTGCCTGCCGCGCCTTCCTTAGCGGCACGCACCACGTGGGGGTCGCCATGGACGGTCAGGAAATCCAGATCGAACTGCGCCAGCCCTCGTACGGCATTCTCGACCGTGTTGCCGATGTCGAACAGCTTCATGTCCAGAAAGATGCGCTTGCCATGTTCCTGCTTTAGCTCGTTGGCCAGTGCCAGCCCGCCCCCGGTCAGCATGCCCAGGCCGATCTTATAGAATGAAACGGCGTCGCCCAGCGTCTCGGCCAGCTTCAGCCCTTCCAGCGCGTTGGGGACGTCGAGGGCGACGATCAGGCGGTCATCGGCGGTTTGGGGCATTGTTTCGACCTTTCAAGCTTGACGGGATCGGCGCTTCTGTAGAGCGTGCGGCACAATCAGACAAGAAAAGACGCAGGAAAATACGGGATGATACGGTTGGGTGTGGTCGCCTCAGCGGCTGTTTTGGCCGGGGCGGGCGCAGTCTGGGCCGGTGAAACGGATTGCGGCGAGACCCGACAGGTCTGGGCGGATGTCAAGGACAGCAGGTCGGCGGCAGCCATCCAAAGCTTTGCCGAGATCTACGCGGAGTGCTCGATCTATTCCCAACTTGCGCGCGATCTGCTGGCAGTGCTGACCGGAGGGCCCTGGCGCCGGCCGAGGTCGACGCCCCCAAAGAACCGCAACGACGCCTGCGGGTCTCCGACCTGCGGCCCCGGCCGGAACCCGACCCCGACGATCCACCATACGAGCCCGACTATTCGGACGGAGAATATGAGTGCCTGATGGCCGCCGCCGTTCCGGGCCAGTCGCCGCTTTTCGACGGGGTGGAATGGGCGGACATGGACGCCGAGAATGCGATGGCGATCTGTGCCGATCTGCTGCTGAAAAACCAGAATGTCGATGCCGAGGTCGTCGCCGCTTTTGGCCGGGCTTTGATGAAGGGCGGCAAGCTGGAAATGGCGCTCGAGTTCTCGGAGCTGGCCGCGATGGAGGGCAGCGGGCTGGCGATGAACACGCTCGCCACGCTCTATGGCGATGGCAAGATCGTTCCCGCGGACGATGTGACCGCATTTGCCTGGTACATGGCGGCTGCCGAAACCGGTCTGCCGATGGGAATGCACAACGTCGCGTATGGCTACGAGAACGGGCAAGGTGTTGCGCCCGACCTCGACAAGGCGCTGTACTATTATGAAAGGGCCGCGTTCCTCGGATACGAGCAGTCTCTGCTGCGGCTTGGCACATTCTACCGCGAAGGCACGCATGTCACGCGCGACATGCGGCGCGCGGTCGACTATCTGAAGATGGCGGCCCGAAACGGGAGCACCGATGCCGCGGTGCGCTTGGGCTAAATCTACGAAACCGGCGACAACGGCTATTTCAAGGACATCGAACAGGCGTTGGACTATTATTTCCAGGCCGCCAAGCAGGACAATGTCATCACGCTGCGCAATCTGGGGTCTCTGACCTATCACGGGCGGGATGGCGTGCCTCGGGACATGGAAGCGGCCTTCGTGTTCTGAGGAAGGGCCGCGAAGCTCGGCGATATGAAGTCGCAGCGCAAGTTCGGCCGATTGCTCCATGAAATCGGCGAAGTTGAAGAGGCGCTGAGGTTTCTTCGCCTCGCGGCCGGGCAGGGCGATGACGAGGCGCAAAAGGTGATCCGGCAGATCGAAGGCGGTTGAACCCTGCACCGGGCCAGGGGGGGGCGTGGTTTCCCCCGCGCTGTCCCAACTGTGCTATGGTGCCGCCATTCAGAAACGAAAATTACACCGAAGGGACAGACCATGAAGCACCTTGTTCCGCTGGCCGTCATGGCCACGCTGGCCGCCTGTGCCGACACGCCGCCGCAAACCGAAACAGGCGCTGCGCCGCCCCCGACCAATGACGATTTGTATCTCGTCCGCGGCTATCGGTCCGAAGATGACTGGTGCCAGTTGACCGGTGAAACCGCCTTTACCGGCAATTTCCTGGACCACACCGCTGACCTCGTGTCGTGCCCCACCGGCAGCGCCGCCGCGCAGTCGCTGGTCGAGACGCTTGATGCCGAGCAGGTGGCCGAAACCGGCGGCTATACCGTCTATACGATTCCCCGCGGCTGAGCGTTTTTTCACCCGCCACCCTCTTGAAGCGGCAGGGGCATTTCCCAAATTGATTAATGAGGCCCAGAACTAAGCGTGCCGCCGAGCGGGCGCAAAAACCTTGGGCGCTTGGAAAAGGAGAGAATGATGGACTTGAACAAGTTCACCGAGCGGGCACGAGGCTTCGTGCAGGCGGCGCAAACTGTTGCGCTGCGCGAGGGACACCAGAGATTGGCTCCCGAGCATATTCTGAAAGCACTTATGGACGATGATCAGGGGCTGGCCAGCAACCTGATCAAACGTGCGGGCGGCGCGCCCGAGCGTGTGGTCGAGGCGCTGGATGTTGCCCTGGCGAAGATCCCGAAGGTCAGCGGCGACGCGGGCCAGGTCTATCTGGACGGCCAGACCGCCAAGGTTCTTGACGAGGCCGAGAAGATCGCCAAGAAGGCCGGAGACAGCTTCGTGCCGGTCGAGCGTGTGCTGATGGCGCTGTGCATCGTCAAGTCCAAGGCCAAGGAGGCCCTGGAAGCCGGTGCCGTGTCCGCCCAGAAGCTGAACGAGGCGATCAACGACATCCGCAAGGGCCGCACGGCCGACAGCGCCAATGCCGAAGAAGGCTATGACGCGCTGAAGAAATATGCCCGCGACCTGACCGAGGCCGCCCGCGAGGGCAAGATTGACCCGATCATCGGCCGCGACGAGGAAATCCGCCGCGCCATGCAGGTTCTGTCGCGTCGGACCAAGAACAACCCGGTTCTGATCGGTGAGCCCGGTGTGGGTAAGACCGCCATCGCCGAAGGTCTGGCTCTCCGCATCGTGAACGGCGACGTGCCGGAATCGCTGAAGGACAAGAAGCTGCTGGCGCTGGATATGGGTGCCCTGATCGCTGGTGCGAAATACCGTGGCGAGTTCGAGGAACGTCTGAAGGCCGTTCTGAACGAGGTCACCGCGGCCGCTGGCGAGATCATCCTGTTCATCGACGAGATGCACACGCTGGTGGGTGCCGGCAAGACCGACGGCGCGATGGATGCGGCCAACCTGATCAAGCCCGCGCTGGCGCGGGGCGAGCTGCACTGCATCGGCGCCACCACGCTTGACGAGTACCGCAAATACGTCGAGAAGGACGCGGCCCTTGCCCGCCGGTTCCAGCCCGTCTACGTGCAGGAACCCACGGTCGAGGACACGATCAGCATCCTGCGTGGCATCAAGGAAAAATACGAGCTGCACCACGGCGTGCGCATCTCGGATTCGGCGCTGGTGTCGGCCGCGACCTTGTCGCACCGCTACATCACCGACCGCTTCCTGCCCGACAAGGCAATCGACCTCGTGGACGAGGCCGCCTCGCGTCTGCGCATGGAAGTGGACAGCAAGCCCGAAGAGCTGGACCAGCTGGATCGCCAGATCTTGCAGCTCCAGATCGAGGAAGAGGCACTGAAGCTCGAAGATGACGCGGCTTCGAAAGATCGGCTTGAGGCCTTGCAGAAGGAACTGGCTGAGCTGAAGGAGAAATCCGCCGAGCTGACTGCCCAGTGGCAGGCCGAGCGTGACAAGCTTGCCAGCGCCCGCGAGCTGAAGGAACAGCTGGACAAGGCGCGCGCCGAGCTGGAGATCGCCAAGCGCGAGGGCAATCTGGCCAAGGCCGGTGAGCTGTCCTATGGCGTGATCCCCGAGCTGGAGCGCAAGCTGGCCGAGGCTGAAAGCCAGGAAAGCAACGCTGTGATGGCCAAGGAAACGGTACGCCCTGAACAGATCGCGGCCGTGGTCGAACGCTGGACGGGTATCCCGACCTCGAAGATGCTGGAAGGCGAGCGTGAAAAGCTGCTGCGCATGGAAGAAGCGCTGCATGCCCGCGTGGTCGGCCAGGACGAGGCCGTGCGCGCCGTGGCCAATGCCGTGCGCCGGGCCCGGGCCGGTCTGAACGACGAGAATCGCCCGCTGGGCTCGTTCCTGTTCCTCGGCCCGACCGGTGTGGGTAAGACCGAGCTGACCAAGGCCGTCGCCGAATACCTGTTCGACGACGAACACGCGATGGTGCGGATCGACATGTCCGAATTCATGGAGAAACACGCCGTCGCCCGCCTGATCGGTGCACCGCCGGGCTATGTCGGATATGAGGAAGGTGGCGTTCTGACCGAAGCCGTCCGTCGGCGGCCGTACCAGGTGGTGCTGTTCGACGAGGTCGAGAAGGCGCATCCGGACGTGTTCAACGTGCTGTTGCAGGTGTTGGACGATGGTGTCCTGACCGATGGCCAGGGCCGCACGGTCGACTTCAAGCAGACGCTGATCGTGTTGACCTCGAACCTCGGGTCGCAGGCGCTGAGCCAGTTGCCCGAAGGCGCCAACACGGCGCAGGCCAAGCGCGACGTGATGGACGCGGTCCGGGCGCATTTCCGGCCCGAGTTCCTGAACCGTCTGGACGAGACCATCATCTTCGATCGGCTTCAGCGATCGGATATGGCTGCGATCGTCGACATCCAGCTGGCCCGCCTGCAGAAGCGGCTTGCCGCGCGCAAGATCCGGCTGGAGCTGGACGAGGCCGCCAAGGAATGGCTGGCCAACGAAGGCTACGACCCGGTCTTCGGGGCGCGTCCGCTCAAGCGCGTGATCCAGCGCGCCCTGCAGAACCCGCTGGCCGAGGCTTTGCTGGCTGGCGAAATCCGGGACGGCGATACCGTGCCGGTGACTGCCGGACCCGATGGCCTGATCATCGGCGACCGGTTGGGCACCAGCGACCGCCCGCGCCCGGACGAAGCCGTCGTGCACTAAGCTGCGGCTTGGTTAAAACAGGAAAGGCCCGCCAGAGATGGCGGGCCATTTTGTCGGTCCGGCGTCAGCGGGCGGCCGGTTCGTTACAGTCCCGTCTCTCAATCGTGACGCAAGTTGCCTTGGTCCTGTGCTAAGACCGGGCTAGGTCGGGTCAGGGGTTGAAACGGAACGGAGACCAAGATGGCGCATCGCTGGACCAACAATTTGACATATGCCGACGTAACGCCTCGGGCGGCGTTTCTGAACCGCCGGCAGGTGATGGCGGGGCTGGCCGGATCCGGCCTTGCTGCAATGGCCGGGCGTGCGCAGGCCGAGGCCGTGCCCGAGCCCAACAGCTGGGAAGATATAACCTCGTACAACAACTACTATGAGTTCGGAACTCGCAAGGACGACCCTTCGAAATACGCCCATGCCCTCAAGACCGAACCATGGAGCGTGACAATCGACGGGTTGGTTGACCGTCCGGGGGAGTACGACTTCCAGGATATAATGTCCGAGATGACGATCGAAGAGCGGATCTATCGGTTCCGCTGTGTCGAGGCCTGGTCGATGGTCGTGCCGTGGAACGGGTTCGAGCTGGCCGATCTGCTGAACATGGTTGGTGTGCAGGAGGGGGCGAAATACGTGGCCTTCGAAACCGCGCTGCGTCCGGATGAGATGCCGGGCGTTGCCTATCCGGTTCTGGACTGGCCCTATCGCGAGGGCTTGCGGCTGGACGAGGCCATGCACCCTCTGACGATCATGGCGACGGGTATCTATGGCCGCCCGATCCCCAATCAGAATGGCGCGCCGCTGCGGCTGGTGGTTCCCTGGAAATATGGCTTCAAGTCGATCAAATCGATTGTACGCATCACCCTGACCGAGGTCGAGCCGCCAACCAGTTGGAACATGGCCAACCCGCGTGAATACGGGTTCTACAGCAACGTGAATCCGACCGTGGATCATCCCCGCTGGTCCCAGGCCTCTGAGCGGGTCATCGGCGGCGGATTGTTTGCCAAGCGTCAGCCAACGCTGATGTTCAATGGCTACGAGTCTGACGTCGCAAGCCTGTATGACGGAATGGATCTGTCCGAGTATTATTAAAGCCATGAGCAAGCTGAACCAGTTCCTGCGTCGCGTTCCGGTCTGGGCGGTTTACCTGCTGGGCCTACTGCCGGCGCCGTGGCTGTTCTATCTGGGGCTGACTGGTGGACTAGGCGTCGAGCCGATCGAGGCGCTGGAACATGAATATGGCGAGCTGGCCCTCCAGTTGCTGATCCTGGGACTGGCAGTGTCGCCGCTGCGACGTCTGGCCGGGCTGAACCTGATGAAGTTCCGGCGGGCGATCGGCGTTCTGACCGTCTGTTATGCGAGCTTTCATCTGCTGGTCTGGCTGGTGCTGGACGTGCAGGTGCCTGCGCAGATCTGGGCGGATATCCTGAAACGGCCATATATCACGATCGGAATGACGGCCTTCGTGCTATTGCTGCCGTTGGGCCTGACATCGAACAACGCCTCGGTGCGCCGTCTCGGAGCCGCCTGGCGCCAGCTGCATCGTCTTGTCTATCCGGCGGCCGTTCTGGCCGGTCTGCACTATGTGATGGTGGCCAAGGGATTCCAGATCGAGCCTTTGCTGTATCTGCTTGTCATCTGCCTCCTTCTGCTGTCGCGGCTGCCAGTGCCACGCTATCCGTTCGCGCGAAGCAGCTCCGATTCCGCCTGACTCGCGCCCGAGTCTGTGGGTAAACCTGTGGACTGCGGGTTTGCGGGTCCTGTCCGGAGCGAACCAGCGAGCGTGTGGTGGTCAGAACGGTCGGGGGTGTGTAGTTAAAGTGTTGAAATATAATCGGAAATCTTTGGAAGAAACTTTTTTGAGGGATTATTGAATTTTCCCCTTGCGGCTTTGGTTGGATAATCTTAGAACCCCCTTCACCGGCGCTGGTGAGGCGGTGGTGACGGGCTGGAGAGGCGGCCTGACGGACTGGAAAGACGGTTGTGACGCTCAGGAGAGACTGGGGCATCTTGAGGATTTGTT
>NZ_JBXWRS010000023.1:0-23703 GCF_059612985.1 Ruegeria sp. BHSC043 | reverse complement strand
GGGACCAGGAGACTGTCATGCCGCGTGGCGCCGTCAACCAGCGTGCCGAGGAAATGGCTGCGATCGAAGCTGTCCTGCACGCGCGCCGTTCGGATCCGCGTGTGGCCGAGTGGCTGGAGAACGCCCATGCCGACACCGAGGTCGGCCAGGCGCAGCTGCGCGAAATCCGCCGCACTTACGAGCGCACGATCAAAGTGCCTGCTGATCTGGCCACGGCCATCGCCCGCGTGACCTCGGCCGCGCAGGGCAAGTGGGCACAGGCCCGCGCCGACGAGGACGTGCCCGCGTTTCTGCCGGTTCTCGAGGAGGTCGTGGCGCTGAAACGCGAAGAAGGCGCGGCTCTGGCCCAGGGCGGCGATGTCTATGACGCGCTGGTCGAGGACTATGAGCCGTACACGACAGCCGCCCAGATCGCCGACATCTTCGACGCCATGCGCCCGCGTCTGGTTGCGCTGCGCGCGGCTGTGCTGGACCGGCCGTCCCCTGCGGGCGTGACCGGAACGTTCGACGAAGCGGCCCAGATGAAGCTGACGCAAAAGCTGGCGGTCACTTTCGGGTACGACCTGAAACGGGGGCGGGTGGACAAGGCCGTACACCCGTTCTGTTCGGGCAGCGGCGACGACGTGCGCGTCACCACCCGTACCAGCGAAACCGACCCTTTCAACTGCTTCTACTCGACCATTCACGAGGTCGGGCACGCCTGCTATGAGCAGGGCATCGACCCGGCTTACGCTCTGACACCGCTCGGCCAGGGCGTGTCGATGGGCGTTCATGAAAGCCAGAGCCGCATGTATGAAAATCAGCTGGGCCGCTCGCGCGCCTTCACTGGCTGGTTGTTCCGGCAGATGACGGACACCTTCGGTGATTTCGGCATCACGGATGAAGATTCCTTTTATGCCGCCGTAAACCGGGTGCACAACGGATACATCCGCACCGAAGCGGACGAAGTTCAGTACAATTTGCACGTCATGCTGCGGTTCGATCTGGAACGCGCCTTGATGTCGGGCGATCTGCAGGTTCAGGACCTCGAAGCCGCGTGGAACGACCGCTTCCATGCTGATTTCGGCTATGCGGTCGACAAGCCGTCGAACGGGTGCCTGCAGGACGTGCATTGGTCGGTCGGGCTGTTCGGCTACTTCCCGACCTATTCGCTGGGCAATGTGTACGCAGGCTGTCTGTACCAAGCCCTGCGGGCGGCAGTTCCAGGTCTGGATGATCAACTGGCGCAGGGCGATACCACTGCTGCGACCGGCTGGCTGCGCGAGCATGTTCAGCAGCATGGCGGTCTGTACGCACCCCGCGAGGTGATCCGGCGGGCCAGCGGTCAGGAGCCGAGCCCCGAGCCACTGCTGGACTATCTCGAAGAGAAATTCGGCGAACTCTACGACTTGTAAGTTTCTTGATTCGGGGTGAACGGTTAAGCTGGTATTGGCGTTGCCATCGCGGAGGACCAGCCAATGACAGGAACTGCCCGAAAGAAAGCCAGTGATTTTGACCCTCGAATCCTAGAGATCTTCGACGGTTATGTTCACGGCAAGATGACAAAACGGGAATTCATCGCGAAAGCCGGTCGGTACACGGCCGCCGGGGTCACAGGAGCGATGATCCTGGAGCAGTTGCAGCCCAACTATGCCTGGGCGCAGCAGGTTGCGCCGGACGATCCCGATATCGAAACCGCAATTGTCGAATTCGAAAGCCCTGACGGACATGAGGGAACAGGCGGGCTCATGGTGCGCCCCTCCGCCGCGGAAGGTCCATTGCCAGCGGTGCTGGTCGTGCATGAAAACCGCGGACTCAATCCCTATATCGAAGATGTTGCGCGCCGCCTTGGGAAATCCGGGTTCCTAGCCTTCGCACCCGACGGGCTGAGGCCTTTGGGCGGTTATCCCGGTACGGATGAACAAGGGCGGGAGATGCAAAAGTCGATGGATGCGGGAAAGCTGATGTCGGATTTTTTTGCGGCGTTCGAATTTTTGCGGGATCACCCGGGATCAACCGGAAAGGTCGGGGCGGTTGGGTTCTGCTATGGCGGAGGCGTGTGCAACGCTTTGGCTGTTGCGTATCCCGATTTGGCGGCGTCGGTTCCCTTCTATGGTCGCCAACCACCGGCCGAGGATGTTCCGGCGATTCAAGCACCGCTAATGATCCACTACGCCGGTTTGGATGACAGGATCAACGCGGGCTGGCCCGCCTATTCCGAGGCCCTGAAAGCCAATCAGAAAAAGTTCAGCGTCCATTTCTATCCGAACGTGAACCACGGCTTCCACAACGACACGACGCCGCGCTACGACGACGCGGCTGCGACCCTCGCCTGGAAGCGGACGCTGGTGTTTTTTGAAAACTACCTTGGGTAACAAAAAACCCGGCTCCGATTGGAGCCGGGTCTTTGTTGTTCATTCTGCGGAGCCTTCGTCATCACCCTGATCGGCGATCCGGGCGACACTGACGACCTCTTCACCCTTGCCGGTGTTGAACACCTTGACCCCTCCGGCGCTGCGGGACCGGAACGAGATGCCGTCGACCGGGACCCGGATCGACTGCCCCTTGGAGGTGGCCAGCATGATCTGGTCGTCGATTTCGACCGGGAACGAGGCCACCAGCGGGCCGCCCCGCATCGCCTTGTCCATCGCCATCACGCCCATGCCGCCACGGCCGCGCACCGGATAGTCATGCGACGAGCTGAGCTTGCCCGATCCCTTGGCCGTGATGGTCAGGATCAGGTTCTCGGCCGCCGACATCTCGGCATAGCGTTCCTGCGGCAGGATGCTGTCAGCATTGCCGCCATCCTCGTCGGTCTCAGTATCGTCGGTCACGCCGGCCATCAGGCGACGCATCTTCAGATAGGCGGCGCGCTCGTCCGGGGTGGCCTCGAAATGGCGGATAACCGACATCGAAACCACGCGGTCGCCCGCGTTCAGCCGGATGCCGCGCACGCCGGTCGATTTTCGCCCCTTGAACACCCGCACGTCAGTGGTGGGGAAACGGATCGCCCGGCCGGAATTGGTGACCAGCATCACATCGTCCTCGTCCGAGCAGATGCGCGCGTTGACCAGTTCCACGCCTTCGGGCAGGTCCATCGCGATCTTGCCGTTGCGCTTGACGTTGGTGAAGTCGCTCAGCGCGTTGCGGCGCACATCGCCGGCGCTGGTGGCGAAGACGATCTGGAGGTTTTCCCATTCTTCATCCGGCACGTCGACCGGCATGATCGCCGCAATCGAAACGCCAGTGGGAATCGGCAGGATGTTGACGATCGCCTTACCCTTGCCGGTGCGCCCCGACTGGGGCAGGCGCCAGGTCTTGAGCTTGTAGACCATCCCGTCGGTGGTGAAGAACAACAGCTGGGTATGCGTGTTGGCCACGAAGAGGGTGGTGACCACGTCCTCTTCCTTCGTCTGCATGCCCGACAGCCCCTTGCCGCCGCGCTTTTGCGCGCGGAAATCGGCCAGCGGGGTGCGCTTGATATAGCCACCCGAAGTCACGGTCACGACCATGTCTTCGCGTTCGATCAGGTCTTCGTCCTCCATGTCGCCCGACCAGTCGACGATCTCGGTGCGGCGCGGAACGGCAAAGTTCTCTTTCACTTCGCGCAATTCGTCGGCGATGATGCCCATGATGCGTTCGCGCGAGGACAGGATATCCAGGTATTCCTTGATCTTGGCGGCCAGGTCTTCCAGCTCGTCCGTCACCTCTTTGACGCCGATCTGGGTCAGGCGTTGCAGGCGTAGATCAAGGATGGCGCGGGCCTGCACCTCGGTCAGGTTGTAGGTGCCATCGTCGTTCATCTTGGACAGCGGATCGTCGATCAGCCGCAGATAGCTCTCGATCTCGGCTGCGGGCCAGCGGCGGGTCATCAGCTTTTCGCGCGCCTCGGCCGCATCGGCCGAGGACCGGATCGTGGCAACGACCTCGTCCACGTTCGAGACCGCCACGGCCAGACCACACAGGATATGACTGCGTTCCCGCGCCTTGCGCAGGTCATAGGCGGTGCGGCGGGCAACGACATCTTCGCGGAAGTCGATGAAGCTGGTCAGGAAACGGCGCAAGGTCAGCTGCTCGGGGCGGCCGCCGTTCAGCGCCAGCATGTTGCAGCCGAACGAGGTCTGCATCGGCGTGAACCGGTACAGCTGATTCAGCACCACCTCGGGCGTTGCGTCGCGTTTCAGCTCGACCACCACCCGCACGCCGTTGCGGTCGGATTCGTCCTGAACATGGCTGACACCTTCGATGCGCTTTTCGCGCACGGCTTCGGCGATCTTCTCGATCATCGAGGCCTTGTTCACCTGATAGGGGATCTCGTCCACGATGATGGCATAGCGATCCTTGCGCAACTCCTCGACGCGGGTTTTGGCGCGGATGATGACGCTGCCGCGGCCTTCAAGATAGGCCTTGCGCGCGCCGGACCGGCCCAGCATCACGCCGCCGGTGGGGAAGTCGGGGCCGGGGATGTACTCGATCAGCTGTTCGCTGGTCAGGTCCGGGTCTTCGATCAGCGCCAGCGTCGCGTCGACCACTTCGCCAAGGTTGTGCGGCGGGATGTTCGTCGCCATCCCCACCGCGATACCGCCGGCGCCGTTGACCAGCATGTTCGGGAACCGCGCGGGCAGGACGGTGGGTTCCTTGTCCTTGCCGTCGTAGTTGTCCTGGAAATCGACCGTCTCTTTCTCGATATCCGCCAGCAGCGCAGCGGCGGGCTTGTCCATGCGGACCTCGGTGTAGCGCATTGCCGCCGGGTTGTCGCCGTCCATCGAGCCGAAGTTGCCTTGGCCGTCCAGCAGCGGCAGCGACATTGAGAAATCCTGCGCCATCCGCACCAACGCGTCATAGATCGCGCTGTCACCGTGGGGGTGGTACTTACCCATCACATCGCCCACTGGACGAGCCGACTTGCGATAGGGTTTGTCATGGGTGTTCCCGGTCTCGTGCATCGCGTAGAGGATGCGCCGATGCACCGGTTTCAAACCGTCGCGCAGATCGGGGATCGCACGGGACACGATGACCGACATCGCATAGTCCAGATAGGACGTACGCATCTCGGATTCGATGGATACCGTCGGGCCGTCGTAAACCGGACGCTCGTGCGGGGTTTCATCCATGTTTTCGGGGATTTCTGGCGTATCGCTCACGTAAACTGCCCGTTTTTTGTGCTGGGTCTATATCTTGTGGATGCATCTTATCAGACCCGGCACATAAGGTGCAAGCAAGCAGCGCAGATGCCGCGCGAATCTCGGGCTCGGATCTCTTAACATGTTGTTTTAATGAAATTTGAATGAGAATCATGCTAGGCTGAAGAGACCTTTTGAGAAATTGGAGGTCTGAATGAAGCAAACCGAAACCGAACTGATGCTGAAAGGGTACGGCCTGACGACGGCGGAATTCTTCTATCGCATGCCCGACTATATCCATGTCCTGAACACGTTCATCTGGCAGGACTACGACCTGGCGCCGGATCATCCCAAGCTGTTCAAGTTCATCGAATTCTGGCAGCGCGAGATCGAGGGGCCGCTACATTCGGTCCGCTTCACCCACCGCAAGATGATTGCCCCCGGCGAGTGGCAGAATGTCGTAGGTGAATACCGGCTGAACTAGGCGCGGTAGCTGCAAGAGCCTGTGCCTTGGCGCTCTTGGGGGCTGGCCCCTGATCCAACGGGGCTGACCGGGACTTGCCTGACGTTTCGACGGCTTGTAGCGGTATTGATTGTTTTCCTTGGCCTGCTCGGAAAAGGCGATTTCAATTCTGGCGGAACCTGCAATTTCAGCGTTTTTTGGCTTCACGCGCCTCTGCAACACTGCGATTCCGACAGAAGTTTGATTGAACACGGATTTTCATCCGGACGTTTCGGAACGGTCTGGAAAATGATTGCGCTAACATTGGACATGTGCGTGTGGGCGGGTTAAGGACGCTTCATGGTTTCACGCGTCATACCTGTCGATCCGTTCGATCTGGTCATCTTCGGCGGCACCGGCGACCTTGCACAGCGCAAGATCCTGCCGGCCTTGTTCCGCCGCTACTGTGCCGGGCAATGGCATGAAAGCGTCCGCATTATCGCGGCGGCGCGGTCGGATTATGATTCCGACGCTTTTCGTGCGATCGTCGCGCGGTCACTGGCCGAATTCGTGCCAGAACACGCAGGGCAGGTCGACCTGCGCAGCGGGTTCCTGCAACGCCTGGACTATGTGCAACTGGACGCCGGGGCCGATTCCGGCTGGGACGTTCTGGCGCGCAAGCTGACCGACGATCGGATTCGGGCTTTTTATTTCTCGGTCGGGCCCAGCCTGTTCGGACCGCTGGCCGAGCGGATCCGGCAGCATGGGCTGGCCACCCCGCAGACGCGCATTGTGGTGGAAAAGCCGTTCGGTCACGATCTGGACAGCGCACGCACGCTGAACGCCACGCTGGCTGCCTATTTCAACGAGAATCAGATCTATCGGATCGACCATTACCTGGGAAAGGAGACGGTCCAGAACCTGATGGCCGTCCGGTTCGGAAACATGCTGTTTGAACCGCTGTGGAACAGCCAGTATGTCGACCACATCCAGATCACCGTCGCCGAAACCGTGGGCGTGGACGGGCGCGAGGAGTACTATGAGCGTGCCGGCGCCATGCGCGACATGGTGCAGAACCACCTGATGCAGCTTCTGTGCCTGATCGCGATGGAGCCGCCCGCCAAGTTCGATTCGGACGCTGTCCGGGACGAAAAGCTCAAGGTGATCCGCGCGCTGGACCCGGTGCAGCCGCATCACATCGTTCGCGGGCAGTATATCGGTGGCCCCGACGGGCCGGGCTATCGTGAGGCGGTGGGCAATCCGCGTTCGACGACCGAAAGCTATGTGGCGCTGCGGGCGCATGTCAGCAATTGGCGGTGGGCGGGCACACCGTTCTATTTGCGCACCGGCAAGCGGCTGGTGGCGCGGTCCTCGGTGATCAACGTGATCTTCAAGGACGCCCCGCACTCAATCTTCGGGGCTGCGGCCGGGCGGCATGCCAACACGCTGTCGATCCGCCTGCAACCGAACGAAGGCATCACGCTGAAGGTCACGATCAAAGAGCCGGGACAGGGTGGCATGCGCCTGATCGACGTCCCATTGGACATGAGCTTTGCCGAGGCACTGGGGCCTGAGAACCATCAGGCCCCCGACGCCTATGAGCGCCTGGTGATGGACGTGATCCGCGGCAACCAGACCCTGTTCATGCGCGGCGACGAGGTCGAGGCCGCCTGGGCTTGGACCGACCCGATCATCGCCGGATGGCAGGCGCGCGGCGACGTTCCCAAACCTTATGACAGCGGCAGCACCGGCCCCGGCGACGCCGAGCTGCTGATGAAACGCGACGGTCGCCAATGGCAGGGGATCAAGCCATGAACATTCAGGAATACGCTGACCGCGACATGCTGGCCATCGACGTGGCCAATGCGTTGGCCGGAGAGCTAGAGGCCGCACTGCTGCACAATGACGTCGTGGCCTTTGCCGTGCCCGGCGGTACCACGCCCGGGCCGATCTTCGACAACCTGTGTGCGGCCGACCTGGACTGGGACCGCGTGCGGGTTCTGCCCACCGACGAACGCTGCGTTCCGGCCGACAGCGACCGGTCGAACGAACGGCTGATCCGCGAGCGTCTGTTGACCAACCGCGCCGCTGCGGCCGAGTTCGTGCCGCTGTTCATTCCCGGCAAGGCACCCGAAGACATCCTGCCCGAGATCGAGGCGCTGATTGTCCCGGTTCTGCCGCTGTCGGTTCTGGTGCTGGGCATGGGCGACGACATGCACACGGCCTCGCTGTTCCCGGGGATGGCCGGGCTGGACGCGGCGTTGGACGGGGATGCGCCCCCGCTGGCGGTCGCCCGGCCGCAATCGCAGCCCGAGGCGCGCATCACGCTGACTGCGCCTGTGCTGAACGGGGCGTTGTCCAAGCATCTTGTAATTTTCGGATCGAAAAAGCGCGACGCGTTGGAGCGGGCCATGTCTCTGCCGCCCGAAGAAGCTCCGATTGCGGCGGTGCTGGACGGCATTACGGTACATTGGGCGGAGTAGGACATGCAGCTCGACAAACTCAGAACCCTTGCCGCGCAGGCGGAAGACACCCGAATCCTCGATCTGTTCGCGCAGGATCCCGACCGGGCGCAGAGATTCTCGGCCTCGACCGGCGATTTGCTGTTCGACTATTCGAAAACCCTGATCGACGCGGATATCCGCGCGGCGCTGATCGACCTGTGCGATCAGGCCGGTCTTGCCGAACGGCGCGACGCGATGTTCCGGGGCGACAAGATCAACGAAACCGAGGGCCGCGCGGTGCTGCATACGGCGCTGCGCAATCTGGATGGCGGCCCGGTCGAGGTTGATGGCCAGGACGTCATGCCCGAAGTTCTGGACACCCTGCAGCGCATGCGTGTGTTCGCCGAAGAGGTCCGGGGCGGAACGGCCCAGGGGGCAGGGGGGAGCTTTACCGACGTGGTGAATATCGGCATCGGTGGCTCGGACCTTGGGCCGGTGATGGCGACGCTGGCGCTGGCGCCCTATCACGATGGGCCGCGCCTGCACTACGTCTCGAACGTGGATGGCGCGCACATCGCCGACACGCTGCGAGAACTGGACCCGACGCGGACGCTGGTGATCGTGGCGTCCAAGACCTTTACAACGATCGAAACCATGACCAACGCGCGGACGGCGCGGGCCTGGATGCTGGACGGCGGGGGCGACCCGGCGAAGCAGTTTGCGGCCGTGTCCAGCGCCGTGGACAAGACAGCGGATTTCGGCATCCCGTCGGACCGAGTGTTCGGCTTTGCTGATTGGGTCGGCGGGCGCTATTCGGTCTGGGGGCCGGTTGGGCTGCCGGTGATGATCGCGGTGGGCTCGAACGCCTTTGACGCGTTCCTGCGCGGCGGACAGGCGATGGACGTGCATTTCCGCGCCGCGGACTGGGTCGAGAACATGCCGGTGATGCTGGCGCTGGTGGGCATCTGGCACCGTCAGGTGCTGGGCCATGTCAGCCGCGCGGTGTTGCCCTATGACCAACGGCTGCTGCGGTTGCCGGCCTATCTCCAGCAGCTCGAGATGGAATCGAATGGCAAATTGGTTGCCATGGACGGCTCGGCGCTGAGCGTGCCTTCGGGACCGGTGGTCTGGGGTGAGCCTGGCACAAACGGGCAGCACGCGTTTTATCAGTTGATCCACCAGGGCACCGACGTGATCCCTTGCGAATTCATGGTGGCCGCCGAAGGGCACGAGCCCGAGCTGGCCCATCATCACCGTCTGCTGCTGGCCAATTGCCTGGCCCAGTCCGAGGCGTTGATGCGCGGCCGGTCGCTGGAGGAAGCGCGGGCGCGCATGGCCGAGAAGGGACTGCAGGGTGACGAGTTGGAGCGTCAGGCCCGGCATCGCGTGTTTCCGGGCAACCGGCCCTCGACCACGCTGATCTATCCGCAGCTGACGCCCTTCGTTCTGGGCCAGATCATTGCGCTCTATGAGCACCGGGTGTTCGTCGAAGGCGTGCTGTTGGGCATCAACTCGTTCGACCAGTGGGGGGTAGAGCTGGGCAAGGAACTGGCCACCTCGCTGGGGCCGATCGTCGATGGCGATGCGGGCACCGAGGGCAAGGACGGCTCGACCGCCGCACTTGTGGCCTATGCGCTGCGGCACCGGGGCTGAAGCCCAGCAAATCCGACGACCTGCCGCAGCGGCAGGTCGCATTTCCTTATTGTCAGACAATTGAATGATTGGCAGGATCGGCCCCGAGGAGAAGCCCCGGGGCCGGCCACGCCGCCGTGCCGCCGGGCCGCAACAGACGCCGCATCAAGCCGGCGCGATGAATGGGAGGATGTCCATGCTGGGACAGATGATGACGCAGCCGCTGTTGATTTCGTCACTGATCGATCATGCTGCGCGCTATCATGGTCAGACCGAGATCGTGTCGGTCGAAACCGATGGAACCGTCACCCGGACGAACTGGGGTGAGATCGCTGCCAATGCCCGGCGCATGGGGTCGGCGCTGACCAAGCTGGGCCTGCAGTCGCAGGATCGGATCGGCACCCTGGCCTGGAACAACCGCCGGCATCTTGAGATCTACTATGCGGCCTCGGGCGCAGGATTCGTCTGCCACACGATCAACCCGCGCCTGTTCCCCGAACAGCTGGTTTACATCATCAACCACGCGCAAGACAGGGTGCTGTTCTTCGACGCCACCTTTCTCCCGCTGGTTGCCGCGATCCGCGATCAACTGACCGAGGTGAAGCATTTTGTCCTGATGGGGCCGCGCAACGAGGACGCGCTGCAGCAGATCCCCGGCCTGGAGTTCTATGACGAGTTAATCGAGACCGGCGACGCCGATTTCGAATGGCCCGTCTTCGATGAAAACACAGCCTCGAGCCTGTGCTACACCTCGGGCACGACCGGCCACCCCAAGGGCGTTCTGTATTCGCACCGTTCGACCGTTCTGCACAGCTTTGCGTCGAACACCCGCGACGTGATTGGGTATTCGGCAATGGATGTGGTGATGCCGGTGGTGCCGATGTTCCATGTCAACGCCTGGGGCTCACCCTATGGCTGCGCCATGTCCGGTTCGCAGATGGTGCTGCCCGGGCCGGACCTGCATGGCGAGGCGCTGGTGAACCTGATCGACACCTATGGCGTGACGCTGGCGATGGGGGTTCCCACGATCTGGCAGGGCCTGCTGGCGCATGCCGCCAAATGCGGCACAAAGCTGGAAAGCCTCGAACGTACGGTAATCGGCGGCGCGGCTTGCCCGCCCTCGATGATCGAAACCTTCCGGGAAAAATACGGCGTCGACACCGTGCACGCCTGGGGGATGAGCGAGATGAGCCCGCTGGGCACCGCCAACATTCCGCTGGCCAAGCATCGCAAGCTGCCGATTGAGGAACAGCACAAACTGCGCGAGAATCAGGGTCGTCCGCCCTTTGGAGTCGAGCTGAAGATCGTCGATGACGATGGCAACGACCTGCCGCATGACGGGGTCACGCAGGGCGACCTGATGGTGCGCGGACATTGGGTGCTGGACAGCTATTTCCAGCTGCAGGACCAAGAGCTTCTGCAGGATGGCTGGTTCGCTACGGGCGATGTGGCGACGCTGGACCCGGATGGCTACATGACCATCCGCGACCGATCCAAGGACATTATCAAGTCGGGCGGTGAATGGATCAGCTCGGTCGAGCTGGAAAACATCGCCGTAGCGCACCCGAAACTGGCCACCGCGGCGGTGATTGGCGTGCCGCATCCCAAATGGGACGAACGCCCGCTGCTGGTGGCCGTCAAGGCTGAGGGCGAGGACCCGTCCGAGGCCGAGCTGCTGGAGTTTTTCGACGGCAAGATCGCCAAGTGGCAGGTGCCGGACAAAGTGGTCTTCGTCGATGCGCTGCCACTGAATGCGACTGGCAAGGTTTTGAAACGCAAACTGCGGGACGAGTTCAAGGACGCCCTGAAGGGGTGACTTGTGCGGGTCTTTGAGAAATGGCTCCGGCGGTAGGGATCGAACCTACGACCAATTGATTAACAGTCAACTGCTCTACCGCTGAGCTACGCCGGAACGGTGCGCGCCGTATAGCAACCCGGTCCGGCGGCGTCCAGAGGTCGAAGCAAGTTTTTTTTGATCGATTTTCAGGTTGCGCGAGCGCCGACAAAAGCGCGCCACGACGCGGATTTTAGAAGCGTTTTCGGGGAGATTTTGGCTCCGGCGGTAGGGATCGAACCTACGACCAATTGATTAACAGTCAACTGCTCTACCGCTGAGCTACGCCGGAACTGAGGCGGATATAGCAACCCGAATTTTCGAGGTCCAGAGGGGAAAAGCCGTCGATGCGAATTTTTTCGACGTCAGGCGACCCGGGCGAATTCAGCCTGAATGCCAAGCGCGCTGTTCGGGGCAACGCGCCGTTTCCCGGTCAGGTCGACCAGATGGGCGAAAACGTTGCGCTCGGCCGCGGGCAGCAGGGCAGGGGGCGTGTCGGAATAAATTCGTCGCGCCAGCTCCCGCGCTGTTCCCGGTGCCTGTGACAGGGCGTCAAGTATCTGTGCCTCGCGCGATTGCCGGTGCCCGATCAGCCAATCCAGCCGGCCTGCGGGATCGGTGATCGGCGCACCGTGACCGGCATGGAACACCGACCAGGTCCGGGCTCGTAACTTGTGGCAGGAGGCCATGAAGTCGGTCAGGTCTCCGTCGGGTGGAGACACCAGCGAACTGGCCCATCCCATCACATGATCGGCGGTGAAGCAGACATCACCCCATCCCAGGGCGACGTGATTGCCCAGATGGCCCGGCGTGTGGATCACCTCCAGCGACCAGCCGTCCCCTTCGACCCGGTCTTGGTCGGCCAGTTCGATGTCGGGGCGGAACGTGGCGTCGATGCCTTCGCCGCCGCCGGCCATCCCCTGCGCGGCCAGTCGGGCCATGACCGCGCTGCGCCCGGCCTCGGGGCCTCCGAAGGCCAGAATGGGCGCGCCGGTCCGCTTGGCCAGAGGCGCGGCAAGCGGGGAGTGGTCCAGATGGCTGTGCGTCACGATGATGTGGCTGATGCGCTGAACCGGGGACAAAGCGGCCAGAATGGCCAGAAGATGGGACTCGTCGAGTGGGCCGGGGTCGATCACGGCGACGTCGCGGGTGCCGAGAAGGTAGGTGTTCGTGCCGCGATGGGTCATGGGCGACGGATTCGGGGCCACGATGCGCCTTAAGCCTGGTTGCAGCTGGACGGGAAGTCCGGGCTGCGGGTCGAATTCGTGGTCCGTCATCCGTCGTCGCCTCTTTCGCATGTCTGAACGTCCCGCTAGGTTTAGCGCATGAACGCACGCTGGCTCAAACCCTATATGCCGCGCAGCCTGTACGCGCGCGCGGCGCTGATTCTGGTGGTGCCGGTGGTGGTCGTCCTGCTGGTCGTGTCCATCGCCTTCGTACGCGAGCATCTCAAGGACGTGACGCAACAGATGACCCATGCCGCGTCGCGCGAGGTGCAACTGGTCCTCGACACGATGGCGGGCTCGGAAACACAGAACGAAGGCCTGGCCAAGGTACGTCCGCTTCTGAAGGGGCTGGCTATGCAGGCCCGGTTTCTGGGGCCAAGCGAGTCTCCGACGATCGAGGCGCGCCGCTGGTATGATTTTATCGCGCCGCAGGTCGAATCGGATCTGCGCGTTGAACTGCCTGAGCTATCGGCGGTTTCATTGCCGAACAGCCAGACCGCCACCCTATATCTGCAGACCGATCTGGGATTGCTCGAATTGCGCTTCGACCGGCGGCGTCTTTCGACTGTGGCGCCGCATCAGTTGATCGTGACGATGGTGTTCTTCGCGGTGCTGATGACGTCGGTGTCGTTTCTGTACATGCGCAACCAGCTGCGGCCGATTACCCGGCTGGCCGAGGCGGCGCAGGCCTTCGGGCGGGGTCGTGTCGTGCCGTTCTCGCCGGGCGGCGCGGTCGAAGTGCGCGCCGCGGGCAATGCGTTTTTGGACATGCGCGCTCGCATCGAACGGCAGATCGAACAGCGGACCTTGATCCTGTCCGGAGTCAGCCATGACCTGCGCACGCCTCTGACGCGGCTCAGGCTGGGCCTGTCGCTGCTACCCGAGGAAGACGCCGCGCCTCTTTTGCAGGACGTGGCCGAGATGCAGTCGTTAGTGGATGCGTTCCTTCAGTTCTCGCAGGGTGTGTCCGAGGGCGACCCCGTCGATGTCGATCCGGCCGCGCTGGTGCGGCAGATCGTCGACGATGCCCAGAGGGCCGGCCAGAATGCCGCCCTTGGGACCATCGAGGGCGAAGGTGCGGTCAAGCTGCGCCCGGTTGCCATCCGGCGCGCGGTCGAGAACCTGATCGGCAACGCCGTCCGCTATGGGACGCGGGCCGTGGTCAGCGTCGCCCTGACCGGTAAGTCGCTGCGGATCCGGGTCGAAGATGACGGGCCGGGCATTCCGCCGGACCAGCGCACCGAGGCGGTGCGCCCGTTCAGCCGTCTTGATCCGGCGCGCAACCAGAATCGGGGCAGCGGCGTCGGGCTCGGGCTGGCGATCGTGGCCGATGTGGCCCGCGCCCATGGCGGCGTGCTGCGCCTGGGCAAAAGCGAAAGCCTGGGCGGATTGTGTGCCGATATCATCATCGGACGATGAACAGGGAAATGGTAGGCCCGGAGGGACTCGAACCCCCAACCAAAGCGTTATGAGCGCTCTGCTCTAACCAATTGAGCTACAGGCCCGCCCGACCGCTTGGGTATCACGCAGAACGGCCGCGTCAAGCCTGACCGTTGCAACGCGGCGCACAATCGACTAACCCGCGCTGAAAGCATTCATGAGGGAACGGCCATGACAGCGGGCGAGAACGGCATCACCTATGCAGACGCGGGCGTGGATATCGATGCGGGCAACGCGCTGGTCGACCGGATCAAGCCCGCCGCCAAGCGGACGAACCGCCCCGGCGTCATGAGCGGCCTTGGCGGGTTTGGCGCGTTGTTCGATCTGAAAGGGGCGGGGTATTCCGACCCGATCCTGGTGGGCGCAACCGACGGCGTGGGTACCAAGCTACGGATCGCGATCGACACGGGCGTGGTCGACGGCGTGGGCATCGACCTGGTGGCCATGTGCGTGAACGATCTGATTTGCCAAGGCGCCGAACCGCTGTTCTTCCTGGACTATTTCGCCACGGGCAAGCTGGACACCAGCACCGCCGCGCGAATCATCGAGGGTATCGCCGAGGGGTGTGTCCGCTCGGGCTGTGCCTTGATCGGGGGTGAGACCGCCGAGATGCCGGGGATGTACCCCGATGGCGATTTCGACCTGGCCGGGTTTGCCGTCGGCGCGATGGAGCGCGGCAGCGATCTGCCCGCCGGTGTGCAGGCCGGGGATGTTCTGCTGGGGCTAGCCTCGGACGGGGTGCATTCCAACGGCTATTCGCTGGTACGCAAGCTGGTCGAGATCTCGGGGCTGGGATGGGATGCGGATTCGCCGTTCTGTGACGGGCCTTTGGGAGAAGCGCTGCTGACGCCCACGCGGCTTTACGTCAAACCCGCCCTCGCCGCGATCCGGGCGAGTGGTGTACATGCGCTGGCGCACATCACTGGCGGTGGGTTGACCGAGAACCTGCCGCGCGTGCTGCCCGACGATCTGGGGGCTCAGATCGACCTGAACGCTTGGGATCTGCCGCCGGTGTTCCGCTGGATGGCGGAAACCGGAGGCATCGCCGAGGCGGAGATGCTCAAGACCTTCAACTGCGGGATCGGCATGATCGTCGTCTGTGCCGCCGACCGCGCCGATGACCTGGCCGCCCTGCTGTCGGATGCCGGCGAGACCGTCGCGCGCATCGGATCGGTCACCGAAGGGGCGGGCGTTTCCTACGCAGGCAAGCTGCTGTGAGCCACAAGCGCGTCGCCATCCTGATTTCCGGGGGCGGGTCGAACATGGTGTCGCTGGTCGACAGCATGACCGGCGACCACCCGGCGCGCCCCTGTCTGGTTCTGTCGAACAATGCAGATGCGGGCGGACTGGCCAAGGCGGCGGATCGCGGGATCGCCACCGCCGTGGTCGATCACCGGCCGTTCGGCGGCAACCGTGCCGCGTTTGAGGCCGAGCTATGCAAGCCGTTGCTCGAGGCCAAGCCCGACATCATCTGCCTAGCCGGGTTCATGCGCGTGCTAACGGGCGATTTCGTGTCCCGGTTTCAGGAGCGGATGTTGAATATTCACCCTTCGCTGCTGCCTAAATACAAGGGGCTCAACACCCACGCCCGGGCTATCGCCGCCGGAGATGCCGAACATGGCTGCACCGTGCACGAGGTCACAGCGGCGTTGGATGACGGCCCGATCCTGGGTCAGGCTCGGGTCAAGATCGCGCCGGATGACACGCCCGAGACCTTGGCGCGGAAGGTTCTGGCGTGGGAACACAAACTGTACCCGGCGGTTTTGGAGCGATTTGCCCGTGGCGACAAGGCACCGGTCATGTTGCCTTGATATCCCGCCGGAGATTTACATGCGGCGCGCAATCGGCTTATGGTCTGCCGAAGCGCTCGTGGCGGTGAAAGACCAACGGGCATTGACCACAGAAAGAGCAAGAACAGCGCGCGCATGAAGACCCTGAAGACCACGCAAGACCTGGCCGACTTCTGCACGGCTGCGGCCAAGTTTCCCTATGTGACCGTCGATACCGAGTTTCTGCGCGAACGGACCTATTACTCGAAACTCTGCCTCGTGCAGCTCGCTGTGCCGTCGGACGACGATGACAGTGCGGTTCTGGTCGATCCTCTGTCCGAGGGTATCTCGCTCGACCCGCTGTATGACCTTTTCCGGGACGAAAATGTCGTCAAGGTGTTCCACGCCGCGCGGCAGGATCTTGAGATCTTCTGGGTCGAAGCCGGGGTCTTTCCCAAGCCGCTGTTCGATACCCAAGTCGCCGCAATGGTCTGCGGCTTTGGCGAGCAAGTGGGCTATGAAACGCTGGTGCGCAAGATCTGTAAGCAGGGTCTGGACAAGACCTCGCGCTTTACCGACTGGTCGCGCCGTCCGCTGAGCGAAGCGCAAAAGACCTATGCGCTGGCCGATGTGACCCATTTGCGCCAGATCTACGAACACCTCGCCGCCGAACTTGACAAGACCGGCCGCAGCCGCTGGGTTGCGGAAGAACTGCAGGTTCTGACCAATCCCGACACCTATGACATCCGACCCGAAGAGGCCTGGCGACGGGTCAAGACCCGCACCAATTCTGGCAAGTTTCTGGCCGTGGTGCGTGAATTGGCCAAGTTCCGAGAAACCTATGCGCAAGAGAACAACATTCCCAGAAACCGGGTGTTTAAGGATGACGCGCTGATCGAACTGGCCTCGACCAAGCCCCGCACCCATGCGGATCTGGGCGGGTCGCGCCTGTTGCTGCGCGAGGCCCGCAAGGGTGCGATCGCAGATGGTATCCTCGAAGCGGTCAAACGCGGCGTCAACTGCCCGCCCGAGGACATGCCCAAGGTTGACAACAGCCGTGACAAGCTGAAGGTCAACCCGGCCCTGGCCGATCTGCTGCGGGTGCTGCTCAAATCCAAGACCGAAAGCGCCGGCGTGGCCGCAAAGCTGATCGCCAACAGCTCGGAGCTGGACCAGATCGCGGCGGGTCAGCGCGACGTGCCGGCCATGTCGGGCTGGCGCTACGAGGTGTTCGGCGAGGACGCTCTGAAACTGTGCGAGGGAAAGATCGCACTGGCCGCCAAGGGGCAGAACGTCAAGGTCGTGCCACTGTAGGGCGGCTCAGCGCCGCCGCGATTCCAGCGCATTCTGTTGGCCCCTGACGCGGATCAGGCGGATGCCGTCCAGGTCATCCTGGCTGATGTCGATCGCGTCGGTTACTTCGCGCGTCCGCTCGGGTCCCTGCGGAGTGGCATAGGGCGGATAGTTCACGCGGAATTCGAGTTCAAGCACGCCGTTCTTGCGGTTTTCCTCCGACTCAACCGGACGCAGTTGGGCGTCATAGGCGCCCTGACGAAAGGCCGTACCGCTGGCCAGAACGATCGCGCCCGAGGGCTTGCGGTCGATCCGCAACTCGTCGATCGTGGTGACCAGAACGCTGATGTCCTCGGCTTCGGGCCGGGCGAAGAATCCTCGTCCGGAACCCTGATCGGGGACCAAAGCGTTGGCGTCATCTGCGGGCGTTTCGACCGGGGCGGCGGGAGTGCTGCGGCCGAACCAATTCGACGGATTCACCCGCGAATCCCGCCAACCACTGCAAGCCGAAAGGGTCAAGGACGCGATCATGAGAACGGACAGAGTTTTTTGCATGGACCCAACGCTTTGCACAAAGTTACCCGATACCGATTAGCCTAATTCCAGTGGTTTGAAAAGGCGCGCTTGGGGTGGACAGGCCCGGTTTGGCGGCTTAGGTCAGGCCTGAGATGGAAACCAGAGGATCTGTGCCCATGGCAACCCCCACGTTCGAAGACATCGTAGAGGATTTCGAATTCCTGGAGGACTGGGAAGATCGCTATCGCTATGTGATTGAGCAGGGCAAGGCCATGCCGCCCCTGGACGACGCGCTGAAGGTTCCGGCCACCAAGGTGGACGGCTGCGCCAGCCAGGTCTGGCTGCACCCGGTTGTCGAAAACGGAGTTTTCCGGTTCGACGGAGACAGCGACGCCCTGATCGTGCGCGGACTGATTGCGGTGTTGCGGGCGTTGTACAACGGCCTGCCGGTCTCCGAGGTGCCCAGGGTGGATGCGGCAGCCGAACTGGCGCGGCTGGGGCTGAACGAGCATCTGTCTTCGCAGCGGTCCAACGGGTTGCGGGCGATGGTGCAGCGCATTCGAAGCGTCGCCAGCGAACACGCCTGATCCGGGGCGTCACTTGCTGGGCGCGCGGCTGGCCCAGTCCGACAGAGTTCGCTCCAGATCGCCATACCCGGTGAAGCGGCGTTCGAAAGCCAAGCCCATACGGTCGGCGCATTCCTTGGCTCGCTTTGTCAACTCAGGGTCGTCGGTCTGTGCCTGATAGACCAGCTTGGTGTAGTTCCCGAAATACATGTCGCGTAGCTGCGGATGACGGTCGAGCCCTAGAGGTTTCCAGACGAAGGCATCGAACTGACGCGCCAGGAAATCGGTCAGATAGAAGGCCGTGGTTTCTTCGTCGCCATGTTGGGCAAACCGGTCGTTGCCCTCGAAAAACGAATAGCAGTGTGGTCCCTTGACCATCTCGACGCCCAGCCGTTCGCAGGCCTGCTCCAAGAGGCCACCGGTGCCGCAGTCGGCATAGACCACGAAGATGCGGTCGAAGTCGTTGCGGTGCCTAGCCACTGCGTCCTCGACCGCCTGGGTGATCCGTTCAGGGTGAACATGCAGGATCGCCGGCAGGCAGGTCAGGGCCAGATGGTCCCATCCGTTGCGCCGTTTCAGATCGAGGATTTCGCGCGCCAACGCGCCGCAAGCGATCAGAAGAACGTTCTGCCGCGCGCCCGCGTCCGTATATCCGCGGATCGTCAGGCTTTCGTCATCCGGAAGATCGTTGCAGTGCATGTGCGGGTTTCCTTTGGTGCCATACCCAGCAGATACCGTCCGGGCCGGCGATGCAAGCTCGGTTCCGACATGGTCGGTCAGGCGACCGACCCCTGGGTCTCGTACGCGCGCAGGGCAGGGCGCGCCGTTGGGCCAAAGGCCTGCAGCCCGCGGTGCGCAAGCTCGGGGAAGAGGCTCAGAACTTCTGTGCGGGAGGCCTCGTCCAAACTGGTCCACCCCAGGGCGCCGGGGTGGAAGCTTTCGCTGATGCATCCCTCGGACCAGACAAGTTCGTGGCGGTCGAACAGCAAATGCAGATAGGTGACATTGCCGCCGGGGCGCAGCACGATCGAGTGGCCGTTCACCAGATGTTTTGCGGGGTCCAGTGCTTCGGGGTGACCGGTGTTCAACTCGACCCGCCAGTTGCGCACCAACATGCGATGCTGCTGCGAGACCAAAAGGTCACGATCGTTGCCGATTGCCCCACGCCGAAACAGGACCGGAGCGAAAGCGCCCCGCGCGGGTACCGTGCAACGCCCGATCCAGCGCAGCGGCTGCAGGCCGTGATCGACCGTGGCCACCATGTCGCCGGGTTTCAGAGTTTCGACAGGGCGATCACCGCTTTCGGTACGGATTCGGGTGCCCTGCGTGAAACAGGTGACCAAGTCCCAGGTTTGACGATCCGCAGTCAGGCCGCGAAAGTCGCGCCCCGCCAGACTGTCCAGACGGATGGACTGGATCGGCCCAGCCGACAGGGCCGTCTGATCGGGGTTTGGAGCGAACTCGGGCATAAGATAGGTGTTGCCGTCGATATCCTGCGCGACGACTGCGGTGATATTGGCCGTCGTCCCATCGATATAAGTGATCGTCGCGTTGTAGATCGACGTGCCATCGAAAATCTGGGGCGGGCCGCCGTCGATCGAGAACTGATCGCCGTTGGCGTTGTTCATCTCGTACACTTGGCCGGGATTGCCTGCGGGGTTCCAGGTGACGGCGTTGTTGAGAAGAGCATTGCCCGGTCCGCCGAATTGAGACCCAACAAGGGCTTGTGCGTTTTCGGCGCGGTTGTTTCCTTCGAAGGTGTCGATGTCGGCTAGATTGCCGAGATAGATGGCCGTGAACGTCGTTGGCACAGGAACCTCGTATGCTCGTTAACGGTGCTCTACTAGCCAAAGATTACCGGAAGGTTAAGCCGGAAATCAAAACACTCAACCTGTTGTCAAGAAATAAAAAAACCGCCCCCAGAGAGGCGGTTTGTTGATCGGGTCGGGCGTTGCGTTCAGCCGGCCAGCTGATTGTGCTTGCGCGACACGAATTCCTTGGCCGTTTCAACTGCCACCGCGGCGTCGCGACAATAGGCATCGGCACCGATTGCCTTGCCGAATTCTTCGTTCAGGGGGGCGCCGCCCACCAGCACGATATAGTCGTCGCGCTTGCCCTGTTCGACCAGCGTGTCGATGACGACCTTCATATAGGGCATGGTCGTGGTCAGCAGGGCCGACATGCCCAGAATGTCCGGCTGTTCGGTCTCCAGTGCTTCCAGATAGTTCTCGACGGGGTTGTTGATGCCGATGTCCACCACCTCGAACCCGGCGCCTTCCATCATCATGGATACGAGGTTCTTGCCGATGTCGTGGATGTCGCCTTTGACGGTTCCAATCACCATCTTGCCGACCCGCGGCGCGCCGGTTTCGGCCAGCAGAGGCTTGAGAATCGCCATGCCGCCCTTCATCGCGTTGGCGGCCAGCAGAACCTCGGGTACGAACAGGATGCCGTCGCGGAAGTCATGCCCCACGATGGTCATGCCGCCGACCAGAGCCTTGGTCAGAATGTCGTAAGGGGCCCAGCCGCGTTCCAGCAGAATGTTGACGCCTTCCTCGATCTCTTCCTTCAGGCCGTCATACAGGTCATCAAACATCTGTTCGACGAGTTCGTCGTCATTCAGTTCCGACAGGACGATGTCTTCTTCATCGGACATGGGGCAAATCCCTGAGCTGTTGGGGCCATGGGCCCGTGGTGGCTGTTTTTTCCGTTTTGGCCAAAACGTCGCAGTCGGACTGTGACGATTGCGACCTCGGCGGTTCCGGGACCGACCTATAGGCGAAAATCTTGCGTCCAACGAACGAAAATTTCACATGATCATTCTGTAGAAATTTCACGTGGATTCCATCCTCAGAGTTTAACCGAGGTATGCAAGAACGCGGTTCGGCTTGCGCCGAGATCGTCCCGTCGTTATCACTGTGCAGTGAGAACAATAGGTGAACAAACATGCGTGTTCAGCAGGAAAAACGTGCGCGGGGCGCCCGGTCCAACCAAGCCGGCCGGTACGAGCAGTTCGCGTATGAAGACTTCGATGATGGCTGGGATATCCCCGAGGTTCTGCCGCCCTTACGCACGGATGTCCGGTACGAAACCGCGCGGTCACTCATTACCCACAACAGGTCGCCGGACCTGCCGTTCGACCGGTCGATCAACCCGTATCGGGGGTGTGAACATGGGTGTGTCTATTGTTTTGCCCGGCCGACCCACGCCTATTTGGGCCTGTCGCCGGGGCTGGATTTCGAAACCCGCCTGATCGCCCGGCCGAACGCGCCCGAGATCCTGCGGGCCGAGCTTTCGGCGCGCCGCTACAAAGTGGCGCCGATCGCGTTGGGAACCAACACAGACCCGTACCAGCCGATCGAAAAGACGCATGAGATAACAAGACGTTGCCTCGCGGTATTGCATGACTTCAACCACCCGGTGGCCATCGTGACAAAGGGAACGATGATCGAACGGGACCTGGACTTGCTTGCCCCCATGGCGGCCAAGGGGCTGGTGCGGGTCGGCATTTCGCTGACCACGCTGGATGGCAGCCTGTCGCGGCGGATGGAGCCGCGCGCGCCGTCGCCGCAACGGCGGTTGCAGACTATTCGGGCGCTGACCGAGGCCGGGATCCCGGTGCGGGTGATGACCTCGCCCGTCATTCCCGGCCTGACCGACCACGAGCTTGAGGCCCTGCTGGAGGCAGGCCGAGATGCGGGGGCGGATGCGGCCAGCTGGATCATGCTGCGCCTGCCGCGCGAGGTTTCAGACCTGTGGCGGGAATGGCTGGCGGATCACGAACCGGGCCGCGCCGAAAAGGTGATGGCGCGGCTGCGCGAGATGCATGGCGGCAAGGACTATGACCCGCGCTGGGGGCATCGGATGCGGGGCGAGGGCGTCTTTGCCGAGCTGATCGCCAATCGGTTCAACGCAGCCGTGGCCCGGTTGGGACTAGCAGTGCGAACGCCCGATCTGCGTTGCGACCTGTTCGCGCGGCCGCCGCTGCCCGGCGACCAGCTGTCATTGTTCCAATAGAAAAAGACCCCGCTCTGTGGCGGGGTCGGGTTCTTCAGCGGTTTTCGATGTCGACATAGTCGCGCATGGTCTCGCCCAGGTACAGCTGGCGCGGACGGCCGATCTTATTCTGCGGATCGGCGATCATCTCTTTCCACTGGCTGACCCAGCCGACGGTCCGCGACAGGGCAAAGATCGGGGTGAACATCGAGGTCGGGAAGCCCATCGCCTCGAGGATGATGCCCGAGTAGAAATCGACGTTCGGGAACAGCTTCTTCTCGGCGAAATACGGATCTTCCAGCGCCTGCTTCTCAAGCGCCTTGGCGACCTGCAGTTTTGGGTTGTTCTCAATGCCCAGCAGGTCCAGAACCTCGTCGGCCGATTGCTTCATTACCTTGGCCCGCGGGTCGAAGTTCTTGTACACGCGGTGGCCAAAGCCCATCAGGCGGAACGGGTCATTCTTGTCCTTGGCGCGGGCGATGTATTCGGGGATACGGTCTACGCTGCCGATCTCTTCCAGCATCTCCAGGCAGGCCTGGTTGGCGCCGCCATGGGCCGGGCCCCACAGACAGGCGATGCCGGCAGCGATGCAGGCGAACGGGTTAGCGCCCGAGGACGACGCCAGACGCACGGTCGAGGTCGAGGCGTTCTGCTCGTGATCTGCGTGCAGGGTAAAGATGCGGTCCATGGCGCGGCTGAGGATCGGGTTGACCTCGTAATCCTCGGCCGGAACAGCAAAGCACATGCGCAGGAAGTTCGACGCATAGTCCAGATCGTTGCGCGGATAAACGAAGGGCTGGCCGATGTGGTACTTGTAGGCCCAGGCCGCGATGGTGGGCATCTTGGCGATCAAGCGGTGCGACGCGATCTCGCGCTGGCGCGGATCCGAGATGTCGGTCGAGTCATGATAGAAGGCCGACATCGCGCCCACGACACCCACCATGATCGCCATCGGGTGCGCGTCGCGGCGGAACCCGCGATAGAAATACTGCATCTGCTCGTGCAGCATCGTGTGGTGGGTGATGGTCGTTTCGAACTGTTCCAGTTCGTCGGCCTTGGGCAGATATCCATACAGCAGCAGGAAGCACACCTCGAGGAAGTGCGATTTCTCGGCCAGTTGGTCGATCGGATAGCCGCGGTGCAACAGTTCACCCTTTTCACCGTCGATATAGGTGATGGTGCTGTCGCAGCTGGCGGTCGAGGTAAAGCCGGGGTCATAGGTGAACACGCCCGCCTGGCTGTACAGCTTGCGAATGTCGATGACGTCCGGCCCGGCGGTCGGCGAGAGCACCGGCAGTTCGTAAGTGTCGCCGTGGACGGTCAGCGTGGCGGTTTTGTTGCTCTCTGTCATGGTATCCCTTCCTCAATCATGCGTATGGCGGAGCCCGCACTGATGGTGCGCACAACCCTTGCGTCGTTGGTCCTAGCCGAGCAGCGTTACCC
>NZ_JBXWRS010000022.1:0-25126 GCF_059612985.1 Ruegeria sp. BHSC043 | reverse complement strand
GGATGTCGACGCCCTCGGAGATCATGGCCACGGAGACGATCCAGCGCTTCTTGCTGTTGCGAAAGGCGGTGATCTTGCCTTCCGGGTTGGCGACCTGATTGTGGACCACCACGGGCTTCTCGCCATCGAGGAGTTCGAGAAGCTCCGCCATGTACTCCGCAACCGGGATATTGGGCGCAATCACGAGGCCGCCGGCCTCGGGCATGCGAAGCCGAAGGTCGTTCAGCTTGTCGATGCACCACTGCAGCATGTTGGCCTGATAGGAGTCAGGATCTGCCGCGCCCGAAGCCAGATATTTCGGGGTGCAAGCGAGTTTGTAGTAGTCCAACGCCTGCTGAAGGCCCCGGATCCGCTTCAGCGCCGGTGAGAAGTCGGTGTCCTCTGTCCCGGACACGGAAATGTTCTCGCCGTCATCCAGCGTTACCGAAAACTTGCCCTCGTGCCGATGGAAGGTAATGGGCCGACAGTATTCAAGATCGACAGCCTCGCCATACGAGAGTGTGTAGGACCCGCCTTCGGGGTGGTCGATCAGACCCTGATCGTCATAGGCGAGCCAGACAGACTCCTTACCATCGGACCGGATCGGCGTCCCGGTCAGGATCAGGGAATACTTCGCATCCGCGAATGCACCGTCTGCTCCATCGCCCCAAGCAGCCGCTCGCGCTGCATGATGGTGCTCATCGCAAATGACCAGCGTCCGATCCTGCCGGCATACGGCTTGGAGGCCATCGAGCGAACCTTGAATCGCTGACCACGTTGCACATAGATCGACGCCATAGTTTTCGGGCTCTTCGTCGGCACCGGTAATCTTCAGCATCGGGCGCCCGGTTACGAATTTGAACTCGTCAGCCCACTGGTTCACCACTGTCGTGCGCGGCGCGATCACGATCACCCTGTCGATCATGCCCGCTTCAAACAGCCGCTGTGCAATAACCGAAGCGCAGATGGTCTTACCCGCGCCGGGTGCGGCATTAATCAGGAAATGCCGATCTTCGCCGGCCTGCAGCCAGTCGATTGCTTTGTTGGCGCAGGCAGCCTGCCACGGTCTCAGATTAATCGTCGTCATTGCTTGCGCCTTTCTTCAAATTGCATGTGGCGCAAAGCGCCTGCCCGTTTGCCAATATCGTTGGTCCACCCCTCGAGTGGGCGCGCACGTGATCTGCATGGAAGCCCGCATCCAACACCGCCCCGCACATCTGGCAGAGGTTGCCGGCGAGCATCCTCAGGATGCGCCTTTGCCGAGGTGTGAACGCTCGTCTCATTTCTTAATCCAGTACTCGGTCAGCTGAATCTCCTTGTAGGGAAGACCCTCAGGGACCTTGCAGACCGTGTATTCGTTGATCCTGCGGATGACTTTCGCCATCGGCACTTCACGAGATTCAATTAGAAACCGGTCCTTTTTTATTCGGGTAAATTCCGCATTTGGATTCCGCACACCAAAGAGAAGGATCGCTTCCAAAAGTGTAACCGGATGCCCCTCGAGCATGTGCTCTCGCAAGGCGGATGCTGCTTTGTACTCAGCCATAGACTTCCTCCAGAACCATATCTTCGCGGCTGCCACCCAGCAGCTCTTTCAAACCATTTCGCCGACCACGGCCCGCAAGCGGATCGCTTTGCAATCCCATTTCCGTTTCCAGGATACGCCCCTGGAATTTGTCGAATGCGGTGCAGAGATCATAGGAATAGTATCCCTGATGACGCCGTTCGTTGGGATGCGCATCGGTCACGTACTCCCGCTTCGACAACTCGATCAGCTTCTGAGCCGCCCCGAGCAACTCCTCGGTCGAGACAATGCCGTCCGGCAGCTGCTGCGACAGCTCACCAAAGACAGCCGAAAGAAGGGACACGCCCCGGAGCTTTTGCTTTGCCTTCATCTCTCTTCTCCCTTTCTCTCGATCCAAACCCGACCCACTCAGTGAACAGTCGCACCAAGCGGGACACACGCCGGCTCTTCGGCGTCTTGCTCAGCACGATCCTCCACGCGCATGTGCGCTTGCTGAGAGATCGCGCCGAGCAGCACCGGAAAGACCCGCATCGGGTCGCCACAAACCTGCAGCCCCATGTCGGCCGCCACCGAGGTCAACGCAAAGGCGACCATCGAAGGATCCTTGCCCTCGTCGAGAAGCGCCTTGGTGAGCGCACTCACTTTGGCGGTGACCTCCTCCAGTTCGTCTTTCTCTTGCTGCGCCATCTTGTGACATCCCCAAAATTTGCGGCCCTCGCCGCTGCTGACCCTGAAATAAGAAACCTTACGCTCCGTTGCAAGATATTTTTTGTGTTTTCGCACAAAATTTTTTATGCTGCAGGGGCGATTCAAGCGATAACATCTGATTTATGATATATTTATCAGATGCTTGCGTTACGCCACCGGCGCTGAATGGCTTCGAGAGAAAAGGCATAAGAGCTCTTGCATGAGCGTAAGATTCCTTCTATTTAGGCAAACATGAAGATTCTAATGGCATGGACAGGCACGCAAGACCTCGACGCCCCGACCCACCCTGAAGGGCAGACGGGCCCGATCTGCAGTGCAGTAGAAGAGCGGCGCTTTGACCGCCTGGTTCTGATCGCGAACCAGGGCGGCGAGCGGGTTGCGGCATACACGGATTGGCTGAGCCAGCGGACGCCGGTAGATATTGTCGTCGAGCGCGTCCAGCTCAGCGACCCAACCGACCTCAACGCAATTCACGAGATTGCAGTAGATGTCGTTGAGAGCTGCCGGCAGGCTGTCGCCCCAGACATTCCTGAACTCACCTTTCATCTGAGCCCGGGCACCTGGGCAATGGCGCTTGTCTGGGCCATCCTGGGCGCAACACGTTTTCCGGCAAAGTTTCTGCAATCGTCGAAGGAGGGCGGCGTCCAGACGATTGAAGTTCCGTTCGACGTCTCTGCTGAACTCCTCCCAAAAATCATCGAGTCTGCGGATGCGAGGTTGGCAAAGCTGAGCGGCGGTCTCGACACCAAGACGTTCGGCGATCTCATCTTCAGAAGTCCGGCCATGGACCGCATGGCGAGCAAGGCAAAGAAGGCCGCCGTGCGCAATGTGCCTATTCTGATCGAGGGGGAGGCCGGCACTGAGAAGGAAGTTCTGGCGCGAGCCATCCACGAATTCGGCCCAAGGCGCACCGAGCCTTTTGTGTCGCTGAACTGTGGCGCCCTCAAGCCTGACCAGATCGACGCAGAGATATTTGGATCAGACAATGGCGCCGGCGCGCTAGCGGAAGCCTCCGGTGGCACCCTCTATCTCGATGAAGTCGAGCTCTTGCCACCGCAAACGCAGGTCCGGCTTCAGGTTCTCCTCGATGAGAGGACAGGTGATGAGGTCGCAGCTTCACAAGTTGAAAGAGCGGATGTGCGGATCATTGCAGCCACACGAAAGCAGTTGATCGACGTTGTGGCCGCCGGCGACTTCCGCGAGGAACTCTTTTTCGGGCTGGCTGTGCTTGTCCTCAAGATCCCTCCCCTCCGAGAGCGAAAAGGAGATCTCGGCCCGCTCATCGAAATGCTGCTTGAACGCATCAATGAGCAGAGCGCTGACGAACCCGGCTTTGAGAAGAAGACGCTTTCGCCGGGCGCGAAGAATGTGCTTCTTCAGCGCACCTGGCCCGGAAACCTCCGCGAACTTGAAAACTCGCTACGCCGGGCGGCGATCTGGAGCGAAGGCCCTCAGATCACAGAAGACGACGTCTGGGACGCCGTCTTTACTGCGCCGGCGCCGGCTGGGACCCAGAATGGCATTCTTGATAAGTCGCTCGACGAAGGTGTGAACTTGCAGGAAATCATGGCGGAAGTTGCGCGGCACTATATCACTCGCGCGATCGCGCATGCGGAGGGGAACAAGACAAACGCAGCAAAACTGATTGGGCTGCCAAGCTATCAAACGCTGACAAACTGGATGACGAAATATGGCGTATCCTAGGTTGGCAGATATTCCGGCAGACACTGTCTGTGCGGCGCGAGGATTGCCGCTCTCCTTCAATGCCGAAGGGAGGCGACCATGAAGTCGCGCAACTTCGAATTCCTGCGCCCGGAATGGCAGGAGCTGGCGGAACTCGGCGCATTCGCTGAGGCCTACGCCTATGCTGACCCTGCAAGCGCGCTGGTGAAGCTCAGGCTCTTTGCCGAGAACCTCACAAAGGACATCTATCGGGACCTCCGTCTTCCCAAGCCGGACCAGGCGGCGTTCATTGATCTCCTGCGCAACGAGGCCTTTTCGGCCATCGTGCCGAAAGTGGTGCTTGATAAGCTGCATGCGATTCGCATCCACGGAAACAAGGCCGCGCATGGAGACCCCGCGAGCACGAAGAATGCCTTGTGGCTGATCAAAGAGGCGTTCGACCTCTCACGCTGGGTCTTCGTCCAGGCACGCAAAGGCACGCCGGATGAACTGCCCAAGTTCACCGAAATTCCGCAGTCGGTTGTCGACGAGACGAAAGGCAAGCTGAAGCGAGAAAAGCGCGAGCTGCTTGAAAAGCTGGCGGGCCAGGAAGCTCAAATGGAGAAGCTTCTCCAGGAGCTCGAGGAAGCACGTCAAACAGCTACGGCCGCTGAAAAGAAAGCTGCCGAAATCGAAGCTCTGGCTTCAACCGCCGCAGAATCTGCGAACCTGCTGAATTTTGATGAAGCGACCACACGGGCCCGCATTATCGACAGCCTGATCGCGACCGCCGGTTGGAATGTTGCGGGCGGCGACGCCAGCACAAGCGAAGTCGGCAAAGAGGTCGAGGTCCCCTCCCAGCCGACTGCGAGTGGCATTGGATATGCCGACTATGTGCTCTGGGATGATGACGGCACGCCGCTGGCAGTCGTTGAAGCGAAGAAGACGTCGGTCGATCCTGAAACAGGCCGGCAGCAGGCAAAACTCTACGCGGACGGTCTTGAGGAGATTCACGGGCAGCGACCGGTGATCTTCTACACCAATGGTTACGACATCTGGATGTGGGACGACGCCGGCGGCTACCCGCCGCGGAAGGTCTATGGATACTATTCCAAGGACAGCCTTCAGTATCTCGTGAAGTTTCAACGCAAGAGCCGCAAAGCGCTTGATAAGATCGAGCCGCGGTCTGACATCGTCAATCGCCTCTACCAGATCGAAGCGATCAAGCGCGTGTCAGAGCGGTTCACCGCGAACCACCGCAAATCGCTTGTCGTGCAGGCCACTGGCACTGGGAAAACCCGTGTTGCAATCGCTCTGACAGAGCTCCTTATCCGGGCGGGATGGGTCAAGCGCGTGCTCTTCCTGTGCGACCGGCGCGAGCTCAGAAAGCAAGCCAAGAACGCCTTCGGTGATTTTCTCGCCTCTGAGCCCATCAGGGTGGTCAGTGGACGGATCGACAGCTCCGCAAAGGAACGCATCTTCATCGCGACATATCCAGCGATGAAGAAAGTGTTTCAGTCCTTTGATGTGGGGTACTTCGATCTCATCATCGCCGATGAATCCCATCGAAGCATCTACAACGTCTACGGCGACATCTTCACTTACTTCGACAGTCTGCAGATCGGCCTGACGGCTACACCGGTCGACTTCGTGACGCGCAGCACCTTTGATTTGTTCCAGTGCGAAGGGCAGCTCCCAACCGCGAACTATGACCTGGAAGAAGCTGTAAGCGATGGGTTCCTGACACCCTTTGAGGTGTTTGAGCACACGACGCAGTTCATGCGCGAGGGGATCACCCTCGACACCCTGACCGCTGAGCAGATCAAGGAGCTAGAGGATCAGGGCGAAGACCCATCCCAATATGATTTCGCGGCCGACCAGATCGACAATGTGATCTACAACAAGGACACCAACCGGGCGATCCTGCGGAACCTGATGGAGAACGGGCTGCGGGATGCCACGGGGCAGACCCCTGGAAAGAGCATTATCTTCGCCCGCAACCACCAGCACGCCGTGCTTCTGCGACAGCTCTTTGACGAGATGTACCCCCAGTATGGCGGGCGCTTCTGCCAGGTCATCGATAACTATGATCCACGTGCTGAGCAGCTGATCGATGACTTCAAGGGCAACGATGACGGCAAGAACGACGAGCTCACCATCGCGATCTCGGTCGACATGCTCGATACCGGGATCGACATCCCGGAGATCCTCAACCTCGTGTTTGCGAAACCCGTCAAATCGCCCGTGAAGTTCTGGCAGATGATCGGGCGCGGCACGCGGCTCTGCGAAGACCTGTTCGGGCCCGGGCAACACAAGACCGTGTTCCGGATCTTTGACCATTGGGGGAACTTCGAACGCTTCGAGACGGGCTATCGGCCGGCTGAACCCACCCAGACGAAGTCGCTGATGCAGCTCGTGTTTGAGGAGCGGATCAACCTCGCCGAGCTCGCCCTGAAGAAAAGCGAAATCCCGGCATTTGAAGCAGTCATTGAGTTGATCGGCAAGGACATCAACGACCTTGACGAGGAAACGATCGCGGTTCGCGAAAAATGGCGGGAAAAGCGGTCGCTTGGGGCGCCTGAAGCCTTGAAGGCCTTTGCGCCGGCGACCGTCGTTGGCTTGCGTCAGGTGATCGCGCCGCTCATGCAATGGCGGAACATCCGCGGACATGGCGACGCTTATGCGCTCGACCACCTGATTGCCCGCATTCAGATTGCCGTCCTGCGGCAATCCAATACGGTTGGGGATCTGAAGATCGATATGCTTGAGCGCCTCGGTGCGCTTCAGATGCATCTGAATCCCGTCCGAGAGAAGGCCGAGGTCATCAAGTCCGTGAAATCGGATGCATTCTGGGACGATCTTACCGTCGAGAAGCTCGAAGAGGTCAGAAAGCCTCTCCGCGAAATCATGCGGTATCGGGAGCGCACGTCGGGCCCCGCCGTGCCGCCCAAAATCATTGATGTGACGGAGACCGCCTCCGAGGTTCAATCGGCCCGTCGCAAGGTCAGTCTCGATGCGGTGAACATGAAGGCCTACCGCCAGGTCGTCGAAGAAGAGCTGCGCAAGCATTTCGACGAGAACCCAACGCTTCAGAAGATCAGCCGTGGCGAGCCAGTTTCAGAAGCGGACATCGAGAAACTGGTCTCGCTGATCCTCGCCCAGACGCCCGGAGTAAACCGCGAGATCCTCGAGGAGTTCTTTTCTGAGACCGCTGCTCCGTTGGATTTTGTAATCCGCTCGATCATCGGCCTCGACCCTGAGGCGGTGGAAGCGAAATTCGCAGATTTCGCGCGGACGCATCCAAGTTTGAAAGCCAAGCAGACACGCTTCCTTGGTCTGCTCAAGAACCACATCGCGCGCTACGGTTCGATTACCCGCGCCAAGCTATATGAAGATCCGTTCACGGTCGTCGATGCCGACGGGCCCGACGGGGTGTTCGAAAATGAAAAAGACGTCGACGAGCTCATGGAAATCGTCGACCAGTTTGCGCCGCCTTCAACGGGGGGCGGCGACGAACAAGAAGCCTCTGAAAGGACGAAAGATCAATGATTACAGGTGCCCTCAAACGCGAGATCGACGCGCTCTGGACGGAATTCTGGCAGGGCGGGATCACGAACCCTCTCACGGTGATCGAGCAGGTTACCTTCCTCATGTTCGCGCGTCTTCTCGACATTAACGAGACCCGCGATGAAAACCGCATGCGCCGCACGCAAAAACCGTTCAAGCGGCGGTTTGATGATGACGAACAGCATCTACGCTGGTCGCAGTTCCGGCACCTCGGTGCCGAGGAAATGCTGCCGCTCGTACGAGACGAAGTCTTCCCGCACTTCCGCAAGTCGTCGACCAGCGGATCCGCCTTTGCGGAGTTCATGAAAGACGCGCAGCTGATGATCCAGAAGCCGAGCCTTTTGGTGAAAGCGGTCAATATGATCGACAAGCTGCCACTGACCGAAGGAGACACAAAGGGTGACCTCTACGAATATCTGCTCAGCAAGCTGACGACGGCCGGTATCAACGGCCAGTTCCGCACCCCGCGCCATATCATCAAACTGATGGTCGAACTACTCGACCCACAGCCGGACGAGACAGTCGGCGACCCGTCGGCAGGCACCGGCGGCTTCCTCGTCGAGACGATGCAGTACTTGTTGAAAGAACATACCTCAAAGGATCAAATAGAACGTGTCACAGATCCTGAGACTGGAAAAACCGAAGAGATTTTCGTCGGCGACAGGCTGGAGGATCACTGGGACCACATCCGCAGCGAGATGTTCCACGGGTTCGATTTCGACGCAACGATGCTGCGTATCGCGGCGATGAACCTAATGCTCCACGGCGTGGACAATCCTGACATTCACTACCAGGACACGCTCAGCACCGGGTTCAGCGACAAGTATCCGCAGGCCGCAAGCGAAGGGTTTGACGTCATACTCGCCAACCCACCATTCAAGGGCAGCCTGGATTTCGAGGACGTGCATCCCGGCCTGCTGCGCAAGGTGAAGACGAAGAAGACAGAGCTGCTCTTCCTCGTCCTGATCCTGCGCATGCTGAAAACCGGCGGCAGGTCGGCAACCATTGTTCCGGATGGGGTTCTATTCGGATCATCGACCGCGCATGTTGCGCTGCGTCGGCAGTTGCTAGATGAAAACCAGCTGGAGGCAGTTATCTCTCTACCGAGCGGTGTGTTCAAACCCTATGCCGGGGTCTCGACAGGCATTTTGGTTTTCACGAAGGGGGGGCGGACAGACGACGTCTTCTTCTATGACGTCGAACACGACGGTTACACGCTTGATGATAAACGGGATCCGACGCCCGACAAAGACGATTTGCCGGCTTGCCTTGCGGCTTGGACGAAGCGCGATCCACAGAAGGACACGGATCGGACTCAAAAGGCGTTCTTTGTACCCGCTGAGGAGATCCGGGAGTCAAACTACGACCTATCGTTAACTCGGTATCAAGAGAGGGCTTACGCGGAGGAGGAGTATGATCCCCCCGCCGAGATACTGGCGCGGATGAAGAGTCTGAACGAGGAGATTGCGCGCGATCTCTCTGAGCTTGAAGGATTGCTTGGATGAAGACCGCTCAGTCCATCCCACTTGCCGAAAATGCGGATGTAATCCGTGGTGTCACTTTCTCGAAAGCTGATTCAGTTGCTGAGGCGCGCGATGGCTACATGCCTGTATTAAGAGCTGGGAATATTCAAGATCGGTTGATCTTGGGGGATGGGCTCGTCTTTGTTCCAAAGAACAAAGTTTCTGAAAAACAGAAACTGCGCCGTGGTGATATCGTCATGTGCACATCGTCCGGCAGTCCAGAAATTGTAGGTAAGACCGCATATTCATATGATGATTGGGACGGATCCTTTGGGGCATTCTGTGCCGTGGTTCGACCAAAGAAAGGGAAAATTCATTCCCGATACCTATTTCATTACCTACAGTCCCCGAGGTTTCGGGACTGGACCCGAAATTCATCCGGCGTTGGCATCAAGAACATCAGGAAATCCGAACTGGACGCAATAGAGATCCCGGTCCCCAGCATCGAAGAACAATGCCGGATCGCGGCGATCCTCGACAAGGCCGACGCCATTCGTCGTAAACGCGAGCAGGCACTAGACTTTGCGGATGAGTTTCTGAAGTCGGTGTTTTTGGAGATGTTTGGGGATCCAGTCACGAACCCAAAAGGTTATCGGCAGATACCCTTGGGCGACATCATCAAGGTTTCGAGTGGCAACGGCCTTACGGCAAAGATGATGGACCCCGATGGGAGTTACCCGGTCTACGGAGGAAACGGCATTAACGGATATCATTCTGAGTATATGTTTGAAGAATCTCGGATAGTGATCGGCAGAGTTGGTGTTTATTGCGGCGCTGTTCACATCAGCGAGCCGAGATCGTGGATTACGGATAACGCGTTGTATGTCCGAGAGTACAAGATGCCCATTAACAAGACCTATCTTGAGTGGGCACTACGATTTGCAAACCTCAATCAGTATGCCGGGCGAGCGGCACAGCCTCTGATTTCTGGGAGTAGGATTTATCCAATAGAGATCGTCGTTCCTGAAGATGAGGAGCAAAATCGATTTGAGCGTGTCGTCCAGAAGAAGCTCTCGCTGACGAAAAAGTTGGGTGCCGCTGTTGAAGCATCCAAGGATTTTTTTGGTTCTCTTTCCCAACGCGCTTTTCGTGGCGAACTGTAGGATTTCAGCATGCGTCTAAGCCACATCGAAATTGAGAACTTCAAAGGCATTGGCACGAAGCAGAGCATCGACCTCGCGCCGATCACGCTGCTGTTCGGCCCCAACAGCGCCGGCAAGAGCACAATCCTGCAGGCGCTGCACTACCTGCGTGAGATCCTTGAACGCAACAATCCTGATCCCGACCAAACCATCGCCGGCGGCCTGACCGACCTCGGCGGCTTCGCCACGCTCGTCCACAATCACGACCTCAAACGCCCGATCCGCATCAAGGTCCGGATCGATATGACCGAGGATCAGGGCAGCGACCGGCTCCCTTTGAACTCTGGAAGTCGGCTCGGAGATCGAGATTTCGAACGGCTGGGAATCCGCTACATCGTTGGGGAAAACACGGAGTTGCGTGATTATGCGGTCGTCCAGGAGGTCGGCCTCGGCATCGAAGTACGATGGAGCCATCTCATCGACGCGCCATTTATCTCACGTCTGTCTGCAGAAATGGATGGTAAGACGGTCGCTGAAATCATCTCACCCGCGCAAAGAGGTCGGGCCCGACTGTGCAACTTCGCGTTCGACCACCCCCTCTTGTCGGAAATCACAGATCCACAGGCCGATCTCGAGCTTCCCGAGGAATTATCGGGCGAAGATGGTGGCAGTGAGTTTGAGGTGGTCTCTCCCCTTCAGCAGGAAGTCTATGATCTCTCAAGATTGATTGCCTCGCTTGAGCAATCCGACAAGGACGCGTGGGAACGCGCATCCCGCCTGAGAGGCGCTTTGAAAGATCAGCTTGAAAACCGGCTGGCGGAAGTGAACCAAGCAAAAAGGCCAATCGCAGACGCAGTCGAGAATCTTGAGGGACAGGACTCGATATATGCGATCGCGATCGACACGCCGTTAGGTGCTCTCCCCGATCTGGACAAACCGCTCGCACCTGACCTTCGTGACATTGAGCCGGCCGACGTTGAAGAAGCGAGCTCTGCCCTACCGCGCCACCTTCAGGTCCCCGGAGCAGGCAAGACCAATCAAGCGATTGCCATAGAGAATGCTAGACGAGCAGCACTTGCCGAATTGTTGGATGAGTTGGTGCTTGGCCCTGCGCGTATTGCTCGCGACTACCTGCAATCTGTCACGTACATCGGCCCGCTTCGCGAGATCCCGAGTAGAGGCTACCGCCCCCGTCTTTCGCCAGACGAATCCAGGTGGGCTCAAGGGTTAGCCGCTTGGGATGTACTGTACACGCAAGCTGGTGATGAGCTGCTGGACAGTGTCAATGAATGGATGTCATCGGACGAGCGGCTTCGTACTGGCTATGTGCTCGTGAAATCGGACTACAAACAGATCTCAACTGCTGATGGCCTGCATCAGTTGTTCAAGCGGGGGATCAACGAAGATGATCTCGGTGATCTGCAAGAGCTTTATGAGGCAATTCCGACCAAGTCTGAAATCGGGCTGATGGATGTGGTACGTAGTATACCCGTCGCGCCCAGCGACGTAGGGGTCGGGATTTCTCAAATGGTGCCAGTGGTTGTCGCCTGCTTGATGGAACCCGGCGGTCTTGTAGCGATCGAACAACCTGAACTTCACATCCATCCAGCAATTCAAGTCGGGCTGGGTGATCTGTTCATCACTGCAACACAAAACGAAAAGCCCGCTACGGGGCCTGAGCGAACACTATTGGTTGAAACTCATAGCGAACACATAATGCTGCGCCTTCTAAGAAGGGTTCGCGAGCTGGGAGACGACGAGTTGCCACCGGGTGTGTCGGGTTTAAAGCCGAGCGATATCTCAGTCGTCTATGTCGAAGGTACAGAGCGCGGACCCGTGTTTCGTAGGTTGCGTGTTAGCGACAGCGGAGATTTTGTAGACAACTGGCCGAAAGGATTTTTTGAAGAGCGCGCCGAGGAGCTCTTCTAATGCACTATGAATATGCTGTTGAGCCTCAGGCAATTGGCTCGAGTTGGGAGAATTTTCGGTATCTCATCGAAAAATTCGGTTTTGATAAAGGCCGGCTAATATCTCAATTCCCCAAGAGTTGGTTTCGAGAAGTCTATAACGCGGCAAATGCTCTGTCACCGATTCAAAAAAAGATGGTTGAAGAAGCCCTAAAGCAGGCGAAAAAAAACAAGGTGGTTCGGAACGGCCGAACTTTCGATCCAGCGCTTGGATCATGGCTGGACAACGCCTTGGCCCAACATAACCAGAAGCCATTTCATGCAATCATCGCCAGCCAAGTCCCGAAAAATGAGACTGAAGCGCTTTCCATCGATATGTTGGATGAGAGTGCACCTTTGATGAAGGTGCCCCATGAAAGCAATATTCCCAGGGATATTGAGTCGATAACTAATGCATTGCGTGGTCTGCTCCAGTTTGGGTCGAGACTGGTGTTCGTCGACCCATATTTTGATCCGTTCAACCAAAGACAAAGGAAACTCTTCCGCGAGGTCTTGCGTTTGGTCGGCGAAGTCAATCCAAGTGCCGTTTGTGAGTTCCATTATCGAAACGACACAAAGAAAGGGCTTTCGAACGAAATCCTAAGACGTGAAGCAGCAACTCTATCTAGCGACATCATCCCTTCCGGGATGAAAATCTCCTTCTTCTGTTGGTGCGAAAAGGATGGCGGTGAAGACTTCCATGCGAGGTATCTGCTGACGGATAGAGGTGGGATCCGTGTCGATGCAGGTTTCGAGCCAGTTGGCAGTCAAGAGACGACAGACTTCTCAATAATGGACAGTGATCTGGTGCACCGGCGACTAGCAGCGATTTCCCCAGATGCGAGCGTCTACAAACTGGTCGGGCCAGCTATTTGCATCACGTCGGATGGATCGGTCGTATCGCTGGAGGACTAGTTTCAGCCGTCGGATGGCCTAATATCAGGAATTTCTGATCGAGTTAATCCAACAGGACCCTGACATCACGCCAAAGGGGTTGCAGTGAGCCTTGGCCGATGCGCATGACGTGACCGCATCTGTCTGTGGTATTGATCAAGCGCTCAAGCGGCTGGGATATGCGAGGTGCCTTGCGTTCGACTCTATGGCCTGACCCTGGCCCAGAAAAAGGCACTGCTCATTGCTGACAACAAATCGGCCCTTAACGCAGGCTGGGACATCTAGATTTTGAACGAGTAGATGCTCGAGCTGATTGATGATGGCTTTGAACTAGAGGTGAAGGGATTCGAGATCCCTAGCCATTCTAAGCGTTTAGCGACTATTCTTCTGGATCAGGATCGTAGTCGCCGGATTTTACTTTGCGCTGCGCAGCCTTGAAGCAAAGCTCGGGCGGGGTAAGCGAGCCTTTTCGGGCTTCGTCCAGTTGGGACAGCGCTGACTTAGCTTCCTTCTCGAATTCATCGTAAGGCTTGTTCGACCACACGTTGGCTGCACGGCGCAGAGCGCCTTCGGCGTTTTTGAACGCGCCCGCTTTTTCGGCATAGGCCTTTATGGCATCATCGAGGTTCAGCGCCTTGACGGCGCCTGGCAGGATCACGGCAAGCAAGGCCAATCCTGCGATCACAAGCTCCATATCTTCGCGCGATGATAGCACTGTGCTCGCAGCCGCTGCGCCCGAGGCAGCGGCGAGAACCCACAGCACGGCGCGCGCCATCTTCAGGGCGCGCAGCCAGATGAAGAAGCTCGTGGACGTGTAAAGCGTGTTGCGCGCCTGTTCTCGGCATTCCTTGACGAGCGCCGCATGCGCCGCTGCTAGATCACCATTTCGGGGATCATTGTTCCGAATATCTTCTGCCATTCACTACCCGCCAAGAGATTCATGTTCTCGCGCTCATACTCGCAAGCCCTGAACGCACGCTGATGTGCGCTTTCTGCCTTGAACTTCCACGCATCGCCGAGATCGATCCATTCATTGATACCGCCTGGCATGAAGAAGCCGCCGCCCGCGCGCGAGATCATGTGTGCGAAGACATCCCGCACAATCCAGTCGAACCAGAACTCGTCATGACTGCCCCAGCTGAGGCTAGGCAGGGCTTCGCCGATCAGCTGTTCAAGGTGGAAGGACTTGATTGGCACGTTGCAGTGCCGCTTCCACTGCTTGAATATCCGCACCAGCTTGCGGTGGTTGCCCCGCAGCGTCTTGTCCGATTGGTCGAGAATGCCGATCTCGGCTAGTGGATCGACCTGCTTCCAGCGACCGCCGTTGTTCGTATCGCAAGTTATTAGACCGCGATCCACTGCGAGGAACGAAGGGACTACCTCGACCGTGATGCTGTTGAAGCCGACCACGACGACCTGTCCATCCTGACGGATAGCGGTCTGCGGATAAGTCGTGGTGAGAACATCCTTCACATGGTTCAGCAGCTGTGATTGCTTGTTGCCGCTGTAGGCGTTGAAGCGGTGATAGATTTCGACGGGAAGAGCGAAACATAGATCGATATCGGTCGGCGGATGAATCGCAGTGTGCTTTCCCCACGATCCCGCCAAGACATAATGGTCGATGCTGCTCTCGCCCCTAAAGAAGCGGTTCAGCGACTTGATGACCCCCTGCGCCTTGGTGTTCGCGTCCTCAATGGCTGTGGACCGAAGGGCGAGATTGGCCTGAAGTGCCTTGAAGCGCCGCGTGACATAGAGCCATCGCAGCGGCTCGGCGCTGTTGCTGATCAGCGAAGGGGCGAGACCAAGACCGTTCATCTCTGATGATGTAAGCATCGCCGATCTCGTTGCCAAGAGGGCGGCGGGCGCAGAATGTAGTATAGCCCCGCGCGTTCTAAGGGGCTTTCGCTCTGTGCTTCTTCAGCCTCATGGCTGCGGTAGAAACCTCTTTGACCAATTCACGCCCTTGGAGCGCGAGCAAATAGGCCTTTTTGTCGATTTCTGCTTGGGTCATTGTGCCTTCGGCCATTGCATGCATCAGATCGTTTCGTTCGTTTTTCCAGTCGTTGATCTGCGTTGCTGGTAGATTTTCCGAAAGCAGCTTGTCCGTACCTGCTCGGCTCATTAATTCTCCGAGCTTTGGCCCAAGCATGGTAATGGATTTATTTGAGCCGCTTTTGCAAACTCCACCGCTTTGCCTGAGCATCGAAATCAATCGATCCTCCAAAAGCGCATAAGCATACCAAGAAGCTTCTAGGTAAAACCCTTTCTCAATCGCGTCGTTCATCCTGTCATGGAAGGTCTCGAATAGCACTCTCTTGGAATTCATAGCTTTACTTCTAATGGCCTTCTTCTGACGTGCTCTATGCTGACCATAACAGATGGATCAAGCCTGTCGCCAAGATAACTCTTGCTGAACAGTGTTTTGCGCACCGCTTCGCGGACGGACTGTCGTGAACTGAGCCCGCCGGCGGCGGTCTCGGCCATGCGTCAACCGGCAATGTCGTTTTGATCGTCAGCGCTTCGATATGATTACCTCCGGAAGTGATTGAACCGTCCAGCCTTGGAACTTGGGACTTGGTTCCAGGGCTGACTCAGAGCGAAACGAAAAGAGAACACGGCAGATTCTGTATAAGCCATTTATATGTTTGGCATTTTTTCCTTGCGTTTGACCGATGGTAATCCCATCTCTTTTCCACCCGCCGTTCATTGCCAGATCTGGCATCCAAACGACGAGTCGAACGGTAGCGAAGGAGCCGTTCGCTGATCAGGTCCCCCTGATCCCTCGTGAGCGACCCAGAGGGTCCTGCTTACGCATCAACGGAGAGACCGCGGTGCCAGCACCGCATGAAAGTTTCGAAGGAGCCTTCCGGGCTGTCCGGCGGGCGTGGTGCATGAGGAGGACCTATTGTGCCGAATGCGAAGACCGGGGCGAAGAGCCCGACCCTGCCGGAAACGCTCCGGCTCAAGATCACTTACCGCAAGGTGGAAGATCTCAAACCCTATGCGGGGAATGCCCGCACCCATTCCGACAAGCAGATCGACCAGATCGCGGCGTCGATCCGGCAGTTCAGCTTCGTGAACCCGGTTCTGATAGATGCCAACGATGGCATCGTGGCCGGACATGGCCGCGTCGCCGCCGTACGCAAGCTCGGATATGACGAAGTGCCCGTCATCGAACTGGCGCATCTAAGCGAGGCCGAGCGGCGGGCCTACGTCATCGCCGACAACCGCCTGGCCGAACTGGCAGGATGGGACCGCGATATCCTCGCGATCGAGCTTCAGGCCCTCTCGGAGATGGATCTCGACTTCGATCTCGAGATTACCGGCTTCGAGACGGCCGAGATCGACCTGCTGCTGGATGACGACGACACCGGTGACCGCGATCCCGCGGACGTCGTCCCCGAGGTATTCGCGGGTCCTGCAGTCACCCGCCCCGGCGACATCTGGCAGCTTGGAGTCCACAAGCTGATCTGCGGCGATGCGCTGGATTCAGATACATATCAGCTGCTCATGGGAGACGATCGCGCCCGCGCGGCCTTCACCGATCCGCCCTACAACGTAAAGATCGACGGTCACGTCTGCGGCTCCGGCAAGGTAAAGCATCGCGAGTTCGCCATGGCGACAGGCGAGATGGATAAAGCCGGATTTACCAGTTTCCTCCGCGACGCCCTTTCCGCGATGGTCGACGTCAGCCTCGATGGCGCGATTCACTTCGTCTGCATGGACTGGCGTCACATGGACGAACTGAGCGCGGCGGGGTCCGAGGTCTATACGGAGCTCAAGAACCTGGTGGTCTGGGCCAAGACCAATGGCGGCATGGGGACCTTCTATCGCTCCCGTCACGAGCTGATCTTCGTCTACAAGGTCGGTACCGCGAAGCACCTGAACACCTTCGGCCTTGGCGAAACTGGTCGCTATCGGACGAATGTCTGGGACTATCCCGGCGTCAACAGTTTCGGCGGCAACCAGGAAGACCTGGCGCTTCATCCGACCGTGAAGCCTGTCGCGCTGGTGGCGGATGCCATCCGCGACGTGACCCGTCGCGGCGACATCGTGCTCGACGGTTTCGGCGGGTCAGGCACTACCCTGATCGCGGCCGAACGCACGGGCCGCGTAGCCCGTCTGATCGAACTCGACCCGCTCTACTGCGATGTAATCTGCCGGCGCTTCGAGGCCCTGACGGGCCAGCCGGCACGGCTCGCGGGCACCGACCAGGCCTTCGCGGATGTTGCGCTCGACCGCGCGGCCGAGACTGCCACTACGACGGTGGAGGCGGCCGAATGACGGCAGAGGCTCCCCCCAAAGTCGGGTACATGAACCCGCCACAGCATACCCGGTTCAAAAAGGGCAAGTCCGGCAATCCCCGCGGTCGGCCGCGCAAGCAGGAAGACCTAAACAACGTTCTGCATCGGGTCCTCAACCGCAAGGTCAGGACCAAGGACGACGACCAGACGATGCCGATCCGCGATGCCCTGATGAGGAAGCTCCGCGAACTGGCGCTGCAGGGCGACAGGCAGGCCCTGGCATTGCAGCGGCGCATCATCGATGAATCCGGTATCGCCGATCCCGATGCCTGCTCGCCGGAAGAAAAGAAACGGCGGATCCTCAGCAGAATCCGGCGGATGGAGAAAAAAGCGGCTCGGAAGGACCCTGCCCATGAGTAACGACGACAAGATCGGCTACGCCAATCCCCCAAGGTCCACACGCTGGCAGAAAGGTCAGTCAGGCAATCCGAAGGGGCGGCCGAAGACAAAATCGGAAATCATGATGGACGCCGCACGGATCCTGACCCAGCCCGTCGACGCGCGCGGGCCGGATGGACGTACGATCCGGCTGGAGGCCATCGAGGCCGCCTACCTCGCTCTCTGTCGGAACGGTCTCAAGGGGCACAAACCGTCGCTGCTGGAAGCGATCCGCATTATGATGGATGTCGGCCCGGCCGTTCAGGAAAAAGAAGAAGCGCGGAAGAACAAGCGGCAGGACATCCTCGATAGACTGGAGCGCATGGGGGTGCCCATTCAGAAAGACCCCGAATTGCAGAAGTAGCGCCCCTCCGGACTGGACTTCGCGCGCGCCACGAGCGTGACTGTTGCCATGCCCGGCAGAATCATCCCGGGCGCATCTCGGTACCAAGGCCAGTATCCCGCTGGCCCGGAGAACCGAGGAGCAAACATGTCCAAATCCACATCGACACCCCCGCGCAAGACCAAGACCGCGATCTTGCGCAAACTGTTGAGCCGCAAGGCCGGCGCCGATCTCGACGCCCTGCAATCCGCCACCGGCTGGCAGCCGCATTCCGTCCGGGCGGCGATGAGCGGTCTCAGGAAGGCCGGATACACCATTGACCGCGCGGATCCTGCCAATGCCGGCGGCGGCGCAGTCTACCGCATCACCAGCGGCCCGGAGAGCGCGACATGAAGCTCTCCCTCACCGAGATCGAGACCATGGACCGGGCGGCGCTGAGCGCTGCCTGGGACGCGGTCTTCGGCACGCCGGTCCCGAAGCGCCTCAGCAGCCCGTTCCTGCGCCGGTACCTGGCCTTCGAGATGCAGGCCCGGGAATCTGGCGGGTTGCCAAAGGGCTTCGTCGGCAAGCTGCAGAAAGCGGTCCGCGACGACCGGGGCACCACCAGGCCCGCCCTGAAGCCAGGAGGGCGCCTGATCCGGGAATGGAATGGCGTGACCCATGTGGTCGATGTCATCGACGGTGGCTTCGTCTGGAATGGTCAGCTTTATGCGTCGCTGTCGCCGATCGCCCGGGCCATCACCGGGGCCCGGTGGTCCGGGCCGCGCTTCTTCGGGCTGAAGCGGACGACCTGAACATGACCAAATCCCGGATACGCTGCGCGATTTACACCCGCAAGTCCTCTGATGAGGGGCTCGACCAGGACTTCAACTCGCTCGACGCGCAAGCAGAGGCCTGTGCCGCCTATATCGCCAGCCAGCGGCACGAGGGCTGGGTTGCGGGCAAGGCCCGGTACGACGATGGTGGCATATCAGGCGGAACACTTGACCGGCCCGCCTTGCAGCGTCTTCTCGCCGACATCGACGCGGGGCACGTGCAGATGGTGGTGGTCTACAAGATCGACCGCCTGACCCGCTCGCTTGCCGACTTTGCCAAGCTGGTGGAGCAGTTCGATGCCGCCGGCTGTTCCTTCGTCTCAGTCACCCAAGCCTTCAACACGGCCTCATCCATGGGACGGCTGACCCTGAACGTGCTCTTGTCCTTCGCCCAATTCGAGCGCGAGGTTACGGCCGAACGGATCCGGGACAAGATCGCAGCTTCCAAGAAGAAGGGGTTCTGGATGGGCGGCGTGCCGCCGCTCGGGTACGATCCGCACCCTGATCCGAAGACCCGGGGCCTCGTCATCAACGCGGATGAGGCAGAGACCGTTCGGACGATCTTCGCCCTCTACGACGACCTTGGCTGCCTGAATGCCGTGATGCGCCGGGCCAATGCCCTGGGCCTGCGCTCCAAGCTGCACCTTTTCAAATCCGGGCGGGTGCAAGGCGGCAATCCGTTGTCGCGCGGCCAGATCTATGCGCTCCTGCGGAACCCGATCTACATCGGCAAGATCCGCCACAAGACCTGGGTTTGGGATGGACTGCATGCGCCGATCGTGGACGAGGCCCTGTGGGACCGGGTCCAGTCGAAGCTGAAGGCCGCCAGCGTACGCCCGCGGGGCCAAAGAGGCACCGGGGATCATTCCGGCGCGACCCGCGTCGCTCCGCTGGCGGGCAAGCTGCGCGACGACACCGGCGACAGGCTGACCCCGACACATACACGACGTCATAAACGGCAAATCCGTTATTATGTCTCGAACCGGTTAATCTCAGGCGGCCCGGATCCCGCTGGATGGCGACTGCCCGCAGCCGCGCTGGAGCAGGCGGTGGCGGACACCGTTGCCAGCCACCTCGTCGCTCTCGCCAGCGACCACCGGATCTGTGCAGAAGCTGACCTACAGCGGGGCAACGCCGTCAGGGACAGGGTGCGCCACCTCGCCGATCGGCTCACAAGCGGCTCGCCTGGTCTCCTCTACGCGCTTTTGGCCGAGGGGTGCATCGGAAAGAACCGCATCGTCCTGAGGCTGCAGGCCCAGGCGCTCGCCGAAGCACTCGATCTCCATCCGAACGCGATCAATTCGTCAGCCCTCTCGATCGAGGCCCCCTTCGCCCTTCGGCGTCGGGGCGTGGAAGGCAAGATCGTCGTCGGCGACCGCGCGCCGCAGCCCGATCGCACCCTGCTGCGCGCCCTCTTGCAGGCCCATGCCTGGGTGGCCGATCTGCGCGGTGGCAAGCCCCTTGGAGAGATCGCCGTGGCGACGGGGCATGCAGGATCCTACGTTCGCACCCGATCGCAGCTGGCGTTCTTGTCGCCCGAGATCCAGAGCGCAATCCTCGAGGGGCGGCAGCCGACGAACCTGACCCTCGAACGGATCATACGAAAAACCGTGCCATTGGACTGGGATGCCCAGGCCCGATTGTACGGCTGCGAAAGCGGTCAGTGACTTCCTTGATCTGGACGTGGCGTTCCCTGTTCCCGCGGAACACTTCCCTGATAATCGCGAAAAAATCCCTGTTAATTTGCGTAGGGAATTTTTGTGCAAGGTACTGATAATACGAGGCGATTTATGGCGCAAAATCACCAAAATGCCCCAAATTCGAAGAATTTCCCTGTATTTTCCCTGTAAGCAGGGAAATTTGGCGCTAACCGAAGCGCGTGATGGTGCCTCCGGAGACACTGCGCCGAAATCGCGCCAGCTCATGGGAATACAGTCGTCTCTCCGGCAGATGGCATAGCCCAAGCGCCCGGAAAAACGGGAGAAAACAGGGAAAGAAAGACTGTCTTGACAGAGATAGGGGTGGGTGGCGGAGACGAAGGCCGCCAAAGATAGTTCCGAGCACATCTGACATGTTCCAGCATCTTATTAAAAAGAAATAAAAAATTAGCTTCCTGTGCGCGTCTGGTTCCGACATAATCCGGCCTAATCCATGTAACAGTGGGGGATTTAATGGGGGACAAAAAAATGCGTGAGCAGAGTATCAGGAGACCGGCAAAGGCATTGACTGCGCGTTTTGTCGAAACTGTTTCCAAGCCAGGCAAGTACTTCGACGGGCAAGGCTTGTTCCTTCGTGTCAATTCCAACGGTTCCCGGCAATGGGTGCAGCGGATCACCATTCGTGGCAAACGCTGCGAACTCGGACTTGGTAGCCCACCCGCCGTGTCACTGGCTACCGCGCGTCGTTTGGCCTTGGAAAACCGCGGTAAGGCCATGTTAGGAGGCGACCCGCTTGCTGAAAAGCGGAAGAAACAAGAAGGACTAACCTTTGCGCAGGCCACGGACAGATACCTTGCCGTCAAGCTGACAGAGTTCCGAAACGAAAAACACCGCCAGCAATGGCGCTCGACACTTGACCGCTATGCCGCGCCAGTTATCGGGCCAAAGCAGGTTTCAGAAATCGAGGTAAAAGACGTGCTGCGCGTACTGGAGCCGATTTGGAAGGACAAGACCGAAACTGCATCCCGCTTACGCGGGCGGATCGAGAACGTGCTGTCTTGGGCGACAGTGGCGGGGCATCGCAAAGGTGACAACCCGGCTCGTTGGAAAGGAAACCTGTCGGAAATGCTTCCCAAACCGTCGAAGGTGGCAAGGGCCGGTAATCAACCGGCTCTTGCGTTGGGCGACGTTTCGCGCTGGTGGGCTGACGTTGCATTGCGTGAAGGTATGGCCGCCCGCGCTCTCGAATTTTTGACCCTGACCGCCGCACGTTCGGGCGAAGTGCGCGGTGCTACGTGGGATGAAATCGACTTCGGAAATGGTGCGAAATCCTGGGCATTGGAAACACCTGGTGCAATTTGGACCATCCCGGCTTCGCGGATGAAGAACGGACGCGCGCATCGCGTGCCGCTAAGTTCTGAGGCGATAGCCCTTCTAAAATCACTGCCGCGCCTGGACGGCTCACCTTACGTATTCTTTGCACCGCTCGGTGGGATGCTCTCGGACATGAGTATTTCCGCTGTCATGCGCCGTATGCAGGAAGCGCAGGTAATGGCGGGCGGGACGGCGTATCTCGACCCTACAAGCCAGCGTCCCGCTGTACCACATGGTCTGCGTTCGACTTTCCGGCAATGGGCGGCGGAACGAGGCTTTCCGCGTGATATGGCCGAGATCGCGCTGGCGCATTTCATCGGTTCAGAGGTGGAACGTGCCTATCAGCGGTCCGATATGCTCGATCGGCGACGTGAAATGATGGCTGCTTGGGCAAATTTCGTTCGAGGCGACGCAACCAACAACGGCAAAGTTTTGCATATGGCTGAACGCGAATGACGGTTTCCCGGAAATCTCTGAACACCCGCGTTTTCGACGTCTTGAACGAGCACCTGGTGCTTCAAGACGTACCGGCAGAGATCCAATGTGCGCTGACCAATTTGTTCACTTCGGCGTTGGAGGCCGCGCGGGAAAATCGGATCGGCCGGTCCTTTGAAAATGAAAAGAGACAGGCAACCATAGAGCTTGAAGAAGTTGCAAAGCTGTTAGGGCGGATCTTGAACAAGATGCAACAACTCAATCCCGTAGCAAGAGAACTTCTCGCGCGTGAAAAACTCGGCCTCCTCGACCTTTCAAGCGGAGAGTTGGAGGGGTACTCTTGGGCTGGCACCGCGATTGGCAATCCCGGTGCCGTTGAGGAATGGATCGAACAACTCGATGTCCTGCGCCAGTCTGTCGAAAGAACCCGCGCCGAACTTGAAACCAAACTGAAGCAATTTGGAAGGGGAGCGCCCCGAAAAGATGGCCCTCTCACGGTTGCGCAGCTTTGCGCTTCGGCATTCAAAGAGTTTGTAGGCCGACCGACTTACCCAACATGGAATGACTACACTGATACCTATGAGGGGCGCCTCTACCGTTTTGTGAAGGACATCTTCGCGGCCGGTGAAATCAAAGCTAACCCCGCGGATTTCACAAAGAAAGCCATTGATGTTGTGAACAGAAATTATTCAATGAAAAAATGAATTACTCACCTTATCTCTGCGAAAATTGATTTGGCATGGTTCCGATGTATTCAACCGATACCGAAAGGAACCGATCATGGCCGTTGCCGAGATTAAAAAAATGGACATCGTTCCTCAAAGCGTTTTTGCACAAAGAGATCATGACCGTTTGCTTCGCCGCCCAGAGGTCGAGAATCTTACCGGGCTTTCCCGATCGACGATATACGACTGGATGAAGCGCGGAGATTTCCCCCAGCCAGTGAAACTAGGTGCACGCCTTGTCGCATGGCGTGAAAGTGACATCGTTGTCTGGCTTCAAAGCCGCGAACCCCGGACGAAGTGAGCTACGATCTTCAATGATGAGGGCGATCGCCTTCTCACTTCGCACGGAATCAAAAGTTCTTGCAGTTTCCTCGAGATGCTCCAGGCAGCGGAAATTTTGTCAAGCGACTTTACCCGTTCCCCGGCCTCATCTCAGCGGAAAATCGAACAAAGCGGCTACTTCATGAGTATCACTGACCACATTCCCGGAGACATCAAGCGAGTATCGCGGTCGATCGGATATGCTCTTTGGTTGAACAGTGCCAACCGGTGGCTTGGTCTGCCAAAGGTTTTGCGGGCTCGCCTTGATCCCTACCAGCGTGCCGCGCTGGCTTTCATAGCAATCAAGTCGTTGGATCGCGAGGATGGCATTCTAACTGTTGAGAAGGCTCTCGGCACTGGCGCTGGAAGACCTGATGCCCCGCTCTTTGGTTTCATGGATCAGGCTATTTTCTGGGCCGATATGGCTGAGCAAGAAGAACTGGAAGCCTATTGCGTTGCCAGCTTCAAACGCATGTACCCCGCGCGGCAGCGAGATTTTCTAGATTATGCCCAAGGGATGGATGTAGCGTGATGCGGGATTTCTCTGACAAGGAAACGCAGCTTGGTGCACATTGTGCCGAGTTTCCCCAGCAACGGATGGATCGCTGCCCTACGGAGTTCGTATGGCGAGATCCGAGCAGCATACCGCCGCGCCCTTGGCTGTACGGGTGTCACCTGATCCGCAGGCAGGTGTCTGTAACGGTGGCGCCTGGTGGTGTTGGCAAATCGTCTCTGACGATCTGTGAGGCGCTGGCGATGGCGTCAGGCCGGGAATTGCTGGGAGAATGGACTGCCAAGGGTCTGAGGGTCTGGCTGTACAACCTGGAAGACCCGCGCGACGAAATGGACCGGCGCATTATTGCGGCGATGCAGCACCACCAAATTTGCCCCGAGGAAATTATGGGACGGCTCTATGTGGACACGGGCCGCGAGCGGGAACTCACCATTGCCATTCAGACCCGCGAGGGAGTCCAGATCATTAAGCCGGAACTGGACGCGCTAGCCAATGAGATCGAGGCGCGGGGCATCGACGTTCTGGTGATTGACCCCTTCGTGTCATCGCACCAGGTGACGGAGAACGACAACGGCGCGATTGACCTGATCGCAAAGGAATGGGCGCGTCTGGCGGATCGGTGCAATTGCGCAATCGAGTTAGTCCACCACACCCGCAAGACCAATGGCGAAGAAGCCACGACCGAAAGTGCGCGCGGCGCATCGGCGCTGCTGGCGGCTGCAAGGTCCGGTCGGGTGTTGAACAAGATGAACGACGACATGAAAGCCGAGGCGGGCGTTCAGGACGACCCGTCCACCTACTTTGCCGTCACCCGCGACAAGGCGAACCTTGCCCCGGTCGGGGGACGTGTCTGGCGGCGCATGGCGTCTGTTCACCTTTCCAACGGTGACAGTGTGGGCGTGGCCGAGGCTTGGAAATGGCCGGATACTTTCGACGGCGTGTCGGTCGATGATCTGCTGAGAGTACAACGCGCCTTGGAAGGCAAAGGGAGACGCTACTCTGATCAGTCAGGCGACGATTGGGCGGGCGTGACCGTGGCCGAAGTGCTGGGCTTGGATGTGGTGTCAGACCGTAAGCGCATCAAGAAGATGATCGAGGCTTGGTTGAAGTCCGGGGCGCTAGTGAAGGGGCAGAAAACCGGCCCCATCCGCAAGCCTGTTCCGACTGTGGAGGTGGGCGAATGGGCAACCGTTTGGTCTGCGTCACCACCCCAAAATCAAGGGTGACGCAGGGTGACGCAAACACCCCCAAAAGCAGGTGCGTCACCACCACCACCCCTAAAGGGGGAGGGGTGGTGGTGATGCTGCGTCACCTGGTGGTTCGCACTATTGGCACCACACATGCAATGAGCTCGCTGAAGCGATGCTCGGCAT
>NZ_JBXWRS010000021.1:0-27168 GCF_059612985.1 Ruegeria sp. BHSC043 | reverse complement strand
TGTCGTCAACGCCGCCGGCTACTATGCGCAGCGCGTGGGCGAATGGTTCAAGCCCTTTGGCGGCCGCACCGTGCCCGCGATGGTCATGAGCCACCAGTATCTGCTGACCGAGGAAATCCCCGAGATCGAGGCTTGGTCCAAGGAAAACGGCGGCAAGCTGCCGCTGCTGCGCGACGTTGATGTGTCCTACTACCTGCGGCAGGAAAAGAACGGCTTCAACCTCGGCCCCTACGAGCCCAACTGCAAGGGCCACTGGATGACCGAGGACGACCCGATGCCAGAGGATTTCAGCTTTCAACTGTGGAACGACGATCTGGACCGGATCGAGGACATCGTCACCGACGCGATGGAGCGGGTACCGCTGATGGCGACCTCGGGCGTGGGGCGGGTGATCAACGGGCCGATCCCCTATGCGCCCGACGGCCTGCCGCTGATCGGCCCGATGCCCGGCGTCAAGAACGCGTTCGAGGCGCATACCTTCACCTTCGGCATTGCCCAGGGCGGCGGTGCAGGCAAGGTGCTGGCCGAGTGGATCGTGGATGGCGCCACCGAATGGGACATGTGGGCCGTCGATCCGCGCCGCTATACCGACTACACCGATCAGGACTACTGCAACCAGAAAGGCATGGAGGTCTATGGCAACGAATACGCCATGCACTTCCCCCGTCACGAATGGCCCGCCGCGCGCGACAAGAAGCTGTCGCCGGTGCATGCCAAGGTCAAGGAACTGGGCGGCGTCATGGGCGTCTACAACGGCTGGGAGCGCGCCAACTGGTTCGCGCAGCCGGGCGACGACACTTCCGAGGAAAGCACCCACACCTGGGGCCGCTCGGGCCCGTGGGAGCAGCGGATCAAGGAAGAATGCGAGGCCGTGCGCGACCATTGCGGCGTGCTTGACCTGCCGGGTTTCTCGCGCTTCGTCGTCAAGGGCGAGGGCGCGGCCGAGGCGCTGCGCGGGCTGGTCACCGGCGGCCTGCCCAAGGTGGGGCGGATCAACCTCGTCTACATCGCCGACGACCGCGGCCGCATCCTGACCGAGATGTCCTGCATGCGTCTGGGCGAGGATGACTTCGTGATGATCACCGCCGCCACCGCGCAATGGCACGACCGCGACATCCTTGTGAACGCGATGCCCGCGGGCGTCACGGTCGAGGACGTGACCACCACCCGCGACACGTTGATCGTGACCGGGCCAAAATCGCGCCAGATCCTGTCGGGCCTGACCGATGCCGACCTCTCGCTGGGCTGGCTGACCCATCAGGCCGCCACCGTGGCCGGGCAACCCGCCCACCTGATCCGCGTCTCCTTCGCCGGCGAACTGGGCTGGGAGGTGCATGCGCTGAACGAGCACATGCCCGCGATCTATGACGCGATCCTCGCCGCGGGGGCCAAGCCGTTCGGCATGTATGCGTTGAACAGCCTGCGCATCGAAAAGGGCTATCGCGCGTGGAAGGGCGATCTGAGCACCGACTACTCGCTGCTCGAAGGCGGGCTGGAGCGCTTCGTCAAGTTCGACAAGCCGCAGGATTTCCCGGGCAAGGCCGCGTTGCTGGCGGAAAAGCAGCAAGGCGTCAAGAAACGCTTCGTTACCCTGATCGTCGAGGCCGGGGACTGCGACGCGCCCTACATGTCCTGCATCTGGAAGGATGGCGAGATCGTGGGCGAGACCACCTCGGGCGACTGGGGTTATCGCGTGAACGCCTCGATCGCGCTGGGCATGGTCCGCAGCGATCTGGCGGTTCCGGGCACCGAGCTCGAGGTCGAAATCTATGGCGAGAAGTGCCGCGCCGTGGTTCAAGAGGACAAACCCCTCTGGGACCCCGAAAACGAACGCCTGCGAGCCTGACCTCTGGCTCGGCCCGCCGTTGTCGAAAGGACAAGACCAATGAGCAAGACCATGCAGGGTGTCTATCTGACCCGGCACGGCGGGCCCGAGGCGCTCGAATGGCGCGAAGACATCCCTGTTCCGGTCCCAGGGCCGGGGCAGGTGCTGGTCCGCGTAGCCGCGGCCGGCGTCAACAACACCGACATCAACACCCGCATCGGCTGGTATGCGCCAGAGGTCACTGGGGCAACAGATGCGGTCGATCATGATGTCGAGGCCGGAGGCTGGGGCGGCGCCCTTTCGTTCCCGCGCATTCAGGGCGGCGACCTGTGCGGCATCGTCGAACAAGTCGGCCCCGGTGCCGGCTTCAAACCGGGCCAGCGCGTGACCTGCCCGATCAACCTGCCGCGTCCTAGGCCGGGCAACCCGACAGGCTTCATCGCGCTGGGCTCGGAAATCGACGGAGCCTTTGCGCAGTATTGCCTGCTCGAGGCCGACGACCTCTATGACGTCACCGCCTCGCCCCTGTCGGACGTGGAAATCGCCGCCATCCCTTGCGCGTTCGGCACAGCCGAAAACCTGCTGAACCGCGCAGGCGTGACCGCAGGGCAGAAGGTGCTGATCACCGGCGCCTCGGGCGGCGTCGGGCTGGCGGCGGTGCAACTGGCCGCCCTGCGCGGGGCCTCGGTCGCGGGCGTCACCAGCGCGGCCAAGGCGGATACCGTCCGGGCGCAGGGCGCTTCGGAAACCTTCGAGCGCGACGCACCGCTGCCGCGCGACGCGTTCGACGTGGTGATCGACGTGGTCGGCGGCCCGGCCTTTCCCGGCCTGATCCGGGCGCTGAAACCGGGCGGTCACTATGCTGTGTCCGGCGCCATCGCCGGGCCGATCGTGCAGGCCGACCTGCGCGAGATCTACCTGCGCGACATCACCATCCACGGCTGCACCCATCAGGCCTTCGAGGTCTTTGGCCGGCTGGTCGAGATGATCAACGCAGGCCGGATCCGGCCGCTGGTGGCGAAAACCTACCCCTTGCGCGACATCGCCAAGGCGCAGGAGGATTTCCAGTCCAAGGCCTTTCCGGGCAAACTGGTGCTAATACCCTAAGGAGTTGCATATGAGCGATATCACGCTGCTGGATGGCTCGATCGGGCAGGAACTGGTGAAACGCAGCGGCGACCGGGCGACGCCGCTCTGGTCCACGCGGGTGATGATCGACCACCCCGACCTTGTGGGCGAAGTCCATGCCGACTATTTCCGGCGCGGCGCCACTATCGCGACCACCAACACCTACGCCGTGCACCGCTCGCGCCTTGTGAGGGTGGACATGGAAGACCAGCTGCCCGCCTTGATCGACACCGCGCTGGCCCAAGCCGAACGCGCCCGCGCCCAGTTTCCGCAAGGACGCATCGCGGGCTCTCTCGGCCCTTTGCTGGCCTCGTACCGCCCAGATCTGAACCCTGACCCGGTTGACGCGGCGGAAAAATTCCGCGAGATCGTGCAGATGATGGCCGATCGTATCGATCTGTTTCTGATTGAAACCGTCTCGTCAGTGCAGGAGGCCGAGGGCGCGCTGCGCGGCACCGAAGGCTGCGGCAAACCGGTCTGGCTGGCGCTGACCGTGATGGATGACGACGGCACCCGCCTGCGCTCCGGCGAGGCGCTGGGCGACATTGCCCCGCTGGTGGAGCGCTTCGCCCCCGAGGCGGTTCTGATCAACTGCTCGCGCCCCGAGGCGATCCCGGCCGCGCTCGAGATCATCAAGGACTTCGGGCGGCCCTTCGGCGCCTATGCCAACGGCTTCACCCGCATCTCCGAGGGGTTCCTTCAGGACGCGCCCACCGTGGACGCGCTGGAACAGCGGCAGGATCTGGGCCCAGAGGCCTACGCCGATCACGCGATGGGCTGGGTCGCGCAGGGGGCCACGATCGTCGGCGGCTGCTGCGAGGTCGGCCCCGATCACATCGAGGCACTGGCGGGCCACCTGCGCGCGGCGGGTCACCGGATCGTCTGAGGGGGAAGGCTTGGCAGAGCGGACGGCACCCTTTCCCGAACGGCAATGGCAGGTGGACATCCTCGTCGCCGACGGGTTTGTGCTGACCGAACTGGCCGGGGTGGCCGACGTGCTGCGTATCGCCAACCGGGTCTGCCCTGTGCCGCCCTTTACCTATACCTACCGCTCGCTCAGGGGCGGCACGATCGCCTGCCGCGCCGGGGCTTATGTCGAGACCGAGCCGGTGATCCGGCAGCCCACTGCGGATTACCTCTTCGTCATCGGCAACACCGACCCGGACCACCCCGACCTGTCGCTGGCGCGGGTGATCTCGGACTATACCCACCGCGGCGCGCAGGTCTTTCTGCTGGCCGAGGCCGCCAGCCGCTACATCAAGGACAAGGGCGCCGAGGATCACGCGACGCATTGGGAAAACGCCTCGTTCCTGCGCGAACGCGGGGCGGGATTCAACGCCAAGTTCTCGATCGCGACGGAACACGGCCCCGTCGTCACCTGCGCCGGAATGGGCGCGACCGTGGATGTGACGCTGGCGCTGATCGGCCGCCATGTCTCGGGCGCGGCGAAGATGACCGTCGCTGACATCATGCTGCATGAAAACATCCGCGATTTCGGCTCGATGCAGCCCTTCTCGGGCGTCAATGCGACCACCACCGGCGACGACAAGCTGGACCAGTGCATCAAGATCATGCAGGCCAATATCGAAGACCCGGTGCCGATCAACGAGATCGTCGCGGCCCTCGGCCTGTCGAACCGCTCGCTGGAGCGCAAGTTCAAGACCTATCTCGGCGCCACGCCTAACGGGTTCTATCGCGAAATGCGGCTGGCCAAGGCCAACAACCTGCTGTTGAACACCACCATGAGCGTGCGCGAGATCGGGCTGGCCTGCGGGTTCCCGAACGGGTTCTCGACCATCTACAAAAGCGTCTACGGCGTTACCCCCTTCGTCATGCGCCGTCAGAGGCGCACGCCCGGCTCACGGTGATTATCGCCGGTTTCGTGACGTTTTTGATGGATTTCCTGCCGCCTTCCCGTGGCAGACTTCGCGCAAGACCCAAGATTCGGAGACATCGGAATGGTTGATCTTCCCAGCAAGGCCCGCGTGGTCATCATCGGCGGCGGCGTGATCGGATGCTCGGTCGCCTATCACCTGACCAAAAAAGGGTGGAAAGACGTGGTGCTGCTGGAACGCAAGCAGCTGACCAGCGGCACCACCTGGCACGCGGCGGGCCTGATCGCCCAGCTGCGCGCCACCGCCAACATGACCAAGCTGGCGAAATACAGCCAGGAACTCTACGGCTCACTCGAAGAGGAAACCGGCGTCGCCACCGGCTTCAAACGCTGCGGCTCGATCACCGTGGCGCTGACGGAGGAGCGCAGGGAGGAGATCTATCGCCAGGCCACAATGGCCCGCGCCTTCGGAGTCGAGGTCGAGGAGATCTCGAACGAGCGGGTGGCTGAACTGTATCCGCATCTCAATCTGGATGGGGTCAAGGGCGCGGTCTATCTGCCGCTGGACGGCCAAGGCGACCCGGCCAACATCGCGCTGGCGCTGGCCAAGGGCGCGCGTCAGCGCGGCGCCATCGTCAAGGAGCGGATAAAGGTCACCGATATCGCCAAACAGGGCCGCCGCGTTACGGGTGTGGACTGGGTGGCCGACGACGGCAGCGACTCGGGCCATATCGAATGCGACATGTTGGTCAACTGCGCCGGCATGTGGGGGCATGAGGTCGGCCGCATGGCGGGCGTGAACGTGCCGCTGCACGCCTGCGAACATTTCTACATCGTGACCGAGAATATCGAGGGCCTGACCCAGCTTCCGGTGCTGAGGGTGCCGGACGAATGCGCCTATTACAAGGAAGACGCCGGGAAAATCCTGCTGGGCGCCTTCGAGCCCAACGCCAAGCCCTGGGCGATGGACGGCATCCCCGACAGTTTCGAGTTCGACCAGCTGCCCGAGGATTTCGACCATTTCGAACCGATCCTCGAGGCCGCCTGCAACCGCATGCCGATGCTGGCCGAGGCGGGGATCCACACCTTCTTCAACGGCCCCGAGAGCTTCACGCCCGACGATGCCTATCACTTGGGCCTTGCGCCCGAGATGGACAACGTTTGGGTCGCCGCCGGCTTCAACTCGATCGGGATCCAATCGGCGGGCGGCGCGGGCATGTCGCTGGCCGAATGGATGGACAGCGGCGAGAAACCTTTTGACTTGGGCGATGTGGACATCAGCCGGATGCAGCCCTTCCAGGGCAACAGGAAATACCTGTTCGAACGCTCCAAGGAAACGCTGGGTCTGCTTTATGCCGACCACTACCCCTATCGTCAGAAGGCCACAGCGCGCGGTGTGCGCCGGACGCCGTTCCACCACCACCTGAAAGAACACGGGGCAGTGTTCGGTGAACTGGCAGGGTGGGAGCGCGCCAACTGGTTCGCGAACGAAGGGCAGGAGCGCGAATACCGCTACGGCTGGAAGCGCCAGAACTGGTTCGAGAATTCGGCCGCCGAACACCGTGCGGTGCGCGAGAACGTGGGCATGTACGACATGTCCTCCTTCGGCAAGATCCGGGTCGAAGGCCCTGATGCCGAAAAATTCATGAATTATGTCGGCGGCGGCGACTATGCCGTGCCCGTGGGCAAGATCGTCTATACCCAGTTTCTCAACCGCCGCGGCGGGATCGAGGCCGACGTGACCGTCACCCGCCTTTCCGAGACAGCCTATCTGGTGGTCACCCCGGCGGCGACGCGTCTGGCGGACCAGACGTGGATGATGCGCCACGCAGGGAACTACAACGTGGTCATCACCGATGTCACCGCGGCCGAAGGCGTTCTGGCGGTGATGGGGCCGAATTCACGGGCCTTGCTGGAAAAGGTATCGCCCAACGACTTCTCGAACGCGGCAAACCCCTTCGGCACCGCGCAGGAGATCGAGATCGGCATGGGCCTCGCCCGCGCCCACCGCGTCACCTATGTGGGCGAGCTGGGCTGGGAGATCTACGTCTCGTCCGACATGGCGGGCCACGTCTTTGAAACGCTGCACGAGGCGGGGCAGGACATGGGGCTGAAGCTGTGCGGCATGCACATGATGGACAGCTGCCGGATCGAAAAGGGTTACCGCCATTTCGGCCACGACATCACCTGCGAGGATCACGTGGTGGATGCCGGGCTTGGCTTTGCCGTCAAGGTGGACAAGGGTTGTAACTTCATCGGCCGCGAAGCGGTGATCGCCCGCAAGGAAAGCGGCCCGAAATCGCGCCTGGTGCAATTCCGCCTGACCGATCCCGAGCCGCTGCTTTTCCACAACGAACCGATCATCCGGGATGGCGAGTATGTGGGCTATCTCAGCTCGGGCAACTATGGTCACACGCTGGGCGGTGCCATCGGTTTGGGCTACGTGCCCTGCGAGGGGGAAAAGGCTGCGGACGTGCTGGCTTCGACCTACGAGATCGACGTGTGCGGAACGAAAGTCCGGGCCGAGGCGTCGCTCAAGCCGATGTATGACCCGAAATCCGAACGGGTGAAGGTGTGACCTGCCGGATTGGTGGGGGCTCTGCCCCGCCGCCTTCGGCGTCTCCCCCGGGATATTTTCAGCCAGATGAAGTGGGCTCTCCCCTTCTTCATCTGGCCCCAAATATCCCGGAGCGCGAGGCAGAGCCTCGCAAAATATTCTTCAAACAAGGCGGGACGTGTCGTGTCCGATCAAGACCCGTGATGGCGGACGCAACAGAAATCCGTATTCCCTTCGCCGCGCAACCTGCCATATGAACCGGGTACAACGCTCGGAGAACCTGAATGGCGCAGCCCGCATTCACCACCGACTCTGGGGACACGCCCAAGGGGCTGGCCCTCGCCGTCACGGCCTATCTGCTGTGGGGGTTCCTGCCGCTTTACATGAAGGCCATGGCGCATATTTCTCCGGTCGAAGTGGTGGCCCATCGGATTATTTGGTCGGTGCCTGTTGCGGGGCTGCTGCTGATCGCGCTGGGCCGGACTGGCGATCTGAAGGCTGCTCTGCGTGATCCGGGCATGCTGGGAATGGCTTGCCTGACTGCTGCGCTGATCTCGGTGAACTGGGCTATCTATGTCTGGGCCATTGCCAGCGGCAACGCTTTGGATGCGGCGCTGGGGTATTACATCAACCCACTGTTCAGCATTGCGCTGGGGGCGATCCTGTTGCGGGAATCTTTGACGCGCACTCAAAAGATCGCTGTTGGTCTGGCGGCCCTGGGCGTGCTGGTTCTTATCCTCGAGGCCGGGCGCCTGCCTTGGGCCGCCTTGGGTCTGATGATCAGCTGGGGGTTCTATGCCTTTTTCAAGCGGTCTCTGCCCATCGGGCCGAACCAGGGTTTTCTGCTCGAGGTGCTGATCCTGTTGGTGCCGGCGCTGGCCTATGTGACCTGGCTGGGTGCCATGGGCGAAGGGCATTTTGGTTTGGTGGCCAGCGACACTTTGCTTCTGGCGGGCGCAGGAATCGTCACGGCGGTGCCTCTGCTGGTCTATGCCAACGGGGCCAAGATGGTGCGGCTGTCGACCATGGGCATCCTTCAGTACATCGCGCCAACGATGATCTTCATCACCGCGATCACCGTTTTCGGCGAGCAGGTCGACCGGGGACGGATGATTGCATTTCCGCTGATTTGGTCGGCGCTGGTGGTGTATTCACTGCCGATGATCCGGCAGGTGCGCGGTCAGGCCTGATCGAGGATTAACCGAGCCACCTGCTGCGCCCAGAGAGCATAGGCCTTGGGGCTGGGGTGGTACCCGTCCGGTGCGGCCAGGGCCGGATCGTCCGGCAGAGTCAGGGCCAGGTGTCGCGCTTGCGGATACCGGCTCATGGCCTTTTGCAACCCGGTGTCCAGACGCGCCGCTTGTCGGCCCAACACCCAGGCCAAAGGCTGCGGCAAGGCCGGAAACCGCTCCATCTGTGGGACGCCGGTTGCGATGATACGACGGACACCCAGGTCGCGGGTGAGGCAGTCAAACAGATCGGATTGGTGTTTCTGGAACTGTTTGACCGTCGCACCACGGGTCACGTCATTCACCCCAAGCGCGGTGACGGCAACGTCGAAGGAATCGGTCATGTCACTCAGTGCCTCGATCGTGTCCCGCGTGGTGTGACCGGTGGTCGCGATCAGGCACCACTCGACGCTGAAATGCGGTGCAAGCTGGCGGATCAATTGCCCCGAGAGCGCCTGATCCTGGGTGCCGGCGCCGACGCCCGCCGCCGAGCTGTCGCCGGCAATCAGCAGGCGTAGTCGGGGGCCTTTTCCATGACGCCCCTCGCGCGGGCCGGATGGCTCGGGCAGTCGCAGCGCGCGTTGGCGCACCAGTAAGGCCTGCACCGCCAGCAGCGGAAGCAGAGGCAGTCGGGCGATCTGGTCCACGCCGACGGGGGCAGCCATGGTCAGCCCAACGCTGACTTGAATTCCAGGAAACGGGCGTCGGTCATCACGCGCGCCATCATCGCCTCGCGCAGCGCGCCGATGGTCTTGTATGGGCGCATGACTACCTCGAAGGTCTGGATCAGCCCGTCGTCGTTCAGAGTGATCAGGTCCACGCCCACCGCGTCCAGATCGCCGACCTTGCACTGAAACTCCAGCGCCCAGTCCTTGCCCGTGCCCATGATCCGGCGATAGCGGAACTGGGAAAACACTTGGCCCACATGGCCCAGTACCGCCGCCACCGGCGCGCGTCCCGTCCAAGTGCTGTAGTAGGTCGGCGGCATGAACCGCACATCTTCGGCCAGCAATTCGTGGATCAGGCTCTCGTCGCCCTTGGCAACCACCTCCTGTATGCGTTCGATCGTCGGGTGCATCTCGTCTCCTCCGCTTGGGGGGTGAGAGTTGCGCGAACGGCACCCCCATCGCAAGGACGACGTTGCGAGAACCCGCGCCCTGCGATAGGCAGCGCGCATGAGCGATACCTATGATCCGCCCCAAACCCCGCTGGACGTGCTGCACGAGGACGCGCAGGTAATCGTCGTGAACAAACCGGCGGGTTTGCTGTCGGTGCCCGGGCGGGGGGCGCATCTGGCCGATTGCCTCCTGACCCGCGTTCAGGCGGCCTTTCCCCAGGCGCTGCTGGTGCATCGGCTGGACCGCGACACATCGGGGGTTATGATCTTTGCCCAGACGCCGCATGCGCAGAAATACCTGGGCCAGCAGTTCGAGAACCGGCAGACCCGCAAGACCTATATCGCGCGGGTCTGGGGGCGGGTCGAACCCAAGGCCGGAACCGTCGATCTGCCATTGATCGTGGATTGGCCGAACCGGCCGCGGCAGATGGTCTGCCATGAAACCGGCAAGCCCGCGGTGACCGATTGGCGCGTGGTCCGGCACGACGGCGACACGACCCGCATCCGCCTGTATCCCAAGACCGGGCGCTCGCACCAACTGCGGGTCCACATGCAGACGCTTGGCCATCCCATTCTGGGCGATCCGTTCTATGCCGAAGGGCCCGCGCGGAATTTTCCGCGCCTGATGCTGCATTCCGAGGAGTTGCGCGTCAAACACCCCGAGGATGGCGTGTCGATGAAATTCCGCTCCGCGCCCGATTTCTGACCCTCTTTGCCCCGGCGGGCAGGTATTCGCCGATCTCGCCATTTTGTCGCTTGAGCCGTATTGCTGCTGGCATGATAAAATGTCGTCAACGAAGTAGCCCGAAAAACGGGTACAGGAGCAGAAGGTGATTCCATGACGATTTCCAGATTCGCGCTGCCGCTGGGACTGAGCGCTGCCCTTATTCTGGGCGCGTGTACCGATCCGGGGACCCTACGAGTGCAGGACGACCCGAACCAGAACGCCAAGCAGGGCGCCATTCTGGGTGGCCTGATCGGGGCTGGTGTGGGGGCGATCGCCAATGATTCCAACCCCGGACTGGGCGCGTTGGCCGGGGCGGCTATCGGTGCTGCTGGGGGCGGGTTGATCGGCAACCAGTTGGACAAACAGGCCGCCGAGCTGCGCCAGCAACTGGCCAATGACGGCATCACCATCGTGAATGCCGGTGACCGGCTGATCGTCACCGTGCCCAACGACATCACCTTCGACACCGACAGCGCCACTGTCCGTCCGGCGCTGCGGGCCGATCTGGTGCGGGTCGGTCAGAACCTTGTGAATTACCCCAAGTCCAATGTGCAGATCATCGGCCATACCGACAGCGACGGCGATGCGGGCTACAACCAGGCCCTGTCGGAACGTCGCGCGAATGCGGTCGCCGACATCCTGCAGGCCAACGGGGTCAGCTATGCGCGCATCACGACCATCGGGCGGGGTGAAAATCAGCCGATCGCCTCGAACCTGACGCCCGAGGGCAAGGCACAGAACCGACGGGTCGAGATCGTGATCGTGCCCAGCGGGAACGCCTGACACGCGACAGACAACACGATGGGGTCGCGGCGCGCGACCCTTTCTTTTTGCACATTGACTGCGCGTCAAGCGCGCTATGGTTAGCGGCTGGAACGGCTAAACTGCAACCAGACACGATGACGGAGTTTCCCCATGTCCGACCCTATCCTTCTGGGCCTGTCCGGCTCGTTGCGGCAGAACGCCACGAACCGCAGGCTGCTGCGAGAGGCCGCCCGGCTGTTCAATCCTGGGACGTTCATCGAGGCTGATCTGAACCTGCCGCTCTATGATGGCGACCTCGAAGACAGCGCCGGGATACCGGACAAGGTGCAATTGCTGGCGGATCAGATCACCCAGGCGCATGCGGTGGTCATCTCGACGCCCGAATACAACAAGGGGCCGTCGGGCGTGCTGAAGAACGCGCTGGATTGGGTCAGCCGCACCAAGGGGCGGCCCTGGGCCGACAAGCCTGTGGCGGTGATGTCGGCGGCGGCAGGCCGGGCCGGGGGCGAACGGGCGCAGATGATCCTGCGGGCGTTCATGGTGCCGTTTCAGCCGCGCGTTCTGGCAGGGCCGGAACTGCACCTGGCCGACAGTTCGAACGAATTCGACGATCAGGGACGACTGATCAGCGACCGATACGAGGCGACGCTGCGCGAGTTGATGCAGAAGTTGCGGGCCGAAGCCGGGTTTTAGGCCGATGGGCCATCTTGCCGGCCGGATGGGCGCGGCCTAGTGTGCCGCCATGACCGACCGTTCCGCCGAAACCCAAACCGACGTGATGGACCCTGCCCGCGCCGCGGCCTTGCAGATTGCGTTGGGTCAAACCGCATCGATCGAGGCCGGCTCAGCGCTGCCGCCCTTCTTTCACCAGCTGTATTTCTGGTCTCCGCGCCCGCCGGCCGAGCTTGGGCGCGACGGACACCCGGCCGTAGGGGATGGGCTGATCCCCGACCTTGGGCTGCCGCGCCGGATGTGGGCGGGCGGGCGGCTGCGTTTTCACGCGCCGCTGCGCGCAGGCGCCATGGCCGAGCGCCGCTCGGTGCTTGAGCAGGCCACCACGAAAACTGGACGCACCGGGCCTTTGGGCTTCGTCACCCTGCGCCAGGAGATCCGTCAGGGCGGAACCCTGTGCCTGACCGAATGGCAGGATCTGGTCTATCGTCAGGACCCCGCAGCGGATGCGCGTAAGCCGATTCCGCCTGTCGCGCGGACCGACGAGACCGATGCGCGCACCGTCACGTTCGATTCGACGCTGCTATTCCGCTACTCGGCGCTCACCTTCAATGGCCACCGCATTCACTATGATCTGGACTATGCCCGCGATGTCGAAGGCTATGACGGGCTGGTCGTGCATGGCCCGTTGCTGGCGCAGCATCTGATGCTGCTGGCGACCGATCTGCTGGGGCCGCTGGCCGAGTTCTCGTTTCGGGCCTCGTCGCCGCTGATGCATTTCGAACCGGCAAATTTGTGCCGCAACGGGAATGACCTCTGGGTGCGTGGGCCGGACGGACGGCAGTGCATGCAGGCCTGCGCCGTCGCGCAGTCAGAGTGACGCGTCGGGTCGGAAACCCTCGGGGATGGTGTCGCGGTCTTCCAGAACCAGATCGGCCATGACTTGGGCCACTTTGGGGGCCATGCCGAACCCGATCTTGAACCCGCCATTGGCGATGAACTGACCCTTGTGCAGTGGATGCGCGCCCAGCATCGGCGCGCGGCTTTTGCTGCGGGGGCGCACACCGGCCCAGCGTTCGATCACCTCGGCCCCGTGCAGCACCGGCACCGCGCGCAGGGCGCGTTCGATCACGTCGTCCAGGGCAGCATCGGTGCTGGTGGGGTCATCATAGTCGCGCTCGGACGTCGATCCGATTGCCAGCGTCCCGTCGGCATGGGGCACGATGTGGATCGCATCGGCAAACAGCTGCGGCACGTCGCCCGCGTTGAAGCGCAGCAAGGCCGCCTGCCCCTTGACGCCGCTGCCGACGGTCCTGCCGAAGGCCCGCGACAGCTCAAGCAGCCCGGCCACGCCGGTGGCATGGATCACCCGGCCCCGGTCGGGCGCTTCGGCAGCGACCTCGACCCCCATCGTGGCCAGGGCGGCCACCAGCGCGGCACAGGCCCGGCGCGGGTGCATCCGCGCGCTGAGCGTGTCGTGAATGACAAATCCAGTGGGGCTGGGCGGGCACCAGGCGCCGACCTCCTCGACCCGCCGCACCGTCCAATCGGCGCGGCCCTGCCACAGGCTGCGGGCGGTCTCGGTGCGTTGATGCGCCAGGTCCAGCCCGCGCTGATCGGCGATCGGCTGCAGCCGCCCCAACCGGGCGTAGCCGGGCGACACGCCGCCGGTGGCCTCGACTTGTGTCCAGAAGGGTTCGGCCATCAGCAGGCTTTCGAACTGAAACGCCTTCTTGTCGTTCCAGTTTTCCGGCACATGCGGCGCCAGCGCCCCAACCAGCCCGCCGCTGGAGCCGGCGCCCGGTCCGAACGGGTCCACGACCTGAACCCTGGCCCCGCGCCGGGCGCAGGTCCAGGCGATGGACAGGCCGAAAATCCCGGCGCCGCGGATCGTAACATCGACCATTGCCAAACCTCTTTCCCTTGTTCAGTGTCGCGCCGCCTAGCTACAGGATTCCCTCATGGCAGACCAGCGCGCCGAATTGTCGTGGACGGACGAAACCATCCCGGTGTCGAACCGGTTCGACGACCCTTATTTCAGCCTGCAAAACGGGCTGGAGGAGACCCGCCACGTCTTTCTGGCGGGCAATGACCTGCCGGCCCGGTTCGCCCCCGGCTTTCACATCGCTGAGCTGGGCTTTGGCACCGGGCTGAACATGCTGACGGCCTGGGCCGCGTGGGAGACCTCGGGGCAGAGCGGCCCGCTGACCTTCACCAGTTTCGAGGCGTTTCCGATGGACCCGTCCGACATGGCGCGCGCGCTGGCGGCTTTTCCCCGGATCTCGCCCTGGGCAGGCCGGTTTCTGGACGCGTGGCAGGGCGGGACCTGTGACCTGGGGTCGTTGCGCCTGACGGTGATCGAAGGGGATGCCCGCCAGACGCTTCCGGGGTGGAGCGGCCAGGCGGATGCGTGGTTTCTCGATGGGTTTTCACCGGCCAAGAACCCCGAGTTGTGGCAGCCGGACCTGATGCGGCAGGTGGCCGATCACACCGCCCCCGGCGGCACGGCGGCCACCTACACGGCGGCCGGATTCGTGCGCCGCGGCCTGCAGGAGGCCGGGTTCGAGGTTGCCCGCGCACCGGGCTATGGCCGCAAGCGGCACATGACCCGGGCGGTCAAGCCATGAGCCAGCAGAACAACGTGAAGGCCGGCATTGCCCTGATGGTCGGCGCGACTATCGTGTTTGCCCTGCAGGACGGGATCTCGCGTCACCTGGCGGGCACCTACAACACCTACATGGTGGTGATGATCCGATACTGGTTCTTCGCGCTTTTCGTGCTGGCGCTTGCGGCGCGGGCGCCGGGCGGTCTGGCCGCTGCGGCGCGGACCCGGCAGCCGGGGTTGCAGATCCTGCGCGGCCTTCTGCTGGCGGGCGAGATCTGCGTGGCGGTCTATGGGTTCACCATCCTAGGCCTGATCGAAAGCCAGGCGGTGTTCATCTGCTATCCGCTTCTGGTGGCCGCGCTCAGCGGGCCGGTTCTGGGCGAGACGGTCGGCTGGCGCCGGTGGGCCGCGATCGGGGTGGGGTGCATCGGCGTTCTGATCATCCTTCAGCCGGGGATGGGCGTGTTCAACCCTTGGGCGGTAATCCCGCTGATCTCGGCGTTGATGTTCGCGGTTTACGGGTTGCTGACGCGCTATGTGGCGCGTCAGGACAGCACCGCCACCAGTTTTTTTTGGACCGGCGTGGTGGGCGCCGTGTTCATGACCGCGATCGGCCTGTGGTTCTGGGAGCCGATGGTGCCGCGCGACTGGCTGTGGATGGGCCTGCTGTGCGTGACCGGGGTTCTGGGGCACTGGCTGCTGATCAAGTGCTATGAGATGGCCGAGGCCAGCGCGGTGCAGCCCTTTGCCTATTTCCACCTGATGTGGAGCGCCATCCTGGGGATCACGATCTTTGACGAAACCCTGCGCCCTGCCGTGGTGGCGGGCGCTGCGCTGGTGGTGGCCGCGGGGCTGTTCACCCTATGGCGCGAACGCCGCCAGGGTTGATCCGTTCAGTTCCCTCGAAAACGGGATAGGCAGCGCCGGCTTGCCCAGCCGCGCGCGATAGACGGGCAGGCTTTCCGTCACCCGCATCACATAGTTGCGGGTCTCGGAAAACGGGATGGTCTCGATCCAGTCGATCATGTCCACCTCGCCGCGCAACGGGTCGCCGTAGCGTTCCCTCCACGAGATCGGCCGGTTCGGTCCGGCATTGTAGCCGGCGGCCATCATCACGACGTTTCCGTCGAAATCGGCCGCCAATTTGGCAAGGTAATTGGCCCCCAGCTTGGCGTTGTACTGCCAGTCCGCGGTCAGCCGAGGGGTCTTGTGCCCGCTTAGAATGCCCAATTCCTGCGCCACCAGCTTGGCGGTGGCGGGCATCACCTGCATCAGGCCGCGAGCACCCGCGCCGCTGACCACTACCGGGTCGAACTCGCTTTCGCGGCGGGCGATCGCCAGAACCATCTCTTCGGCCATCGGCAGGCGCATGTCGGCCACGGGGTGCATCGGGTAATAGGCCGCGGGCAGAACGACCCCTTCGGTCGCCGCGCGCTTGGCGATCATCACGGCCAGGTGCGGCTCGTTCAACTCGATAGCCAGGTCGCCCAATTGGCCGGCCTGTACTGGGTCCAGCCCCTCGACCAGATGGGTCAGGAACCGTTCGGCAAGGTCGCGTTCGCCCGCGCGCAGCAGCAGCAACCCGGCCTGCAGAACGCTGGAATTCGCAAAATCGGCCTGTTTCCAATGTGGCGCCCGGCGCGGGTTGGCCAGATCGTCGTCGAACGGGCGGCCGATTTGTTCGGCCGCCAGCAGCCCGTAGAACGACGTCTGATAGTCCGCCCCCAGGGCAAAGGCTTCATAGGCTTTCTCGGCGTTGCCCTGCGCGGCATAGGCCCGGCCCAGCCAATACCCGCCCCGGCCCATCGAGATCGGGGATTGAACCGCGCCGAGGAAATTCCGGAAATGCCGCACCGCCGTGTCGGGATCGTTCAGCCTGCGCAGGGCCAGAAACCCCGACAGCCACTCGAGGTCGGCATAGCCATAGCCCATCTCGGGGGTCATGTGGTGGTTGGCGGCAATGGCATAGGCGCGGTTCGCATCGCCCTGACGCATCTCCAGCCGCGCCAGCCGGCGCCGCCCCTCGGCCCATTTGTCGGGCTCGCCCAAGGTCTCGGGGCTGGTCGAGCGGGCCAGCATCAGGTCGATGGCGCTGTCGTCCAGTTCCTTGCGGTCACGCCATACGAAACGGTCGAAGGCCAGCCCCGGATCATCGGCCAGCGCTTTGGGCACCGCGGCGATCTTGGCATCCACGCCGGGCGCGCGCTTTTGCAGCGCGATCCGGGCCTCGGCCAGTTTGCGATAGTCACTGCCCACCAGCGGCAGCATCTGAGCCGCGCTGATCAGGTGCCCGTCCCACAGCATCCGGTCCAGCCGGGCCTGATGATGCGGTTTCAGCAGTTTACCGAAGTTTTCAACGTAGTCCTTTTGCAGGCCCTCTCCCATCGGCATGGTGCGCCACGCAGTCACGATATCGGCCTGCGCGTCGCCGACCCGTCCCTTCGCCATCAATGCGATGGCATGGTTCAGGGCGCCTTCGGCCGTTTGCGGAGGGGTGTCCCGGTAGAATTTAAGAACCCGGTCGGGGTCGGCGCCGGTGAAGGTCGGCTCGCTTTTGCGGCGCAACCAGGCCAGTCCGGGCCAGTCGGGTCGCCGGTCAAGAAATACCAGAACGTCGCCCGAACTGCCGAATCCCTGGCGCAGCCAGTGCCACACGATGATGTCGCGCGAAACCGAGCCGCGCGCGCCTGCGACGCGTAGGGCTTCGTTCCAATCTCCGGCACGCATTTCCGCCAGTCCGGCCCGCAGGTCGGCCACGCTGTCGGCGCGCGCGTTTCCGATCTGCATCGTAATCGCCAGAATCGCCGTGGCAATCAGCGCCAGAATCCGTGTCATCCCTTGCATTTCCCGACCAACCGTGGATACAGCCATTCAGGATAAACCTTGCGCCGCCGGGATCAACTCAAGAAACCTAAATTCGTATCGGCCTGCGACGCACATCACACGATTGAACCTCAAGGAGCGTTCCATGTTCAAAGGCTCGATGCCAGCTCTTGTCACCCCGTTCCGCAACGGCGAGTTGGACCTGGATACGCTCAAACAATTGGTGGAATGGCAGATTGCCGAAGGGTCGACCGGTCTGGTGCCGGTGGGCACGACCGGCGAGAGCCCGACGCTGAGCCACGAGGAACACGAAACCGTGGTGGCCGAGGTGGTCAAGGCCGCCGCGGGGCGCGTGCCGGTAATTGCCGGGGCCGGGTCGAACAACACGGTCGAGGCGATCCGGTTCGTGCGATTCGCGCAGAAGGTCGGCGCCGATGCCGCTTTGGTCGTGACGCCCTATTACAACAAGCCCACCCAACGGGGGCTGTTGACCCATTTCCGCGCCTTGCACGACTGCGCCGACATTCCGATCATCATCTACAACATCCCCGGCCGGTCGGTCATCGACATGACCCCGCAGACGATGGGCGAACTGGCCCAGCTGCCGCGGATCGTCGGCGTCAAGGACGCCACCGGCGATCTGGCCAGGGTCAGCCAGCAGCGCGCCACCTGCGGTACCGATTTCATCCAACTGTCGGGCGAGGACGCGACGGCGCTGGGCTTCAACGCCCATGGCGGGGTCGGCTGCATCTCGGTCACCGCGAACGTGGCGCCGAAACTATGTGCCGAGTTCCAGCAGGCAACACTGGCGGGCGATTACGCCACGGCGCTGGAGTACCAGGACCGCCTGATGCCGCTGCACGAGGCGATCTTCATCGAACCCGGCCTTGTCGGTGCCAAATATGCCCTCAGCAAGCTGGGCCTGTGCTCGGAAGAGGTGCGCTCGCCGCTGACGACGCTGGAGGACGGCACAAAGCAGGCCATCGACGCGGCGATGCGCCACGCGGGCCTTCTCTGATCCGGCGCGGGCTGTCCGCCCGCCTGCCTCCGGGAGTGAGCGGCCGGGGGTCTCTCGTCAGCGCTTGCCGTAGTACAGGCCGACCACATGTTCGGCCTGGGCAAAGAACAGCCATCGGGAAACGGCCACGCCAGCAAGGTGCGACAGCACCGCCAGCGCGGCGAACAGGTGGTTGAACGGTAGCGCCAGCAGAAGCACCGGCAGCACGAAGGCCAGACCAAAGGAAATCACCCGCAGCTTTTCGGCATGTTTGCGTCCGACAACGTGCACGAACTCCCGCAGTAGATAGTTGGTGCCCGTATGCGGGGGCTCGAAGGCGCGCACGGTGCCGCGGTCGCCCAGACCGGTGGCCGTGGCGAGCGTGGTGCCCGCATTCGCGAAAGCCTGGTCGCCCTGACGCCAGTACAGGATCTGGATCAGGGCCGCGATCAGCAGCAGTGGAATGGCCAGGGCCGTCTGCCCCGCCAAAAGCGCCCCGCCCGCCAGGCTGAAACTGAGAAACATGGCAGGGGTCAGCTTCATGTTCCAGCGCGGGATCGTCTTGAGCTGCGTGTAGATCATCGCAGTCGTGAATACGGTCGCCAGCGACAGCAGCGATCCCAGCAGGCCCAGCCCGGCCCAACGCTGGCCGAGGAAAATCACGCCGATAGCATAGAGCCCCATGACCATCAGGGCCAGAACCGCGCACCAGCCCTCGCGACTGAGCCAACTGGTCTTCCATTGGGTGAACGCCTTGAGCGCGCGTTCGGGATGGCCGAGGTGAAAGGTCGAGGCCAGAAGCCCGCCCACCGCCAGCGCATAGGCGATGGCGAAGAACACGAACGCCACCCAACCCGAGACATTCGGCAAGCCCAGCCCCAGAAAAAACATCAGGCCGAAGCCCAGCCCCGACAGGGTTGTGAACACGATGACAGAGGGTGCGGGATGCATGTCAGAGCTTCTCCAATGCCTTGTCCAGCCAGCCAAGGAAGCCCTTCGGCTCGTCGGCGACCGGCGCCAGCAGGGGCGCCAGGATGTCGATCTGGTCTTCGACCGTGTCCTTGGGGCGGGGTGGCAGGTATTTGTTGACGGGTTTGGTGCCCATTTCAGGCATCAGATCCATGCCGCCGCGCTCGGACACCAGTTGGCTGACCTCGCTGTCGGGGTCGCCCAGGTCGCCGAAATGACGGGCGCCCGCGGGGCAGGTCCGCACGCAGGCGGGAACGCGGTCTTCCTCGGGCAGGTTGTCGTTGTAGATGCGATCGACACACAGGGTGCATTTCTTCATGACGCCCTCTGCGGCGTCCAGTTCGCGCGCGCCATATGGGCAGGCCCAGGCGCACAGGCCGCAACCGATGCAGTCGCTTTCATTGACCAGCACGATCCCGTCCTCGACCCGCTTGTAGCTGGCGCCGGTTGGGCAGACGGTGACGCAGGGTGCATCCTCGCAATGCAGGCAGGATTTGGGGAAATGGATCAGTTGGGCGGCACCTTCCGCCGGCTGCACCTCGTAGGAGTGCACCCGGTTCAGAAATGTGCCCGAGGAGTTGGCGCCATAGGCGTCCTGATCGGACAGGGGGGCGCCGTAATTCTCGGTGTTCCAGCCCTTGCAGGAGATCACGCAGGCATGACAGCCCACGCAGGTGTCTAGGTCGATGACCAGGCCCATCTTTCGTTCGGTGGATTGGGGGAGTTGGGTCATAGTGTCTGCTCGTGTTCCGGGCCGGGAGAGGTGAGGGTGCCAGCCCCCTCTTGAGCCTGGCGGCTCAATTCACCCCCGGGATATTTCGGGCCAGATGAAGGACGGGGCAGGGTCATTTGCCGACCTTCCACGCAAGATCCTTGGGGCCGGTGCCGACCGGAGATTTGATTGGCGGGAATTCCGGTTGGCTTTGGGCGTCTGCCGGTGTTTCGGCTTTTTCGATCTTGACCTTCAGGTCAAACCAGGCGGCCTGTCCCGTGATCGGGTCGGAATTTGCCCAGCGCAGGCCGTCGCCCTTGGGCGGCAGCAGTTCGTGGATCAGGTGGTTGAGCAGGAAGCCCTTGTTCGCCTCGGGCGCGTCGGGCTGCAGGGCCCAGGCGCCCTTGCGTTTGCCGATGGCGTTCCATGTCCAGACGGTGTTTTCGTTGAGCGCGGCCATCTCCATGACCGGCACAGTGATTTCGCCGTGTGGGGAGGTGACGCGAGCCCAGTCGCCGTCTTTCAGCCCGTGCTCCCGCATCAGTTTGGTGGGGACATAAAGCGGGTTGCGTCCATGCAGTTGGCGCAGCCACGCGTTCTGGCTGCCCCAGCTGTGATACATTGCCATCGGGCGCTGGGTCAGGGCGTTGATGGTATAGCCATCGTTGCCGGTCTGGTCGGTTTCGTACCAGATGGGCAGTGGATCCATTTTGTGTCTGATCTGGTCGCGCAGGTGGTCGGGCGGCTGGCGGTCGCCGTGACCTTCAGCGGCCAGCTGGAATTTGCGCATCGGCTCGGAATAGAGTTGGAACAGGTAGGGTTGAGGGCTGTCATACAGGCCCATTCCCACCGCCCAGTCCTGATACGCAGTGTTCCAGGGTTTGTAGTAGAGCGCCGCATCAGGAATGTGCTCGACGAAAAACCCACCGTTTTCGATGTAGCGGTTCAGCTGGTCGGGGTTCACATCGCCGCGCCCCACCTGCGAGCCATCGGCGCCGCGGAAGCCGGCCAGCGGGCCGATGCCTGGTTTGCGCTGGTGGTTGACCATGTAGTCGGCATAGTCGGTCCATTTCGGGCTTCCATCCTCGTTGGTGAAGCCCGGCAGTTTCATGCGGTTGGCCAGTTCGATCAGAACCGATTGAAAGCCACGCACGTCGCGGTCGGGTTCGATGACCGGCCAGCGGATCGCGTCGGCGGCGGCGTCGGCCTCGCAGATCGGGCGGTCGAGCAGCGAAATGCAGTCGTGACGCTCGAGATACGTGGTGTCGGGCAGGATCAGGTCGGCATAAGCTACCATTTCCGAGGAATAGGCATCGGAGTAGATGATGCGCGGGATGGCATATTTGCCGTCTTCGTTCCGGCGGGTCAGCATCTCGATCACGCCGCTGGTGTTCATGGTCGAGTTCCACGACATGTTCGCCATGTACATGAACAACGTGTCGATCTTGTAGGGATCACCCGCCGCCGCATTCGATATCACCATGTGCATTAGCCCGTGGGCTGACATGGGGTTTTCCCAAGTGAAGGCCTTGTCGATGCGCTGCGGCGTGCCGCAGTCGTCCAGCAGAAGGTCCTCGGGGCCGCGGGGAAAGCCAAGATGCGGACCATCCAGCGGTCGGCCGGGGCGGCGATCGCCATGTGGTGTAGGGTGGGCCTCGACGGGTTTGGGATAGGGCGGTTTGAACCGGAAGCCGCCGGGAACCTCGACCGTGCCCAGCAGGATCTGCAGGCTGTGCAGCGCACGACAGGTCTGAAACCCGTTGGCATGGGCCGAAATGCCGCGCATGGCATGGAAACTGACCGGCCGCCCCACCATTTTGCTGTGCGTCTCGCCGCGGAAGTCGGTCCATTCTTGGTCCAGCTCGAACGCCTCGTCAAAGGCGACGCGGGCCAGTTCGGCGGCGATGGCCCGGATGCGTTGGGCCGGGATGCCGCATGTGTCGGCAACGGCTTCCGGCGCGTATTCGTCGCTGAGGTAACGTTCGGCCATCAGGTGGAAGACCGGCCTGTGGGTGACGCCATCGCGTGTGTATTGCGCCGACAGGTCGGGGCGCACGCCGGGTTTGTCGAATGCCGCAGGCTGCCCGGTAATGCGGTCGATCACAAGCGGCTTGCCGTCGGCGTCGCGCAGAAACAGACCCTTTTCCGGGCCTTCTTGGGCATTCACCAGAACGGGTGCGTTGGTATAGCGGCTAAGATAGTCCAAATCGATCTTGCCGGCTTTCATCAGCACATGGATCAGCGACAGGATGAAAAGCCCGTCGGTGCCCGGAGTTATCCCCACCCAGTCGTCGGCAACCGCGTTGTACCCCGAGCGGACCGGGTTCACGCCGATCACGCGTGCGCCGCGCGCCTTGATCTTGCCGATCCCCATCTTGATGGGGTTGCTGTCGTGGTCCTCGGCCACCCCGAACAGCATGAACAGCTTGGTATGGTCCCAGTCGGGCTGTCCGAATTCCCAGAAAGCACCCCCCATCGTATAGATCCCGCCTGCCGCCATGTTGACCGAACAGAACCCACCATGCGCGGCATAGTTTGGTGTGCCGAAATTCTGGGCCCAGAACGAGGTGAAGCTTTGGCTTTGGTCGCGACCCGTGAAGAACGCCAGTTTCTGAGGTGCGGTTTCGTGCAGTTCGTGCAGCCAGCCGACGGCGGTGCTGATCGCTTCGTCCCACTCGATTTCGCGGAATTCACCCGAGCCGCGCGGCCCGACGCGACGCAGCGGTTTGCGCAGCCGGGACGGGGCGTTCACCTGCATGATCCCCGCGCTGCCCTTGGCGCACAGCACGCCCTTGTTCACGGGGTGGTCGCGGTTGCCCTCGATATAGGCGACCTTGCCATCCTTGAGGTGCACGTTGATCCCGCAGCGGCAGGCGCACATGTAGCAGGTGGTCTTGCGGACCTCGTCCGAAACTTCGGGTGACGTATCCAGCTTTGGTTGGCTCATGTGTTTCCCTGTGGCTCATGGCCGCCAATGTTGCGCAGGCGGTTCTATCTTGACGCTACTCTAGGCAATTCCCCGTCCCGATCCAGAGGCTTGCGCCGTTCAGGCCGGTGCGTCGACGTGCGGATCACCGCCCGTGGCCCGGGCGATGATCGGGTTTCAGGCGCCCGCTCGCGTCAGGCGCCGGTCTGCGGCCGCATGTCGTCACGGCTGATGCCGGCCACCGCCACCGGCTTTTTCATCGCATCGCGGCGGAACGGTTCGCCCAGTTCCTGGTTGATCAAGGCTTCGATCAGGGTGGTGATGCCGTTTTTCTGATCTTCGATCGCTTGTGCCAAGGCTGCGGTCAGTTCATCCATGGTGCGGGCCAACACGCCCTTCAGGCCGCAGGCCTGCGCGATGCCGGCATACGAGACCTTGGTGTCCAGTTCGGTGCCGACGAAATTGTCGTCGAACCACAGGGTCGAGTTCCGCTTTTCGGCGCCCCACTGGTAGTTGCGGAACACGATCTGGGTCACGGCGGGCCATTCCTCGCGGCCGATCGCGGTCAGTTCGTTCACCGCGATGCCGAATGCGCCGTCACCGGCAAAGCCCACGACCGGCACGTCCGGGCAGCCGATCTTGGCGCCGACGATGGCCGGCAGGCCATATCCGCAGGGGCCGAACAGGCCCGGCGCGAGGTATTTGCGGCCCGCCTCGAAGGACGGATAGGCGTTGCCGATGGCGCAGTTGTTGCCGATGTCCGAGCTGATGATCGCCTCTTTCGGCAGGGCGGCCTGAATGGCGCGCCAGGCCATGCGGGGGCTCATCCAGTCGGGCTTGGCGGCACGGGCGCGCTCGTTCCAGGTGGTGCCCGGGTCGTCGTCCTCGTGGTCCATGCTGGTCAGCTGCTGGGCCCAGCGCGATTTCTTTTCGGCGATCTTCGCCTTGCGTTCGGCGCGACCTTCGTCGCCCGCGGTGTCGCTCAGCTGGTTCAGGATGCCGGTCGCCACCTTGGCCGCGTCACCCACGATGCCCACGGTGACCGTCTTGGTTAGGCCGATTCGGTCGGGGTTGATGTCAACTTGGATGATCTTGGCGTCGGCTGGCCAGTATTCCATGCCATAGCCCGGCAGGGTCGAGAACGGGTTCAGGCGGGTGCCCAGGCACAGCACAACGTCGGCCTCCTTGATCAGCTCCATTGCAGCCTTGGACCCGTTGTAGCCCAGCGGGCCGGCGAACAGCGGGTGGCTGCCGGGGAAGGCGTCGTTGTGCTGGTAGCCGACGCAGACCGGGGCATCCAGACGCTCGGCCAGCGCCTTCGAGGCTTCGATCCCGCCCTTGGACAGAACCACGCCGGCACCGTTCAGGATAACGGGGTTCTTCGCGTTCGACAGCAGCTCGGCCGCCTGGGCCACGGCGGTTTCACCGCCCGAGGGGCGCTCGAACTCGACGATGGCGGGCAGTTCGATGTCGATCACCTGGGTCCACATGTCGCGCGGGATGTTGATCTGGGCCGGGGCGCTGGCGCGCTTGGCCTTCATGATGACCCGGTTCAGCACCTCGGCCACGCGCGACGGGTCGCGGACCTCTTCCTGATAGGCGACCATGTCCTCGAACAGTTTCATCTGCTCGACTTCCTGAAAGCCACCCTGACCGATGGTCTTGTTCGCGGCTTGCGGCGTGACCAGCAGCAGCGGGGTGTGGTTCCAGTAGGCGGTCTTCACGGCAGTGACGAAGTTGGTGATGCCGGGGCCGTTCTGGGCGATCATCATCGACATCTTTCCGGTGGCGCGGGTGTAGCCGTCGGCCATCATGCCGGCCGATCCTTCGTGAGCGCAGTCCCAGAACATGATCCCGGCCTTGGGGAACAGGTCCGAGATCGGCATCATGGCCGAGCCGATGATCCCGAATGCATGTTCGATCCCGTGCATCTGAAGGGTTTTTACAAAGGCCTCTTCCGTGGTCATTTTCATCTGGGCGATCTCCGAACAGGGGTGAAAACAGGCAGGCGCGCCGCCTGGGTCGCCATAGGTTTTGGCGCAATGCCGGCCACCGGGTTAGGGCCAGTCGGGCAATCGGCTTAGGTCCAGAGGGCGGTCAGGTTGCCTGAATCGCCCCGGCGATCCTGGCGATCCCGTCGGGAATGCGGTCGGACGAAATCGAGGAATAGCCCAGCCTGTAGAAGTTGCGCGGACGGTTCGGGCCGGAAAAAAACGGCGCGCCGGGTTCGATGTGAACACCTTGTTTCTGCAACTGCCGCGCCAGTTCGGCGGTATCGACATGGTCGGGGGCCCGCATCCACATCGACGAACCGCCGAACACCCCGCGTCCGGCGACGGTCAGCCCGTGCCGCTCGATGGCCTCTTCCATGGTCTGCCGGCGGTGCAACAGGGCTTTGGACATGCGGCGGATCTGGGCGTCATAGTGCCCCAGCGACAGGAAATAGGCCGCGGTGCGCTGGATGTGGCCCGGCGGATGCCGGAACACCAGCGACCGAAGGGCGCGCGCCTCGCGGATGAAGGCCTCGGACCCGACCATGTAGCCCAGCCGCAGACCCGGAAACAGCGATTTGGAGAAACTGCCGACATAGATCACGCGGCCGTCCTTGTCCAAGGACTTGAGCGCCGGGGAGGGGGCGCCCAGAAAGGCCATCTCGAATTCATAGTCGTCTTCGACGATCATTGCGTCCAGCGCGCGGGCGCGTTCCAGCAGGTCGTGGCGCCGCGCCACGGGCATGGTCGCCGTGGTGGGGCATTGGTGGCTGGGCGTGGTGTAGATGACATCGGTGTCATCGGGGATGGCGTCGGGCGGCAGCCCGTCCTGATCGACGCGCAGCGCCGCCATGGTGGCATCCGAGCAGCGCAGCAATTCATGCAGCGCGTAATAGCTGGGATCTTCGATCGCTGCCTTGCGCCCGTGTCCCAGAAGGATGCGCGAGGTCAGCCACAGCGCGTTCTGCGCGCCCAGCGTGATCAGGATTTCCTCGGGCCGGGCCGCGATGCCACGGCGGGGCAGCGTGTGGCGGGCGATGAATTCGACCAGCAGCGGGTCGTCCTGATCCACATAGTCGCCGGTCAGTGAGTCGAAATCCTTGTGCCCCAGTGCTCGCACCGCGCACAGCCGCCAGTTGGCATGGTCGAACAGGGTGCGGTCGGGCTGACCGTAGATGAACGGATAGCGGTAGTCCCGCCAGTCCTGCGGTTTGGTCAGAACGTCGCCGTCCGAAAACCGGCGGGCCAGCGCCCTGTCCCAGTCGACAGTCTCGGCGCCGCGCTGGACCGGCGTGTATTTCGGCGGAACCGGCGCGTTCTCGGACACATAATAGCCCGATCGCCCCTTGGCCGTCAGATAGTCATTCGCCAGCAGCTCGGTATAGGCCAGCGTCACGGTGATGCGGCTGACGCCCAGATGTGCGGCCAGCTTGCGTGACGAGGGCAGCTTTTCGCCCACGTGAAATCGCCCCGACAGGATGCCCTCGGCGATCATCTGCTGGATCTGCGCCTGCAGCGTGCCTTGCCCGTCCGGCTTCAGAAAGAAGGTGTCAACTGAAATCCCCATACCTCGTTATAGGGTGGACCTAAGGTGCGGGCAATCTGGACTTATCCTTGATCACCCTCTTCCGGCATTGACATGTCTCTGATAATAATTCTATAAAACTAGAAATTTAGTTTAATGGAGGGTAGAGCATGTGGGAAAAAGCGGCAGCAGGGTTTTCGGCCATGGGGTCCGAAGCCCGATTGCAGGTGCTCAAAACCCTGGTGCGCGCCGGCGAAGACGGGCTGAGCGTCGGAGAAATCCAGAGCCGGACCGGCATCGCCCCGTCGACCCTGGCCCATCACCTGCGGTTTCTGGCCGCCGGCGGCGTGGTCGAACAGGAAAAAGTGGGGCGCAGCACGATCAACCGGGCCTGTTTCCACGAACTGAAGAACCTCGCGCAGTTCATTCTCAGCGAATGCTGCGCGGACCAGCAAGGAAAGGCCGCCAACGATGGCTGAGTTGACGCAGACCCCAAAGGCGGCTGGCAAGCGCCTGACCGACTATCTCAAGACCCCTTGGGCGCCGATTGCGGCGATCCTTGCCTTGGTTGCCGTGCTGGACCCGGGCAACTGGGTCGCTGTCGTCAGCTTCGCGGGAAGGGCGCTGGCGCATACCGGTCAGTACATCCTGTTTGCGGTTCTGTTGCTTTCGTATCTCAAGGCCACGGGAGCGGAAACGATGGTGGCCCGCGCCTTTGAGGGGCGCGAAGCCCGGATGATCTTTCTGGCCGCCCTGTTCGGCGGGC
>NZ_JBXWRS010000020.1:0-40545 GCF_059612985.1 Ruegeria sp. BHSC043 | reverse complement strand
GATTTGGCGTTGATCGGCAGCTGGCCCAGGTTCTGGCCATTGTTGATGATGGTCTGCTCTTCGGCCGAGACGACGAAGCGCAGGAATTCGCGGGCCGCTTCCTTGTTCGACGCGTTCGCCGGGATGTGGAACGTGTCGGTCGGCGCATCTTCGGCCAGCTCGACATCGGGGTTGATCGCGACGAACTGGTAGAAGTCCAACTGGTCGTCGGTCAGACCGGCCTCGCGCAGCGGAGCCACCGCGAAGTTGCCCATCAGATAGGCCGCTGCATCACCCTGAACCATGAAGGGCAGGGCCTCTTGCCAGCTGTAGGTCTGGTGGTTGTCGATGAACGCACCCATGTCGATCAGCTGCTTCCAGTTGGCGAAGGTCTGCTTGACCCTGTCGTCTTCCCAGCTGACTTCGCCATTGGCCAGTTGCTGGTGGAAGTCGAAGCCGTTGGTGCGCATGTTCAGGTAGTCGAACCAGCCGCCAGCCGTCCACAGGAACTTGGTGCCGATGGTATAGCAGGCGCGACCCGAGTCGACGATCTTCTGGCAGTTGGCCAGTTCTTCTTCCCAAGTGGTCGGCTCGGACAGGCCCAGCTCGTCAAAGATGTCTTTGCGGTAGTAGACGCCCCACTGATAGTAGGTGTAGGGCACGCCCCACTGCTTGCCGTCGATGGTCATCGCGCCCTTGGTCGAGGCCAAGTTTTCGGCGATTTCCGGCTCGGCCCACAGGTCCGATACATCTTCGAACAGTCCGGCCTCGACATAAGGCTTCATGCGGTTGGCCGCGTACCAGGTCGCGACGTCGGGAGTGTCCGCCGTCAGGAAGTTGCGGATCTGGGTCTTGTACGCCTCGCGGTCGATGACCGTGGTCTCGATCTCCAGACCCGGGTGCTGTGCTGCGAACCGCTCGATCATCGCTTCCATCGTCGCACGCGGCGCCGGATTCGATGTGTCGAGGAAGATTCGCAGCTCGCCGGTCAGTTCTGCCGAAACGGGCGCTGCAAGTGCCACACTGGCCGCCAGAGCCGCCGCAGTGCGCTTGAACATGGAATGCATGGTTTCCTCCCTTAGCTTCCATTTTGCGGTTCCAAATAGTGAAACCAAGTTTTATATATTGAAAACTACACATCGAATCGGCTAGGCTTGTCAATACCCTCGCGGCCCGTCCGCTAGGGGAAGTGGAGGAGAAATCAGACCCGTGGCAGGTGACGGAACCATCGGCAAGGCATGTGACGTGCTGGAGCAGGTCGCGGCGTTCGGCCGGCCTGTGCGGTTTGCCGAATTGCTGGAAAGCAGCAGCTTTCCCAAGGCGTCGCTGTACCGGTTTCTGCAGTCGCTGACCAATCAGGGCATGTTGTCTTACGACCCAGACCGGCAGACCTATTCACCGGGGCTGCGGCTGGTGCGGCTGGCGCATTCGGCCTGGACGCAAAGCTCGCTCGCGCCGATCGCGCGGCCGATCCTGGATGCGCTGAGCCTGGAAACTGGCGAAACGGTGCATTTGGCGCAGCTCGATTCCAGCCAGGTTCTTTACGTGGACAAGCGCAACGCCAGGAACCCGGTCGAGATGTATTCCGAAGCCGGAAAGGTCGGCCCGGCCTATTGCACCGGCGTGGGCAAGGCGATGCTTGCCTATCTGGATGCCGACCTGCTGGACAAGGCGATTTCGCAGCAAAGCTTTCACCGCTTCACCGACAGGACGCTGACCTCCGAGGCCGAATTGAGGGCCGATCTGGCCCGGATCCGCCAACGGGGCTTTGCCATGGATGATGAAGAGCACGAGCCCGGCATCATCTGCGTGGCCTGTCCGATTCTGACATCGGGCGGACGGATGCTGGGGGCGATCTCGATCACCGGGTCGACCCAGCGCATGGATTTCGATCAGTTGAAGAAATGGGTCCCTCGGGTGCGGTGTGCCGCCGACCAGATCGGGGCCGAAGCCGAAGCATGGCGGTTCCCCGAGGGCCGCAAGGACAGGATGCAAGCATCATGACAGGCGTTACCCTGAAGGGCGCAATCAAGCGGTATGGCCAGACCCAGGTCATTCACGGCATTGATCTGGAAATCGAGGACGGAGAGTTCTGCGTTTTCGTCGGGCCGTCGGGCTGTGGCAAATCCACCCTGTTGCGGATGATCGCCGGGCTGGAGGAAACCACCGAGGGCGAAATCCGCATCGGTCAGCGTGACGTGACCCACATGGACCCGGCCAAGCGCGGTGTCGCGATGGTGTTCCAGACCTATGCCTTGTATCCGCACATGACCGTGGCCGAGAACATGGGCTTTGGCCTGCGCATGAACGGCGTGCCCAAGGCCGAGATCGACCGGAAGGTGGCCGAAGCGTCAGAAATCCTCAAACTGGACCCGTATCTCAAGCGCAAGCCCAAGGCCCTGTCGGGTGGGCAGCGTCAGCGGGTCGCCATCGGCCGGGCCATCGTGCGCGGCCCCGAGGTTTTCCTGTTTGACGAGCCGCTGTCGAACCTCGATGCCGAGTTGCGCGTAGAAATGCGGGTCGAAATCGCTCGATTGCACCAAGAGATCGGCGCGACGATGATCTACGTCACCCACGACCAGGTCGAAGCGATGACGATGGCCGACAAGATCGTCGTGCTGCGCGATGGCCGGATCGAGCAGGTCGGCGCTCCGATGGATCTGTATCGCGACCCCGACAACCGGTTCGTGGCGGGGTTCATCGGCTCGCCCGCAATGAACTTTCTGGAATGCGATGTCGTCGATGGAACGGTGCGCCATCCCGCCCTGACGGACACGATTCCCGTGACAAAAGGGGTGCCGGCTGATGCCAGGAAGGTGACCTTGGGGATCCGCCCGGAACATATCGGCGTCGATCGGTCCGGTGACAGCTGCACCGTCGATCTGACCGAGGCGCTAGGCGGCGTGTCCTACAGCTATCTTCTGACGCCAAATGGTGACAAGTTGATCGTCGAAGAGCGCGACGACCAGCGCAGCAAGACGGGCGAGCGGATCGGGATTTCGGTCCGGCCCGAACGCGCAATGCTGTTCGATTCCGAAACCGGCCAGCGGCTGCGCTGAACGGTCCTCGACAACCACGTCCACACGCGCCGGGCCGGGGGCTGGGCGCGCTGTGATTCCCGTGGATTCCGAACCCGAAAACCGCTAACGCAGAGGCAGGATCTGCAAGAAAAGGACTGCCGATGCGACCAAATGTTTTCTCGGGCACGATGCCGGCCTTGATGACGCCGTGCAAGGCCGACCGAACCCCTGACTATGACGCTCTGGTTCGCAAAGGGCAGCAGATGATCGAGGCGGGGATGTCCGCGGTTGTCTATTGTGGGTCGATGGGCGACTGGCCGCTGCTGACCGATGACCAGCGTATGGAAGGTGTCGAGCGTCTGGTGCAGGCGGGCCTTCCGGTCGTGGTGGGCACGGGGGCGATCAACACGCGCTCGGCGGTGGCGCATGCGGCGCATGCGCAGAAAGTCGGTGCGGTGGGGCTGATGGTGATTCCGCGGGTGCTGTCGCGCGGCAGCTCGCTGGCGGCGCAGCGCAACCATTTCAAGGCCATCCTGTCGGCGGCGCCCGACGTGCCTGCGATTATCTACAACAGCCCGGTCTACGGCTTTGCCACCCGCGCCGATCTGTTCTTTGCGCTGCGGGCCGAACACCCCAACCTGGTGGGCTTCAAGGAATTCGGCGGCAGCGCCGACCTGCGCTATGCGGCCGAGCACATCACCAGCCGCGACGATGAGGTGACGCTGATGGTCGGCGTCGATACCGAGGTCTACAACGGCTTCGTCAACTGCGGGGCCACCGGGTCGATCACCGGCATTGGCACCGCGCTGCCGAAAGAGGCGCTGTTGCTGGCGGCGCTGTCGAAAAAGGCGGCCGAGGGCCATACCGAGGCCCGCCTGCGCGCCCGCGAACTGGACGAGGCGCTTGGCGTGCTGTCCAGTTTCGACGAAGGCACCGACCTAGTGCTGTACTACAAATACCTGCTGGTGCTGAACGGCGAAGAGGAATACCGCCTGCATTTCAACGAGACCGACGAGCTGAGCGACGCGCAGCGCCGCTATTGCGAGCAACAATATGCGCTGTTCCGCAACTGGTTCGCGGACTGGTCGCGGCAGGGCGGGGTGATCGCCGAATGCATGTGATCGACAGCCATACCGGCGGCGAACCCACGCGGGTGATCCTGGAGGGCGGGCCGGATCTGGGCAGCGGCCCGCTGGCCGACCGGGCCGGGAGGCTGGCCCGCGACCACGCCGATTTCTACCACGCGGTCCTGCGCGAGCCGCGCGGCCAGCCGGCGATGGTGGGGGCGCTGCTGGTGCCGCCGGTCGACCCGGACTGCGTGACCGGGGTGATCTATTTCGACGCGGATGCGGTGCTTGGCATGTGCGGGCACGGCACGATCGGGCTGACCGTGACGCTTGCGCATCTGGGCCGGATCGGGGTTGGCACGCATCGGATCGAGACACCGGCCGGGGTGGTCTCGGTCCGGCTGCACGACGCGCACACGGTGACGGTGACGAATGTCGAAAGCCGCCGCGTGGCCCGCGCGGTCGAGATCGAGGTGCCGGGCCACGGCACGGTGACCGGTGACGTCGCCTATGGCGGCAACTGGTTCTTCATCGTCGATCCCAGCCCGGTGCCGGTCGAGCCCGCGAATATCCGAGCCCTGACCGACCTGGGCGTCGCCATCCGCCGTGCGGCCAATGCCGCGGGTATCGGCGGCGAAGCCGGAGAGCCGATCGACCATGTGATTTTTCAGGAGGCCGCGCCGGCCCCCGACGTCCACAGCCGAAACTTCGTTCTGTGCCCCGATGACGCCTATGACCGCTCGCCCTGCGGCACGGGCAGTTCGGCGCGGTTGGCGTGTCTGTCGGCCGACGGGCGCTTGGCGCCCGGTGAAGAAATCGTGCAGGCCAGCGTCATCGGCAGCCCCTATCGGCTGTCCTATCAGCCTGGTCCGAACGGCGGGGTGATCCCCTCGATCACCGGTCAGGCTTTCGTGATGGCCGAAAGCCGCTTGATTTTTGATCCCGCCGATGCATTCCGTTCGGGTATAGCGATCACATGAAAAAATAGAGATCACATGAAGACAGACGTCATCGTTATAGGTGCCGGCGTGGTCGGCATCAGCGCGGCACTTGAGCTGCAGCGTCGGGGTTACGCCGTGCAGGTGTTGGACCGCGAAGGCGTGGCCGCGGGCAGTTCCGCGGGTAACGCCGGAGCGTTCGCCTTCCCCGAAGTCGAACCGTTGGCCACCCCCGGGATCATGAAGAAGGCCCCAAAATGGCTGCTCGATCCGTTGGGGCCGCTGTCGATCCCGCCCGCTTATGCCCTGCAGATCGCGCCGTGGATGTGGCGGTTCTGGCGGGCCAGTCGCCCCAGCCGGTATCAAGCGCTGGTCGCCGCGCAGGCCAGCCTGATGCGCCTGTGCCAGGCCGCGACCGAACGGCAGATCGCCGATACGGGTGGCGAGGCGATGATGCAGCGTGACGGGCAGTTGCAGTTGTACGAAAGCGCGGCCGAGTTCCGTGCCGCTTTGCCCACGTGGGAGTTGCGTCGCCAGCATGGCATCGCCTTCGACTTGCTGGAAAGCCCCGAAGCGATCGCTGAGATCCAGCCCGGGCTCAGCCCGCGTTTTACCCATGCCGGGTTCACGCCGCACTGGTGGAATACCGTCGATCCCAAACGCTGGGTCGAGCATCTGGCGCAGGTGTTCCGCGACCGTGGCGGGGTGATCGAGACGCGCCCCGTGCGCGCGCTGGAGCTGTCGGACACGGGCGTCTGGGTGCGCTTCGATCAGGGGGCGGCGGATGCCAGCAAGGTCGTGGTGGCCGCGGGCGCATGGTCGCACCACCTGACCCGTACGGTGGGCGACCGGATTCCGCTGGAGACCGAGCGCGGCTACAACACGACCCTGCCGCCGGGCGCGTTCGACCTGCGGCTGCACCTGGCGTTCTCGCGGGATGCTTTCGTGGCCACCAAGATCAACGGCGGTGTTCGCATCGGTGGTGCGGTCGAACTGGGCGGGCTTGACCTGCCGCCCAATTTCAAACGCGCCGATACCCTGTTGAACAAGGCGCGCCAGTTCCTGCCGGGGTTGAAGACCGAAGGCGGGACGCAATGGATGGGATTCCGCCCCTCGCTGCCAGACAGCATTCCGGTGATCGGGCGGTCTCCGAAATCGCGGCACCTGGTCTATGCCTTCGGGCACGGCCATCTGGGCCTGACCCAGTCGGCCGGCACCGCCGAACTGGTGGGCGCGCTGGTCGACGGCACCGACCCGGCCATCCCGGTCGATCCCTTCGCCGCCACCCGGTTCTGAGCGGGTGATGCGCAGCAGCAAGACCATCCACGTGATCTCGGCCCATGCCGAGGGCGAGGTGGGGGATGTGATCGTCGGCGGCGTCGCCCCGCCGCCCGGCGACACGATCTGGGAGCAACGCAGCTTCATCGCCCGCGACCAGACCCTGCGCAACTTCGTGCTGAACGAGCCGCGCGGCGGAGTGTTCCGCCATGTCAACATGCTGGTGCCGCCCAAACACCCCGAGGCCGACGCCGCCTTCATCATCATGGAACCCGAGGACACGCCGCCCATGTCCGGCTCGAACGCGATCTGCGTGGCGACAGTGCTGCTGGACGGGGGCATCCTGCCGATGACCGAGCCGGAGACCCACCTGACGCTCGAGGCGCCGGGCGGGCTGGTGCGGGTGCGGGCCGAATGCCGCAACGGCAAGGCCGAACGGATCTTCGTGCAAAACCTGCCCAGCTTTGCCGACCGCCTCGCCGCGCCGCTCGAAGTCGAAGGGCTGGGGACCCTGACGGTGGACACCGCCTATGGCGGGGACAGTTTCGTCGTGGTCGACGCCGCAGCGTTGGGGCTGCGCATAACCGAGGACGAGGCCGCCGACATCGCCCGCTTGGGGGTGGCGATTACCTATGCCGCCAATGCGCAGCTGGGCTTTGCGCATCCCGAGATCCCGGATTGGGACCACATTTCGTTCTGCGCCTTCTGCGGACCGTTGGCCGAAACCGAAACCGGCCTGACCGGCCGATCCGCGGTGGCAATCCAGCCCGGCAAGGTCGACCGCTCACCCACCGGCACCGCCGTTTCGGCCCGCATGGCGCTGATGGCCGCGCGGGGGCAGATGCGGCCGGGCCAGAGCTTCGAGGCCGTCTCGATCATCGGTTCGCGGTTTACCGGCCGTATACTGGGCACAACCCATGTTGGCGACCGCGCCGCCATCCTGCCCGAGATCTCGGGTCGCGGATGGATCACCGGCATCCACCAGCACATGCTGGACCCGGACGATCCCTGGCCGCAAGGTTACCGCCTGCGCGACACCTGGGGCGCCTAGTCCAGAAGGGCCAGCAGGTCGCGGTAAAGTTGCGTCGGAATCTCGGCATATCCCCGGGCGGTGTTACGCGCCCGGGCGGCAAAGCGGCGCTGCGACGGCAGGCGCGCGCCCTGATCGAGGATATCGGCAAACAGGCGCTCGGCCCGCGCGTCGTTGGCCTGTCGCCGCCCGCCGCTGAACTGGTCGGGGTCGAAGGCGATGATGATGTCGCCGTGGTATGGCGCGCCGCCTGTTCCTTGGGCGAATTCCATGCTCTCCAGGCTGGTCAGGTCGTCGATGAGAGGGCCGGCCAGAAGCTCGATCATGATTGACAGGGCCGAGCCCTTGTAGCCGCCGAAGGTCAGCATCGCGCCGTCCAGCGCCGCTTGCGGGTCGGTCGTGGGGTTGCCGTCCTTGTCGATCGCCACGCCTTCGGGCAGGGGTTTGCCCGCGCGCTTGTACAGCTCGATCTCGCCGCGGGCGAAGGCGCTGGTGGCGAAGTCGAAGGTGAACGGGTCCTTGCCCCTGCGGGGCCAGCTGAAGGCCAGCGGGTTGGTGCCCAGGCTGCCGCGCGTGCCCCCGGCCGGGGCCACCCAGGAATGGCTGGGCACCATCGCCATGGCCGCAAGCCCCTCGGCCGACAGGGCCTCGACCTCGGGCCACAGGGCCGAGAAATGAAAACAGCGGTTGATCGCCATGGCCGCGATCCCGTGGGTGCGAGTCTTGTCCACCAGATGCGGCATGCCGGTCTGGAATGCCAGCAACGACATGCCGCCCCGCGCGTCGACGCGCACGATGGCATTGTCCGAGGAGGTGACCTCGGGCTGTGCATGGCCGTCGATCTTGCCGGCCTGCATGGTCTGGGCGCACATGAACAGGCGAAACAACCCGTGCGACTGGCAATCATCCATCTGGCAGGTGGTCAGCATCCGCGCAATCGCCTGCGCGTGATCGGGACCATAGCCCACATGGGTCAGGACCTTCAGGCTCAGATCGGTCATTTCCTCGGGCGTCAGCCTTACCGTTTCGCTCATGTTCTGTCCCCTTGGGCTGATTTTGGTCGCCCAAGGGGTAACGGGGAAGCTCGGACCTGTTCAACCCGATAACCGCCAGCACCGGCACCGCTGGGCGGAAATGCCGCCGGCCCTCTTGTGAAGCGTTGAAAATCGCCGAAGAATGCAGGTCATGATGTCAGGACCGCATTCCCCCGACCCCGACGAGGACGAGCCCTTTGCCAGCCCGCGCAGCATCTATGATGTCGATCCCCCGGAAGACGAGGACCTGTGGTTTCTGCCCCCCGACAGCGACCCGGCCGTCGAGGATCTTTTGCCGCCCGGTCCCCGGGCGGACCGGCGCCTGCTGTTCGATCCGCGCGAGTGGCGCGCGGCGCAGGACGCCGTGGCGCAGGACCTGGCCGAGTTGACCCTGACCTTCGGCGCGTTGGACGAACGGTTGCGGGCGGGTCCGGCGGGCTGGACGCATCGGCTGGCGCTGATGGACGTGTCCGATCTGGGTTGGTGGACCGGCGATCGGATCAGCGTCGACCGGCTGGCACTGTGGACCGGGCTGCGCATCGGAGCCACCGGCGACGACGTACAGGCCCTGTTTCGGGCGGGCTGGGCGGTGCGGCGGCTGACCTCAGGGGCCGGTCCGTCCGACGGGGGCTGGCAGCACGGGCTGGCTGCGTTTCTGGACCGGATGGCGCAGGGCATCGACGAGGTGCCCGAGGCCGTGGCCGATCTGGCCGAGGTGATGGACACTGCCGTCGATCTGCACCCGGTGACCCAGTCGGCCATCGCCTTTCACGCTTGGCGCGCGCTGTCGCAAGGGATGGGTCAGGACACCGAGGCCGCTGTCATCGCCGCTCGCCACGCGGCCACGATGGGGCGGGGCGGGGCGCTGTTCATGCCGCTGGCGCTGTCGGGGCCGGGGGCGTTGCGCAGCGCAGGAGCGCCCGAAGACAAGCTGGGCGCGTGGGTGCGCGGCGCGGGGCAGGCGGCGCTGGCCGCCCTGCTGCACCTGGATCGCGTCAGCGCCTGGGAGTCGCGCGCTCGCGCCGCGACCGATGATCTGAGCGGCCGGACACCGCCGGTTCTGATCGACGTTCTGGCCGCCTGGCCCATGGTTTCGGCGCCGCTGGCCGAGCAACTGACGCAGGCCTCGCGCGCGGCGGTGCAGCGCAATCTCGACAAGTTCACCAGCCGCGGGCTGATCCGCGAGGTGACTGGGCAGGGGCGGTACCGCGTCTGGGCGGCGGCGCTGTGATGCGGCGGGCCTAGCGGCCTACGCCAACATAGGTGTCGAAACCCGATTTCAGCGCCATTTCGCGGGCGTAGATGTTGCGCAGATCGACCATCCGCGGGGATTTCATCGCCCGGGCCATCTGGGACAGGTTCAGAGCGCGGAACTCGTTCCATTCGGTCAGCAGCACGACTGCATCGGCATCGCGCACGGCGGCATAGGGGTCGTCCTCCCATACTACGCCTGGCAGCAGGGCCTCGCCCTCGGCGCGGCCCTGCGGATCGACCACGCGCACCTGAGCGCCGCCGCCGATCAGCGCCGGTACGATGGTCAGCGAGGGTGCATCGCGCATGTCATCCGTGTTGGGCTTGAAGGTCACGCCCAGCACCGCGATGGTCTTGCCGTTGAAGCTGTCTCCGCAGGCGTCGCGGATCTTTTCGATCATGCGCTTCTTGACCTCGTCATTCACCCGCATGACCGTCTCGGTGATCTGCATGGGAAAGGCGTGATCCTGGCCGATCCGCGCCAGGGCGGCAGTGTCCTTGGGAAAGCACGACCCGCCATATCCGGGACCGGCATGCAGGAACTTGTTGCCTATGCGCCCGTCCAGACCGATGCCCCGCGACACCTCCTTGACGTCGGCGCCGACCCGCTCGCACAGGCCGGCGATTTCGTTGATGAAGGTGATCTTGGTCGCCAGAAAGGCATTGGCCGCGTATTTGATCATCTCGGCGCTTTCCAGATCGGTGGTCAGGATCGGAAAGTCCCGCAGGTACAGGGGGCGATAGATGTCGGCCATCACCTGAGCGGCGCGGTCGCTCTCGACGCCCACCACGACCCGGTCGGGACGCATGAAATCGTCGATGGCCGCGCCTTCGCGCAGAAATTCGGGGTTCGAGGCGACGTCGAAATCGGCCTCGGGGTTGGCGGCAGAAATGGTCTCGTGAACCTTGCGGTTGGTGCCCACGGGCACGGTCGATTTGGTGACGACCACGGTATAGCCGGTCAGGGCGCGGGCGATCTCGTCGGCAGCGGCCATCACATAGGTCAGGTCGGCATGCCCGTCTCCGCGGCGGGTCGGCGTGCCAACTGCGATGAACACCGCATCGGCCCCATCGACCGCGCGGGCCAGATCGGAGGTGAAGCTGAGCCGTCCGGCGGCCACGTTCTTGGCCATTAGCATGTCCAGCCCCGGCTCATAGATCGGAACCTGACCCGCCTGTAGCATCCGAATCTTGTCTTCGGCCTTGTCCACGCAGATCACGTCATGGCCGAAATCCGAGAAACACACCCCCGACACCAGCCCTACGTAACCGGTGCCGATCATCGCAATACGCATTGTCCACTATCCCTTTCTGGTACCCACCGTGGCGGGCGGGCACACATTCTGAGAATCTTCCGCCGGTTTCAATGGCTGTCTGCCGGACCGGCTTGCAATCTGGTTCGTCTTGCTGTTTTAGGAGCGAAACCCAAATACCCCTAGGATTTTTGAGGCATTCGATGACGAAAACGGCGCTGATTACCGGGATCACCGGACAGGACGGTTCTTACCTGGCAGAGTTTCTTTTGGCCAAGGGGTATGAAGTTCACGGAATCAAGCGGCGGGCCTCTTCGTTCAACACGCAGCGGATCGACCATATCTATCAAGACCCGCACGAGCCCAACCCCAAACTGCGCCTGCACTATGGTGACCTCAGCGACACGTCGAACCTGACCCGGATCATCCAAGAGGTTCAACCCGACGAAGTCTACAACCTAGGTGCGCAATCGCATGTGGCGGTCAGTTTCGAGGCGCCGGAATATACCGCCGATGTCGATGCAATCGGTACCCTGCGGCTGCTCGAGGCGATCCGCTTTCTGGGGCTCGAGAAAAAGACGCGCTTCTATCAGGCTTCGACCTCCGAGCTGTACGGGCTGGTCCAGGAAATCCCGCAGCGCGAGACCACGCCGTTTCACCCCCGTTCGCCTTATGCCGTCGCCAAGCTGTATTCCTACTGGATCACGGTGAACTACCGCGAGGCCTATGGGATGTATGCCTGCAACGGGATCCTGTTCAATCACGAAAGCCCCCGCCGGGGCGAAACCTTCGTGACCCGCAAGATCACCCGCGGTCTGGCCAACATCGCCCAGGGGCTCGAACAGTGCTTGTACATGGGCAATATCGACAGTCTGCGCGACTGGGGCCATGCCAAGGACTACGTGCGCATGCAGTGGATGATGCTGCAGCAGGATCAGCCCGAGGATTTCGTGATCGCCACCGGCAAGCAGTATTCGGTGCGCGAGTTCATCGCATGGTCGGCGGCCGAACTAGGGATCTCGGTCGAGTTCTCCGGCAGTGGCGTCGGCGAGGTTGCAACGGTGACGGCGATCGAAGGCGAGGATGCTCCGGCTGTGAAACCGGGCGATGTGATTATGCGCATCGACCCGCAATATTTCCGCCCGGCCGAGGTGGACACCCTGCTGGGCGACCCGACCAAGGCAAAGGAAAAACTGGGCTGGGAGCCGGAACTGACGGCGCGGGAAATGTGCGCCGAAATGGTCCGGGAAGATCTGAGAACGGCCAAACGCCACGCCCTGTTGAAAGAGCATGGCTATGAACTGCCGGTCAGCCTTGAAAACGGCTGAGGGGGCGAAAATGCAAAAGGTCTATATCGCCGGACATCGCGGCATGGTCGGAGGCGCGATTCTGCGCCGTCTTCAGGCGCGTCAGGCCCAGGGCGAGGACCTGCAGCTGATCACGCGCACCCACGCAGAACTGGACCTGACCGATCAGGCGGCGGTGCGCGACTTCATGCAGGCCGAACGCCCCGATGTGGTGATCCTTGCCGCGGCCAAAGTGGGCGGCATCCACGCCAACAACTCCTATCCGGCGGATTTCATCTATGACAACCTGATGATCGAGTGCAACGTGATCCATCAGGCCTTTGCCGCCGGTGTGCGGCGCCTGCTGCAATTGGGCAGTTCTTGCATCTACCCGCGCGAGGCCGCCCAGCCCATGCGCGAAGATGCGCTGTTGACCGGTGTGCTGGAACCCACGAACGAGCCCTATGCCGTTGCCAAGATCGCCGGGATCAAGCTGTGCGAAAGCTACAATCGCCAGCACGGGGTCGACTACCGATCGGTCATGCCGACGAACCTGTACGGACCGGGCGACAACTTTCACCCTGAAAACAGCCACGTTCTGCCCGCCCTGATCCGCCGGTTTCACGAAGCCGCGCGCGACGGGCTGGACGAGGTGGTGATCTGGGGCACCGGCAAACCCAGGCGCGAATTCCTGCATGTCGATGACATGGCCGAGGCGTCGCTGTTCGTGCTGGACTTGCCGCGAGCCGACTACGAGGCCAACACCCAGCCGATGCTGAGCCACATCAATGTCGGGTGCGGGCAGGACGTCTCGATCGCGGAACTGGCTGCGCTGGTGGCCAAGGTCACGGGGTTCCAGGGCAGGATCACCCAGGACCCCAGCAAACCCGACGGCACGATGCGCAAGCTGATGGATGTTTCGCGGCTGGCGAGGATGGGCTGGACGGCGCGCATCGGGCTCGAGGACGGCATTCGCCAGACCTATGCCTGGTTCCTTGAGCAGCCCGAGCACGGCCTACGCGCCAAGTAGCGGCCCGGCCCGAAGGCCGGGTGGCTGAGCAGGTCAGATCCACCGACCGATTGCGACCAGTGCAGGCGCGATTGCCGTTGTGTCCGAGATTGTCGACAAGACCTGCCAGTCGGCCTGACTGTCGGTTGCGGCTCCAAGGCTGAGGAACCGGCCCGTGGCCCCGCCACTGCCCGAGACGGCAGGCGTGCTGCCGCTGACAAAGGGCACCGGGTAGGTCCAGGTTTGGGTGGCGCTTGCAAATAGGGCGCCGGCATTGGCGATACAGCCGACCCCAGCAGGGCTTGTTGTGCAGATCTGGGTGCCGTCGGCAAAGCGGACATATTCGCCGTCAGCCGAGGCGCCGCGTTCGATCACCGCTCCGGTCGGTGTGCCGCCGGACTGGCTGACTGCGCCCAGCAGGTTGCCCGGCCCATAGCCAAAATCCGCCCGCATCAGTCGGCCGGGGGTTACGTCAGTCGCGCTGGCCTGAACTGCGGCCCCGGCCGCAGTGCCCGTGGCCGCGTCCAAACGAAGTGCCTCGGTCCAGCTGCCGCCATCCGGCGACACCTTGATCGAGAAGTCGGTGTTTCCCGCCAGACCCATCTCGGCGTGGCCGGTCCAGTTGGACTGAAACAGCAGGGATGCAGTGTCGGATGCAGCGGCCTTGTTGATCTTCAGTTGATGCCCGGCCCCGTCATGGGTCAGCAGCGTGGCCGGGCTGCGGACCGACAGACGGTTCGTGCCGTCATAGCCGGTTGCGATACCGATGCCCGCAAGGTTGGACGTTTCGACCGGCGGATCGATCCAGCCGTTCCCGTCCCACGACTTCAACCGCCCGGCGGTTTCATCCCAGATCCGCCAACCGGTTCTGGGGGTCACGAAATACCAGCCATTGTCCAGCCAGGCCGCCAGCTTGCCCGCGTGCCCGGCCCAGGCGCCGGTGGGCGCGGATCCCAATCCATAGACCGCCCCCTGCGTGGGTACCGCAGGCGGGGTGTTTTCGTTCAGCGCAATCGCGCTGAGCTGCACGACCAGATCCAGCTCACGCAGGGCCTCGTTGTGGGTGACATGTTTTTGCGCCTGAGACGGTTGCAGAAAGGGCAGGTTCAGGCGGGGAGTGGTTTGTGACACGGCGGGCATCCTCCTTGGGCTGTCGGGTCAGTGAGTGCTTTGCGCGTCACTCTGCCCTGCCTGTGGTCAAGGCGCGCTTTCCCGTGCGAACGGTACGGAAACGAATTCGAAAGTGGTGATTTCCAATGGCGAAACAAATCGGGGCGATGGTGTGGTTTGTTGCCATCTAAGGGCGGCGACGCATCAAGGTGATTCTGTTGGCCGCACAAAAAAAGGGGCCGCCATGGGGCCGCCCCTGGGGTCATCCGCCGGGATGCTCAGCTGCGGGCATAGACATCCTCGTACCGGATGATGTCATCCTCGCCCAGATAGCTTCCGGTCTGAACTTCGATCAGAACCATCGGCACCTTGCCGGGGTTTTCCATCCGGTGCACGGCGCCCAGCGGGATATAGACCGACTCGTTTTCGCTGACCAACTGCACCTTGTCGTCGATCGTAACCTTTGCGGTGCCTTCGACGACGATCCAATGTTCGGCCCGATGGTGGTGCGACTGCAGGCTCAGCGCGGCGCCGGGGTGCACATGGATCCGCTTGACCTGGAACCGGTCGCCCACGACCAGGCTTTCGAACCAGCCCCACGGGCGATGGTCCACCGGCAGCTGTTCAGCCTGTTTGGAGCCCTTTGCCTTGAGGGCCGCGACCGCTGTCTTGACGTCCTGCGCCTTGTCCATGCTGGCTACCAGCACAGCATCGGGCATGGCTACGGCGATCATATTCTCAAGTCCCATCGCCACGACTTCCTGGGCCGGCGATTCCGACCGGATCAGAACGTTGCGACAGTCGATCGCCGTCACCTCGCCTGCGGTTGCCACGCCATCCTCGGACGGGTTGCTCAGTTCCTGCACGGCAGACCAGCTGCCCACATCCGACCAGCCGCCTGCGAAGGGCACAACGCTCAGGTTGTCGGCCCGTTCCATAACGGCATAGTCGATCGAGATGTCTTCGATCGGCTCCCATGCGTCGCGGTCCAACCGAAGGAAACCCAGATCGGCCTTGGCCTTTTCAACGGCGACTCGAACCGGGTCGATCAGATCGGGCGCGTGGTCTTCGAAGGCGGAAATGATGTCGCGGACGGCGAACAGGAAGATCCCGGAATTCCACAGATAATTCCCGTCGGCGACCATCTGACGGGCGCGTTCGAGATCGGGTTTTTCAACGAAATGGTCCAGCGGGACGGCATTGCCCGAAGCGTCCGGCGTCGTGGCGAGCTTCAGATAGCCATAGCCGGTCTCGGGCCGGTCCGGCGTGATGCCGAACGTAACCAGATGCCGGTCTTGCGCGACAGCTTGCACGCCCTTTGCGACGGCGGCGTAGAAGGCGGCCTTGTCCGGGACGACATGATCCGACGGAGCCACCAGCATCAGCGCGTCCGGGTCCTGCTGTTGCAGGTACAGGGCCGCCGCCATAATAGCCGGTGCCGTGTTGCGTCCTTCGGGCTCGATCAGCACTGGGCCGGGGTCGATTCCGACAGCGGCCAACTGCTCGGTGACGACAAAACGGAAGGCCTCATTGGTCAGAATCAGGGGTTTGGAAAAAGGTGCCTCGGCCGGACCCCGCATCCGATCAGCGCAATCCTGCAACAGGCTGGTTTCACCGAGCAGCGGCACGAATTGCTTGGGATAGCTCTTGCGGGACAACGGCCACAGCCGGGTTCCGGAGCCTCCACACAAGATGACGGGATGGACGTTGCTCATGTTTAAAAACACTCTTTTTTTGATGTGATTTGGGTGGTTACACCGTTTGACGGCTAGGTATGGCGCGGTGCATCACTGCGCGGCTTTGCCTGTGGCGACGATATCGTTCAGGTATCGGGCCAAGTCGTCGCGCAGGTCGTCGCGGGCCAGCGCGAAGGACACCGTCGCCTGCAGAAACCCCGCCTTCGAGCCGCAATCGAACCGCTGGCCCTTGAACCGATAGCCGAAGACCGGCACGCCGTTGCCAATGTCCTCGGCGATGGCATCGGTCAGCTGGATCTCACCGCCGCTGCCTTTCTTCATGTGGTTGAGGTTGTACAGCACCGAAGGACCCATGATGTAGCGTCCGATCACCGCCAGGTTCGAGGGCGCCTCTTCGGGTTTGGGCTTCTCGACCATTCCGCGCACGCGGACCACCGTGCCGGCGTTTTCGGCCACGTCCAGAATGCCGTAGGCGCTGGTGCGCTCTGGCGCCACCTCCATCGTGGCGACCATGTTGCCGCCGGTTTCTTCATAGGCTTCGACCATTTGTTGCAGACAGGGCTTTTCGGCGGCGATGACGTCGTCGGGCAGCATCACGGCAAAAGGTTCGTCGCCGATCAAACGTCGTGCGCACCAGACCGCGTGGCCCAGGCCCAGGGCCTTGTATTGGCGGATATAGGCGATCGCACCGCTTTCCATGTTGGTCGCATCCAGCGTTTTCAGCAGCTTGTCTTTGCCCTTGGCCCGCAACTCTTCCTCGAGAATGGGGTTGTGGTCGAAATAGTCTTCCAGCGCCGACTTGCCGCGCGATGTCACGAAGATGAATTCCGTGATCCCGGCCGCGCGGGCTTCGTCGATGGCGTATTGTATTAATGGCCGGTCAACCAGCGTCATGATTTCTTTCGGAACCGATTTCGTGGCGGGAAGAAACCGGGTCCCCAATCCCGCGACCGGAAAAATCGCCTTGGTGACCTTTCGTGACATGATACCTCACAAATCAAATATGCTGCGGGCGAACAAACTGCCGCCGGGGTTCCCTCTTAGGCCGGGAGGCCAGCGCATTCAATGACACTTGGGCGACCCGGCGGAAACTTTCCGAACCGTGCCATCTGAAATGAACGGTGTCAAAAGCATCCTTAGAGGTGTGATCGACCCGTGAAACGCTATGGGCCCGGTAACAAGGCAAGCGGACGAACCCCCTAAGCCGAAGTTCCGGCTTTGGGGGGCGGCGATCAGGTCTGGCCCAGAATGGCATCCAGCGGGTCGTGCTCGGCCACCAGATGCCCCGGGGCAACCTCGGTCAGCTTGGGAACATAGTCGGTCTGACCCGCCGCCAGACGGCTGGGCAGGAACCGCAGCGCCGCCTTGGGATCCATCGGCGAGGGCAACTCGCCCGGCAGTTTCAACCGCTGGCGGCTGCGCTCGACATCCGGGTCCGGGATCGGAACCGCCGAGATCAGCGATTGCGTATAGGGATGAACCGGGTTCGAGCAGATCACCTCGCCATCGCCCAGTTCGACGATGCGGCCGAGATACAGAACCATGATCCGGTTCGACACCGCGCGCACCACCGACAGGTCGTGGCTGATGAAGATCATCGACAGCCCGAACTCCTTCTGCAGTTCCTTCAGCAGCTGCACGATTTGCGCCTGGATCGACACGTCCAGCGCCGAGACCGCCTCGTCGCAGATGATCAGCTTGGGTTTGTTGATCATCGCCCGGGCGATGCCCACGCGTTGGTTCTGCCCGCCCGACAACTCGTGCGGGTAGCGGTTGATCATGTTGGCGTTCAGGCCGACCCGTTCCATCATCTCGGCGACCATCTGCTTGCGCTCGCGCTCGGTCAGGTCGGGGCGATAGGTTTTCAGCGGTTCCGCGATCGAGGCAGAAATCGTCATCCGCGGGTCCAGGCTGGCCAGCGGGTCCTGGAACACGATCTGCAGGTCCTTGCGGTACTTGTTCAGCTCGGCCCGTTTCAGCCCGACGATCGGATGGCCCAGCCAGCTGACATTGCCGGCGCTCGGCTCGATAAGCTGCAGCACGGCACGGGCGAGGGTAGACTTGCCGCAGCCCGATTCACCGACCACGCCCAGGGTTTCACCCTTGCGGATGTCAAAGCTGACCCCATTCACCGCCTTCAACGGCACCTTGTGGCCAAAAATGCCGCCCGGAACGTGGATCGGGAAATGCACCTTGACGTCATCGACCCTCAGCAGCGGGGCCTCGTCGGTCTCCACCGCCTTGGGCGCATCGCCCGCGTCGATGCGGGGCATGGCCTCGATCAGGGTGCGAGTATAGTCGTGCTTGGGCGCGTGAAAGATCTCGCGCGTGTCACCGGCCTCGACGAACTCACCCAGGCGCATGACCTGCACCCGGTCGCACATGCGGGCCACGACGCCCATGTCATGGGTGATCAGGGCGATGGCCGTGCCTTCGTCCTTTTGCAGACGCACCATCAGATCCAGGATGTCGGCCTGAACGGTCACGTCCAGCGCGGTGGTCGGTTCGTCTGCGATCAGCAGTTTGGGATTGCACAGCATCGACATGGCGATCATCACCCGCTGGCGCATCCCGCCTGAAAGCTCGTGCGGGAACTGGTCCAGACGGCGCGCGGCCTCGGGGATGCGGACGCGGTCCAGCCATTCCAGGCACCGTTGCCGCGCGGCCGAACCCTGCAGGCCTTCGTGTACGCTCAGCACTTCGCGCATCTGCTGGCCGATCCGCAGATGCGGGGTCAGCGCGGTCAGCGGGTCCTGAAATATCATGCCCACATCGGCACCGCGGATCTGGTTCAGCTTGCTCACGGGCAGGTTCAGAATTTCCTGCCCGTTCAGCAGCACCGACCCGGTGGCCCGGCCCGCCGGCGGCAGCAGGCCCATCGCGGCCATGAAGGTCTGGCTTTTGCCCGACCCGCTTTCGCCGACGATGCCCAGGCATTCGCCCGGGGCGATGTCAAAGCTGATGTTCTTGACGGCCTCGACCACCCCATCGGGCGTGTCGAACTGAACGCTCAGGTTCTTTACGGAAAGCAGGCTCATGTCAGCGGTCCTTCGGATCCAGTGCGTCACGCAGGCCATCGCCGATGAAGAACATCGTGATGATGATGGTGACGTAAAATGCCAGGGGGTACATCAGTTGCCACAACGTGCCGTAACCCATGGTTCCGGCGCCCTCGGCGATCAGACGACCCAACGAGGTATAGGGCTCGGAAATCCCCAGCCCCAGGAACGAGATGAAGCTTTCCGTCAGGATCATCTCGGGCACCAGCAGCGAGGCATAGACGATCACCACGCCCAGCAGGTTGGGCAGGATGTGGCGGTACATGATGGTGAACTCGCTGACACCGGCGGCGCGGGCGGCTTCGATGAACTCGCGGTTCTTTAGGGTCAGGGTCTGGCCGCGCACGATCCGCGCCATGGTCAGCCAGCCCACCGCACCCAGCGCGATGAACAGCATGAAGAAAGACCGCCCCGCCACAACCAGCAGCAGGATGATGACCAGCGTGGCCGGAATGGCCAGCAGGATGTCGACAAAGCGCATCATCACGCTGTCGACGCGCCCGCCGATGTAACCGGCGGCGATGCCGTAGCAGGTGCCGACGATCAGCGCGGTGGCCGCCCCGACCAGGCCCACCAGCAACGAGGTGGTGGTGGCCTGGATGACCCGGCTGTACAGGTCGCGCCCCAGATCGTCGACGCCGAAATAGTGGCCGGTTTCGATGGACGGCATCCCCATGCCGGCCACGTCGCCCATGACGGCCCAGTCGATTTCCTCGTTGTTCCAGACGGCGAAGTAAGGCCCGATGATCGTGAACAGAACGATCAAGCCCAAGATGAACACGCTGGCCATGGCGGCCTTGTTGCGGACAAAACGCATCCGCGCGTCCTGCCACAGCGACCGGCCCTGGATGGCGGTGTGATCGGTGATGGTCTCGGCCAGCCGAGCGGCTTTTTGTGATTTTCCAAGCATGGATTGCCCCTCAGTACCGGATTTTCGGATCGAACCAGGCATAGGCCAGGTCAGTCAGCAGGTTCACCAGAACGGTCAGCACGCCATAAAGTATCGTGACCCCCAGCAGCACCGCATAGTCGCGTGACAGGGCCGAACCCACATAGGCCTGCCCCAGCCCGCCGGTCGAGAAGTAGATGTCCACAAACACCGATCCGGTCAGTACATAAACGAAGACCGGGCCCAGATAGGACACCACCGGCAGCAGCGTGGGTTTCAGCGCGTGGCGCCAGATCACAGTGCGGGTCGGTAGGCCCTTGGCCCGAGCGGTGCGGATGAAGTTCGAATTCAGAACCTCGAGCATAGACGACCGGGTGATCCGCGCGATCGAGCCCATGTACGAGGTCGCAAGCGCGATCACGGGCATGATCAGGTATTGCCACTGACCCCCGTTCCAGCCGCCGCCCGGCAGCCAGCCCAGCCACAGGGTGAAAGTCAGGATCAGGATCGGGCCCATGATGAAGTTCGGCAGCGCCTGGGCGGCGATGCCCAGACCCACGGCGAAATAGTCGATCCAGCTGTTGTGGCGGATCGCGGCGGCGATGCCCAGCCCGACGCCCACCAGCGTAGCCACGATGAAGGACAGCATCCCGTAGGTCAGCGAAATCGGAAAGCCCTGCGCGATGATGTCGTTCACGTCGCGGTCCTTGAACTTGAAGGACGGGCCGAAATCGAAATGCACCACGATGTTGTACAGATAGTCCCAAAGCTGTTTCCACAGCGGCTGGTCCAGCCCGTAGCGCGCCTCGATATTGGCCAGAACCTGCGGCGGCAACGGCCGCTCAGAGGTGAAGGGCCCGCCGGGCGCGAAGTGCATCAGAAAGAAACTGGCGACGATCAGCAACAGGATCGTCGGAACGGCGATCAGCAGTCGCCGGATGACATAGGCAAGCATTTCATGCCCCCAATTATTGGCCCTGCCCCAGAGCATGTCCGGGGCAGGGCGCGATCAAAGGATGATGATTACTCGGCGATCTTGTAGAGGTTTTTCGAGTACCAGTTCTGCTCGACGTTATTCACCGGCCAGTTCCCCACGTCGCTGTCCATCATGTAGACGCCGGCATAGTGGTAGATCGGGATCACAGGGGTTTCCTGTGCTATGATCCGCTCGACCTCGGTGTACAGCGGGGCCGGATCATCCGAGGTCTTGGCCTGGGCCAGCAGCTCGTCCACCTTCGGGTTGCTGTACTTGCCGTCGTTATAGCCGGAATCAGACTGCAGCAGGTCCAGGAAGGTCGAGGCTTCGTTGTAGTCGCCGCACCATGCGCCGCGGGCCAGCTCGAAGTTCTGGTTGCCGCGCTCTTCCAGGAAGATCTTCCATTCCATGTTGGCCAGCTCGACCTGCGCGCCCAGCTTCTGCTTCCACATCTGGCTGAGGGCCACGGCGACCTTCTTGTGCGCCTCGGAGGTGTTGTAGACCATCGAGAAGGTCAGCGGGTTGTCGGGGCCGTACCCGGCCTCGGCCAGCAGTTCCTTGGCCAGCTCGTCGCGCTCGGCTTGCGTCATCGTCGCCATTTCGACGACCGGCGGGGTGAACCCTGCGGTGGCTTCGGGCACGAAGGTGTAGGCTTCGGGCTGACCTCCGGCCAGGATGTTCTCGGTGATGATCTTGCGGTCAACCGCCAGCGACAGAGCCTGACGCACGTTCGGGTCCTTGAAGGCCTCGGGGCCGCCGTCGGACAGGTTGAACGTGTAGTAGTAGTTGCACAGGCGCGGGAAGCTGATCGCCTCGTTCGGGTATTCCTTCTTCAGGCGCGGGAACTGGCCTGCGGGCACCTCGGTACGGTCCAGCTCGCCGGCCAGATAACGGGTCAGGGCCACGTTTTCATCGTTGATGACCAGCGCCACGACCTTGTCGATGATGGTGTTGTCGTTGTCCCAGTACATCGGGTTGCGCTCGCGCACCGAGCGTTCGTTGGGCAGGTGCTCGGTCAGGACATAGGCGCCGTTCGACACGATGTTGCCGGGCTTGGTCCATTCATCGCCGAACTGCTCGATAACCTTCCGCGGGGCTGGGAAGGTGGTCGAATGCGTGGTCATCTGCGGGAAATAGGGCAGCGGCGCGCTCAGCTTCACTTCCAGCGTGTGGTCGTCGATCGCCTTGACGCCCAGATCGTCGACCGGCTTTTCGCCCGCGATGATTTCGGCGGCGTTCTCGATCGACATCAGTTCCATGAACCACGCATAGGGCGAGGACAGCGCCGGATCGACGGCGCGCTTCCAAGCGTATACGAAATCATGCGCGGTGACCGGGTCACCATTCGACCACTTGGCGTTGTCGCGCAGGGTGAAGGTGTACACGTCCTTGGTTTCGTTGGTGGTATAGCCGGTCGCCACGCCCGGAACTAGGTTGCCGTTCTCGTCCTGGTTCATCAGACCTTCGAACAGGTCGCGGACAATCTCGGCGCCCGACACGTCCTCGACCACCTGCGGGTCGACCGAGCTGTGCTCGTCCAGCACGCGGTAGACAAAGGTCTGGTCGTCGGCCAGCGGCTCGCCGGTGACCGGATGGGTGCCTGCGGCCAGCGCGGCACCGGTGATGAAGGTCGAGCACAGCAGGCCCGCCACCGAGTTTCGAAGGATGGTGTTCATGATCTTCTCCCATTTATTGTGGCGGCGGTCTGCGCATCCCCGTGGGATGGCGTCCGGCGGCCCTGGTTGCCCGACATCCGCTGGGACCCGGTTCTTTTCGATTTTGGATTGTGCCAATTCGCAAGGAACACTGCGTCGCAGCTTTGTGGATTGCAGTCGGTGAAGTGGATGCAAGAGCTTCCTCTCGCTGTGCAAGACCGTGCCACTATTTTGGGCAGGGTTAAAGCCTTCCCATGAACCCGGATCGCCTAAAGGTAGAAAGAAACTTCGTGACGCGAGGTCGCCGAAATTTTGTAACGATGGCGTTTGTCGCTGGGATATTTTCGTGCCCAGGCTGCTCGGAATTCCGCCTGTGAAGCGGCCTGTTTCGGCAGAGTATCGCGACCCGTTTTCGCCGAATTCGGCGAATCGCCCGCGGTCAGGGGCGCAACCGCGATTTCATCCGCGCGTCGGGAAAGCATGTGGGGCGCTGGCCTGTCGCCTCTTGCCAGCGGCCGATCGACCGGCGCGTCTTGTATCCCGGCAGGCCATCGGCACCGCCCACGTCATGCCCCATGGCGATCAGGGCTTTCTGCATGGCTGCGATGTCCGACCGGTACAGGCCGTCAATCTTGCCCCAGCGCCCCTTGAAATCGCCCACGCCATACTGGATGCGGTCGCCTACATGGCCCACAAACAGGGCATAGAGGTCGCTGGTGTTGTAGTCCTTCAGAACGTAGAAATTGGGTGTCACGATGAAGGCCGGCCCGTGGCGGCCCGCTGGCATCATCAGGTATCCTTCGCCGAGCAGCTCGTGCGGGGGAAAGGGTCGGCCCGAGACGCGGGTGATGCCCATCGCGGCCCAGTCGCGGATCGGGCGACCCTGATCGGGGCCCTCCAGCGCACAGGACACTGACGCATCCACCGTCACCTCGAACCCCCAGTCGCGGCCGGGCACCCAGCCATGTCGTTCAAGGTAGGCAGCGATTGAGGCGATCGTGTCTTCGGCCGACCTCCAGATATCGGCGCGCCCATCGCCATTGCCGTCGGTGGCATAGGTCAGAAAACTGCTGGGCATGAATTGCGGCTGGCCCAGAGCGCCGGCCCAACTGCTTTTCATCGCCCGGCCGCTTACGTGGCCGGCCTCGACGATCTGCAGGGCGGCGATCAGCTCGTCGGTGAAATACGCCGCGCGCGTGCTCATGAACGCCTTGGTGGCCAGCACCTGAAAGGCATCATGCCGGATGGGCACCTGCCCGAACCCGCTTTCGCGGCCCCAGATCGCAAGGATGATGCGTGCGGGCACGCCTGTGTCCGCCTCGACCCGACGCAGGGTCGCTGCATGGCGTTTGGCCATCCTGCGCCCGGCCGCGGCGGTGCCTTGCACCGTGTTGGCGTTGAAATAACGCGCCGGTGCGCCGAATTCGGCCTGGCGCTGCGTCTTGGGCGTCTTTGGTGTGGTTCCGGGCGGCACCAGATCCGGCAGATCCCAGTTGATCCTGACGCCGTTCAGACTGTTTTGGAACGTGCGGCGCGACACGCCCTCGCCCCGGGCCAAGGGCCAGAGTTCGGTGCTCAGCCAGGCCTGGAATTGTTGTTCCACGGCGGCCCTGTCCAGCGCCGGAACGGCGGTGGCCCAGATCAGGCCGAGGATGACGAACAGCACACGCATGGCAGGTTCCGAGTGTCTCCACCCCGCGACCCAAGTCAACTCATACCGATAGTTTGCCTGAAATTTCTTGTGAAGTCGGTCAACTCTGCCGATAGTTGCCGAAACCAGCGGGAACAAAAGGCAATCTGACGTGGCCAGAGAACCGACGACCCCGGCAGTACGAGCGACGCTGATCGCGATCACGGTCTGGGCGGTCGCCGCCCATCCTGGGTTGGCCAGTAATAGCTTTCTGGACCCGCAAGGCCCGATAGCCCAGGCCCAGAGGGTTCATTTGTTGCGCGCCACCGCGCTGATCCTGGTTGCGGTCATTCCGGTTCTGGTTCTGGTTCCCCTGATCGCTCTGCGCTATCGCCGTCGCGCGCAAAGCCCGGCTACCTATCGGCCCAAATGGGAGTTTTCGCCCCTGCTCGAAACCGCGATGTGGGGCGTGCCAGTGGTAATCGTGGCGCTGCTGTCCTTCTATCTGTGGAAGGCGACCCACCAGCTGGACCCCTACGCGGCCGCGTTCGGCGATGAACCGGCTCTGCGCGTTCAGGTGGTGGGGCTGGATTGGAAATGGCTGTTCATCTACCCCGATCTGGGCATCGCGACGGTGGGTGAATTCGGGATTCCCACGCAGCGTCAGGTCGCCTTGACGCTGACGACGGACACAGTGATGCAATCCTTCATGGTTCCTGCCCTGGCGGGGCAGATCTATGCCATGCCCGGCATGATGACCCAATTGCATCTTGTGGCTGATGTCCCGGGCCGGATGCAGGGCGAAAACACCCAGTACAACGGGCGCGGATTTACCAAGCAGAAGTTCCAGACGGTCGCGATGTCGCCCCCGGACTTCGACGCATGGGTTGACCGGGTTGGGCAGAACGGAATCGTTCTGGACCCGGCAACCTATCGGACGTTGGCCATGCGGACCGACCGGGACGAAGTTCAGGCCGCGCTCGGCACCGCGCAGATGCCGGACAATGCGCTGTACTTTCGTCTGGATGATGGCGATCTGTTCCACAGCGTTTTGGACCGGTATCACAACGGGCAACCATTGCCTGAGGATCAGCAACCGGGAACCGCCCAGTACGGGCAGGAGGGCAAGCCATGACAGCTGCCGAGTCCGGTTTCTTCGGTCGTCTGATCTGGGAAGCATTCCCCATCACCGGGCTGATTCAAGATCCCAACACGAACGAGATCGTCGCCAACGCGGCGGCGGGCGTGGTGATCGTCGGTGTGGTCTTGGTTCTGGGGCTGCTCACGTGGTTTCGCCTGTGGGGGCCGCTGTGGCGCGACTGGCTGACCAGCGCGGATCACAAGAAAATCGGCATCATGTATATCGTCTTTGCCATCGTCATGCTGGCGCGCGGCGTTCTGGAAGGCGTCGTGATGCGTGCCCAACAGGCGGCCGGGCCGGGCGAGGGATTCCTCGAGGCCGAACACTTTGCCGAGCTGTTCAGCACCCACGGCACGATCATGATCTTCTTCGTGGCGGTGCCCTTCGTGTTCGGACTGGCGAATTTCCTTGTCCCGCTGATGATCGGCGCGCGCGACGTGGCCTTTCCGGTGATGAACCAGATCAGCCTCGGCCTGACGGTTTCGGCGGGGATGATGCTGATGGTCAGCTTGGTGGTGGGCGAGTTTTCCACCGGCGGCTGGACGGCCTATCCGCCCTATACCGGCGCGGCCTTCAATCCGGGTGTGGGGCCGGATTACTGGATCTGGGCGATCGTGGTGTCGGGTATCGGCACCACGCTGACGGGGATCAACTTTGCCGTCACGATCTACAAGCTGCGCGCGCCCGGGATGATTTTCATGCGGCTGCCCATGTATTGTTGGACGATCATCTGCAGCTCGATCCTGATCGTGTTCGCAATGCCGCCTTTGGGGGTAGCGGCGCTGCTGCTGGCCGCTGACCGGTATCTTAATTTCCATTTCTTCACCAATGACCTGGGCGGCAACATGATGAACTATGCCAACCTGTTCTGGCTGTTCGGCCACCCCGAGGTCTATCTGCTGGTTCTGCCGGCCTATGGCATCTTTTCCGAAGTCTTCGCGACCTTCTCGGCCAAGCGGCTCTATGGCTACACTTCGCTGGTGATCGCGACCATGTCGATCGCGGTGCTGTCGTTCACCGTCTGGCTGCACCATTTCTTCACCATGGGCCAAAACGCCCTGATCAACGCGGTCTTCGGCATTGCCACGATGCTGATCGCAATTCCCACCGGCGTTAAGGTCTATGACTGGATGGCCACACTTTATCGTGGTTGCATCCGGTTCTCGGTGCCGATGCTGTACGGGCTGGCCTTTCTGATGCTGTTCGTGATCGGGGGGCTCAGCGGGGTGATCCTGGCCAATCCGACCGTCGACTATCAGGTGCACAATACGCTGTTCCTGGTCGCGCATTTTCACAACGTGCTGCTGCCGGGTGTCCTGTTCGGCTTGCTGGCGGGCTACAACTATTGGTTCCCCAAAGCCTTCGGCTTTCGCCTGGATGAAGCCTGGGGGCGGATTTCAGTCGTCCTGTGGACGGTGGGCTTTATGCTGACCTTCCTGCCGCTGTATGTGGTGGGTCTGATGGGTATGCCGCGCAGGTCCTACAGCTGGGAGGACCCGAACTTTCATCCCTACATGATCGCGGCCGTCATCGGAGCGCTGGTTATTCTGGCCGCGCTGTTGTCGATCGTCGTGCAACTGTGGGTCAGCATCCGCAACCGCGAACAGAGCCGCGTTCCGGTTGGCGACCCCTGGGACGCCCGCACGCTGGAATGGTCGATCGCGGCCCCGCCGCCGCGTTACAATTTCGCGATCATCCCGCTTGTCACGGACCGTGACGATTTCGCCGCCGCGAAAGAACGCGGCGAGGCCTACCCGCACCCCGACCGATACGAGGACATCACCATGCCGCGCAACACCAGCATCGGTTTCGTACTCTGCGTGCTTAGCGGTGTGTGGATGTTTGCGCTGGTTTGGTGGATCTGGTGGCTGGCGGCGCTGATGAGCGTGATGATGATCCTGTCGTTCATCCTTTGGACCTTTCAGACCGATACCGAGGAGGTTGTTGCGGCCGAAGACGTGCGCAGGCAGCACGAGGCCTGGCTGGACTTGGTCCGCAACGCGACCCCTGTAAACAGGGATCATGAAGGCGCGCCAGAAAACACCGGGCTTGCCCGACCGGATCTGGAGGCGACGACATGAGGCCTGCACCAACCCACAGCTATCCGGGCCTGAACCTGGGCCGAGGCAGGCCCGGGGCCCACAAGGCGACCGAGGTGGTGACCTTCGGTTTCTGGGTCTTTCTGATGAGCGATCTGGTCTATTTCGGGCTGATGTTCGGCGTCTACATCACCATGATAGACGCACAGGCCGGTGGTCCGGGCCCGCACGCGCTGTTTGATCTGTACAGCATCTTTGCCCAGACGCTGATCCTGCTGACCAGCAGCCTGACCGTTGGACTGGCCATGCTGGCGCTGAAATACAACCTGCCGCGCGGCCGGATCGTTTTGTGGTTCGGGGTCACACTACTGCTGGGGCTGAGTTTTCTGGTTCTCGAGATCCGCGATTTCATGTCGATGGTGGAAAAGGGCGGCATCCCACAGCGCAGCGGTTTCCTGTCCGCCTACTACGGGCTGGTGCCTCTGCACGGTCTGCATGTGGCCGCAGGCTGCGTGTGGTTGGTGGTGCTGGGCATTCAACTGCGGGTCATGGGGATGACCGACCTGGTGATCTCGCGCATGGTCCGGCTGGCGCTGTTTTGGCATTTTCTCGACCTGATCTGGATCGGCATCATCACTATCGTCTATTTCGGAGGGCTGACTTATGGATAGACATTCCGAACTGCACCGGCGCGAGCGGCGGCGCTATGCGATCGGGTATGGTGGCTCGCTTTTGTTGACGCTGGGCATGTTTGGCACGGCGCATTGGTTCGGCATCAAAACCCCTGGCGTCTATCTGACGATCGGCCTGCTCGGGCTGGCGCAGCTGATCGTGCAGCTGATCTATTTCCTGCATATCGACCGTCGCCGCAGCAGCCGCGAGGATCTCGATCTGGTGTTGTTCTCGACGCTGGTTCTTCTGATCATAATCGGGGGAACGGTCTGGATTCTGGGCAATCTGGCGATGCGGATGCATATGCCCGTCATGTGAGCGCGCTCAGCGCGTTGCCCACAGGCCCAGCCACAGGGCCAGCCAGCACAGGCCGACGCTCAGCAGGATGTTTGCGGCTGCGGTCGCGATGGTGCGCTCGCGCCGCAGTTCCAGCGACTGCCAGGCAAAGCTGGAAAAGGTCGTGAAACCGCCGCAGAAGCCGAAGACAAGGCGCCTTTGATCTTCGGCCAGATCGACGGTGCCGCCCAGATACCCGATCCAAAGCCCCAACAGCAGGCTGCCGCCCACGTTCACTATCAGAGTTGCCACCGGCAGGTCATGGGTGACCGCGCGTGTAACCCAATGGCGCAGCACGGCGCCCAGCCCGCCGCCCAGCCCGAACATCAAGTGCAAGTGCAGATCGGTCATCCGCCGAACCCTCGGGCCGACCTGCGACGGCCGATGGCCTCGCCCAGAATCGCCGCGCCCAGTCCGGCGGAGATCTCGGCCGCCAGCGGTATCAGCACCACCCAGCCCGAGGTTTCGGCGAAGCGCTCCAGCTCGGCGACGAACGAGGAAAAGGTCGACAGCCCGCCGCAGAAACCCACAGCGCCCAGATGCAGCACATGGGCATGCACACGGGTGCGGATCGCATACAGCCAGCCCAGCACGAAACAGGCCGCCACGTTGATGCCGAACGTGGCCGTCAGCAGTGGCGCACCGGGGATCTCCAGCGCAAACAGTTCGCGCAGGATCGACCCCGCCGCGCCGCCGATGAATACGGCGGCATACATCAGCGGTCGTCCCGCTATGGCAGCCTGCGCTCTGGCCAAGACGTCTGTCCCTGTTCCTGCGTGTCTGCGCATGGATAAAGGGCGTGCCCATCAGGCTCAAGGGCGATCACGATGGCGCAAGACAGGCCGCGCGATCCGCACAAAGGCTTGCAATCGCGTGACAAGCTTTCCACGATCGGCCGAAGATCATGAGGGAGAGCAGGATGATCGTACGCAGGATCTACTTTGCCGTGACCTTTGTCGCGTTGCCGCTGACGGTCATTCTGGGGCTGTTCTGGCCGCCTGCTTTCTGGCTGCTGGTCCTGTTGGTGCCTTATGCGCTGGTTGGTCTCTATGACCTGCTGACCACGCGGCACAACGTGCTGAACAACTATCCGGTTCTGGGGCACTTCCGCTACATGCTGGAATTCGTCAGCCCCGAGATCCGGCAATATTTCGTGGAAACCAACGAAAGCGGCCGCCCGTTCAACCGCATCGTGCGGTCTCTGGTCTATTCCCGGGCCAAGGGGCAGGTCGATACGCAGGCCTTCGGCACGCAGTACGACATCCTCAAGGTCGGGTACCACCGCGCCAACCATTCGCTGGCCCCCAAGGAGGTGCCGGAAAGCGAGGAACGCATCCTGCTTGGCGGGCCTCAATGTGAAAACCCTATCTGGCGTCGCGTCTGAACGTCTCGGCCATGAGCTTCGGTGCGCTCAGCGCCAATGCGATCCGGGCGCTGAACGGCGGCGCGCGCGACGGCGGTTTTGCCCACAACACGGGCGAGGGCGGCCTGTCGCCCCATCACCTGGCCGAGGGCGGTGACATCATCTGGCAGATCGGCACCGGCTATTTCGGCTGCCGCACCCCTGAGGGCGGGTTCGACAAGGACAAGTTCGCCGAACGGGCGCGGATGGAGGTCGTCAAGGCGATCGAGATCAAGCTGTCGCAAGGGGCCAAGCCCTCGCATGGCGGCGTGCTGCCTGCGGCCAAGGTGGATGCCGAAATCGCCGTGACCCGCGGCGTGCCGGTGCACCAGGACGTGATCTCGCCGCCGGTTCATTCGGCCTTCGACGGCCCGACCGGGTTGCTGAATTTCGTCCAACAGCTCCGCGACCTGTCCGGCGGCAAGCCCGTCGGCTTCAAGCTGTGCATCGGGGCGCAATCCGAATTCCTTTCGATCTGCAAGGCCATGCTGGAAACCGGCATCCTGCCCGATTTTATCACCGTGGACGGAGCCGAAGGCGGCACCGGCGCTGCCCCAGTGGAATTTACAAATCGCCTGGGAACCCCACTGAACGAGGCGTTGATCTTCGTCGACAACAGCCTGCGTGGCGTGGGGCTGCGTGACAAGATCCGGGTGATCGCCTCGGGCAAGGTGGCCACCGGGTATAACATGATCGAGAAATGCGCCCTGGGGGCCGACATGTGCAACGCGGCGCGGGCGATGATGTTCGCGGTGGGCTGCATCCAGGCGCTGCATTGCAACACCAACCGCTGCCCCTCGGGGGTGGCCACACAGGACCCGGTGCGCGGCCGCGCGGTCAATGTCCCGCAAAAGCGCAAGCGCGTGCACCGGTTCCACGATGCGACGCTGGAAAGCTTCCGCGAAATCCTGGGCGCCATGGGCAAGGAACGGGTGTCGGATCTGCGCCCGTCCGACATCTTTCGCCGGACGGCGGACGAACGCGAGTGGTCCTATGCCCAGCTTTATACCTTTCTCGAGGACGGCGCCTTGTTGGGTGCCGACATTCCTGCCGAATTCGCCGATGATTGGGCCCGTGCCTCACCCGCGCAGTTCTGACACCCGGGCCTAGTTCAGCGACGGTCGCGGGTTGCTGGCGGCATGGGCGTGGATCTTGCGGATGCTCCATTCAACAGCGTTCCGCATCGTGCTGCCGAGGGCCTGATCGAAGGCAGCGACCAGGTCGGGTGTCTGGTCGCTGGCAGCAATCACGTCGCGCTGGAACGAGTTCGAGGCGATGATTTTGTCTTCGAACTCGTCGATGATCTTGATGTTGAGGCGAACTTCGATTTTGACCGAGGTGGAATCTTCGGTGTCTCCGACGACGATTCCTTGGAATTCGCGCAGGTCTGGAACGATCACATAGTCCGCCCGCAGACCGACGGTCGAGCGGCCCACGGCCGCAACACGGTTGCTGTTTTCAAAGCTCTCGACCATCAGGGCCTGCACGATCAGCGGTGCCCTGTCGACCCAGCGCGCGCGCGGCAGGTATTGCACCTGCAGGCGCGTCGGCTGCACCGCGATCTGGTCGGTGTTGACCGCGGCTGTGGCCGTCGGCTCCTGCACGACGATCTGCTTACCCACACGTGGCAGCGAACTGGAGAACGTGCTTTTGGGCGTCAGCAAGTACAGATCGTTGGGTTTCGAGGCCTGCTTCAGCGTTCCCAACCCGGTGCAGCCGGTCAACCCTGCCAGGCCCAACGCGACGATTGCTGCTCTGATCATTGGCGAAACTCCGATGCCTGTGTGCCCAGCAGGAACCGGGCCGGGTCGCGTTCCAGCTTGTCCACTAGCCGATCAAGGCCAACGACAAGGCGCTGGGATTCTTCGACGAAGCGCACGAACTGGGGCAGGCCCACCCGCAGAAAGTCCGACACCTGGCGACGGTTCTGCTGCACAATGCCGTCGATCGTGCCCAGCAGGTCCGACGCCGATTGCGAGGCGCTGAGGATATCGGCGGAAATCGCGTCGATCCGCTCGGTGACGTTCGACACGGTCTCGGCCACCTGGTTGGCTGCGGTGCGGATATCGGCGGCCACGGCGGCCACGTCTTCGTCCATGACACGATTGGCCGAGTCGAAGGCGCGTTCGGCCGAGGTCAGCGTGCCCTTGGCCGTTTCCATCGCCGAGGTGACGGAGTCGAGCGTTTGGTTGGCATTCGCGAAGGTGTTGTTGACGGTTGTCATGGTCACCCCTGCCTCATCCGACAGCCCGATCAGCCGGTCCGCCAATTCAGACCCCTGCGCGATGAAGGGCCGGATATCCTGTTCCAGCACCTGATCGGCCGTGGCCAGCGTCTTGTTGACACCATCCAGTGCGGTTTTTGCGGATTCCGCGGCGGTCTTGACACTGTTGAGCGTGTCAGTCCCGGTGGTCAGCGTGGTTTCGGCCGTATCCGCCAGCTGGTCCAGCCGCTGGGTGAAGGCACCAATCTCCTTTGCCGCTCCGCCCAGATCGCCCGAGAGGGTTTCGAAATCGGTCAGCGTCTTGTCCAGCCGCCCCGAGGCCGAGGCGAGGTTGTCCAGAATGTCGGCCACCGCCTTGCGGTTGTCGTCATCGACAACGGCGTTGAGGTTTTCCAGCAGGGTCACCGCCTCGTCCAGCACCTTTGGCGCGCCTTCGAACAGCGACTGGATCGCGCTGCGTTTGCTTTTGATGACGCTGAACTGCGGCAGGCGCTCTGCATCGGGCGACCCCCCCGACAGTTCGACATAGCTAACGCCCGTCACCCCCAACGACTGCAATTGCGCGATGGTATCCGTGGTGACGGGAATGTCGGCGTCGATTTCAAGGCGCACACGCACCTTCGAGGGGTCGTCATCGTCCAGATCCAGCGAGATCACCTGGCCCACGGGCAGACCGTTGTAGTTGACGCCCCCGGCCGCCGACAGGCCCGAAACATTGTCGAACAACACGTCGTAGTAGGCGTATTGCCGGGTCACCTCGAACTTGGCCAGCCACAGGAAAAAGCCGAACGCGCTGAGGATACCCACAAGCGTGAAAGTGCCGATCAGGATGTAGTTCGCCCGGGTTTCCATCGCCTCTACCTGTCGTGCCCCTTCTGCTGCGCCGCGCGGGCCCGGGGGCCGGTGAAGTATTCCTGCACCCAAGGATGATCGACCTTGGTCATCTCGTCTATCGGACCTTCGACCAGAACGCGTTTTTCCGCAAGCACCGCGACGCGGTCGCAGATGGCGTAAAGACTGTCGAGGTCATGGGTGACCATGAAAACGGTCAGCCCCAAGGCCTGTTGCAATTCGCCGATCAGTTCGTCATAGGCCGCCGCCCCGATCGGGTCCAACCCGGCGGTGGGTTCGTCCAGAAACACGATCTCGGGGTCCAGCGCCAGCGCGCGCGCCAGTGCCGCCCGTTTGCGCATCCCGCCCGACAGCTCGGACGGAAACTTGCCGCAACTCAGCTGTGGCAGGCCCACAAGGCTGATCTTGAGGCTGCCGAGCGCGCGCATCAGGCTTTCGCTCAGGCCCGTATGTTCGCGCAGCGGCGCCATCACGTTCTGCAACACGGTCAGCGATGAAAACAGCGCGCCGTCCTGAAAGGCCACGCCCCAGCGTTTCTCGATCCGGCGACGGTCCGCCTCGGGGCCGTTCAGCACGTCGACGCCCAGCACCTCGATGCTGCCGGCGGCGGGCTTGTTCAGCCCGACGATGGTGCGCAACAGGACCGATTTGCCGGTGCCCGACCCGCCGACGATGCCCAGAACCTCGCCGCGCCAGACATCCAGGTTCAGGTCATCATGCACCACCTGCGGGCCGAACTGGTTGCGCAGGTGACGCACCCGGATCACCGCCTCGCGCTGTGCCTCTGCCTTGGTGTCCTGCTGCTGGATTGCGCCATCCATGTCAGACGCCCACCTCAGAGAAGAAGATGGAAAACAGCGCATCGATGGCGATCACCATGAAGATCGCCTGTACCACCGATGATGTCGTCCGCTGCCCCACGCTCTGGGAAGAGCCCTTGACCTGCATCGCCTGCCAACAGGCGATCACCGCGATGACCACGGCAAAGAACGGAGCCTTGATCAGGCCGACTGCCAGGTGCCAGACATCGGTGTTTTCCTTCAGGCGCGTGACGAACATGCCGGGGCTGACGCCCAGATCGATCCAGCTCATCAAGGCGCCGCCGAACAGGCCGGCAATGTCGGCGACGAAGCCTAGGATCGGCAGCATGATCAGCAACGCCAGCACCCGCGGGACAACCAGAACCTCGATCGGGTCCAGGCCCAGCGTCTGCATGGCGTCGATCTCCTCCTGCACCTTCATCGAGCCGATCGAGGCGGTGAAGGCCGAGCCCGACCGGCCCGCCACGATGATCGCGGTCAGCAGGACGCCCAATTCGCGCAGAACCGAGATCGAGATCAGCTCGACCACGAAGATCTCGGCGCCGAACTGTTTCAACTGGGTTGCCCCCTGAAAGGCAAGAACCACGCCGATCAGAAACCCCATCAGCGCCACGATGGGCAGCGCCTTGAGCCCGGTTTCCTCCATCTGCGACACCAGCGCGGCCCGGCGCAGACGCCACGGCATGACCAACGTGCGCGCCAGCCGATGCAGCGTCAGGCCCAGAAAGCCCAGCATCGACGCCGTGTCGCGCCCGGCCCCGACCGTCCTCCGGCCCAGAGACTCCAGCCAGGGCACGAAGCCGCGCGGCGGGGCCTCTGCCGGTATCTCGGTTGCGATGTTCTGCGCGACGGTCTCAAGCAGCGCCGATTGCGTGGCCGAGACGTTTTCATAAGTCACGGTTGCGCCCGCCGCCGAGGCTCGCCGCGCCAGATCGCAGATCAGCCAGGCGCCTCCGGTGTCCAGCGCCTTGAGCCCGGAAAGATCGAAAACAATGCTTCTCGCGTCGGGGGGAAGAGACCGAAATCCCTTTTCCACCGACTCCAGCGATTGGGTCACCATCTCACCCGAAACGGCGATCCGCAGGTCGTCGTTGACCTGCTCCAATGCAATCGAGGGCTGTGTCATGTGGGTATCAGATGGGAAACGGCCCCCTGCTGCAACGGCTTTCTTGCACATGAGGTGAAACTGGGCGTGGGGCGTGTCCTTCAGGGGCTGCCGCGCCGTCGGAAAATCTCGCCTGACCGACGGAATCGGTTGCCCGGACCAAGGATCGCAGACACAGTCGCCTTCGGACGGAACACGGGATCCAGACAGGGTGGTTCGGAATGCGGCGAAGGGGAAATGTCCTGTTCATCATCATCGATCAGTTGCGTGCCGACTGCCTGACCGGGGCGCTGGCCGACCACGTCGATCTGCCAAACCTGCGCGGCTTCATGGCCGAGGGCGTCACGTTCACCCGCCATTTCTCGGTCACCAACCCGTGCGGGCCGTCGCGGGCGTCGCTGCTGACCGGACAATATGCCATGAACCACCGATCGGTGCGCAACGGCACGCCGCTGCGGCATGATACGCCAAACATCGCCACCGAAATGCGCAAGGCCGGATACCTGCCGCAGCTGTTCGGCTATACCGACACCTCGGCCGACCCGAGGGTGCATCACCCGAACGACCCGGCGGTAAAGACCTACGAAAACCCGATGAACGGCTTTCACGAGGTCGTCGAAATGCGGCTCGAGGAATCTTTTCCCTGGCAATCGCACCTGCTGCGCAAGGGATATGAGTTCGACAACTATTGGGACCTCTACAAGCCGGTTTCACAGGACGGGTCCGTGCCTCGGTTGAATGATCCGGCCCCTTACAGCGCCGAAGACAGTGACACGGCATTCCTGACCGACTCGTTTTTGAACGAGATCGCGTCGTATCGAAAGCCCGGCTGGTTCGCGCACTTGACCTATATCCGCCCGCACCCGCCGCTGGTTGCGCCGGCGCCGTACAACCGCATGTATGATCCGGCGTCGCTGCCCCTGCCGACGCGTCTTGAATCGCCCGATGCCGAAGCCGCCGTTCATCCGTTCTTTGGCCCGGCACTGGAAAGCTGCGGGCCGGGTGACTGCGTACATGGCTTTGCCGAGGTGTCACCGACCGATCCGAACACCCAGACACTGCGCGCCGTCTATCTGGGGCTGGCGAGTGAGGTCGACTATCACATCGGTCGGGTGCTGCGGTTTTTGAAAGATAACGGCCAATATGATGACACGTTGATCGTCATCACCGCCGATCATGGCGAGATGCTGGGCGACCACCATGCCTGGGGCAAGATGTCGGTCTATGACGCGGCCTATCACACGCCGTTGGTGATCCGCGCGCCGGGCAACGCGAGGAATGCGGGGCTGCGTGTCGACGTTCCGACCGAATCCATCGACATCGCGCCTACCATTCTGGATTGGGTGGGGCAGGCCATCCCGAATTCGATGGACGGGCGTTCCCTGCTGCCGCTTCTGCGCGGCCAGACACCGGCGGACTGGCGCAGCCATTCTTTCAGTGAGCTGGATTTTTCCGACCCCGAACACCCGACCGTCTGGCAGAGGCGTCTGGGGACCGGGCACAGCGACTCGTGCCTGAGCATCCTGCGGGATGCGCGGTTTTCACTGGTGGAATTCGCCGCTGACCTGCCGCCCCTGCTGTTCGATCACAATGGCAAGGGCGAGGCCGAGAATGTCGCGCACAAGCCCGAATTCGCGTCGGACCTTGCGCGGTTGACGCGCCAGATGCTGCGCCACCGGATGCGCAACATGGACCATACACTCTCGTTGCATTCAATCACGCCGGATGGTCCGAGATCGGTGCGGCGCTATTCCTGACCCACGCCAGTTCCACCCCCTGTGACATCGCGGATGTTGCGTTTTCCGGCTTTATTGATAAACCCGAGTAGATCTGAATCATCGGGAAAAATTATCTATAAAATGTCGGCTACATCGAACACCTGGACCCGCGAAACCGCTCAGGCCATCTATGACCTGCCGCTGATGGATCTTCTGTATCGGGCGCAGACCGTACATCGCGAGAATTTTGACCCCAACAAGGTGCAGATGTCGCGGCTTCTGTCGATCAAGACCGGCGGCTGCGCCGAGGATTGCGCCTATTGCTCGCAATCCGCGCGCAACGGCTCCAAGCTGAGCGCCTCGAAACTGATCGAGGTCGAACGCGTTCTGGCCGAGGCCCGCAAGGCCCGCGAGTCCGGCTCGACCCGGTTCTGCATGGGCGCCGCCTGGCGTGAGCCCAAGGCGCGCGACATGGATGCGCTGGTGGCGATGATTCAGGGTGTCAAGGCGATGGGCATGGAAACCTGCATGACCCTGGGTATGCTGGACGACACTCAGGTGGTGCAGCTGCGCGATGCCGGGCTGGATTATTACAACCACAACATCGACACGTCCGAGCGTTACTACCCCGAGGTCATCACCACTCGCACCTTTGCCGACCGGATCGACACGCTGAACCGCGTGCGCGAGGCGGGGATGAAGGTCTGCTCGGGCGGCATTCTGGGCATGGGCGAAAACGGCGAGGACCGGATCGACATGCTGGTCACGCTGGCCAACCTGCCCGAGCCGCCGGATTCGGTGCCGATCAACATGCTGATGCCGCAACCCGATACCCCGCTGGCCGACGCCAAGCCGGTCGATCCGATCGATTTCGTGCGCATCATCGCGCTGGCGCGGATCATGATGCCGAAATCCCATGTCCGCCTGTCCGCTGGCCGCAGCGACATGAGCGACGAGATGCAGGCAATGTGCTTTTTTGCCGGTGCCAACTCGATCTTTGCCGGCGACACGCTGTTGACCGCCGAGAACCCCGAGGAAAGCAAGGACGCGATCCTGTTCGCCAAGCTGGGCATCCAGCCGATGGAGGCGGAGTCCGAGGCCCGCGTGGACGCGGCCGAATGACAGCGATCGCAAGGCTGGGCAATGCGCTGAAGGTGCTGGAAACGCGCCATCGGCTGCGCAGGCTTGCGCCCCGCACTGGGCTGGATTTCGCATCCAACGACTATCTGGGCCTGGCCGGGTCCGATGTTCTGAAACGTGCGGCGCAGAACGCGCTGGACCGGGGCGTTCCGCTGGGTTCCGGCGGATCGCGCCTGTTGCGCGGCAACCACCCCGAGCATGAGGCGCTGGAAGCCGAGGCCGCCGCCTTTTTCGGCGCCGAGGCGGCGCTGTACATGGGCGGCGGGTTTCAGGCCAATCAAGCCATTTTCTCGACCCTGCCGGCGGCCGGGGATCTGATCCTGCATGACGAGTTGGTCCATGCCAGCGCGCATGAAGGGATGCGCTTGGGTCGGGCCGAGATCCGTGGCTTTGCGCATAACGACATTTCGGCGGCCCGCGCGGTGCTGGCCGATTGGCGTGCGCAAGGCGGCACGGGCCAGGTCTGGATAGCGGTCGAAAGCGTCTATTCGATGGAGGGCGATCTGGCCCCGTTGAACGCCCTGGCCGAACTGGCCCGAGCCGAGAAGGCAGTGCTGGTGGTGGACGAGGCCCACGCCACGGGCGTCTTCGGCCCGAACGGGCAGGGACTGGCCCATGGGTTGAACGCCGAGATGCTGACACTGCACACCTGCGGCAAGGGGCTGGGCGCCAGCGGCGGGTTGATCTGCGGGCCGCGTGAAATGATCGACACCCTGATCAACCGGGCACGGCCGTTCATCTTTGCGACAGCCCCGTCGCCATTGGACGCCGCCATCGTGCGGGGCGCGTTGCGGGCCGTCGGACAGGACCCGGGCCTGACATTGGCCGCGCGCGACCGGATGGCCCATGCCCATGCCGAAGCCGCACGCCTGTGCGGTCTGACCGGATTTCACAGCCAGATCATGCCCGTCATCGTGGGCGAGGACGCGGCCACGATGGATCGCGCGGCGGAACTCCAGCAGATGGGGTTTGACGTGCGCGGCATCCGCCCGCCCACCGTACCACGAGGCAGCTCGCGACTGCGGGTCTCGATCACCGGCAACGTCGGCGCGCAGGACATCACGGCGGTGTTTGAGGCCATCGCCGAAGAACAGGCAGGAACCGCATGACCACAGTGATCGTGACCGGAACCGACACCGGTGTCGGCAAGACCGTGTTTTCCGCCGGGCTGACTGCGGCCCTTGGCGCGCAGTACTGGAAGCCCGTGCAATCGGGGCTTGAGGAAGAGACCGACAGCCAGATCGTGGCGCGCCTGTCCGGCCAACCGGTCTTGCCCGAGGCGTATCTGCTGAACCTGCCCGCCTCGCCGCACCTGTCGGCCGAGGCCGAGGGGGTCGAGATCGACCTGAACCGACTGACCCTGCCGCAGACCAATGGCCCGCTGGTGGTCGAAGGGGCTGGGGGTGTCATGGTGCCGCTGACCCGGCAGGCCTATTACCTTGACCTGTTCGCCCGCTGGCAAGCACCCGTGATTCTGGTGGCCCGAACGGCCTTGGGCACGATCAACCACACGACCCTGTCGCTGATGGCGCTGCGCGGCGCCGGTTGCCCGGTGGTCGGTGTGGCCTTCATCGGAGACCCCGAACCCGAGGTCGAACAGACCATCGCCCAGATGTCGCAGGTGCCCCACGTTGGACGCCTCGGCCGGATCGAGAATCTGACACCCGCCACCCTGCGCCGCGCGTTCGAGGCGATCGACATGGACACGATCCGAGGTGCCCTGTGACCCCGCTCGAGTTTGACGCCCGCCACTTATGGCACCCCTATACGAACGTGGCCGACCCGGGCCCGATGCATCTGATCGACCGGGCCGAGGGCGTGTATCTGTACCGCGAGGATGGGGTGAAGATGATCGACGCCATGTCCTCGTGGTGGTGCGCCATCCATGGGCACCGTCACCCGGCGATCACAGCCGCCATGCAGCAGCAGCTGGACCGGATGCCCCATGTCATGTTCGGAGGCCTGACCCATCGGCCCGCCATTGATCTGGGCCGCAAGATGGTGGCCCTGCTGCCCGAGGGGCTGGACCGGATCTTCTATTGCGACAGCGGCTCGGTCTCGATCGAGGTGGCGATGAAGATGGCGGTGCAGTTCCAGATGGCTCATGGCCGCACCGACAAGGTCGAGTTCGCCACGATCCGTGGCGGCTATCACGGCGACACCTGGAAGGCGATGAGCGTCTGCGACCCGGTCAACGGCATGCACGGGCTGTTCCGCGGCGCGCTGTCGATCCAGCACTTTCTGCCGCGCCCGTCCGTCCGTCTGGGCGATGACTGGCCAGAGGACTCCGCGCAGAACGGGCTCGACGCCTTGGAACAGTTGCTGCGGGACAAGGCGCACCGGCTGGCTGCGCTGGTGCTTGAACCGGTCGTGCAGGGCGCGGGCGGCATGTATTTCTATCACCCCAAGTGGCTGCGCCGGGCCAAGGCATTGTGTCAGGCCCATGACGTTCTGGTTATCTTCGATGAAATCGCCACGGGGTTCGGCCGGACCGGAGAGCTCTTTGCCACCACCTATGCGGGGGTGACGCCGGACATCATCTGCCTGGGCAAGGCGCTGACGGGGGGGCATATCTCGTTCGCCGCAACGGTGACCACCGAACAGGTGGCTTATGGCATCGGCAACAGCGAGGCCGGCGTGTTCATGCACGGCCCAACCTACATGGCCAATCCGCTGGCCTGCGCCGCCGGCATCGCCAGCCTGGGGCTGCTTGAAGACAACGGCTGGCAGTCCCGTGTGCGGGCCATTGAGACGCAGATGAAGGCCGAACTGGAGCCGGCGCGCGGCCTGCGCGGCGTCACCGATGTTCGGGTGCTGGGCGCCATCGGCGTGATCGAGATGGAGCACACGGTCGATCCGCGCATCGCCCATCGGCGGGCTTCGGAAAGCGGGGTCTGGCTGCGACCCTTCGCGCGCAACATCTATTGCATGCCG
>NZ_JBXWRS010000019.1:0-40737 GCF_059612985.1 Ruegeria sp. BHSC043 | reverse complement strand
GCAAGCCGGTGATCCACATGAACCTTGCGCTGGCCGAGCTGACGAAATGGGACAGGCCCGACCCTCCAGGCTGGGCGCAACCCTTAAGCATCGCGACCAGCGGACGGTGGATCGGGCATGAATTCGGGCATTATCTGCTGGCGGCCCGGTTGGGTCAGCTGGAATTCGATTTTGCCCACAGCGCCGGCGATGCCATCGCCGCCATCATGTCCGACCCGGGCTCTGCCCTGGCAGCCCCCCCCGGAAACGGAGTCGCCGCCAGTTTCCGCGGCATCACCTATCCGTTCGTCTTTGCGACTCGCCGCCATGACCGCATCGCGGAAATGGGCTGGGCCTGGTACGGCTCTTTGAACCGATCCGTGATCGAAAACCCTGCGGCGGATCCGTGCGACACCAAGGGTTATCTGACTGAACAGATCCTGTCGACGACCCTATTCCGCCTGTACCGCGCGCTGGGGGGCGACACGGTTCAGGCGGATGGCCGGGCCGACATCTATCAGCGTCGACGGGCGGCGCGCATGGCGCTGTTCCTGCTGTTCCGGGCAACGGCCGGATTTGCACAACCACCGTCGCGGGCCGAGATGCTCGAACTGGGCCTGGAAGAGGCCGGGTGGATGACCCTGCCGCCACTGCCGCTGGGGCCTCCGGGCGGCACGCCCGACCCGTGGCAGGGTGGCACGGCGCACAAGGTTGTGCGTTGGGCCTTCGAGGCGCAGGGCATGTTCCCGCCCGATCCGGAACAGATGCACAATGCGCCCGGCGATCCACCACCCGAGGACATCTATGTTTCGGACCGCCGCCCGTTGACCGAGGACACCCTGGCCGGCCCGGTTCAGTATGGGCCGGGCGCCTATGTGCCGGTCTCATTGGACTGGCGGGCCGATGCCCGGTGGTTGTCGGACTCCGCCAACCTGCGGGTCGGCAATCGGGGCACCGCGCAGGCCCAGAATGTCGGGCTGCGGGTCTGGGTCGGATCGGTTCCCGTCGGGCCGGATCCGTGGGACCTGCTGGCCCCGATCACATGGAACGCCGCAGCTATCGACTTGCCCTTGGGCAATCTGGCCGCGGGTGGCTCCATCGACCTGTTGTCGCTGCCCCAGGTCCAGAACCTTGTGACCGGCACGGCGGTCGCGGCAGGGACGCTGGGTCTCATCCTGTTCGAGGTCACCTGCCCGAACGATCGAGCCAACACCGATCCGCTGGCGCAGCTGCCGCCCAGGGCCGAGGACTCGGGCGCCGGACTGCCCGGCACTCCGCGGGCGCTGGCCGATCTGGTGGCCAATGACAACAATCTGGGCCTTGTGGTTGTCCGGCCATAGCCGGAGCTCAATTTAGCGTAGATTTAAACAATATTAAGTCTGGAATGTTTGCCAACGTGGCGTTGGGCCATTAGACTGAGAACGTAACCAGTGGGGGCGGTGGTTTCGCAATGTCCAAAATCAGCGCGAAATCCCTTGATGTGTCCAACCTACGTCTGGCGGCTTTTGCCTTCGCTGATGTCGAAGGCTATACGCGCCATATGGAGGCCGACAGCATCAAGGCCGCCAGAGACTGGGGCAGGTTGCGCGAAGACGTTCTGCTGAACCGGATTTCGGACTATGGCGGGCGGCTGGTCTCGCACTCCGGCGATGCCATCTTGGTTGAGTTCAACAGCGCCACCAATGCGGTTCGGTGGGCCCTGGACAAACAGCACCAGGTTCGGAACCGGCCGGTTGATGAAACCCCCATGCATGTCCGAATCGGCATCAATCTGGACGAGGTCGTCGATGACGGGCGGTCTCTGCAATCCGACGGCGTCGTCATTGCGTCCCGCATTCAGGATCTGGCCGCGGGCGGCGACGTGGTGCTGACCCAGCAAGTGCGCGACATCGTGCGAAACCGGATCTCGGTTCGGTTCCACGAGATCGGGGCGCCGATACTGAAGAATATCGAACGTCCGGTGCGGGTGTTCATCGCCCAGCGGAGTTCCGAGGCGCGCGCGATCCTGCGGCCACACGCGCAATGGGAGGCGCGGCCGTCGCTGGCCGTCCTGCCGTTTCGCGACCTGCAAGGCCGTGACGAAGACAGGTATTTCGGCGAGGGCATGACCGAGGACATCATCACCGGAGTGTCACGCAGCCGCGCGATTTTCGTGGTGGCGCGCACCTCGACCCTGCAGATGTCGAAGGAATCCGTGCCCTCGCGCGAGGTGGCCGCGGCGCTGGGGGTCAAATACCTGTTGACCGGATCGATCCGGCGCAGCGGAAACCTGCTGCGCATCCATGCCGAGCTGGTGGACGTGGTGCGCAACCGGGCCGTCTGGGCCGACAATTTCGATGGCGACGCCTCGGACATCTTCACCTTTCAGGACCGCATCGTGTCCAGCATCGTCGCCACGGTCGAACCCAGCGTTCAGCGGGCCGAGGCGGCAAATCTGGTCACCCGCCCGACCGAAAGCCTCGATGCCTATGACTGCGTGTTGCGGGGCCTGCCCGAACTCTACCGGTTCCAGGGCCAGAGCTATGAGACGGCCATGTCCCTGTTCCGGCGGGCGGTCGAACTGGACCCGGGCTATGCGCAGGCGCATTCCTATCTGGCCTGGTGCCTAAATTTCTGGATCGCCGAGGGCAAAAGCCCGAATGTCGAGCGCGATAGCGCCGCCGCCGTGTTCCATGCCCGCAAGGGTGTCGAGCTGGACCCCGAGGACGCGCTGAACCTGTCGATCCGCGGCCATATCCTCAGCCTGCTGGAACGCCGCCCGCACGAGGCGATAGACATCATGGATCAGGCGCTGTCGCTCAATCCCAATCTGCCGCTGGCCTGGGGGATCAGCGCGACGGCCCATGCCTATCTGGGCAACGGCGCCATCGCGCGCGAGCACATGCTGAACGTCTGGCGGCTGACCCCGTTCGGGCCGCTGAATTTCTTTTTCTGGACGGCGGCGGGGCTGGCCGAGTTCGTGGACGGCAACTATCCCGAAGCGATCCGTGCCCTGCAACGCGCGCGCCGCACCAGGCCGCGATTCATGGCGGCGCTGCGCATTCTGGCGGCTTCCTACGCGCTGGACGGGCAGGTCGAACAGGCCCGCGTGACCGCCGAAAAGCTTCTCGAGAAAGATCCAGGTTTTTCAATTTCGCGTTTTATGGCATGGTACCCCCTGAAGACCCCGGACACGCGGGAACGGCTGGTGCTTGGTCTGAGCACTGCAGGTCTGCCGAACTGACGCGTTTCACCGCCGCTGCGCGCCTTGTGGCCGCAGTGACCCGCACGCAGGCACATGCGGCAATGGCGAAACCGCCGGAACTCATAATGATCTCGAGCATATTTCGATGAAAAGGCGGCGCTGGCGTCTTTTTGAACAAGGTCCATTTCAAACGAGGACATTGACATGACGGATTTCGGAACAAACGCCTCGGCTCGATCGTCCGGGCTTGGCACTGGAAGTCAGGGGCTGGGTCTGGGTCTCGGCGCATCGCGCGGATTGGGGCTTGGACTGGGCCTTGGCAACGGTTTGGGTCTCGGTAACGGTCTGGGACTGGGATTGGGCCTCGGCAATGGTCTTGGGTTGGGGAATGGGCTTGGACTGGGCCTCGGCAATGGCCTTGGATTGGGGAATGGCCTTGGATTGGGGCTTGGCCTCGGTCTCGGCAACGGGCTGGGCCTGGGCAATGGTTTGGGCCTGGGCAACGGGCTGGGGCTTGGAACAGACCCGGTCATTCCCGTCGGTGCGGATGGCGGCATCGGTCTGGTCCGCAGCTATTATGCGACCCCGATCGAGCTGGCGTTGCTGCCTTGGGCGCTTAATTTCACGCCCGACAACGCGGGCGTGTCGCCGTTCCCGCTCGAATATATGATCAATCCCTATCAGGCAGACCCGGCCGGCATCGACTATCCCAAGGTTCTGGAATGGACCACGCAGGACTGGGATCCAGCCCTGCGGTTCTGGGCGCTTCCCTTCGATGAACACCTGACCGAGTGGTTGCGCGCCGCCGACCGCAGCGAACCGGCAACCCTGGCTGCGCTGGAATTCGCCGGCCAATGGCGGGAATGGCTGCCACGGCCCGGGTTCGATCCGGTGGGGCCGTATCTGGAAGCGGGTGACCTTGAATGGCGCTATGTCGTGGATGTCAACAAGACCGTGGCGCAGAACGAAACGGATGCCTCGGACGCGTTCCGATTCATTCAGGGCGAGCTGGAAACCCTAAAGATCTACATGGAGGACGACCGCAGCAGCTATCTGGTGGAATCCGATGTTCAGGCCGACGGTCTGCCCAACTACATCATCCATTTCATCGGTGCCAATTCCTTCGATCACCCTTACACCTTGAAGCTGATCGACGCGGGGCTGGCCTTGGGCAACGTGGCCTACATGTCGTACAAGGCCTATTACAAACGGGTGCGGCCCTCGGTGCTGCGGCCGGGGCTGACAGTTCCGTTCGGCCCGCCTGCGCATCCGGCGTTTCCGTCCGGCCATTCCTTCCTTGCGCATCTGATCGCGCTGCTGCTGCTGGAAATCCCCGGGCTGTACCAGCGGTTCGGCGTGTCGCGCGATGGTGCGCCATCGGGTGGCGGGCTGTTGCAAAAGCCGGTGTCGGCCGACTTGGCCGGGACGGCGCCGATCAAGTCGCCCTTGTTGCAGATCGCCCACCGCATCGCGGTCAACCGCGAGCGCATCGGCGTGCACTATCCGACGGATTCGCAGGCCAGCCGGCACCTGGCCGCAGGTCTTTGGACCCGGATGCTGAAGCCCAGAAACCAGGTCTCGAACGCCGGAGGGCCGGATTACCGCATTCATTGCCCGACGCTTCTGGCGTTGATCGAAAACGCCAAGACCGAGTGGCCGACCCCCTGGCCCGGCTGATCTGCGGGCAGGCGCAAACCACGTGTGACGATTATTAACGAGGATTCAGTTCATGAAGATTTCACGTATTTTCCACAGATTTGGGCGCCTGGCTGGCGCGGTCTTGCTGATGGGTCAACTTGGGGCGCAGCCTGTTTTTGCGCAGGTTCTGTCGTCCGGCGAAGGGCGCGCCAGCAGCGTCGATCTGGTCGAGGCGGCCCGGACCCTGTCGATGCAGGACGCCTATGCGCGGGCTTTGTTCCTGTATGTCCGGTCCAACCCGGCGATGATGAACGATCAGCAATTCTATGTCGGACTGGTGTCCTATCTGGTATCGACACAGATCGGGCAAGACTGCCGAAAAGCCTTTGCCAACGAGTTCGAACGCCGGGACTACTATACCCGTGCCTTTCAGGTTCAACCGCAGGTGCAACAGATCATCGCCGGCAAGACCATCCCGCAGCGCTTCGAGGTGAGCTACCGCGTGACGACAAACGAATACGATTTCCAAGCCAGCTCTTTGCCGTTCGGGAATATACGCAGCATCGGCCAGCGGCTCGATCGCATGATCGGTTCGGACAACGCCCAAAGCTGCGCCCACCAGATGTTGCAGGGAACCAACGTCGATGTCCGGGCCTTTCCCTGGCACTTTACGGTCATCGACGAATCCGGCCAATCGCAGGCACCGCAATTTCCTTTCGTCCAGTCCTTGCAACTCAGCCCCGCCGATGCCCGCACCTTGTTCCAGCAATTCGGCCGGCAGCTCTATTCGATCGTGGCCTATCAGGTGCTGGCGGCCTCTGACGGCTCGCACAGGGTGCAGGTGATCCCAACCGATGCCCAGCTTTTCGGGTTGTCGGACACCGCCGTTGTGCGGGTCCAGACCTATGCGCATCCCACGCTCAGCCAACCGAACTATCTGGATATCGCCAGCCAGTTGACGGTACGGACCGAGCGGCCCCCGCAGCAGCAAGGATACAACGCTTATTCCTACGTTCCGCATCTGGATGTCACGGTGACGCTGCAGCAGGACGGTTTCCGTGCGGTGGCCACGGGCGTCGCGCAGAGCCCGGGAACCGGGGTCACTGCGGGTGGGACCCGGACGCTTACCGGGTCGGCTGCGGTCGGGGCGTCGAGCTTCATCATGCGCATGTCCGCGCCGCAGTTGACCGGGCAGGTGCAGGGCCTGCCGGATGTACCCGGAGCGCAGCGTTTCCTGACGGTGTTTGGTGAAATCGATTTCAACAATGTCACCACCAGCAGCGCCCCCATCCTGGGCCAGGCGATGGTGCTGCAGGTTTCGGCCGACGGAACGCTGTCGGAAACGCAGCCTTTCCCGATAACCGGAGAATTCACGCCGCTTCAGGCTTCGGCTCAGGCCGAGCCGGAAACGCCGTCGGCCAGCGAATGAGCGGGCAGGGGCCGCGTTTCCGCACGGCCCGGCCGTTTCAGTCCAGCGCCGTGGCCTGGTTTGCCACCTCGGTCTGCGGTTGCGGGTTTCCCGAATAGATGTCCAGACTGCTGGGCGCGGACTGTTGCGTCACCTGCTGTGACGCAGGGGCCGTCGGGGTTCCGCTGGCAAACAGGGTGCCGCCCTGCGGAGCCGCGGGTTGCGGGGCCGGCTGTTGTTGCTGCGGGGCCGCCGGTGCGAACAGGTTCTGCTGCTGCGCCTGACCGGGCTGGGTTGGGACCTGCCCGGGTTGGGCGGCCGGGGCTCCGAACAATGTGGTCGTGGCGGGCTGCTGTTGGGTTGGTGCGGCTGTGTATTGACCTTGGTTTGCCGCGGGCTGCTGGCCCTGCGGTGCAAAACCCGATGCCGGTGGCGGAGCTGCCGGGGCGCCAAAAGGCGTCGTGGGTTGCTGACCGGCCGCCCCGAACCCGGCCTGTTGCGTGCCGAAGGGCTGTGTCGGAGCCGTCTGGGCATTGGCTTCGTTCTGCAGATAGAGCGGGGTGGGCAGGCCCGCGGCGGTTCGGGCCATCACCAGCGCCTGGACCGGCGTCACCATGGCCGGGCTGGTCCCGGACTGCGCCAGAAACGCATTGCGCGCGCCGATTGTCCCCGGCCCGTTGGCCCCGTCGATGACGCCACCGTAATAGCCCAGCGATCGCAGCCCTTCCTGCAACATCATGACTTCGGTTGGGTTCAGATCGCGGTGGGCAAGGGCGGGGTTCATGCCCCCGGTCTGGCTCAGCAGCGCAGCATATTGTGGCCGGGTCAACTGGCCGGTCTGGGCCTCGCCGCGCGACGCTTGGAACTGACGGATCACCGCCCGGCTGCGCTTGCCCAGCACGCCGTCGACGGTTCCGATATCGTATCCCAAATCGCGAAAGGCGGTCTGGATCTGGATACGCTCGGCCCGGCTGTACTGGCTGTTCAGGCTGGACGCCGAACCCCCGCTGGATGAATAGCTGCGCTGTGGTTGCGCCTGCTTCTTGGCTTTCTGGTTGTCGGTGATCCCCTTGGTGATCAAGGCCCCGACGATGCCGCCGGCGATGAAGTCACCTGCATCCGCGGCTGCCGTGACGGGCATTGACACCGCCAAGGATGCCGCGACGATTGCGGAAATATGCGTGTTTTTCATGGTCAGGCCCCCAAGCAGCTTTGTGACGAACAGACTTAAATGAATGCCACAATGATACTTGGGATAGGCTTGACGGTCCACTTGTATATCCAAAACGGTGTTCGCCCCCGCGTGGTGCACCGGCCGCAGGCGGGGGAGAATGCCGGGATCAGTGTGCCAGATAGGTTTTCAAGGTCTCGGTGGTGCCTTGGGTCCAGATCATGGTCAGCCACCGCGCAAATGCCTCGCGGAACGCGGTGAAATCGGCCAGATCGCCATAGTACTGGCGCTGCTCCAGCCACGCGGTTGGGGTTTCACGCGCTTGTGTCGCGACGGCCACCAGATCGTCCCAGAACGGGTCGTTGGGGTCAATCGGCGTCCCGTCTTCGCGCGTGCCGGCGCACATCCGGGCCCAGAACGCCTCGACCAGCGCCAGCCCCTCGATCGAGGCGCCGGCTGCCTGGGCGTCACGGATCGAGGGCAGCACGAATCCTACATGTCTGGACGAGCCGTCAAAGGCGACCCGGCGCGTGGTGTCGATGATGGCCGGATTGCGGAACCGGTTTTCGATCAGGTCGATGTACTCGGCCACCGACCGTTCGGGCACCGGACGCACGAAAGGGGCGATTTCCTCGGTTTCGACCTTGCTGAAGAACCCGGACACCAGCGGATGCGCCATGCACTCCGCGATCGTGCCCAGGTTCAGGATCTCGCCGACATTGGCAAGAACCTGATGGCCCGCGTTCAGAATGCGCAGTTTCATGACCTCATAGTCATGAACGCGGTCGGTAAAGGTGGCGCCGACCTTGTCCCAATCCGGCCGCCCGGCGCAGAAGGCATCCTCGATCACCCATTGGCGGAAGCTTTCATGGGTGACTGGCGCGGCGTCGTCGATCCCCAGCGCGCGCACCAGCTCCAGCTCGGTCGGACCCGTGGCGGGCACGATGCAATCGACCATCGAGTTGGGGAAGGTACATTGCGTGTCGATCCAGTCGGCCAGATCCGGGTCCGACAGGCGCGCCAGCCCCACCACCGCCTGACGCAGAACCTGCCCGTTGCCAATCAGGTTGTCACAGCTCAGCCCGGTCAGCGGACCGACGCCCGCATTGCGCCGCCGTCGCAGGCCCGCGACGATTGCGCCGAAGGCGGTGCGTGGCCGGTCGGGATTGGCGGCATCGTGTCGGATGTCGGGGTGGCCGTTGTCCAGCCCCTTGGTAACGGGGTGCAAGAAATAGCCGCCCTCGGTCACGGTCAGCGACACGATGCGGATCGCCGGATCGGCCAGCTGCGCGATCAGCGGGCCGTTGTCCTCTTGCGGGGGCAGGTAGTCGATCATCGCGCCGGTCACCTCGGCGCGGCGCTGGCCTTCGGTCAGCTCGACTAGCGTGGTGAGACAGTCCTGCGCCAGCAGCTTGCGCCGCATCTCGGCGTCATAGGCGCGCACGCCGGCGCCGATGATGGCCCAATCCTGCGCCGCGCCCTGCTGCATCAGCCGGTGCAGGTACCAGGCCTGATGCGCGCGATGAAAATTGCCCACCCCGATATGCACGATCCCCGGCGTCAGCGCGGCGCGGTCGTATTCCGGGCGCAGCACGCTGTTGGGCAACGCGCCCAGATTGGTCTGACACAACCGGACCGGTCGGGTATCTGCGGGGCGCTCCACCATCAGTTCATCCAATTTCCACCATCCACGTTGTATGTCTGGGCCACGATGTAATCGGCCTCGGACGAGGCCAAAAACACCGCCATTCCGGTCAGGTCCTCGGCCCGGCCCATCCGGCCGAAGGGCACCGCTTCGCCCACTTCCTTCTTCTTCTGTCCCGGCGCCTTGCCCTCGTATTTGGCAAAGAAGGCATCGACGCCGTCCCAGTGCTCGCCATCCACCACGCCGGGGGCGATGGCATTCACGTTGATCCCGTGTCGGATCAGGTTCAGCCCGGCCGATTGGGTCAGGCTGATCACTGCCGCCTTGCTGGCGCAATAGACCGCCACGAGCGGCTCGCCTCGGCGGCCGGCCTGGCTGGCCATGTTGATGATCTTGCCGCCGGTGCCCTGGTCGATCATGTGTCGCGCGACCGCCTGCAAGGTGAACAGGGTACCGGCGACGTTGATGTCGAACACGCGCTGGTAATCCGCGCGGGTGATTTCCACGATCGGGGCTGCGGTGAAGATCGCGGCGTTGTTGATCAGGATGTCGATCCCGCCCATCCGCGCCACGGCGTCGGCCACGCCCGCCTCGATGCTATCCTGCTGCGAGACATCCATTTCGACCGCAATCGCCTGAGGCCCGATTTCCCGCGCGGCCTTGCGCGCCTGCGGCACGTCGATATCGGCCAGCGCCACCTGCGCGCCCTCGGCGGCATAGGCGCGGGCAAAGGCCAGCCCTATGCCCCGCGCCGCCCCGGTGATCAGGGCCCGTTTTCCAACCAGCCGGTTCATGCGATCCGTAGCCCCGCCGCGTCGAACCGGTGGATCTTGTCCTCCTCCGGCGTCAGATGGATCGTGTCGCCGTGGCGCAGGCCGACCTCGCCGCCGGCGCGCACGTTCATCGGCTCGGCGAAGCCGTCCACATGCACGTGAAAGAACGTGTCCGAGCCCAAATGTTCGGACACCCCGACCGTGCCCTTCCACAGGCCCTCGCTGGGTGAGGCGGCAATGTGTTCGGGGCGTACGCCGATCGTATGGGCGCCATGCTTTTCGGCCTCGGGGCCTTCGATGAAATTCATCTTGGGCGAGCCGATGAAGCCGGCCACGAACTTGTTGCGCGGCGCGCGGTACAGTTCGAGCGGCGAGCCCACCTGTTCGATCACCCCCGCCTGCAGGACCACGATCTTGTCGGCCATGGTCATGGCCTCGACCTGGTCATGGGTGACGTAGATCATCGTGGTTTCCAGCCGGTTGTGCAGTTCGGATATCTCCAGCCGCATGCCCACGCGCAGCGCTGCGTCCAGGTTCGACAGCGGTTCGTCGAACAGGAACGCCGCCGGTTCGCGCACGATGGCGCGGCCGATGGCGACCCGCTGGCGCTGGCCGCCCGACAACTGGCCGGGGCGGCGGTCCAGATAGTCGGTCAGGTTCAGTACCTCGGCCGCCTGTTCCACGCGGCGGTCCTGCTCGGCCTTGTCCAGCCCAGCCATGCGCAGCGGAAAGGCGATGTTCTTGCGCACGGTCATGTGCGGATACAGCGCATAGGACTGGAACACCATGGCCAGGCCCCGCTTGGCCGGCGGCACCGCGGTGGCGTCCTGATCGTCGATCAGGATGCGGCCGCCGCTGACGTCCTCCAGCCCCGCGATCAGGCGCAGCAGGGTGGATTTCCCGCAGCCCGAGGGGCCCACGAACACCACGAATTCGCCGTCGTTGATTTCCAGATCCAGCGGCGGAATGACTTCCACGTCGCCAAAGCTCTTGCTGACTTTCTCAAGTACGATGCGTCCCATGTGTCTTTCCTTACTTCACGGCGCCGAAGGTCAGGCCGCGGACCAGTTGTTTCTGACTGAACCACCCAAGGATCAGGATCGGAGCGATGGCCATGGTCGATGCCGCGCTGAGCTTGGCGAAGAACAGGCCCTCGGGGCTGGAATAGCTGGCGATGAACGCGGTCAGCGGGGCCGCGTCGACGGCGGTCAGGTTCAGGGTCCAGAACGCTTCGTTCCAGGCCAGGATGAAGTTCAGCAGCACGGTCGAGGCGATGCCCGGCACCGCCATCGGCGTCAGGATGTAAAGGATTTCCTCTTTCAGCGTGGCGCCGTCCATGCGCGCGGCTTCCAGGATGTCGCCGGGGATTTCGCGGAAATAGGTGTATAGCATCCAGACGATGATCGGCAGGTTGATCAGCATCAGCACCACAACCAAGCCGGCGCGGCTGTCCAGCAGGCCCAGTTGGATGAACAGCAGGTAGATCGGGTACAGCACCCCCACCGCCGGCAGCATCTTGGTGGACAGCATCCACAGCAGAATGTCCTTGGTGCGCGCCGAGGGCACGAAGGCCATGGCCCAGGCGGCAGGCACCGCGACGATCACGCCCAGCAGGGTGGACCCGCCCGCGATGATGATCGAGTTCCAAAGAAACCGCGTGTAGTTCGAGCGTTCCTGAACCACCGCGTAGTTTTCCAGCGTCCAGTCGAAGTTCAGAAAGATCGGCGGGCTGGCGATGGCCTGGGCCTCGGTCTTGAAGCTGGTCAGGATCGTCCAGAGGATCGGAAAGAAGATCAGCAGGCCGACAGCCCAGGCAAAGGCGGTGTTGATCAGCTTGCGTTGTGTGGTGACGGTACGGGCCATGTCGTCGTCCTCCTCACGCGTCCAGGTTTTTGCCGACGATGCGCATCAGGAAGATGGCGACGATATTGGCAAGGATGATGGCATAGACCCCGCCGGCCGAGCCCAGCCCGACATTCTGGCTTTCCAGCACACGCTGGTAGATCAGGTAGGTCAGGGTTCGGGTGCCGAAAGCACCGCCGGTGGTCACGAAGATCTCGGCGAAGATCGACAGAAGGAAGATCGTCTGGATGAGGATGACGATCGTGATCGCGCGGCTCAGATGCGGCAGTATGATGAAAAAGAAGCGTTTCAGCGGCGGCGCACCATCCATTTCGGCGGCCTCCAGCTGTTCGCTGTCCAGCGACTGGATCGCGGTCAGCAGGATCAGGGTGGCAAAGGGCAGCCATTGCCAGGACACGATCATGACGATCGATGGCATCGACGCCTCGGACAGCCACGAGATCGGCTCGGCCCCGAAGAACCGCCACAGATGGGCGAACAGGCCGTTGACCGGGTCCATGAACATGTTCTTCCATACCAGCGCCGAAACGGTGGGCATCACGAAAAACGGGGCGATTACCAAAATGCGCACGACGCCCTGACCCCACATCGGCTGATCCAGCAGCAGAGCCAGCAGGATGCCCAGAACTACGGTAATGGCCAGCACGCCACCCACGATCACGAGCGTCGCTTGAACGGCGGGCCAGAATGAACTTGAAGTCACGAAGCGGACGTAGTTGTCGAACCCCACCCAACCCAGGTCGCCGCCGCGCAGCGGCAGGTATTTCTTGAAGGAAAAATACAGCGTCATCGTCAGCGGAACCAGCATCCAGCCCAGCAACAGGACCACGGCGGGGGCCATCATCAGGCGTGCGACGGATCGGGAGTGTTGAGTTGCCATGACGCAAGACCTCTCTGTTCAGGCGGCTTGTTGCCTGCGAGACTAACACGGGTTGTGGAAGGGGGAGAGCGGGGGACAGAAACCTGCCCACCCGCCGGGAGGAGGCCTCAGTACCCTGCGGCTTCCATTTCTTCGGCCGTGAAGGCCTGCGCCTTGGCCAGAGCTTCGTCAACCGACTGCTGTCCGGCATAGACCGCCGAGAATTCCTGGCTCACCTGGGTGGCGATGCCCGCGAATTCGGGGATGGCGACGAACTGGATCCCGGTATACGGCGTCGGCTTGACGCAGCAGTTTTCCGGATCGGCCGCAAGGATCGACTTCAGCGTCATCTGCGCGAAGGGGATGTCCTTGTAGTCGGGGTTCTCGTACAGCGAGGTGCGCGCACCCGGCGGAACGTTGGCCCAGCCCTCGTTCTCGGCGACCAGCTCGATATAGTCTTTCGAGGTGGCCCATTCGATGAACTGCTTGGCGGCGTCCTCTTTCTGGGTGCCGGCGGGGATGGCCAGGGCCCAGGCCCACAACCAGTTGGCGCGTTTGTCAACGCCTTCCGAGTTCGGCGCCAGCGCAAAGCCAACCTTGTCGGCCACGGTCGAGTCGTTGGGGTTGGTCACAAAAGACGCCGCAACGGTGGCGTCGATCCACATGCCGCATTTGCCCTGCTGGAACAACGACAGGTTCTCGTTGAAGCCGTTGGTAGCATACCCGGCGGGGCCGGATTCGCTCATCATGTCGACGAAGAAGGTCAGCGCCTCTTTCCACTCGGGCTGATCGAACTGGGGTTTCCAGTCTTCGTCGAACCAGCGCGCGCCGAACGAGTTCGCGGTCACGGTGATGAAGGCGCCACCCTCACCCCAGCCGGCCTTGCCGCGCAGGCAGATCCCGTTGATGTCGTTCTCGCGGTCGGTCATCTTGGCCGCCGCCTCGCGGATGAACTGCCAAGTCGGCGCCTCGGGCATCTCCAGACCGGCCTTCTCCATCAGGTCGGTGCGGTACATGATCATCGAGCTTTCGCCGTAGAACGGTGCCGCATACAGCGTGCCGTCGTGGCTGAGGCCGCCGCGCATCGCGGGCAGGATGTCGTCCACGTCATATTCTGCCGACATGCCGTCCAGCGGCACAAGCCAGCCGTTCGCGCCCCAGATCGGCGTTTCGTACATGCCGATGGTCGTGATGTCGAACTGGCCGCCCTTGGTCGAGATGTCGGTGGTTACACGCTGGCGCAGAACGTTTTCTTCCAGCGTGACCCATTCCACTTCGTGGCCGGTCGCTTCGGTGAACTTGTCGGTGTATTTCTGCATGCGGATCATGTCGCCGTTGTTGACGGTGGCGATCGTGATCGTTTCGGCAGACGCCACGCCGGCGGTCAACGCCGCGGCACTTGCCGCCCATAGAACGGATTTCAGGTACATTCTTTCCTCCCTGGTGTCGAATTACCTAAAGGAAAGCATCGTGAATTAATTGTCGCGCGTCAACTAAAATTTTACGCGCGTAAAATAGTGTCGAGAATCAGGCAGAACTCCGCAATATCAGGCGCGCGGGAAACAGCGTTTCGGTGCGCGCGCTCAGCCGTCCGCCGCCCTCGACCAGTTGCGTCAGCGTCTCAACGGTGCGATTCGAAACCGCGTTGTAGTCATGCGCCGCGGTGGTCAGCGACGGGCAGGTGAACTTGGAAAACGGATGGTCGTCATGCGACGCGACGCGCAGGTCGCAGTCGTCGCCCAACCCGACCCGCAGGCCCTTTTCATAGCAGGCAGACAGGAACCCGATGGCCAGCCGGTCATTGCTGCACAGAATGGTGCGCGAGGGCAGGCTAGGCTGTTCCAACAGTTTGAATGCGCCTTGGCGTCCGATTTCCTCGAATCCCCAGCCGCGACCGTCGACCTTGATCACCTGCGGCTCGAAGCCCAGGCTCTCCATCTTCTTGACATAGGCGATGCGGCGCTTGTTGGCGTTGGGGTTGGCGGGGTGCCGCATCTCGAAGAACGCGGGCGGCTCGCCGCTGCGGCACAGGTAATCGACGGTCTGTTCGATGAAGCTCGCGTTGTCCGACCCGACAAAGGCGGCGCCCATGCCTTCCATGTTGCTGTCGAACAGGATGGTGGGGATGTCCTTGCAGAATTTCTCGATGAACGACCGGTCGGAGTCGCGCCCCAGCGGCGCCAGCAGCACGCCCGCCGGCTTCAGCGCGCGCAGGCTGTCGAGAATCTCAGTCTCCTGCACTGGGTCGCCATAGGCGCTGTAGAGCGTCGGACGGAACCCGGCCTCGATGCATTTTTCCTCGATGTTGCGGGCGATCTCGGCAAAGAACGGGTCGGCCAGGTAGGGCACCACAATGCCGACATTCTTGGTCAGCTTGCGGTTCTGGTTCATGGCAAAGATGTTGGGGCGATAGTCGAAACGTTCCAGCGCCTGTTCGATCCGTTCCCGGGTCGACCGCCGGACGCTGTCGGGATCGTTGAAATATTTCGAAACCGTCGGGCGCGATATCCCGCTGACCGCCGCAAACTCCTCCATGTTCCGGATTTTTCTGGGTGCCATGCCTTGCCTCTGGCGCGGGGCCAGGCCCGCGCCACTGTGAACTTGTCGGTGTTTTACCTTTTCTTATCGCGCGACAAATTTCAACGGCAGAGTTCCGGGACGGCCATTCGGGTCAGATCAGCATCTCGATTCGGGCGCCGGGGAAGCGTTGCAGAGCCGATGCGATCCGGTCCGCAGACAGCAGGCACAGCGCGGTCGACAGCCCGTCGGTGCGGCTGTCGATGGCGGCGATTTCGCCCATGTCGACCAGCTCATCGGTCAGCCCCTGCGACCTGCGCGACGCCATTCAGCGTCAGCGCCGCGCGGCCCGGATGGGGCAGGCGACTCGCCTCGGCCGAGACCGAAACCCCATGCCAGCCGACCAGCGCCCGCGCCCGTTCCACCTCGGCATCCGGTGCGCCGGCGGCCAGCGCCATTCACAGCGGTTGAACGATCGGGTCGAATGCGCTGCCGGTCGCGTCATACAGGGCGGCGCTTTGGGTCAGCACCTTTAGCAGTTCCGGCGCCGGGGTGGGCAGGGTGCCGTCGCGGTTCAGGCGGCTTAGGTGCGAGTCGGGACGGTACAGGCTGAAGATGTTATCCAGCCGGTCCAGTTCGGCCTCGAGCGCGGCAATGATCGGCGCGGCTTGCGTGTCACTCAGTCCGACCAATTGCAGGCCGGCGGGCGGCTCCAGAGCGGTGCCGCGCCAGCGGGCAAGCGGTGCGGCGCGCGCCACGGTCGGCAAGGCCGCACAGGCGGCCGAGATGGTCAGGAAACAGCGGCGGGACAGGCGGGTCGTGCGCTGGTATCCCAGCTGGAACAGCTCAAGGTCCAGACCGGGGCACAACGGGTGGCCGAGTTCCTTTTGAACCTGTGTGACTGCGACGAGGGCGCCTGCGCCGTGGAATCGCTCTATGACAAGATTCTGATCGCCGGTCGTCTGGGCATGAAGCCCGACAGCCTGGGCCGTGCGTTTTCACGGCTCAAGGCGGTGGGGTGAAGATCAACCGCAACCACGCGGAAATCTCGGATATTCCGCTGCTGCGCGACTATGCCGACAGCGATCCGGCCGAGAACTGGGCGCGCTAGGTCACTGCGTTGCGACCCGGCCCGAAGGCGCGCCGGTTCGGCGCGTCTTTTTTTCTGTAAGATTCTATTGTACACAAATTGTATTCTATTGTAGCGTCCCGGAAAAGCGCCATGCACAAGGGACGACGATGACACCCGTGTTCAGATTTCAGGGGATCTATACCCCGGTGGTGACGCCCTATGCGGATGATTTCAGCGTCGATTGGGATGCGCTGGCCGAGGTGATCGAATACCTGGTCGAGAATGGCGTGCACGGGATGATCTCGGGCGGGTCCACGGGCGAAAACTATGCCCAGACCGTTGATGAAAGGCTGGAACTGGCGCGTTTTACCCACCAGCGTCTGAAGGGTCGTCTGCCTTTGGTGGTCGGGACCGGCGCGATGTTGACGCCGGATTCGATCGCGTTGGCCCAAGGCGCGCGCCAGATCGGGGCCGATGCCATCCTGCTGGCCAGCCCGCCCTATTCGGTGCCGACAGACCGGGAAAACGCTCTGAATGCGCTGGCCATTGACAAGGCGGCCGATTTGCCGGTGATGCTGTATAATTATCCGCATCGCACCGGCACGATGATGGGGGCCGAGTTCCTCGACCGTGTGGGGTGCAGCCGCAATTTTTGCGGCATCAAGGAAAGCTCGGGCGACATCAACCGCGTACATATGCTTGCGCGGGACTATCCGCATATTCAGCTGGGCTGCGGCATGGACGATCAGGCGCTGGAATTTTTCGCCTGGGGTGCGCCCTTCTGGGTCTGTGGCGGGTCGAACTTTCTGCCGCGCGAGCATGTGGCGCTGTATGAGGCCTGCGTGCTGCAGGGCGATTTCGCCAAGGGCCGCCGGATCATGTCGGCGCTGATGCCGTTGATGCGGGTGCTCGAACAGGGCGGCAAGTTCATCCAGACCATCAAGCATGGGGTCACGATGAACGGCATCCCGGCGGGCGCGGTACGGTCGCCTCTGAAGGGGCTGAACAAGGATGACAAGCGCGCGCTGGAACAGGTGACCCGCGTGCTGAAACGCAAGATCGCAGACATCATGGCGGAGGGCTGAGGCATGGGCTTGCTGACACGGGACGAATACGCATCCATCGCCGCCGGGCTGGACCTGCCCACCGGTGCCTTCATCGATGGTGGCTATCGCCCGGCGATCTCGGGCGCGGTGTTTCCGACGGTGAACCCGGCTACCGGCGCGGTGCTGACCGAGGTCGCGGCCTGCGACGCCGCCGATGTGGACCTGGCCGTGGAAAAGGCGCGCGAGTCCTTCGATGACGGCCGCTGGTCGCGCCTGCATCCGTCGGCGCGCAAGGATGTGTTGATCCGCCTGGCCAAGCTGATGACCTGTAATGCCCGCGAACTGGCGGTCATGGAAAGCATCGACAGCGGCAAGACCATCTTTGACTGCGAAACCGTGGATGTGCCCGAGGCGATCCACTGCCTGAAATGGCATGCCGAGGCGATTGACAAGATTTACGATCAAGTCGCGCCTGCCAGCGACGACCACATCGCGATGATCCTGCGCGAACCGATCGGGGTGGTGGGGCTGGTTCTGCCGTGGAACTTCCCCCTGCTGATGCTGGCGTGGAAGATCGGCCCGGCGCTGGCGGCCGGGTGCTCGGTGGTGGTGAAGCCGGCGATGGAAACCCCGCTGACTGCCCTGCGTCTGGCCGAACTGGCCGTCGAGGCCGGGCTGCCGCGCGGTGTTCTGAACGTGGTTCCTGGTGGCGGCGCCGAGGTGGGTGAACCCATCGGGCGGCACATGGATATCGACATGGTGTCCTTCACCGGCTCGACGGTAACGGGCAAGAAATTCCTGTCCTATGCGGCCGAAAGCAACGCCAAGGAGGTGGTGTTGGAAATGGGCGGCAAGAACCCGGCCATCGTCATGGAGGATGCCGAGAACCTCGATCGGGTTGCCGCCCATGTGGTGAACGGGGCGTTCTGGAACATGGGCGAGAATTGCTCGGCCACGTCGCGCCTGATCGTGCACCGCGCGGTCAAGGCCGACCTACTGGAGCGCATCGCCCACCACGCCCGCCAGTGGACTGTGGGCGATCCGCTGGACCCTGCAACCCGGCTGGGCGCGCTGGTCAGCAAAGACCATTTCAACAAGGTCTGCGGCTATCTGGACAAGGCGCCTTCAGTCCTTCTGGGCGGCAAGGCTGAAAATGGGTTCGTCGAGGCAACCGTGGTCGAGCTGCCGGACAATGACGCGCCGCTGGCGCGCGAGGAAATCTTTGGGCCCGTTCTGTCGGTGATCGCGGTCGCGGGGTTCGACGAGGCCATCGCGATGGCCAATGACACGCCATATGGGCTCTGCGCGTCGCTGTTCACCGCCAACGCCAAGCGCGCGCTGCGCGGCGCCCGCGCGATCCGGGCCGGGACCGTGACGGTGAACAGTTTTGGCGAGGGCGACATCTCGACCCCGTTCGGCGGCTACAAGCAGTCGGGTTTTGGCGGTCGGGACAACGGGCTGCACGCGCATGACCAGTACTCGCAGCTGAAGACGCTGTGGATCGACCTGTCGGATGATGCCGACGAGGCGGTGGATTGACGCGGTTCACCGCTTGCCGCCTGCCGGTGCAGCGCGGCCCGGCGGCGTGGAATGCCCTGCTGGGCCCGCAACCTCCCGCGCGGCAGCTTTCGGGCAATATCACCGCAGATTTCACCATCGTAGGCGCAGGCTTTGCCGGCCTGTCTGCGGCGCGGCGTCTGCGGCAGCTGGTGCCCGATGCGCGGATCGTGGTGCTTGAAGCCGGGCGCGTGGCGGAAGGCGCGGCGGGGCGCAACTCGGGCTTCATGATCGATCTGCCGCATGATCTGGCCTCGGACGACTATGCCGGGGCGGGCGATGACCGGGCGATGATCGGGTTGAACCGGCAGGCAATCGCTTTCGCTCACGCGGCGGTCGAGGAGTACGGCATCGACCCCAACTATTTCGATCCAGCGGGCAAAGTGAACGGCGCGGCCAGCCCGGCGGGACATACGCACAACCAAAGCTATGCCCGCCATCTGGACAGCCTCGGCGAGCGGTCCGAGATGCTGGACCGGCATCAGATGCAGGCACTCACCGGGTCCGGGCACTATGTATCGGGGTTGTTTACGCCGGGCGCGGTCATGCTGCAGCCGGCGGGCTATGTGCGCGGTTTGGCGGCGGGGCTGGTGGCCGATGGGGTGCAGATTTTTGAACACGGCGCGGTCACTGGGTTCCAGCGCGACGGGGCGGGCTGGCGCGTGCAGACCGCGCGCGGGCAGGTCTCGACCGGCCGGCTGATCCTGTCGGTGAACGGTCACCTGGAAAGTTTCGGTGTCGAACGTGGTCGTCTGATGCAGCTGTTTCTGTTCGCGGCGATGACGCGAGAACTGGACGCTGATGCACTGGCCCGGCTGGGTGGTCAGCCGCGCTGGGGCGTGACCCCGTCCGATCCGATGGGCACCACCATGCGCCGGATCGACACCGGGCAGGGTGGCAACCGGATCATTGCCCGCACCTGTGCGGTGCTGCGTCCGGGCATGGAGGCGCGGGCATCGGACCTGCGGCGCGCGGCTGCGGTGATGCGGCGCAAATTCGACCGGCGCTTCCCGCCGTTGCGCGGCATCGCGATGGAGTACGAATGGGCCGGCCATCTGTGCCTTAGCCTGAACGGCGTCTCGGTCACCCGCGAGATCGAGACCGGCGTTTATTCCGCCTGCGTCCAGAACGGGTTGGGCACCGCGCGCGGCACATTGACCGGGATCGCCGCGGCCGAAATGGCCTGCGGCGTGCGGTCCGGGATCAGCGACCATTTCGGTACCGAAGAACGGCCCAGACGCCTGCCCCCCCGGCCGTTGTCTGAGATCGGGGCCAACATGGTGCTGCGTTGGAAGGAATGGCGTGCGCGCGACGAATGAAAAAGGCCCGCCTGACAGGCAGGCGGGCACGTGGTGTGTTTCCTAATAATGCTGGTTCAATTCGTCGGCGGCGGGAATTTCCCGCTCGCGCCGGGCAATGTAATCGCGTAGCGCCTCGTCGATGGCCGGGTCCAGCCGGGGCTCTTGATACTCGGCCAGCAGCTTGCGGGCGTGGTTCAGGGCGCGCTCGGTGATCTCGACCTCGCCCTCGGCCACCCATTGCTCGATCGAGTTGTTGTCGAACAGTTCGGGCATGAAGAACGCCTCCTGGAAGTTCTCCTGCGTGTGCGGGTGGCCCAGGTAGTGCCCGCCCGGGCCGATATCCGACACCGCCGCGACGGCCTGATCGAAATCGTCCCATTTCGGCCCCTCGGCCATGCGATGGGCCATGGCGCATTGTTCGGCATCCACTAAGAACTTTGCGACGGAACAATGCATCCCGGCCTCGTTCCAGCCCGCCGAATGCCAGATGTAGTTTGCCCCGGCATGGATCACCGCCGACAGCGTGGTCGCGGATTCGTACCCCGCCTGCGCATCGAATGTCTTGGCCCCGCCCAGCGTGTTCGAGCTGCGCCACGGCACGCCGTAATGCCGCGCCATCTGGCCGATCATGAAGTTCATCAGGCTGATCTCGGGCGTGCCCGCCATCGGCGCGCCGGATTTCATGCTGACGGTCGACAGGTAGTGCCCATAGATCGCGGGACAGCCGCGCCGGATCACCTGCGTATAGGCCAGCGCGCTCAGCGCCTCGGCGTTCAGCTGCGCGACCGTCGCCGGCACGCTGGCCGGCGTGTTCGCCCCGCCCAGCACGAAGGGCGAGCATAGCACCGGCTGATTGCGGCGACAGAAGGCGCGCATCGCCCCCAGCATGGTCTCGTCCCAGACCAGCGGCGAGTTGCCGTTGCAGTTGCCGGTGGTGACCGGGTGATCCTCCATGAACTCCTCGCCGAACAGGATGGCGCACATCTCCATCACGTCTTCGGCGTTCTTGGGCGAGGTGGTCATGCCCATGAAGGTCTTGTCGGAATATTTCATCGACGAATAGGTGATGCGAAGGTGCCGCTGGCTGATCGGGTGGTCATAGGGCTCGACGATGTGGTGGGCCGAGGAATGCAGCGCCGGAAGCATGTGGCTGAGCTTGTGGAACATCGCCAGATCGTCCAGCGTCGGGTTGCGCCGCACGTCATCCAGATCCCGCAGGAAGGGCGCCCCGGTCATCGGCACGAAAATCGCGTGCCGCCCGCCCAGCCGCACATTTTTGCGCGGGTCGCGGGCGTGATAGGTGAAATCCAAGGGGATCGTCGCGATCAATTCGCGGACCAGCCCGCGATCAAGATACACCCGCTCGCCGTCGACTTTGGCACCAGCCGCCTTCCAGTCGGCCAGCGCGATCGGGTCGCGGAACTGCACGCCCACGTTTTCGAGGATATCCATAGAGGCCGCGTCGATCCGCTCGACCTGTGATCCGTCCATCACTTCGCACAGCGGGATGTTGCGGGTCAGGCCCGGCAACATGTCAAAGCTGGGTGCGGTGCGCAGGGCGCGGCGGGCGGCGCGGCCTCCGTTGCGGACGCGGGTTGCGGTCTGGGTCATTCTGGGCCTCCTTTGATACCAGTCTGACCGCCGACCGGGGGCGCGACCTGCAGGATTGCGAAATACTGTTGCGGAATGCGACATCTGACCCGTGCATTGCCTGCAACAGCTGATAAGCTGCGCTCCGCAGGATCAGGAACAATGCACAGAGCAGACCGAGAATGAATTCCGCCACATCTGAAACCGCCCGGCTTGAGGGTGAATACGACTATATCATCATAGGCGCGGGTACCGCGGGCTGCGTGCTGGCCAACCGGCTGACCGAGGACCCCAAAACACGGGTTCTGCTGCTCGAGGCGGGCAAGTCGGACAATTACCATTGGGTCCACATCCCGGTGGGGTATCTGTACTGCATCGGCAATCCGCGCACCGACTGGATGATGAAAACCGCGCCCGAGCCGGGTCTGAACGGACGGTCGCTGGTCTATCCGCGGGGCAAGGTGCTGGGCGGGTGCAGCTCGGTCAACGGGATGATCTACATGCGCGGGCAGGCGGCCGACTATGACCATTGGCGGCAACTGGGCAACGCGGGCTGGGGCTGGGACGACGTGCTGCCCTATTTCCTGAAATCAGAAGATCACCACGCCGGCGACAGCGAAATGCACCGGGCCGGCGGCGAATGGAAGGTTCAGAAACAGCGGCTGAGCTGGGAGATTCTGAAAGCCGTGCAGGATGGCGCGCGCGAGATCGGTATCCAGCCGCGCGCCGATTTCAATGACGGCAACAACGAAGGCTCGGGGTTTTTCGAGGTCAACCAGAAGAACGGCGTGCGCTGGAACACTGCCAAGGGATTTCTGCGCCCCGCGATGAAACGGCCCAACCTGCGAGTCCTGACCGAGGCCGAGACGCTGGGCCTGATCCTCGAGGGCAAGACCGTGCGCGGCGTACGCTTTGCTCGTGGCGGCACCGAATACCGGGCCTTGGCCAGGGCCGAGGTTCTGTTGGCGGCGGGTTCGATCAACTCGCCCAAGCTGCTGGAGCTGTCGGGGATCGGCGACCCCCAGGTGCTGGCGGCCCACGGAATCGCGGTCCAGCATGAAAGCCCGGGCGTGGGGGCGAACCTGCAGGACCATCTGCAGATCCGCACCGTGTTCAAGGTGCAGAACGCCAAAACTCTGAACACCATGGCCAATAGCCTGTGGGGCAAGGCGCGCATCGCAGCGCAATACGCCCTGACCCGGTCGGGTCCGATGGCGATGGCGCCCAGCCAGTTCGGCATGTTCACCAAATCCGACCCGATGCTGGCCACGCCGGATCTGGAATATCACGTGCAGCCGCTGTCTACCGACCGGCTGGGCGATCCGCTGCATCCGTTTCCCGCGATCACCGTCTCGGTCTGCAATCTGCGGCCCGAAAGCCGGGGGCACTGCCACATCACCACGCCCGATCCGAAGGCCCAGCCCGAGATCAGGTTGAATTACCTCTCGGCCGAGCGTGACCGGCAGGTGGCCGTCAAATCCGTGCAGCAGGCACGGCAGGTGATGGCGGCGCGGGCTCTGGCACCCTATAATCCGCAAGAGGTTCTGCCCGGCCCCGAGATCAACGACCAACAGGGTCTGCTCGATGCGGTGGGCGACATCGCCACCACGATCTTTCACCCGGTCGGCACCTGCCGCATGGGCAGTGACGCCGCCGCGGTGGTCGATCCACAGTTGCGCGTTCGGGGGCTGGAGGGGCTGCGGGTGATCGATGCCTCTGTCATGCCGAAGATCGTGTCGGGCAATACCGCCTCGCCCGTGATCATGATCGCGGAAAAGGCTGCCGACATGATCCGCGGACGGGCATGATAAAGGTACATGGGGAATGCGCCACGGCCCGCCGGACATAAATGAGCGCCTGCCTCATCAACCGGAAATGCTGAACCGACGCAGGGCACATTGATTTTTGAACACCGGTCGCTGAACGCGACAAAATGGGCCAGCCTGTTCATGGCGGGCGCAGGGGGTGCGGCCGGGTTGCTGGCAAACTCCGACGCGTTGTTGCTGGACCGGCTGTTCTCGGGGCTCAATTTCGCAACGGCTCTGGTGGCGGGATGGGTCGCCGCCCCGATCCGGCGCGCCCCGGACCAGAACCGCGCCTTCGGATACGAGATCGACGAGTCCGTCTACGTGATGTTCCGCAGCCTGTTGTTATTCGGGATCATCGTGATGGCGGCCGGTTCGGCGGTGAATCGTCTGCTGGCCTATGCCAAGACGGGCGAAGCCGCGCCGGTGGTTCTGGAATGGATCCTGATCTATGCCGGGGCGATGGCGGCGATCTGCCTGGCGTTCTTCGCCTATCAGCGCTGGAACTGGCGCCGCACCGGCAAGACCAGCGATCTGCTGCGGGTCGAGGCCCGGGCCGCGATGGTCGACGGAGTGCTGAGCCTTGGGGCCGGGTTGCGTTGACATTGGCCTCTGACCCGCACCTCGGCCCGGCCCCGCGCGCTCAGTAATCGGCGACCAGCAGGAATTCGGGCGCGGTGTCTTCCTCGATCGTGGCAAAGCGCGGGATCGGCTGTTCGAACACGTTGTCGGTGCGGTCGTCATTGACGGTCGAGACCTCGCCGATCAGACAATCGCCCTTTTCCGCCCAGAAGGCATGCCAGATGCCGGGCATCAGCGTGACGCTTTCGCCCGGCTTCAGGCGCAGATGCTCGCCCGGCTGTATGGTCACCGGACAGGCGTCGCTGGGTACGGTAACAGGGGTGTCGCGGTCGATGCTGCCATCGGGGGCCGAGGCGTAGATCTCCATCACCAGATTGCCGCCGCCGCGGTTGATGATGTCTTCGGCCTTGACGATGTGGCGATGCATCGGCGACAGCTGTTTGTCACGCGAAATCAAAAGCTTCTCGGCATAGAGCATGCCCCGTCCTGCGCTCAGGTCCTTTTCGTCGCCATTGCGCAGGGTGAACAGGAACAGGCCCAGCTCGTCGAACTTGCCCTGGCCGTAATCGGTGATGTCCCAGCCAAGGCCGCGGGCGCGGATGCCGGCGGCCTGCGGGCTGCGCATCTGCTCGGGCGTCCAGTCGGCAAAGGGCGGTAGGGCAAAGCCGAACGAATTGATGAAGTCCTGTGCCTCTGCCTTGATGCGGTTGATCTCGGATCGTTTCATATCGGTGCTTTCGATGACTTACAGCTCGTGCGCCCAGGGCGGGTTGGCCCCGGCGCGGGATACGGTGACGGCGGCGACCTTGCCGCCCAGTTCCAGCGCGGCGCGCAGGTCGTCGGGCGAGATCGCGCGGAGCGCCTGTTTGGTCAGCAGCCCGGCGCGGTGCAGTTGCGCCAACACCCCGGCGTTGAACGTGTCGCCCGCGCCCACCGTATCGACGACCTGAACCGGCGTGACCGGCGCCGTAACCGTGCGGCCATCGGCCAGATACCCGGTCGCGCCCTGGCTGCCGCGCGTGACGATCACCACGGCGGGGCCGGCCTGCAGCAGCAGCGGCACCTTTTCTTCCAGCGTTTCGGGGCCTGGGACGATCCAGTCCAGATCTTCGTCCGAGACCTTGACGATATCGGCCTGCGCGATCATCCGGTTCAGCCGGGTGCGATAGCGGGTCTGGTCTTGGATGAAGCCGGGGCGGATGTTGGGGTCGATCATCACTGCGCGCTCGGCCCCGTGGCGGTCCAGCAGGGCGGCATAGGCATCGGCGCAGGGCTCGCAGGCTAGGCTGATGCCGCCGAAATACAGCGCCGAGGTCGCGGTCAACTGGTCCGGCATATCCTCGGGGCGCAGCATCCGCCCGGCCGAGTTTTCATCGACGAAGGAATAGGTGGCGTGCCCGTCCTGCAGTTGCACGAAGGCCAGCGTGGTCGGACGATCCGAAAGAACAACCTGCGAGCCATCCACATGACTGTCTTTCAGAGCCTGCGCCAATTGCTGGCCGAACATGTCGCTCGACAGCCCGGTCAGCATTCCGGCAGGCGCACCCAGCCGGCCCAGGGCGATGGCCGTGTTGAACACCGCGCCGCCCGAATGTGGCACGAAACCTTGCGCGCCCGAAACCGTCGGTTCCGCGATCATGTCGATCAGGGCTTCGCCACAGCACAGGATCATGTCCCGGCTCCTTCCTTCTGCAAAGATCAGGCGGTGAATTTACCGCGCGAGCGCATTTTTGCAGAAGTTGTTAGCGCCAACAATGCCAAATTCGGCCTGTTTCGAGACATAAACGCCAAAGCCCTGCCGCAGCGCGTCGAACCGGCCTCCGGCGTTGAAGGTCGTCAGGAAGTCGTCACCGAACAGCCAGCGGTTCTTGTCGGCCACGCCGCCCACCAGGAAGACGCCGCCCGTGGGCATCACGGTCACGGCCATGTCGCCCATCACGGCGCCCAGATGGGTGGTGAAGATCTGCGCGGCGCGCATGGCGAGCGGATCGGACCCGTCGCGCGCGGCCTGCAGGATGTCCTTGGCGGGCAGGACGGGCGTTTCGGGCTGGTCTGCGGCCATGCCCACAGCGCGATACAGGATCGGCAGGCCGGTGCCGCTGAGGAACATCTCGGCCTCGAGCGTCAGGCTGTCGCCAAAGAAACACTCGGGCGCGATCCGGCGGGCGGCTTCGAACACGTCCACTTCATCGCGGGTGCGGGGCGACAGCCCGACATGGCCACCCTCGCCCGAGACGGTGTGATAGTGGCCTTCGGAATACAAAAGTGCGCCGACGCCCAGCCCGGTGCCGGGGCCGACCACTAATCGGGTGCCCTTGGGCGGGGTCGGTTCGCCCTGCAGGGCCTGCACGTCATCGCCCGTGATCTCGGCCACCGACCACGCGGCGGCAGTAAAGTCGTTGATGACAAAGGTGTGGTCCGCGCCGGTGGCCGTGGCGATGTCGGCCTCGGACAGGTCCAGATTGGCATTGGTCAGACGGATCGTGCCATTGCGCACCGGGCCCGCGCCCGCGGCGACCACGGCGCGCGGCGGCGTTCCGATCTCGGCGCACAGGTCGTGCAGGGCGGCCAGAAACTCGGGCAGGGTGCCGGTGGGCGATTTGCGCAGATCGGTGAGCGTGCCATTGGTGACGACCCCCAGCCGCGTGTTGGTGCCGCCGATATCGGCCACGAGGTTCCAGTGGTCGTGCATTGCGCCCCTGGGCTGCGCCATCGGAACCGAGACCGGATCGCCCTGGGCCAAAGCGGCCTGCATCGCCCGGAACGACGCCTTGGGGCGCCGTTCCAGCGTTTCGAAATCGACATCGACCAGGCCGAACCGCTTTTCGTATCCTAGCGCCCATTCGTAGTTGTCCAGCAGTGACCAGATGAAATAGCCCTTGACCGGAACGCCCTGATCCAGCGCGTCCTGCACCGCAGCCAGATGCTGATTCAGATAGTCGATGCGGTCGTCATCCTGCTGCCGCTCGGGGCTGGCCATGCCGTTTTCGGTGACATAGATCGGCAGATCGCCTGTGTAGTCCCGGGCCGTACGGGTCAGGAACCGGGTCAGCGCGCTTGGCTCAATCTCCCACCCCATCTGGGTCTTGGGCAGGGGGCCGGGCACTTCTTTCAGGCTGGGCCAGGGCGTGTCGGCGGGTGCGATCAGCTTGCGGGTATAGTAGTTCAACCCGCACCAGTCGACCGGCGTGCCGATCGTGTCGAAATCATCCTGCCACCCGTCGGGCAGGTGGGCCTGCAGCCCCTGCACGACGTTCTCGGGGTAGGCCTTGTTGAACACGCCGCCCAGGAAGAACCGGTTGTAGATGCTGTCATACAGATCGGCGGCTTCTCGGGCCTCGGGGGTTTCATCGGCGGGTTCGGCCCATTCCAGGTTGAACACCGCGCCCAGGTTCGACATGCCAAGGCCCCGCATGGCCTGAATCGCGCGGCCATGGGCCAGAAGGACGTGATGCATGGCGCGGGCCGTGGCGCGGATGTCGCGCAGGCCGGGGGCGTGGTGGCCTTCGAAATGGCTCAGCCAACTGACGCACCAGGGCTCGTTGATCGGCGCGACGCTGTACATGCGGTCGCCGATGCGGCCCATGATGATCTCGGTGAAATCGGCGAACCAGTTGGCGATGTCGCGGTTGCGCCAGCCGCCCAGGTCGGCCAGGGCTGAGGGCAGCTCCCAATGATACAGCGTGGCGCAGGGGCGGATGCCGCGTTCCAGCAGGGCGTCGGCCAGCCGGTCATAATAGTCCAGCCCGGCCTGGTTCACCGGCCCGCGCCCTTCGGGCAGCACGCGCGCCCAGCTGGTGGAAAAGCGATAGCAGTCGAACCCGGCCTCGCGGATCAGGTCGAAATCCTGTTCGAACCGGTGCAGGTGGTCGCAGGCCAGATCGCCGTTTTCGGCGCGCACCACGTTGCCGGGCGTGGCCGCGAAACTGTCCCAATGGGTCGGGCCGGCGCCGCCCTGTGCGTGGCCTTCGATCTGATAGGCCGAGGTTGCGACACCAAAGAGGAAGTCTTTGGGGAAATCAGCGCGGGTGTATTTCATGTTCAGAACCTGTTGGGGGCGGGACCAGTCGAGCCGCCGACTACCAGTTCGGCCTCGAGCAATCTAGTCTTGGTCGGGTCGTGGGGCGCGCGGATGCGCTCGATCAGCATCTCGGCGGCCAGTTCGCCAGCGTGGCGCACCGAAGACCGGGTGGCGGTAAAGATCGGAACGTCCTGCCCGTTCTTCAGATAGGACAGGTCGTCGTCATGGGCGATCACCGATACGTCGCGGCCCATCTTCAGCCCGGCCTCGTCCAGCGCGCGCCGCACCCCGATCGCCGAAATCATCGATGAGGTCAGGATCGCGGTCGGCGGATCGTCCAGCCGCAGCATGTCTCGGGTTTCGTGGTGGCCATAGACTTCGGTCATCTCGGCGCTGCGCATCAGGGCCGGGTCGGGCGACAGGCCGGCCTGTTTCAGCGCCTCGAGATACCCGTCGCGGCGCCTTTGGGCAAAATCCATGTCCTCCAGCCCGTTGATCAGCGCGATCCGCCGGTGGCCCAGGTCGATCAGAAAGCGGGTCGCGCGCTGGAACGAACTTTTGTTGTTCACGTCGATCCAGTCATAGGGCAGGCTGACGCCGGTCGAGCGGCCATGCACGATGAACGGCACCTGCATCCGGGTCAGAACCTCGATCCGCGGTTCGTCCACTTTGGGGCCCTGCAGCACCACGCCATCGACCGCGCCGCGCTGGAAGAGGCTGCGATAGGCGTCCTCGATCGAGGTGTCGTCGGCATTTGTGAACATCATGTCATAGCCGTGCTCGGCATACTTCTTGACCGCGCCGGCGACGAAATCGCCGAAGATCGGGTTTACCATCTCGTGCCGGGCCGAGCTGGGAATCACGTGGCCGATCACCATCGACCGACCCGTCGCCAGCCCCTTGGCGCGCGCGTTCGGACGATAGCCGTGCCTGGCCGCCGCCGCCTGAACCCGCAGGCGTGTTGCCTCGCTCACCTCTGGGTAGCCGTTCAGCGCGCGGCTGACCGTCGTCTGTGACAGGCCCAGGATCTGAGAGAGCTGTTTGAGGTTCATAGCGGCTGTCAAAGCGCCTTAAATCTGCGGTTCAGTCCCTGTTGTGTGGCCAATTTTTGCTTGCGTCAAGCTGTTTCATTTTTTCTGCGACTGCATCAATAAAACATGGGGCTTACAAAAAACAGACGATTGACAGCCGCATTCCGTTAGCGGATAACAGCGGGCATCCAAAGCGCTTTGAAAACCGAGTCTCATATGCGCCAGATACAGTTGGGAGGAAAATCAATGCAACACTCGCTTTTGGCAGGTGCGGCCACGTTTGCCCTGATGGCGGGCGCGGCCCAGGCCGAAAAGGTCACCGTGTTCGGCCCTTGGCTTGGCCCGGACCAGGAAAATGTCGAAAAGGTGCTGGACGGCTTTGCCGCTGCCACCGGGCATGAATATGCCTATGTCGGCTCGGACAGCTTCGAACAGCAGATCCGCATCGACGCCGAGGCCGGTTCGGCACCGAACATCGCCGTGTTCCCTCAGCCGGGACTGGCGGCCGACATGGCCAAGGCCGGGTTCCTGACGCCGCTGGCGGACGGAACGGCGGATTGGGTGCGCGACAACTATGCCGCGGGCCAGTCCTGGGTCGATCTGGGCACCTATGCCGGCCCGGACGGTCAGGAGCATCTCTACGGCTTCTTCTACAAGGTCGATGTGAAATCGCTGGTCTGGTACGTGCCCGAGAATTTCGAGGACGCGGGTTATGAGGTCCCGACCACGATGGAAGAGCTCAAGGCCCTGACCGACCAGATCGTCGCCGATGGCGGCACGCCTTGGTGCATCGGTCTGGGGTCGGGCGGCGCGACCGGATGGCCGGCGACCGACTGGGTTGAGGACATGATGCTGCGCACCCTGTCCCCGGCGGACTACGACGCCTGGGTTACCAACGACCTGAAGTTCAACGACCCCAAGGTCGTGGCCGCAATCGAGGAATTCGGTGCATTCGCCCGCAATGACGACTATGTGGCCGGTGGGGCCGGGGCGGTTGCAACCACCGATTTCCGCGACAGCCCCAAGGGTCTGTTCAGCTCACCGCCGCAGTGCTACATGCACCGTCAGGCCTCGTTCATCCCGGCCTTCTTCCCCGAAGGCACGGTCGTGGGTGAAGATGCCGATTTCTTCTACTTCCCGGCCTATGAAAGCAAGGATCTGGGCAGCCCGGTTCTGGGCGCGGGCACTTTGTGGGCGATCACCAACGACAGCCCCGCCGCGCACGACCTGATCGCGTATCTGCAGACCCCCGAGGCGCATGAGACCTGGATGGCGCTCAGCGGCTTTTTGACCCCACACAAGGGTGTCGATACCTCGGCCTTCTCGGACCCGACGCTGAAGAAGATGAACGACATTCTTCTGGGCGCGACCACCTTCCGCTTTGACGGGTCCGACTTGATGCCGGGCGCGGTGGGCGCTGGTACGTTCTGGACCGGCATGGTCGATTATGTCGGTGGCAAATCCGCGCAAGAGGTCGGCGGCGAGATCCAAGCGTCCTGGGACGCGATCCAGTAAACCCGTGAACCAGGGGCAACCCGTGCATGCGGGTTGCCCGACCCATCGTCGCCACGGAGGGTGACATGCATCCCGCAATCCAAGGTTTGTTGACGATCGCCATCGGCGTATCCGCCTGCGTCGGCTATTTCTACCTGTCCAACCAGTTTCTGGACAAGGTTCTGTTCCCGCCGCGCGGCCCGAATGCCGGGCGCAACATCAACAGGGCCAACATGATCCGGCCCTGGCTGTTTCTGCTCCCCGCCCTGGCCGCGCTGGGGCTGTACCTCGCCTATCCGGTGGTGGAAACGCTGCGCCTGTCCCTGACCGACCGCGTGCCCGGCGGCGGGTACGAGTGGGTTGGTCTGGACAACTATGCCCAGATGGTCGCCGAGCCGAAATTCTGGGAAGCGATGCGCAACAACATGCTGTGGCTGATCGTGGTGCCGGCGCTGTCGACGGCATTCGGCCTGTTGGTGGCCCAGCTGACCGACCGCATCCGCTGGGGCAATATTGCCAAGTCGTTGATCTTCATGCCGATGGCGATCTCGTTCGTGGGCGCTTCGGTGATCTGGAAGCTGGTTTATGACACCCGCCCGATCGAGCAGGACCAGATCGGCATGCTAAATGCCCTGTACATCTTCTTTGGCGGAACCGAGCCGCAGACCTGGTTGACCATTCCGTTCTGGAACAATTTCTTCCTGATGATCGTTCTGATCTGGATCCAAACGGGCTTTGCCATGGTGATCCTGTCGGCGGCCCTTCGTGGAATTCCCGAAGAAACGGTCGAGGCCGCCATTCTGGATGGCGCCAGCCCGCTCCAGATCTTCTTCAAGATCAAGGTGCCGCAAATCAAGACGACGATCCTAGTGGTGTGGACAACGATCACCATCGTCGTGCTGAAGGTCTTCGACATCGTGTTCGCCATGACCAACGGCCAGTGGGAGACACAGGTGCTGGCCAACTACATGTTCGACAAGCTGTTCCGCGCCAACGACTGGGGCGTGGGCTCGGCCTCGGCCATGGTGATCATGCTGCTGGTGACGCCGATCCTCGTCTGGAACGTCCGCAACGCGCGCAAGGAAATGGAATAGGGGGTCCGCCATGAGTGAGATCGCAGGAACCCGCCCGGCGCTCAGATGGGCCGTACATGCCTCGGTTCTGTTTCTGGTGGTGCTATGGGTGGTGCCCACGCTGGGCCTGTTCATCTCGTCGTTTCGCACGGCGGACCAGATCGCAACCAGCGGCTGGTGGCGGGCGATTTTCCCGTCCGAGCAGAACCTGACGCTGCGCAGCGCCGCGCCCGATACCCAGGTGCAGGAAAATGGCCTGTATGTGATCGAGGGCAATCTGTTCGACGCCGGCACCAACGCGCGCATCTCGAAATGGGGCATCAGCTCGCGCGAGATCGATGCATTTGAGCCGGGCCAGACGGCCGAACTGCGCAAGGGCGGAACGATCACCGTTCAGGTCAATGGCGATTACCGGATGGAGAACACCGAGGAATTCACCGGCAGCAGGGGGTCGCGCGTCTTCGTGACCGCCGAACTGCCGCCCGAGTTCACTTTGGACAATTACCACAAGGTCCTGCTGGCCGAGGACAGCACCGACAGCATGGCCAAGGCGTTCTTCAACACGTTGACGGTCACGATTCCGGCCACGATCATCCCGATCCTGGTGGCGGCTTTTGCGGCCTATGCGCTGGCCTGGATGGACTTTCCGGGCCGTGCGCTGTTGATCGCCGCGGTGGTCGGTCTGCTGGTTGTGCCTTTGCAGTTGGCGCTGATCCCGCTGCTGAAATTCCACCTGAACATCGGCATCGGCAAAGGGTATTTGGGCGTCTGGCTGGCCCATACCGGCTTTGGCATGCCGCTGGCGATCTATCTTTTGCGCAATTACATGGCCGGTCTGCCCCGCGACCTGATCGAGAATGCGCGGGTCGACGGCGCCACCGAGTTTCAAATCTTCACCAAGCTGATCCTCCCGCTGAGCTTTCCGGCGCTGGCCTCGTTCGCGATCTTCCAGTTCCTGTGGACATGGAACGACCTGTTGGTGGCCAAGGTGTTCCTGATCGACGCATCCGGAGAAACCACCGTGATGACCAACAGTATCGTCGAGCTTCTGGGCACCCGTGGCGGCAATTGGGAAATCCTGGCGACGGCGGCATTCGTGTCGATCGCGGTGCCGCTGGTCGTTTTCTTTGCAATGCAGAAATACCTGGTCCGCGGATTGCTGGCCGGTTCAGTCAAATAAGGGCGTGTGATGAACGTGCAGAACAACGTGGACCTCAAGCACTCAACCAAGACGGAGTCCGACTGGTGGCGCGGCGGGGTGATCTATCAGATCTATCCGCGCAGCTTTCAGGACAGCAACGGCGACGGCATCGGAGACCTGCGGGGCATCACCCAGCGGCTGGATTACATCGCCGGTCTGGGGGTCGATGCGATCTGGATCTCGCCCTTCTTCAAGTCGCCGATGAAGGATTTCGGGTACGATGTCAGCGACTATCGCGCCATCGATCCGATGTTCGGCACGATGGAGGATTTCCAGACGTTGCTGGACCGCGCCCATGGTCTGGGTCTGCGAGTGATGATCGACCTGGTGCTGTCGCATACCTCGGACCAGCATCCGTGGTTCGTCGAAAGCCGCAGCAACCGCGAGAACCCCAAAGCCGACTGGTATGTCTGGGCCGATCCCAAGCCTGACGGGACCCCGCCCAACAACTGGCTGTCGATCTTCGGCGGCTCGGCCTGGCAGTGGGATACGCGCCGGCAGCAGTATTATCTGCACAATTTCCTGACCTCGCAGCCGGACTTGAATTTCCACAACCCCGATGTGCAGGACGCGCTGCTGGACGTCGCGCGGTTCTGGCTGGACATGGGCGTTGACGGGTTCCGGCTGGACACGATCAACTTCTACTTCCACGACGCGCAACTGCGCGACAACCCGGCGCTGCCTCTGGATCAGCGCAACGCCACCATCGCGCCGATGGTCAACCCCTACAACCATCAGGACCACCTGTATTCCAAGAGCCAACCAGAAAACATCGCCTTTCTGGAACGGCTGCGCGCCCTGACCGATCAATATGACGGTCGCGCCTGTCTGGGTGAGGTGGGCGACGCACAGCGCGGGCTTGAGATCATGGGCGAATACACCCGTGGCGACAAGCGCATGCACATGTGCTATGCCTTTGAATTTCTGGAGAAACGCCGCCTGACGGCAGAATACACCAAGCATGTGTTCGACCAGCTTCTGTCCAAGGCTGGCGACGCTTGGCCGTGCTGGGCGTTCTCCAACCACGACGTGCAGCGTCACGCCTCGCGCTGGGATCTGGACGAGGCCGGCATCCGGCAGCACGCGGTTCTGATGATGTGCCTGCGCGGCTCGGCCTGCCTGTATCAGGGCGAAGAGCTGGGCCTGCCCGAGGCAGACGTGGCCTTTGAGCACCTGCAGGACCCCTATGGCATCGAATTCTGGCCTGAATACAAGGGCCGCGACGGCTGCCGCACGCCCATGGTCTGGGCCGCACAGGCCGAACAGTCGGGCTTTACCACAGGTGCGCCCTGGCTGCCCGTCAGTACCGCGCAGGCTGAACGCGCCGTGGACCGGATGGAAGCCGACACGCAGTCGGTGCTGAACCACTATCGCCGCGCCATCGCTCTGCGCCATGAGTATCCGGCGCTGATGTCGGGCACCCAGTCGCACATGCGCGAAACCGGCCCGATCCTGAGCTTCCTGCGTGAGGATGATACCCAGCAGGTGTTCTGTGCCTTCAACCTGGGCGATGACACCGCGGAAATCGACCTGCCCGAGGGCAACTGGCGCTGCATCGGTCAGGATCTTGGCGCAGTCGACGCGCAGGAAAGCGCCACGCTGGCGCCGTCGCAATTCTGCCTGATGGTCCGAGAGAAAGGGTAACCCATGTCCGAACTCAAGCTGACCGATGTCGCCAAGACCTATGGCAATGTCGATGTCCTGAAGGATATCAACCTTGAGATCGAGCGCGGCGAGTTGATCGTGTTCGTCGGCCCCTCGGGCTGCGGCAAGTCCACCCTGCTGCGGATGATCGCGGGTCTGGAACGCATTTCGGGCGGGACGCTGGAGATTGAGGGGCAGGTGATGAACGACGTGCCCCCGGCACAGCGCGGCATCGCCATGGTGTTCCAAAGCTACGCGCTGTATCCGCACATGACCGTGCGCGAGAACATGGCCTTTGCCCTGAAAATCGCCAAGATGCCCGCCGATCAGATCGACGCGGCGGTGAACCGCGCGGCGCAGATCCTGCAGCTGGAACCGTTTCTGGACCGGCTGCCCAAGGCTCTGTCGGGCGGTCAGCGTCAGCGGGTCGCCATCGGACGTGCCATCGTGCGCGACCCCAAGGTCTATCTGTTCGACGAGCCGCTGTCGAACCTGGATGCTGCGCTGCGGGTGGCCACGCGGATCGAGATCGCGCGACTGAAAGAGGCGATGCCCGACAGCACGATGATCTATGTCACCCACGACCAGGTCGAGGCAATGACCCTGGCCAGCCGGATCGTGGTTCTGGCCAACAAGGGCATCGCACAGGTTGGCACGCCGCTGGAACTGTACGAGACGCCCGACAACGAATTCGTGGCCCAGTTCATCGGCTCGCCCGCCATGAACCTGCTGCCCGGAACGATCACCGGCACCGGTGCCACCACGACCGTCGCGCTGGATTCCGGCGGCACGGCGGTTTCGGCCATCCCGACCCAAGACGCGGACGTCGGCAAGAAAGTCAATGTGGGCGTCCGGCCCGAGGACCTGGTGGTTGCCGATGGCGCGCCCCTGCTGACCGGTGTCGTGGATTTCACCGAAGCCTTGGGCGAGGTGACGCTGCTCTATTTCGCCAAGGCCCCGGGGGCCGAGTCGGTGATCGGCAAATTGCCGGGCATTCATCGCGGTTTGCGTGGGCAGACGGTCTCGGTCACGGCGGCGCCCGAAAAAGTGCACCTGTTCCATGACGGGCTGTCGATGCGCCCGCGCGCCTGACGCTTCTGATTCTGCACAAAAAGGCTGCATCCGGCCCCATGGCGGGGCAGGTGCGGCCTTTTTCTTGTAAACTATTCACGCGGGTCGAGACACAGGGGTTCGCTGATCCGGGTTGGGCCGGCGCAGCTGATGTCTGCGGGGAAGTATGATCTGAAGCCTGATTTGCGGGCGAATGAAGAGAAATTTCCGACTGCGGTGAGCCGCCGTCGCCTATCGAGGTCGTCAATCTGGACCTATGAATTTCGCAATCTGTCGCTTTTTGGACTGACGCAGCGGCCGCAAAACTCTAACGTGACGCACATACAACAACAAAACTCAGTCCAAACACGGGAGAAAACCAATGGCGAAATCGTCGAATGTGAACCGTCGTACGGTGTTGAAAGGGGCCGGTGCGGCCGCTCTGGCAGCGCCGCTCTACAGCAAAAGCGCGCTGGCATCCTCGGGTGAGGTCAACATCCTGATGTGGTCGGATTACCTGCCGCCCAGCTTCCTTGAGGCATTTGAGGCCGAGACCGGCATCAAGGTGAACTATACCGGCATCGGCTCGAACGAGGAAATCATCAACAAGATGAAGGCGACCAAAGGCCAGGGCTTCGACATCGTGTCGCCCACCAACAACCGCTCGCTGCAGTGGGAGCCGCTGGAACTTCTGCAACCGTTTGACATGAGCCGCGTGCCGATTGACAAGGTGAACCCGGCTATGGCCAAGATCGGCACCGATGCCTGGAACTTCGGCGGCAAAGGCGTGCACTGGCTGCCGCATATCTGGGGCACCGAGGGCATCGCCTATCGCACCGACCTGTGGCTGCCGGATGGCGACGCGCCGTCCTATGGCGATGTCTGGTCCGAGGAGAACGCCGGCAAGACCATGGGCCGCGCGCATTCGATGATGCTGGGCGCGGGCCTGTACATGGAGCGTGTGGGCGAGATGGAGCCCGGCTCGGTCTGGTCGGCCTACAATGACGAAGAAACGATGCGCAAGGTCTGGGGCCAGATCACCGATTGGTGCATCGCCCGCAAGGACCGCATCAAGCTGCTGTGGAACGATGCCGACACCCAAAAGAATGGCCTGCTGAACGAAGGTGTGGTCGTCGGCCAGACCTGGGACGGTCCGCCGCTGGCGCTAAAATCTGCCGGCGAGCCGGTGCACTATCAGGCGCCGGTCGAAGGCGCGATGGCCTGGGTCGATGGCATGTCGGTGCCCGTGGGCGCCCAGAACATCGACCAGATCTATGCGTTCATCGAATTCGCCTATCAACCCGAGCCCGCCGGCGTGGCGATCGACAGCCACGGCTACAACTCGCCGGTACTGGGCGCCGACCAATATTCCGGCGATACCTACAAGAAGAACTTTGCCGAGGCCTATCCGGGCGACTCGCTTGCCAACCTGAACCCCTGGCCGGCCGAGGCCCCCTGGTACGCCGAAACCCGGACCGAGTTCGTCAACAAGTTCAAGAGCGCCTGATCGCAACTCGATCGCGCCCCCCGCAACGCAGCGGGGGGCCACAGGACTCCGCACGCGCTCCGCGTGACGGACAAAGATGCGGTGCGGCCAAAGGCTGTGTCACAGGGAGATACTAAACATGAGTGCAGGGATCGGAGTTGATCTGGAAAACCTGTGGATTCGCTTCGGCGATTTCGTCGCCGTACGCGATGCGAACGTTCACATAAACGGCGGCGACTTCTTTTCGTTCCTTGGGCCTTCGGGCTGCGGCAAGACCACGATCCTGCGGGCGGTCTCTGGGTTCCTCGAGCCCAGCGAAGGCAATGTCCTGATCGGCGGCAAGAACATGAAGGGCATCGGGCCGAACAAGCGTCCGACCGCGCTGATCTTTCAGAACCTCGCGCTGTTTCCGCTCATGAAGGTGTGGGAGAACATCACCTTTTCGATGGAGATAAAAGGCGCCACCGCCGCCGAACGGCGCAAACGCGCGGACGAACTGCTGGACATGATTGCGCTGCCGGGTCAGGGCGACAAGCTGCCCAGCGAATTGTCGGGAGGCCAGCGCCAGCGGGTGGCCATCGCGCGCGCCTTGTGCGCCGAGCCGGACGTGCTGCTGCTGGACGAACCGCTGTCGGCGCTGGACCTCAAGCTGCGCCAGCACATGCGCACCGAGCTGCGCGAAATTCAGCAGCGGGTGGGCATCACCTTCATCTACATCACCCATGACCAGGGCGAGGCTTTGACCATGTCGGACAACATCGCCGTGATGCGCGCCGGGGTGATCGACCAGATCGCCGACGGCAAGACCATCTACAACGATCCAGCCACGGCGTTTGCCGCCTCTTTCGTGGGCGAAAACAACGTGTTCCGCGGCAAGGTCAAGCGGGTGATGGGGGATGAGGCGCTGATCGCAACCAACCGTTCGGGTGAGCTGGTGGCGCGTATTTCCACGGCCAACCGGGGCAAGTTGGCCGAGGGCGACGACGCCATGATGTTCATCCGGCCCGAGGCGTTCTCGATCGCGCCCGAGGGCGCCAGCGGCGATCACTTCGTGACCGCGCGCGTGACCCATGAGGAATTCGAGGGCAACGTCTTCAACATCTTCACCGAAGGCGATGGCGGGAAAGAGATCAAGGTCTCGATCCCGAACCACGGCCAGTCGTTCAAGGATCACACGGGACAGAACATCACGCTGGAATACGACACCCGCAACGCGGTCGTGGTTCCGGCCGGTGAACTGGCCGCGGAATAGGGAGGCCCGAGACATGCCCTCCTTTCTGAAGGATTTCTTCAACCGCAACGGCACCGGCATGGGGCTGACGATCCTGGGTCTGGTCCTGTTCTGGACGATCGGCCTGATCATCCTGCCGCAGCTGTCGATGCTGGACTTCTCCTTCCGTCCCAACCTGCCGCCCCCGGAAATCGGCGGCCCCAAGGACGTGTACACGCTGGAGAACTACAAATACCTGATCTACGGCCCCGAGGGCGGCAGTCAGGACTACAACACCGTCGATCTACGGGTGTTCTTCCGCACACTGGTGGCGGCGGTCTGCGTGACGATCTTCAACCTGATCCTCTGCTATCCGATCGCCTATTACCTGGGCCAGTCCAAGGGCAGTCACATTCGCATCTTCGCAGTCATGTTGATCATCCCCTATTGGATCAACGAGATCCTGCGCGCCTTTGCGTTGCGTATCATCTTTGGCGAAACTGGCGTTCTGAACACGCTGTTCGTAGGCCTGGGCATCTGGGACACGCCCTTCGATTTCATCCGCAACGACATCGCGCTCTATGCCGGTCTGGGCTATGCCTACATCCTGCTGATGATCTTTCCGATCTACAACGTGATCGAAAGCCTCGACCGGAACCAGATCGAGGCGGCGCGGGATCTGGGGGCGCCCTGGTGGCGGATCCACTGGCGGGTGGTCATCCCATACGCCAAGCCGGGGATCAGCTCGGGCTGTACCATGGTGTTCATGCTGTCAGCCGGTGCGCTGGCCGCGCCGCAGATCCTGGGAGGGCCGTCAAGCCTGTGGTTCACGCAGCTGATCTATCAGCAGTTCAACGACAACAATGACTGGCCCCAGGGCGCAGCCTATGCGGTGGTGCTGCTGGTGACCTGCATCCTGTTCGTGCTGGCGATGATGCGCCTGTTCAAGGTGAACATGGGGGATATCGGGAAATGAACAATTCCTTCCTCCGCATAAGCATCTGGGTCTATCTGGCGATCTTCTTCGCCTATCTGCTGGGCCCGCTGGTGATCATGTCGATCACCGCCTTCAACTCGTCCAGCTTCCCGCGGATGAGCCCGTGGGAATGCCTGACCTTCCAGTGGTTCACCGAACTGTTCCAAGATCAGCGCATCCTGAACGGGATCAAGAACTCGTTGATCATCGGGGCGGGAACGGTGGTTCTGTCGGTGGCGATGGGGCTGGCCGGCGCGCTGATGCTGACCCAGATCTGGCCCCGGCTGCGCGCCACCTACTATACGATCATCATCGCGCCGATCCTGATCCCGGGCGTGGTGCTGGGCATCTCGACCCTGGTGTTCTGGGACCGGATCAACCGGATGCTGGGGCTGGGCGCGGACAGCGTCCTGTCGAACGGGGTGTTCCTGACGGTGATCGGCCAATCGACCTTCATCGCCAGCTATTGCATGCTGGTGCTGGTGGCGCGGTTGCAGCGCTATGACACGGCGCTGACCGAGGCCGCGCTGGATCTGGGTGCGACCCATGCGCAGGCGTTTCGCAAGATCCTGCTGCCGTTCATGCGCCCGGCGATCGCGTCGGCGGCGGTGCTGGCGTTTCTGGCCTCGTTCGAGAACTACAACACCACCACCTTCACCTTCGGTGAGTATCCGACGCTGACCATCGAGCTGGCGCAGAAGGTGCGGTACGGCATCACGCCCTCGATCTCGGCGTTGGCCTTCATCATCGTGGCGCTGACGGTGTTCTTTGCCCTTCTGAACGAGGCCAAGCTGCGCCGGCAGGAGCTGGTCGCCGCCGCCCGCCGCAACGCGACGGTGCAGGACCTGGGCGGCAAGATCCGTCTGCCCAGCTTCTTTGCCGGGAACATGGCGGCGGTGTTGCTGGTGGTCTTTGCGGTGGCGACGATCACGGTGGTGGGCACGGCGGCGGTCTACAGCCCCGACCAGTGCATCGCCAACGTGAAAGAGCAGAAACGCCTGGAGGCCGAACGCCGTATCCAGGAGCTGCGCAAGCAGCGCGAGGAGCAGCGCAAGCAGCGCGAAGCCCAGGAGGCCGAGCAGGGCGGAGCCACGCAATCGGCGCCCAAACCCTCGAACAACAGCGGCTTTGGCGGTGTGTTCGCGCCCGGCACTCTGGGTGGCGGCAGCGACGCCGAGCCCGAAGCCGAAGCACCGCCCAAGGGCAATAGCGGCTTTGGGAACGTGTTCGATCCCAACAGCCTGAGCGGCGACCAATAGGCGCGCCGGTCAAGGCTTCCGCCCGGCCTGAGGTCAGCCCCAGCCGGGCGGATTGCGTTTCAGAATGGCCACGTCGCAGGCCGCGATCGTGTGGCCGTTCCATTCGACGGAATGAGCGTTGTAGTTGATCAGGAACTGATGGGTCGCGGTCTCGCGCTGCCGCAGGCCGGGCAGCATCGGATGCAGGGTCAGCCCGACCTTCTGCGCGGCCATTTCAACGATCCGGTCCCACAGGTCTTCGTCCGGGAATCCGGCCAGATACCAAAGCTGGTCGCCCCCTTTCAGTGCCGGGGTTCCGTCCG
>NZ_JBXWRS010000018.1:0-45341 GCF_059612985.1 Ruegeria sp. BHSC043 | reverse complement strand
GGCGGATACTCGCGGGCAAAGATGAAATACGAGGCCATCAGAACCGGCGAACACCCGACCCCGATCAACGCCATCGCCAACGCCACGTGCAGGGGCGTCGTGGCCAGCGCGAACACCGCGGCCCCACCCGCGCCGCCGATCAGCAGCAGAACCGCCGCCGTCTGCCGCGGGCCAACCCGGTCCAGCGCCCAGCCCACCGGGATCTGCATGGCCGCAAAGACCAGAAACCACAGGCCCGAGGCCCAGGCCAGGTCCTCGGGCGTGGCGCCGATGTCGCGCGCCAGATCGGCGGTCAGAACCGCAAGGAACGCGCGGAAGAACTGGCTGAGGACATAGGCCAGACACAAGATCACCAAACCTGCCTGCATGTCAGTCTCCCTAACGTCCGCTTTGGCAGGATGCTTGGCACGTCCCGATGCCATGCACAAGCGCGTGTGATATGTTGCAATGTCGGGACAGGCACGCGGACTGCGCTAACATGATCTTGAGGTAATGGGAGGGACGATGAAAGACGCCGATCTGGGATTCTATGACCGGATTCCCGTCACGCGCGATTTTCTTGCCCTGTCCGACCCGGCGCGGTTCACGCCGGTCCCGGACGGTTGGATCGTCGGCGTGGCCGATATCGTGGACTCGACCGGCGAAATCGCCCGTGGCCGCTACAGAACCGTGAACACGGTGGGTGCGGCGGTGATCTCGGGTATGATCAACGCGCTGGGCGGTCAGAATTTCCCGTATGTATTCGGCGGCGACGGGGCCGGATTCGCCGTCGCGCCCGAACACGAATCCAAGGCACGCGCCACGCTGGCGGCGCTGCGCAGCTGGGCCGCGGCCGAGTTCGACATCGCCCTGCGCGCGGCCCTGGTGCCCGTGTCCGACCTGCGCGCGGCAGGGCACGACCTGCGGGTGGCACGCCATGCGCCGTCCTCAGGGGTGGACTACGCCATGTTCACCGGCGGCGGGCTGGCCTGGGCCGAGGCGCAGATGAAGGCCGGTCGGTACGAGGTTCCGCCCGCCGGGCCCGAGGCGCAGTCCGACCTGACGGGCCTGTCCTGCCGCTGGTCCAACAGCCCGGCGCGGCACGGGCAGATCGTGTCGCTGGTCATCCAGCCGACCGCCCGCGCGACCGAACGCGATTTTGCCGATTTGGCCCAATCGGTCCTGTCCGCCGCCGAGGCGCTGGAGCGCGCGGGTCATCCCGTGCCGGCTGGAGGACCGCCAATGAAATGGCCGCCGCCGGGGCTGGCGCTCGATGCTCATGTCTCGCGCGCGGGGCGCAACCTGGCGGTGCGCAAGGCCGCGCTGCTGGTACAGAACCTGCTGATCTGGCTGTTGTTCAAAACGGGCAAGAGACTGGGCGAGTTTGAGCCGGGCCACTACAAGACCATGGTCAGCCGAAATGCGGATTTCCGCAAATTCGATGACGGGTTGAAGATGACGCTGGATTGCGACGGCGAGACCCTGTCGCGGATCACCCGGCTGCTCGACGATGCGCGCGGGCGCGGCAAGGTTCGGTACGGCATCCATTCCCAGCACGAGGCGATGATGACCTGCGTCGTCCCCGCCGCCACCCGCGACGATCATGTGCATTTCGTCGATGGCGCCTCGGGCGGCTATGCACGGGCTGCCGCCGCGATGCGGGGTTGAGCCGGCCCTAGGCCTTCCACTTCGCGGCCAGCCCGCGCGCCGCCTGCGCCAGAAGCATCACGTCGATGCCGACCGCCAGAAACTGCGCGCCCATGTCGCGATAGGTCTGAACCGCTTCGTCATTGGTACCCAGAATGCCAGGCGCCTTGCCTGCGGCCCGGATCCGTTCCAGCGCATCGGCGATGGCCGAGCGGACCTCGGGCGCGGTGCTGTCGCCCTTGTATCCCATGTCGGTGGACAGATCGGCCGGGCCGATGAACACACCATCCACACCCTCGACCTGCAGGATCTCGTCCAGCGCGGCCAGGCCAGCCCGGTTCTCCACCTGCACCAGCAGGCAGATCTCGTCATCGGCGGTCTGCACATAGTCGCCGACCTGACCGTACATCGTCGCCCGCGACGCCGCCGCCCCGACGCCGCGCGCGCCTGTCGGCGGATAGCGGCAGGCCCGCACCAGTTCGCGCGCCTGGTCGGCGCTTTCGACGATCGGTACCAAAACGGTCTGGGCGCCGGCATCCAGCACCATCTTGATCAGCCAGGTCTCGCCCACGGGCACCCGCACCACCGGGTGCGAGCGGCTGTTGGCCAGCGCCATCAGCTGATCGCGGATCGAGCGGATGTCGTTTGGGGCATGTTCGCCATCGATCACCAGCCAGTCGAACCCGGCGGTTCCCATGATTTCGGCGGTGACGGGCTCGGCAAAACTCATCCAGCAGCCAATCTGCATTTCGCCCTGTGTCAGAGCCTGTTTGAACGGGTTTTTGGGGGCGGGCATCAGTTGTCCTCCTTCGGGGGTGTGGGCAAGGTGCGGGCGATTTGGGTGATAACGTCAAAGGCCATCCGGACGTCCTCCTCGGTGGTTTCGAACTGGCCGGCCTGGAAACGGATGACGATGTCGCCATCGACTCGGGTCTGGGTCAGATAGATGCGGCCGTCATCGTTGATGGCGTTGACCAGCCGCAGGTTCAGGTCGTCCAGATCCGCGGTGCCGGGTGGCTCATAGCGGAAAGTCCACAGGGACCACATGGGCGGGGTGACGATCCGGAAATCCGGCTCGGCCGCCAGCCGGTCATGCAGGTCGCGCGACCAGTTGACGTGGTTGCGCAGCCGCGCGCGCAACCCTTCCAGCCCGTAGGCGCGGATCACGAACCACAGTTTCAGCGCCCGGAACCGGCGGCCCAGCGGCACCGACCATTCCGAATAATTGATGATCCCGTCCTGGCCATGGGTTTTCAGGTATTCGGGGCTAATCGCCAGCGTCTGCACCAGATCGTCGGGGTTTTTCAGGAAATGCGCGCAGCAGTCGAACTGAACCCCCAACCATTTGTGCGGGTTGAAAACGATGCTGTCGGCCCGGTCGATCCCCGGCCAATAGTGGCGGTATTCGGGGCAGATCATCGCCGACCCGGCCCAGGCCGCATCCACATGCGTGTACAGCCCGTATTTCTGCGCGACTTTCAGGCACTCATCCACCGGATCGGTCGCGCCGGTTCCGGTGCCGCCGACGCACAGGATCACCCCCGCGGGGTGAAGGCCGGCGTCCAGATCGGCCCGGATCGTGGCCTCGAGCGCCGCCGGGTCCATGCCGCGCCAGTCACCCTTGATCGGGACACGCACCAGGTTGTCCTGCCCGATCCCGGCGACCCAGATGGCGCGGTCGACCGATGTGTGCACCTCGGACGAGCAATAGACGCGCAAGGGTTTCTGCCCGAACAGGCCCTGACGGTTGCCCTGCCAGTTCAGCGCCTTTTCCCGCATGGTCAGAACGGCGGCCAGCGTGGCCGAGGAGGCCGAATCCTGGATCACACCGGCAAACCCTTCGGGCAGGTCCAGCGCCTGCCGCAGCCAGTCCATCATCCGGGTTTCCATCTCGGTCGCCGCGGGCGAGGTTTGCCACAACATGCATTGCGGGGCGATCGCGCTGGCCAGAAACTCGGCCAGCACCGACGGCGCCGAGGCGTTCGAGTTGAAATAGGCGAAGAAGCGCGGGTGCTGCCAATGAGTGATGCCGGGCATCACGATCCGCTCGAAATCCTCGAATATCCCCTCGATCGGCTCGCCGGTTTCGGGTGGGGCGGGGGGCAGGGCGTTCAGCACGTCGCCCGGCCGGGTCCGGGCGCGCACGGGGTGATCACCGACGGTCTGGTGATAATGCTGTGCCCATTCGGCCACCCGCTTGCCCCAGTCCGAGAATTCACTCCATTGCATCGCGCGCCCTTCCGATCTTCGTGCGTGGTTTCCGTGACAGTGATGGACACGCTGCGGCGCAGGTCAATCGAAATTCCGAAACGGCCCCTTGCGCACCAGCGCCCGGACGGCTTGAACGTCCGTGTGTCATGCCTATGCTGCGGGCAACGGCCACGAACGGACACGCCATGACCCGACCCCTGTTTTCCCTGCCCGAACCCGTCGCGATCCCTATATCAGGCGAGGATACCACCTATCCGGTGGGGCGCATCTTTTGCGTCGGCCGGAACTATGCCGCCCATGCGGCCGAGATGGGAAACGAGGTCGACCGTGAGGCGCCGTTCTATTTCACCAAGTCCCCGCAGAACGCCACTCTGACCGGGCAGACCGTGCCTTACCCGCCGGGAACAGAGAATTATCATCACGAAATGGAACTGGCCTTGGCCATCGGTCGCCCGGTGTTTCAGGCGACGTCGCAGCAGGCTTGGGATGCCGTGTTCGGATATTGCTGCGCGCTGGACATGACACGGCGCGACCTGCAGATCCGCGAGCGCAACAAGCAGCGCCCCTGGGATCTGGGCAAGGATGTGGAAAACGGCGCGGTCTTCGCACCGCTGACCCGAGCCGCCGATTGGGCGGCGACAGATGACATTCGCATCCATCTGAGCGTCAACGGTGAGGTCCGGCAGGACGCCACCTTGTCCGAACTGATCTGGCAGATCGACGAGATCGTCATGCACCTGTCCCGGTTCTATCACCTGCGGCCCGGCGACCTGATCCTGACCGGAACGCCCGCCGGTGTCGGCCCGGTTGTCGCCGGAGACGTGCTGACCGGCGGTATCGACGGGCTGGACCCCGTCCGCCTAACCCTCGGGCCGGCGGAATAGACCCTAAGAAGGGTTTTTCAGCTGCTCAAACAGGCGCGCGAAGCCAGTCTGCGTCAAAGACGACCCGATCCAGCCCGGCAAACCGGCGCACCCGGTCCAGCTCGGCCTCGAGCCGCCGGGTGCGGGCGTGCGACCACCGGACCCCGCGCTCGGGCCACAGGGCGCGGACCCGCAAGGTGCCTTCGTCGCGATGGGCCTTCATGTCGATCCGTCCGATCAGACGGTCTTTCTCGAGCAGCGGAAAGACGTAGTACCCATAGGTGCGCTTGGCCTCGGGCACGAAGACCTCGATCCGGTAGTGGAAGCCGAACAGGCGCTGGGCGCGGTTGCGGTCGCGCAGCATCGGGTCGAACGGGCTGAGCACACGGATCCGCCCCGGCGCGGGGGCAGGGTCGGCAGCCCGGTCCGTCAGATCGGGCCGCGCAAACACGCGACGCATTCGACCATCGGCACATTCCACCTCGATTTCCTGCAGATCACCCCGTGTCAGAGCCTGTTTGCACCACTCTTTCGCCTCGGCAGGGGTGACCGTATCCCAAAAGGCGGCCAGTTCGCCCGAGGTGGCAAAGCCCAACCGGTCGAGCGCCGCGCGGCACAGCCAGTCCACCGTCGCGTGATGGTCGCACTCCATCACGCCGGGGCATAGATGGGTATCGATCACGCGCTCGGTCAGGTCGTATTGCTTTTGAAACCCTCGGCGCCCCACCACCGTCAGCGCGCCCGAGCGCCACAGGTATTCAAGCGCCGTTTTCGAGGGATGCCAATCCCACCAGCCGCCCGAGCTCTTTTTCTCATCCTGACCCAGATCGGCCGAGCATACCGGACCGTGGTCGCGGATGTGCCGCAGCACGGTCTCGAACTGCTGTTCGAACCCGTCGCGCCGCCAGTTGCGCCAGCGGGCCCGCAGCATCTCGGCGTCGCGCTGGAAGCGCAGATGCCAATGCGGATAGAACGCCATCGGGATCGCGGCGGCGTCGTGGGTCCAGTGTTCGAACAGGCCGCGGTCGCGCTCGTACAAGCGCTTGAGGTCGTTCGGCCGATAGGACGGGCGGCGCGAGAACAGGATCATGTCATGAGCGCGGGCAACGGTGTTGATGCTGTCGAGCTGCACGAACCCCAGCCGGTGGATCAGGTGCAGCAGATCGGGCCCCTTGGCCGGACCTGCCGGTTGTTCCGCCAGCGCGTGGCGGCCCATGAACAACGTACGGGCGGTTCGGTTGTCCAGCCGGGGTCGCGCGGGTGCCTCAGCGCCGCTTGAGCGTGTCGCCATAGCTGATCTTGGGCGTAAGGGTGATGCGGGTCTCTATCTCGGCGTCGGGATCGGCCCGCTTGGCGGCGATGATTTCGGCCGCCTTGCGCCCGATTTCCAATCGGCAGGCATCCATTGTCGCCAGCTTGCGCGGCAGACCCTGCAGCAGTTCAACGTTGTTGAATCCGGCCAGACCGATCTGCCCGGGCACATCGATACCTTGCTCAAGCAGGTACAGCAGCCCGCCTGCGCCGATCATGTCGTTGGAGTAATACAGGAAATCCAGATCCGGGGAGCGTTCAAGCATGGCCTTTGTCATCTCGCGCCCCTTGGCCAGGGCCGAACCGCCGGAATAGAACTCTCGGTCCTCGATCTCGATTCCGTGCTTGCCCAGAACTTCGGTGAAGCCCTCGAACCGTTTGCGCGCGCGGTGGTCCAACGGCATCTTGGTGCCCATGAAGCCGATATGCTGATACCCGGCCTTCAGGATCGCCTGCGCCATCTCGCGCCCGGCCCGGCGATGCGAAATGCCCACCATCGCGTCCACAGGCTTGCCGTCTGTATCCATGATCTCGACCACCGGAATGCCCGCCGAATCCAGCATGGCCCGCGCGGCCTCGGTGTGTTCCAGCCCGGCGATGATCACGCCCGAGGGACGCCACGAGAGCATCTCGTACAGAACCTTCTCCTCTTTTTCCGGCAGATAGTCGGTGACGCCGACCACGGGCTGCAACTCGGTATCCTCGAGCACCTGGTTGATGCCGGTCAGCACCTCGGGGAAGACCATGTTCGACAGCGACGGGATGATCACCGCCACCAGGTTCACCCGGCTCGAGGCCAGTGCACCGGCGATCTTGTTGGGCACGTACCCCAGCTCTTTCGCGGCGGCCAGAACCCGGGTTCGGGTGGCCTCGGACACATCGCCCCGATTGCGCAGGACCCGGCTGACCGTCATTTCCGACACACCGGACGCTTCAGAGACATCACGGAGGGTAAGCGGGCGTTTCGTTTCTGTTGTCACGGGGATACCTGCATTGTTGTTTACCCCGATGCTAGCGCGAACGGGGCAATCTGTTCAACTGTTGTGCAAAGGTCATGACAAGCGGGAAAAACCCGGCTAGAGAAGGCGCCGCGCGGCCCCGTGGCTCAACTGGATAGAGCAGCCCCCTCCTAAGGGGCAGGTTGCAGGTTCGAATCCTGCCGGGGTCGCCAGAAAAATCAAAATGTTGTCAAAATAGCCAACTGTCCGCGCAAAAGAACGAAATAGAGCGCGCAAGGTGGTTGGCCGGATGGTGCGATAGCCGGCTTTCCGCAGGAAATATAGATTAAAAACAATGGGTTGGGAGGAATCATCTTGCGCTCGAGCTGCTCGCCATCCGCTCCCCGTCACCCCCTGATTTGACACGTCGCCCCGGATTGCGCCACTGGAGCCACGCAGGCTCCGGAACCCTTCAGACCCACCCCCACTACCATGACGGTGTGGCGGGCTCCGCCCGTGTCCGGTTCCATCACCAGCGCATCTTGAGCCGCGAGTCCGATAGAACAATGATTTCCCGATCAACAAGCCTGTGTGGCCACATCAAGACAGCTTGCGGCAATACCGCGTTTTGGGAAATTTTTCGTTATAGGGGAATGGTGCCCAGGAGAGGACTCGAACCTCCACGTCCATACGGACACTAGCACCTGAAGCTAGCGCGTCTACCAATTCCGCCACCTGGGCAGGTGTCGTGGAGGGGCGTTTAAGCCTAGTCGCGGGGGGCGTCAACAGGATTCGAACAGATTTTTGAAAGTTTTTTTTCCGCCGCCGAAATCGGTTCGGGACACCTGGGCCAAATGCGGGGTTTTCGTCGCTTGCGCGGCGTTATTGCGCCTTGTTTGCAGCGCTTGCGGACGTTAGATCACATCAAGACCCACACAGTAGGAGCGCTGTCATGTCCAAACTGGTCACGATTTTCGGTGGATCGGGATTCGTCGGTCGCTATGTCGCGCGGCGCATGGCGAATGAGGGATGGCGCGTCCGCGTCGCGGTTCGGCGCCCGAACGAGGCCATTTTCGTCAAGACCTATGGCGTCGTGGGGCAGGTCGAGCCGATCCTGTGCAACATCCGCGACGACGCTTCGGTAGCAAATGCAATGCGGGGCGCGGATGCGGTGGTGAACTGCGTCGGTGTTCTGAACGATCTGGGTAAGAACGGCTTTGAGGCGGTGCAGGCCGAAGGGGCCGAGCGGATCGCGCGTCTGGCCGCGCAGCAGGGAATCAAGCGGATGGTGCATATTTCGGCCATAGGCGCGGATCCCGATTCCGACAGCGAATACGCGCGCACCAAGGCACAGGGCGAGGCCGGCGTTCTTACCCATATGCCCGACGCCGTCATCCTGCGGCCCTCGGTGATCTTCGGGCCCGAGGATCAGTTCTTCAACCGGTTCGCGGGAATGACCCGGATGTCGCCGTTTCTGCCGATTTTCGGTGCCGACACCCGGTTCCAGCCGGTCTATGTGGATGACGTGGCGCAGGCCGCGATCAAGGGCGTGTTGGGGCAGGCCGAGCCGGGGAACTACGAGCTGGGCGGCCCCGAGGTCAAAACCTTCCGCGAGCTGATGCAGCAGATGCTTGGGGTGATCCACCGCAGCCGTATCATCATCGGCCTGCCGTTCTGGGTGGGGCGGATCATGGCCGGGGTTCTGGACATCGTGAAATTCGTCAGCTTCCAGCTGTTTCCGAACAACATCCTGACCCGCGACCAACTGAAGAATCTGCGCCGCGACAATGTCGTGTCGGAGGGGACGAAAGGTTTCGCCGATCTGGGGATCGAGCCGGCCACGCTTGAATCGGTGCTGCCGGAATACCTGTGGAAGTTCCGCCCGTCGGGACAGTACGACGAGATCCAGAACTCGGCCCGAAACCTGCGGGCCTGATCAGCCGTAAGCGATGCTCAGCAGGACAACGCCCAGGATCACGCGATAGATCACATAGGGCGTGAAGCTGACGCTGCGCAACAGCCGCATCATCAGGCTTAGCGCCAGCAGGGCCGAGACGAAGGCGAACACGGCGGCAATCGCGCTGTCCTTGGCCAGTTGGGTATCGGCCTGATCGATCACGTCCAGCGACAGCAGAGCACCCGAGGCGAGGATCGTCGGGATCGACATCAGCATCGCGATGCGCGCGCCGTCCTCGCGGGAATAGCCCAGATGCCGCGCGCCGGTGATGCAGATCCCCGACCGTGAGGTGCCGGGAATCAGCGCCAGAACCTGCCACAGGCCCAAGATCACCGCATCGCGCAACCCCCAGTCGGCGGCCTCTTTGGTCTGGGGGCCTTTCTGGTCCATCCAGTACAGCAGCAGCCCGAAGCCCAGCATCGTCCATCCGATCACCGCCACGGACCGCATCGCGCTGCTGAGCCCGGTCAGGTGCAGAATGGCACCGACGATGACGGTCGGGATGGTGGCCACGATCAAGGCCAAGGCCAATCGCGATTGCGGGGTGTCGATGCGTCCGCGCAACGCACGGGGCAGGCCTGCAAGTGCCAGCTTAACGTCGCTCCAGAAATACAGAACCACCGCGCCCAAGGTGCCCACATGCACCGCCACGTCGATGGCCAGGCCCTGATCGTCCATCCCGGTGAGGCTGGGTAGCAAGATCAGGTGGCCCGAGGACGAGATCGGTAGAAACTCGGTGATACCTTGGATGATCGCCACCAGAATCAGCTGAAAAAGACTCATCCGCACACCTGCCCGCTGTCACGTTTTCTTTGTCCGCAATGGGTATAACTGGCATGATGAAAAGGAAAGCGCCGAGATGGGTCCGAATCGGACATAAAAAACAAAAAAATCTGGGTGCTCACGGCGCATTTCCAGCATTTTTTTGAATTTAGGTCAGTACAGTTGACTTTTCATTCGAAAAGCTGTCGCCTAAAGAAACTCGACCAAGCCAATTCATGGAGTCTGACCGTGGCCAAGCAACCGATGCTGAAATTCGTGCAGATCGATCGTGACATGCCCCAAAAGCGTGCTGCTGATGACCGCAAGGATGACTTCCACGAAATCTATGCCGAGTTCGCCGCGGAAAAGGCCGCCGAACAGGCCAGCCGTTGCAGCCAGTGTGGGGTGCCCTATTGCCAGTCGCACTGCCCGCTGCACAACAACATCCCCGACTGGTTGCGCCTGACCGCAACGGGGCGGCTGGAGGAGGCCTATCAGACCAGCCAGGCCACCAACACTTTCCCCGAGATCTGCGGTCGCATCTGCCCGCAGGACCGCCTGTGCGAGGGCAACTGCGTCATTGAACAATCCGGCCACGGAACGGTGACCATCGGCGCGATCGAAAAATACATCACCGACACCGCGTGGGACAAAGGTTGGGTCCAGCCGGTCTCGCCAGCCGCCGAGCGCCCCGAAAGCGTGGGTATCATCGGTGGCGGCCCCGGCGGTCTGGCGGCGGCGGACATGCTGCGCCGGGCCGGGATCCAGGTCACGGTCTATGATCGCTATGACCGCGCGGGCGGGTTGCTGATGTATGGCATTCCGGGCTTCAAACTGGAAAAGGACGTGGTTCAACGCCGCAACGAGCTGTTGGCCGAGGGTGGCGTGACCTTTGAGTTGAACTGCAACGTGGATGCGGCCAAGTTCGCCGAGATCCGCGCCAAGCATGACGCCGTGATCATTGCAACGGGCGTCTACAAGTCGCGGGATCTGTCCATGCCCGGCAGCGGTCTGCCCGGCATCGAAAAGGCGATCGATTTCCTGACCGCCTCGAACCGCAAAAGCTTTGGTGACACGGTGCCGGAATATGACAGCGGCCGCCTGAACGCCAAGGGCAAGAAGGTGGTCGTGATCGGCGGCGGCGATACCGCGATGGATTGCGTGCGCACCGCGATCCGCGAGGGCGCGACCTCAGTCAAATGTCTGTACCGCCGCGACCGGGCGAACATGCCAGGTTCGCAGCGCGAAACCCAGAACGCCGAGGAAGAGGGCGTAATCTTCGAATGGCTCAGCGCGCCCAAGGGGTTCGTGGGCGATGAGCGCGTTACCGGTGTAATAGTGCAGAAGATGCGCCTGGGCCAACCCGACGCGACTGGCCGCCAAACGCCCGAAGTAATCGAAGGCGCGGATTACGTCGAAGAGGCCGATCTGGTCATCAAGGCGCTGGGCTTCGAGCCCGAGGACCTGCCCACCCTGTTCGGCCAGCCCGACCTGCCCGTGACCCGCTGGGGCACCATCAAAGCCGCGTTCGAGACCGGCGAGACCGAGATGGACGGCGTCTATGCCATCGGTGACATCGTGCGCGGTGCCTCGCTGGTGGTCTGGGCGATCCGCGACGGCCGTGACTGCGCGCAGGCCATCATCGACCGGTTCAACGGCAAGGCCGCGCTTGCGGCCGAGTGACACCGCAGCCCAGCGACAGGAGCGACAGGATGCCCGAATTGCAAGGCCAATGCATGTGCGGCGCGGTCACCGTGACCGCGACCCCCGCACGCGACGCGCTGGGCGCCTGCCATTGCGACATGTGCCGCCGCTGGACCAGCAGTACGCTGGTCACTTTTCCGGCACAGCCGGGCTATGCGGCGCTGGGGCCGGTCAAGACCTTCACCTCGTCAGACTGGGCCGAACGCGCCTTCTGCGAGGAGTGCGGCTCGGCCCTGTGGTACCGGATCACGCTGCCGGGCGAGATGCACGGCCAGACACAGATCGCGGCCGGCCTGTTCGACAACGCGGCCGGCAACACGCTGAAACTTGAACTCTACATCGACAAGAAGCCCGAGGGTTACGCGTTCGCAGGTGAACGCCGCCAGATGACCGAAGCCGAGGTCATGGCCATGTACGCCCCGTCGGAAGAAGGAGACAGCCAATGACGAAATATGATGCCGATTGGGTCCGGGCCGAGGAAGCCAAGCGCAAGTGGATGGCCGAAAACGGTCTCTATTCCGAGCAGGAAGAGCATTCCTCGTGCGGGGTCGGCCTGGTGGTTTCGGTTGACGGCAAGAAAAGCCGCAAGGTGGTCGAGGCCGGGATCGATGCGCTCAAGGCGATCTGGCATCGCGGCGCGGTGGATGCCGACGGCAAGACCGGCGACGGCGCGGGCATCCATGTGCAGATCCCGGCCCCCTTCTTCTATGACCAGATCCGCCGCACCGGGCACGAGCCCAAGATGGACCAGCTGATCGCTGTGGGGCAGGTGTTCTTGCCACGCACCGATTTCGGCGCGCAGGAGCGCTGCCGGACCATCGTGGAAACCGAAGTTCTGCGGATGGGTTACTACATCTATGGCTGGCGCCACGTACCGGTGGATGTCACCTGCCTGGGCGAAAAGGCCAACGCGACCCGGCCCGAGATCGAGCAGATCCTGATCTCGAATTCCAAGGGCGTTGACGAGGACACGTTCGAGCGCGAGCTGTACGTCATCCGCCGCCGGATCGAGAAAGCCGCCGCCGCCGCGGGGATTTCAGGTCTGTACCTGGCCTCGCTCAGCTGCCGGTCGATCATCTACAAGGGCATGATGCTGGCCGAGCAGGTCGCCGTGTTCTACCCCGACCTGATGGACGACCGTTTCGAGTCGGCCTTTGCGATCTATCACCAGCGCTATTCCACCAACACCTTCCCGCAATGGTGGCTGGCGCAGCCGTTCCGCATGCTGGCCCACAATGGCGAGATCAACACGCTGAAGGGCAACATCAACTGGATGAAAAGCCACGAGATCCGCATGGCCTCGGCAACCTTTGGCGACTATGCCGAAGACATCAAGCCGATCATCGCAGGCGGATCGTCGGATTCGGCGGCGCTAGACTCGGTGTTCGAGGTTCTGGTGCGCGCGGGCCGCTCGGCCCCGATGGCAAAGACGATGCTGGTGCCGGAAAGCTGGTCGAAACAGGCGGTGGAACTGCCGCAGTCCTGGCGCGACATGTATTCCTATTGCAACTCGGTGATGGAGCCGTGGGACGGCCCCGCCGCGCTGGCCATGACCGATGGCCGCTGGGTCTGCGCCGGGCTGGACCGCAACGGCCTGCGCCCGATGCGCTATGTGGTCACCGGCGACGGTCTGGTAATCGCCGGGTCCGAGGCGGGCATGGTCCCGATCGACGAGGCCAGCGTTGTCGAGAAAGGCGCGCTGGGTCCGGGCCAGATGCTGGCCGTCGATATGAAAAAGGGCAAGCTGTATCGCGACAAGCAGATCAAAGACAAGCTGGCCGCGGCCCTGCCGTTCGGCGAATGGGTCAGCAAGATCAACGATCTGGACGAAAAGCTGGCGAAGGTCGCCGAAAAGCCGCTGTTCACCGGTGAAGAGCTGCGCAAGCGCCAGATCGCGGCGGGCTACACGGTCGAAGAGCTGGAGCAGATCCTTGCCCCTATGGCCGAGGACGGCAAAGAGGCCATCGCCTCGATGGGCGACGATACGCCCTCGGCGGTTCTGTCCAAACAGTACCGACCGCTCAGCCATTTCTTCCGCCAGAATTTCAGCCAGGTGACCAACCCGCCGATCGACAGCCTGCGCGAATACCGTGTGATGTCGCTGAAGACACGGTTCGGCAACCTCAAGAACGTGCTGGACGAGGACAGCAGCCAGACCGAGATCATCGTGCTGGAAAGCCCCTTTGTCGGCAATGCCCAGTGGGAAGAACTGGTGGCGAATTTCGATGCGCCGCTGGCCGAGATCGACTGTACCTTCGAACCGGGTCCCGGCGCGCTGAGCGCCGCGCTGGCGCGAATCCGCGCCGAGGCGGAGGAGGCCGTGCGCTCGGGCGCGGGTCACCTGGTTCTGACCGATCAGTATTCCGGCCCCGGCAAAGTGGCGATGCCGATGATCTTGGCCACCAGCGCGGTTCATTCGCACTTGATCCGTCAGGGTCTGCGGACCTTCTGTTCGTTGAACGTACGCTCGGCGGAATGCATCGACCCGCATTATTTCGCGGTGCTGATCGGCTGTGGCGCGACCGTGGTCAACGCCTATCTGGCCGAGGATTCGCTCGCCGACCGGATCGAACGCGGGTTGCTGGAAGGCAGCCTGACCGAAAACGTCGCGCGTTACCGCGAGGCGATCGACCAGGGCCTGCTGAAGATCATGGCCAAGATGGGCATCTCGGTGATCTCGTCCTATCGCGGCGGCCTGAATTTCGAGGCCGTGGGACTGAGCCGCGCCATGGTGGCCGAATATTTCCCCGGCATGACGAGCCGGATTTCCGGCATCGGCGTCACCGGCATTCAGGCCAAGGCCGAGGAAATCCACGCCAAGGGCTGGGAGAGCGGCCTGGACGTTCTGCCCATCGGTGGGTTCTACAAGGCCCGCAAATCCGGTGAGACCCATGCGTGGGAAGCGACCTCGATGCACATGATGCAGATGGCCTGCAACCGCGCCTCGTACGAGCTGTGGAAGCAGTATTCGGCCAAGATGCACGCGAACCCGCCGATCCATCTGCGCGACCTGATGGATTTCAAACCGCTGGGCAAGCCGATCCCGATCGAAGAGGTCGAATCGATCACCTCGATCCGCAAGCGGTTCGTCACGCCGGGCATGTCGCTGGGCGCGCTCAGCCCCGAGGCGCACAAGACGCTGAACGTGGCGATGAACCGGATCGGTGCCAAATCCGACTCGGGTGAAGGTGGGGAAGATCCCGCACATTTCGTGCCCGAGCCGAATGGCGACAACCCCTCGGCCAAGATCAAGCAGGTGGCCTCGGGCCGGTTCGGCGTGACCGCCGAATACCTCAACCACTGCGAAGAGTTGGAAATCAAGGTGGCCCAGGGCGCCAAGCCCGGCGAGGGCGGCCAGCTGCCCGGCATGAAGGTTACCGATCTGATCGCGCGCCTGCGTCACTCGACCAAGGGCGTGACCCTGATCTCGCCGCCGCCGCATCACGACATCTACTCGATCGAGGATCTGGCGCAGCTGATCTATGACCTGAAACAGATCAACCCGCGCTGCAAGGTGACTGTGAAACTGGTGGCGTCTTCGGGCGTGGGCACGATCGCCGCCGGGGTGGCCAAGGCCAAGGCCGACATCATCCTGATCTCGGGCCACAATGGCGGCACCGGGGCATCGCCCGCGACCAGCATCAAATATGCCGGCCTGCCGTGGGAAATGGGCCTGACCGAGGCGCATCAGGTTCTGGCGATGAACAACCTGCGCGACCGGGTGACCCTGCGCACCGATGGCGGTCTGCGCACCGGGCGCGACATCGTCATGGCCGCGATGATGGGGGCCGAGGAATACGGCATCGGCACCGCCGCCCTGATCGCGATGGGCTGCATCATGGTGCGCCAGTGCCAGTCGAACACCTGCCCAGTGGGCGTCTGTACGCAAGACGAATCCCTGCGCGCCAAGTTCACCGGCAATGCCGACAAGGTGGTTAACCTGATCACCTTCTACGCGCAGGAAGTGCGCGAGATTCTGGCCAGCATCGGCGCCCGGTCGCTGGATGAGATCATTGGTCGGGCCGATCTGTTGGCGCAGGTCAGCCGCGGGTCGGCGCATCTGGACGATCTGGACCTGAATCCGCTGCTGATCACCGTCGATGGCGCCCAGAACATCGTCTATGACCGCGACAAGCCCCGCAACGAGGTGCCCGACACGCTGGACGCCGAAATCGTGCGCGACGCGGCGCGGTTCCTGAAGGACGGCGAAAAGATGCAGCTGTCTTACGCGGTGCAGAACACGCACCGGACGGTGGGCACCCGGGTCTCGAGCCACATCGTGCAGAATTTCGGCATGCGCAACACGTTCCAGCCGGACCATCTGCATGTGAAATTGCAAGGCTCAGCCGGTCAGTCGCTGGGCGCCTTCGCCGCGCCGGGGCTCAAGCTCGAGGTGTCGGGCGATGCCAACGACTATGTGGGCAAGGGCCTGTCGGGCGGCACCATCGTCGTGCGCCCGCCGCAGGTCAGCCCGCTGCAGGCCGACCGGAACACGATCATCGGCAACACGGTTCTTTACGGCGCGACCGACGGGTACCTGTTCGCGGCTGGCCGGGCAGGCGAGCGGTTCGCCGTGCGCAACTCGGGGGCCAAGGTGGTGGTCGAGGGTTGCGGCTCGAACGGGTGCGAATACATGACCGGCGGGGTTGCGGTGATCTTGGGGGACATCGGCGCGAACTTTGGCGCGGGGATGACGGGTGGCATGGCCTATCTGTACGACCCCGAAGGCAAGGCGCAGCTGCTGATGAACATGGAAACCCTGGTGACCTGCCCCGTTACGGTCGAGCATTGGGAGATTCAGCTGAAGTCGCTGATCGAGCGCCACGCCACGGAAACCGGCAGCCGCAAGGCCGCCGACATCCTGCAGCACTGGGACGTGGAAAAGGCCAATTTCCTGCAAATCTGCCCGAAAGAGATGCTGAACAAGCTGGCCTATCCGCTCAGTCACGAGGCGACGGCGGTTCCGGCCGAGTAACCCGGGCCGACCCCGAACAAGACCTGCGCGCCGTAGCCCGGCGCGCGGGTTTCTTTTCATGCGGGCAAACGTCCGGGTGACCGCCCTCGCAGGCGGGATTATGGGCGAATTGCGCCACAAAATCATCGTGAAATCGGGCCAATCGTTCGATAAGGTCGCAGAAATCGCAGGAGCCTTGGGAATGCCGACCACCTATCTCGATCAGTTTTTTATCATTGATCCCTTCAGCCCGCCTGCGGCAGGGACTGTTATGGTGGTCCAGAAATACAATCTGATCGATCAGAATGATGACGGAGACATCGACCGGTTCGACAATGACTCGGTCAACGGTCAGGATGTTACCAATTCGTGGCCCGGCGACACAGTCACGGTCAACGTGCCCGGCACGGGGAACGTGACTTACACCGGCATCACCTTCTATCTGGCCGATGGCAGCCGCGTGTTCACTCCGACGGATGGGCAGGTGCTGCAGCAGGGCACATTGGTGTCCACGTCATTCGTTTCTTCGCAAGGTCCCCTGACTGTGCCCGGTGAGCTGGGGCCGCCCTGTTTCACGCGCGATACGTTGATTGAGACGCCAAACGGACCAATGCCGGTTCAGGACCTGAGCGCCGGCGATCTGGTTCTGACCGTCGACAACGGTGCCAAACCGTTGCTGTGGGTCGGAAAGACTTGCGTGCCGGCCATCGGAAAGACCGCACCGATCCGGTTTGCGGCCGGTGTTCTGGGGCTGGATCGGGAAACACTAGTTTCGCCGCAGCACCGGATGTTGATCGACGACTGGCGGGCCGAGTACTTCTATGGCTATCCCGAGATCCTGATCGCGGCGCATTGCCTTGTGAATGGCACCAGCGTGACCCGAGCCGAGGGTGGAGATGTCACCTATTACCATCTGTTGTTCGACCAGCACGAGATCGTGACAGCAAATGGCGCCAGAAGCGAAAGCTATTACCCCGGACATGCCCTGTCGCAATCCGAGCGGGATACCTGCCGCGAGCTTTTCGAATTGTTCCCCGAACTCGACCGTGCGGATCTGGGCATGTTGAAGACCGCGCGCCCGGTCATCCGCCCACGCGATGCGCAGCTGATCGGCTGATAAAGCCGTTCCAATATTCGGCTGCGCGGCGTATAGCGGACCCATGGCGAAGAAAGCGGCCCGCAAGAGCAGCGGCAAAAAGAAACAGGCGACCCGGCCGAAAAAGACTCGGACGCTCCTGCCCCGTATCCGGCGATGGGTGGTGCGCGGCGCTTTGGCGGTTGCCGGCGTCTTTCTGGCGCTGGTGTTGATCTATTCGGTGGTGAACCCGCCGATCACCCACACGATCTGGTCGGAATGGCGCCGTCTGGGCAAGGTCGAGCGCGACTGGGTGCCGATCGAGGAGATTGCCCCGGTCATGGCCCGTGCGGCCGTGGCGGCCGAGGATGCCAATTTCTGCCTGCACTGGGGGTTCGACGTGAACGCCATCCGAGACGCGCTGGAGGATGGCGGCAACCGCGGCGCCTCGACCATCACGCAGCAGGTGGTGAAGAACGTGTTCCTGTGGCAGGGGCGCAGCTGGGTCCGCAAGGCGATGGAGACTGTGCTGACCCCGGTGGTCGAAATTTTCTGGAGCAAGAAGCGGATCCTCGAAGTCTATCTGAATGTGGCCGAAACCGGTGAGGGGCTATTTGGGGTCGAGGCTGCGGCGCGCCGCAATTTCGGTGTAAGCGCCGCGGAGCTGAGCCCGGTGCAGGCCGCCCGCCTGGCCGCGATCCTGCCCGCGCCGCGCGCGCGATCGGTGACGGACCCGTCGGTCTATACCCGCCGGCGGGCCGCCGCGATACTGGATGGGGCGGCCACCATCCGCGCAGATGGCCGCGCCGATTGTTTCGAGGATTGAAACCCTTGCCGCTCAGCGGCTATTGCTGAGCGGTATTCACTGGATCGAATGGACTCTCATGGCGCGTTTGTTTCACGTTCCCCTTTCCCCGTTTTGCCGAAAGGTCCGTCTGGCGCTGGCCGAAAAGAAGATCGAGGTTGAGCTGGTCTCCGAGAAATATTGGGAGAAGGATCCGGATTTCCTGCGTCGCAACCCGGCCGGAAAAGTCCCGGTTCTGCGGCTGGATGGGCGGATCATGGCAGAAAGCACCGCGATTTGTGAATATATCGAGGAAACCCGCCCGGACCCCGCCCTGATGCCCCGCAAACCCGAAGCCCGGTACGAGGTGCGCCGTCTGGTCAACTGGTTCGACGACAAGTTCCACCATGAGGTGACGTCGAAGCTGTTGTACGAACGGGTGAACAAGAAGATGACCGGGCAGGGCTATCCGGACAGCAGGAATGTGAAAGAGGGCGCGCGGGCGATCAAGTTCCACCTGGACTACATGGCCTGGCTGCTGGATCAACGGCGCTGGCTGGCGGGGGATCAGATGACCTTGGCCGATTTTGCGGCTGCGGCGCACCTGTCGGCGCTGGACTATATTTCAGACGTGGACTGGAACCGCAGCCAGGTGGTCAAGGACTGGTACGCCAAGATCAAATCACGCCCGGCATTCCGATCGATCCTTGCGGACCAAGTACCGGGATTCCGCCCGCCTGCCCATTACGCTGACCTTGATTTCTGATAGGTTGGGTCAGGGGGCTGTCTGCCCCCTCTTGGCCCGTTGGGTCAATTCACCCCCGAGGATATTTTGGGCCAGATGAACAGCGCGACAGCATTGAAGGACAGGTTGGTGGCGCAGGCCCGGGCCGAGGGGTTCGTGTCGTGCCGGATCTGCCGCCCGTGGGACGTACCGGAGGTGCCTGCGCGGTTGGCCGCCTTTCTGGCGGCGGGCTATCACGGGCAAATGGGTTGGATGGCCGAGCGGACCCATTGGCGGGGGGATCCGGCGAAGCTGTGGCCCGAGGCGCGCTCGGTCATCATGCTGGCCGAGAGTTACACGCCGGATCATGATCCGACCGAGGTTCTGGGGCGACCTGATCGCGGGGCGATCTCGGTCTATGCGCAGAACAGGGATTACCACGATCTGGTCAAGAAGCGGCTGAAGCGGCTGGCCCGATGGCTGATTGCCGAGGCTGGCGGCGAGGTAAAGGTGTTCGTCGATACCGCGCCGGTGCCCGAGAAAGCACTGGGCCATGCGGCCGGGCTGGGGTGGCAGGGCAAACATACCAATCTGGTCAGCCGCGATTGGGGCAATTGGGCCTTTTTAGGGTCTGTTTTCACCACTCTGAACCTGCCGGTGGATCCACCGGAAGTGGATCATTGCGGGTCGTGTCGGGCCTGTCTGGATGCCTGTCCGACGGATGCTTTCCCGGCACCCTATCAGTTGGATGCGCGGCGCTGCATTTCCTATCTGACCATCGAGCACAAGGGGCCGGTGGATCAAAAGCTGCGCGGCAAGCTGGGCAACCGGATCTATGGCTGTGATGATTGCTTGGCCGCTTGTCCGTGGAACAAGTTCGCGGTGGCGGCCAGCGACATCCGCTATGCCGCGCGCAAAGACCTGATGGCGCCGCCGCTGGCGGAATTGGCCGGGTTGGACGATGCGGCGTTCCGGGACAAGTTCTCGGGGTCTCCGATCAAGCGGATCGGGCGCGACCGGTTCGTGCGCAACGTTCTGTATGCCATCGGCAATTCCGGGTCGGCCGAGTTGATTCCGGTCGCGCAGGCGCTGACCGAGGATCCCGATCCGACGGTGGCCGACGCGGCGCGCTGGGCGGTCGAACAACTGTCGTGAATGCCGCAAACAGGCTGGACGCGTCGGTTCAATCCGCTACACCCGTGACTGCGAACAGGATGGAGACCCCGATGGCGTTGGCTTTGGGCGTGGATACCGGTGGAACCTACACCGATGCGGTGCTGATCCGGGACGAGGAAGAGGTGATCGCCTCGGCCAAGTCCCTGACCACGCGCGAGGATCTTGCGATCGGCGTCGGGCGGGCGATCCGGGCAGTGCTGGACCGGGCGCAGGTCGCACCCGGCCAGATCTCGATGGCGTCGCTGTCGACGACGCTGGCCACGAACGCGCTGGTCGAGGGGCAGGGCGGGCGCGTTGCGCTGATATATGTTGGGTTTCGGGATGGTGATCTGGACAGGCATGGGCTGCGCGATGCGCTGAAGGGCGACCCGGCGCTGGTGATCGCGGGCGGGCACAGCCATGCCGGGGCCGAGGCCGCGCCGTTGGATACAAGGGCGTTGACCGAATTTCTGGACCAGCAGTCCGGGATTTCCGGGTTTGCGGTCGCGGCCCAGTTCGCCACGCGCAACCCCGCGCATGAGCTTGAGGTTGCGCGGATCATCACCGAGAAGACCGGCGCGCCTGTGACCTGCTCGCATCAGTTGTCGGCCAAGCTGAACGGGCCGAAACGTGCGGTGACGGCGGTGCTGAACGCGCGTCTGATCGGAATGATCGACCGCCTGATCGGCCGGGCTCAGGATGTTCTGCACGAGCTGGGCATCGACGCGCCGATGATGGTGGTGCGTGGGGACGGAGCCTTGATGAGCGCCGAGCAGGCGCGGGAACGGCCGATCGAGACCATCCTCAGCGGTCCGGCGGCCTCGATCGTGGGCGCGCGGTGGCTGACCGGAGTTCAGGACGCGCTGGTTTCGGATATCGGAGGGACGACGACCGATGTGGCGCTGATCCGCGATGGTAAACCCGCGATCGACCCGGCGGGCGCCCGGGTTGGCGGGTTCCGCACCATGGTCGAGGCGGTGGCGATGCGCACTCATGGTCTGGGCGGTGACAGCCAGGTGCATGTGGTGACCGAGGGCCTGCGCGGCGGCGTTTTCCTCGGTCCGCGCCGGGTGCTGCCGGTGTCTCTGATCGCGGCCCAGGCGCCCGAAGTGGTCCATGCCGCTCTGGACGAGCAGTTGCGCGCGACCACGGTGGGCGAGCACGATACCCGTTTCGCCCGCCGTGTGCCCGGCATCCACGCCGAGGGTCTGGGTCCGCGCGAGGCGGGGCTGTTGGAGCGGCTGGGGGACAAGGTTCTGCCCCTGAGCGCCCTGTTGCGCACCCGGATGGAAAACGGTGCTCTGACCCGGCTGGTGGACCGCGGGATCGTTCAGGTCTCGGGGGTGACGCCGTCGGATGCCAGCCACGTTCTGGGGCGTCTGTCCGATTGGGATGCCGATGCCGCGCGCAAGGCGCTGGAACTGATTGCGCGCCGGCGTGTGGGGTCAGGCGACCGGCTGGCGGGCTCGGCCGAAGAACTGGCCGGGATGATCGTGGATCAGTTGACCGAACAGACGATTTTGACCTTGTTAGAGACTGCTTTTGCGGAAGAGGCCGAGGAGTTCGGCCTGCCGCCCGAGGATCTGGCGCGCCATGTGTTGACGCGGCGGGGGTTGCGCGGGCATCGCGGTCTGCTGGCGTTGGATACGAAGCTGAACGTGGATGTGGTCGGGCTGGGGGCCTCGGCGCCAAGCTATTACCCTGCGGTCGGTGAGCGGCTGCGCTGTACAATGGTGCTGCCCGACTATGCCGGGGTGGCCAATGCGATCGGGGCCGTCGTGGGGCGGCTGACCATGCGCCGGGCGGGCACCGTGACTGCTCCGTCCGAAGGCCGGTACCGCGTGCATCTGAACGACGGGCCGCAGGATTTCCCCACGCCTGAACCCGCGCTGGACCTGCTGGAGGCTGAACTGCGGCGCGAGACCGAAAGCGCCGTGCGCGAGGCCGGTGCCCAGGATGTCCGCGTGATCGTCAACCGCGACATCCGCACCGCCCGGATCGAGGGCAAGGATGTCTTTGTCGAGGCGATGCTGACCGTCGAAGCCAGCGGCCGCCCGCGGGTGGCCGTCGGCTGACTGCTATTCTGCAGCGCTGCTGCGTTTGGGCAGAACCCAGTCCGGGCGCGGGAAGTGGCAGGTATAGCCATTGGGGATACGCTGAAGGTAGTCCTGATGCTCGGGCTCGGCCTCCCAGAAATCGCCGACGGGTTCGACCTCGGTCACGACCTTGCCGGGCCACAGCCCGCTGGCATCCACATCGGCGATCGTGTCCAGCGCGATCTGTTTCTGGGTCTCGTCGCAGAAATAGATGGCCGAGCGATAGCTCATTCCGATGTCATTGCCCTGACGGTTCACGGTGGTCGGGTCGTGGATCTGGAAGAAGAACTCAAGCAGATCGCGATAGGTGATCTGCGCGGGGTCGAACCAGATCTCGATCCCTTCGGCATGGGTGCCGTGGTTGCGATAAGTCGCGTTGGGCACGTCGCCGCCGGTATATCCGACGCGGGTGCGCAGAACGCCGGGCAGCTTGCGGATCAGATCCTGCATGCCCCAGAAGCAGCCTCCGGCCAGAACGGCGCGTTGTTCGGTCATTTCGGGTCCTCCACTTGATCGAGGTATTCGCCATAGCCCTCGGCCTCCATGTCGTCACGATGGATGAACCGCAGCGCGGCGGAGTTGATGCAGTAGCGTAGCCCACCCTGGTCCAGCGGACCATCGGGAAACACATGGCCCAGGTGGCTGTCGCCGTGTTTCGAGCGGACCTCCGTCCGGATCATGCCCAGCGAGCGGTCCTCAAGCTCGGTGACGTGGTCATGCACGATGGGTTTGGTGAAACTGGGCCAGCCACAGCCCGATTCGTATTTGTGGGTCGAGGCGAACAGAGGTTCACCCGATACGACATCCACATAAATGCCCGGTTCCTTGTGGTGCAGGTATTTGCCGGTGCCGGGGCGTTCGGTCCCGTTGCGCTGGGTGACGTGGAATTCCTCGGGCGAGAGGGCGGCGACAACCGATGGATCTTTGGTATATTTTGACATGGGTCCTCCGGCGTTATTCCTTTCCCGAGATAATTGGGGTGCGCCGCGACAAAAGCAAAGCCCTGTTTTGCCCGGCTCGCGCGATCGTGCGGGTGATCTGCCGCCGTTCTTCGTGCGTATCAATGACAAAGAGGAGGTCAAGCCATGTTCAGAATGCTGCTGTTGTCTGCCCTGTTGCTGATCGGCCGGATGGTGCAGGCCGCGCCTGTGTCCGGAGAGTTCGCTTCAATTGATGGCGGCACGCTGTCGCTGTCGGATTGGCGCGGCCAGCCGGTTCTGGTGGTCAACACGGCCTCGCAATGCGGGTTCACCGGGCAATATGCTGGGCTGCAAAAGCTGCAGGACACCTATGGATCCGAGGGTTTGGTGGTTCTGGCGGTCCCGTCGGATTCCTTCAACCAGGAATTGGAAACCGCCAGCGAGGTCAAGGAGTTCTGCGAGTTGAACTATAACCTGACCCTGCCCATGACCGACATCACCCCCGTGACCGGCCCGCAGGCCCACCCGTTCTACAAGGCGGTCGCCGCCGAGACCGGGTTTGTGCCCAACTGGAATTTCAACAAGATCCTGCTGAGCCCCGAAGGCGAGGTCGTGGCGACCTTTGGGTCGACGACGCGGCCGGACTCCCGCAAGCTGCGCCGTCAGGTCGAGGCCCTGCTGCGCTGAACCGGCTGGCGTGACAACTGCACGGCCAGAATGCCCAGCGTGGTGACCGCAACACCGACGGCATCCATTGCGCCCAACCGTTCACCCAGAAGAATCGCGGCGATCGTGACCCCGAACACCGGGTTGAGGAAATGGAAGGTCGCCGCGCGGATCGGCCCGATCCGGTTGAGCAGCAGGAACCAGATCAGCGTGGCCAGCAGGCCGGGGAACAGGGTCGTGTAGGTGAAGGCCAGCGCCAGCGGCCAGGTCGGGCGGACATAAATCGTCTCGAACAGAGGGGCGGCGATGAACAGAACCGCCGAGCCGACGAACATCTGCAGGCCGACGACCATCATGAAGTTCCCGCCCGAGGTCGCCCCGCGCACGGCCAGCGTGGCGAAAGTCAGAGCCAGCGCGCCCAGCCCGCAGAGGGCAACGCCGAACAGGTCGATCCCGGCGCTGATCCGGCTGCTCATGATCAGGGCCACACCGGCGAACCCGGCCAGCAGCCCCAGGACACCCAGCGGGCGCAACCGTTCCCCGAACAGCAGCCAACCGGCCAGCGCCACCAGCAGAGGCATGGTCGATGCGATGATCGCCGCGACCGAGGCCTCGACCGTTTGCATCGCATAGAAATTCAGACCCAAATACAGGGCATTCTGGCAGATTCCGAACAGGATGGTCGCGTACCATTGCGACCGCGTCAGGCGCCAGCTCTGGCCCATGGCCGCGGCGATGGCGACACCCAGGATGCCGGAAATCAAAAAGCGAACGGCCAGCGAAAACAGCGGCGAGGCATCCGCGACGATGATCCGCGCCGAGGTGAAGGCCGACGACCAGATGAAGGCAAAGGCCAGCCCCATGGCGATGGCGCGCGGATCCATGACAAGCCTCGTTTGAATTCCGTGGCGACTGTTCCCGATTTTCTCTGGGTCTGCAACCGGCGGATGGCACCGTGCGGCATAGAAAAAGGGCCGCGAAACCGCGGCCCCTGTTTCGTGCAACCTTGGGGTGGGATCAGCTGTTGACGCTGTCCTTCAGGGCCTTGGCGATGGTCATTTTCACGACCTTGTCGGCCTCTTTGGTGAAAGTCTCACCGGTGGCCGGGTTGCGCACCTGACGCTCGGGGCGCTCGCGGCAGTAGATCTTGCCGACGCCCGGCAGGGTCACGGCGCCACCGGCCGAAACTTCGCGGGTGATCAGGTTGGTGATCGCTTCCAGCGCCGCGTTCGCGGATTTCTTGTCGGTTCCCATTTCCTCAGCGAGAGCAGCAACCAGCTGAGTCTTCGTCATAGGCTTTGCCATTTCTTGGTCTCCTTAACGTGCCCGATCTATTGGGCCTCACCGCGTAACTGTAACGGGATATTGTGGGCGAACACAACGAATAGTAGCGCCGAACCCCCAAAAAATATGGGGATTTCGTTGCTTTTTTGCGTCAGAGGAAGGCCGTTTCGTCGAACGAGCGCAATTTCCGGCTGTGCAGACGTTCCAGCGGCATGCCCCGCAGGTGTTCCATCGCCCGGATTCCAATCGCCAGATGGCGGCCGACCTGAGTTGTATAGAACTCGGACGCCATGCCCGGCAACTTCAATTCGCCATGCAGGGGCTTGTCGGACACGCACAGCAAGGTACCGTAGGGCACGCGGAACCGATAGCCGTTGGCGGCGATCGTTGCGCTTTCCATGTCCAGCGCGATGGCGCGCGACTGGCTCAGCCGTTGCACCGGGCCGGATTGGTCGCGCAGTTCCCAGTTGCGGTTGTCGACCGAGGCCACCGTGCCGGTGCGCATGATCCGCTTCAGCTCATAGCCTTCCAGCTCGGTCACTTCGGCCACGGCGCGTTCCAGCGCGACCTGAACTTCGGCCAGCGGCGGGATCGGCACCCAGACGGGCAGGTCGTCGTCCAGCACCTTGTCTTCGCGCAGATAGGCATGGGCCAGCACAAAGTCGCCCAGGGCCTGCGTGTTGCGCAGCCCTGCGCAGTGGCCAACCATCAGCCAGGCATGTGGGCGCAGCACCGCGATGTGATCGGTGGCGGTTTTGGCGTTGGATGGCCCGACGCCGATATTGACCAGCGTGATCCCCGACCCGTCGGCGCGTTTCAGGTGATAGGTCGGCATCTGCGGCAGCTTCAGCGGCTGGTCCAGCGGCGCGTCGGGGTCGGTGATCTCGACATTCCCGGTCGAAACGAAACTGGTATAGCCGCTGTCCGGGTCGGCCAGTTGCGCGCGGGCATAGTTCTCGAATTCCGAGACGTAGAACTGGTAGTTGGTGAACAGAACGTGGTTCTGGAAATGGTCCGGATCGGTGGCTGTGTAGTGGGCCAGCCGGGCCAGCGAGTAATCGATGCGTTGCGCTGTGAACAAGGTCAGCGGGCCGACGCCATCCAGCGGTTCGTGCACACCGTTGACGATGTCGTCATTGGTGGTGGTCAGATCGGGCACGTCGAACACGTCGCGCAGGGTGAACACCGCCGCACCCTGATGCGGAACCACCAGATCGGGGTTGCCGGCCACGGCGAAATGCACCGGCATCGGCGTGGTCGATGGGCCGATGGTCACCGGCTGGTTGTGGTTCTTGATCAGCAGCGCGATCTGCTGCGTGAGGTAGGACCGGAACAGATCCGGCCGGGTTACCGTCGTGGCATGGACCCCCGGCTCGGACACGTGACCAAAGCTCAGGCGGCTGTCCACATGGGCGTAGGACGCCGTACGGATACGGATTTCCGGATAATAGGCTCTGTACCGGACCTTGGGCGCGCCGCTTTCCATCGCCTCGGCAAAGCCTTCGCACAGAAAGGCGGTGGCCTCGTTATACAGCTCTTCCAGCCTCGCAACGGCTGCGGCGGCATCGGTGAAAATCTCGGGGTCCCGTGGTTCGGGCGTTGTTATTTTTGTCATGCGAGGGGTTCCAGAAGGTCAATTTTTTCGAATGTGCGGACATCCACCAGTCCCAGATCGGATATCCGCAGTTCGGGGATCACGACAAGGGCCAGCAGCGAGTGCTGCATGTAGGCATTATTCAGTTGACAGCCGCAGGCCTGCATCGCCTCGACCATCTTCTGCGCCTTGGCCGCGACGTCGGAGGCCGGGCTGTCGGACATCAGGCCGGCGATGGGCAGTTCGACCAGCGCCAGCTCTTCGCCATCTCGGAAGATGGTGATGCCGCCGCCCACTTCGGCCAGACGATTGGCGGCCAGCGCCATCTGCTCGCGGTCGGTGCCGACCACGATCATGTGGTGGCTGTCATGCGCCACGGTCGAGGCCATGGCCATCCGGCCCTGATAGCCAAAGCCCGAGACGAAGGCGTTGGTGACGCCGCCCGTGGCCCGGTGCCGCTCGACCAGCGCGATCTGGCAGACATCGCCTTCGCCCTCGACCAGCCCGCCGATGATGGGCAGCTCGGCCTTCAGCGCCTGAGTGGGGGCCTGGTTTTCCACCACGCCGATCACGTTGGCGCGGACGCGGTTGGCGCCCTCGGGCGCGGGGATCTCGAAATCGGCGGCGGTCAGGGCATGGCCCAGATGTACTGTGTTGCGCGCCCGGTCGGGCCAGTCGTAATGCGGGCAATCCACCTTGATCGCGCCATTTTCGGCCACCACCTGTCCGCGCGCGATGACCATCTCGATCGGCAAGTCGGTCAGGTCCGAACTGAGGATCACGTCCGCCCGGCGGCCCGGCGTGATCGAGCCGATCTCGCGCTCCAGCCCGAAATGGGTGGCGGTGTTGATCGTGGCCATCTGTAACGCGATCAGCGGGTCGCAGCCACAGGCGATGGCATGACGGACGACGCGGTTCATGTGGCCCTCGTTCACCAGCGTGCCCGAATGGCAGTCATCGGTGCACAGGATGAAGTTGCGCGGGTCCAGTCCCTTTTCGGTGACGGCGGTGATCTGGCTTTCCACGTCATACCAGGCCGAGCCCAGCCGCATCATCGACCGCATCCCTTGTCGCACGCGGGCAATGGCGTCGGCCTCGCAGGTGCCTTCGTGGTCATCGGCCGGGCCGCCGGCGACATAGGCGGCAAAATCAGGCCCTAAATCAGGGGATGCATAGTGTCCGCCCACCGTCTTGCCCGCGCGCTGGGTGACGGCGATTTCGGCCAGCATTTTGGGGTCTGCATGGATCACGCCGGGAAAGTTCATCATCTCGCCCAGCCCGATGATGCCGGGCCAGGTCATCGCCTCGGCCACGTCTTCGGCGGTGATCTCATAGCCGGTGGTTTCCAGACCCGGCGCCGAGGGCGCGCAGGACGGCATCTGGGTAAAGATATTGACCGGCTGCATCAGCGCTTCGTCATGCATCATCCGCACGCCGTCCAGCCCCAGCACGTTGGCGATCTCATGCGGGTCGGTGAACATCGACGTCGTGCCATGCGGGATCACAGCGCGGGCGAACTCGGCCGGGGTCAGCATGCCGGATTCGATGTGCATGTGCGCATCGCACAGGCCGGGGATCATGTGGCGGCCCTTGGCCTCGATGATCTGCGTGTCGGGGCCGATGCAGTGGCTGGCGTCGGGGCCGACATAGGCCACGCGTCCGGCGGCGATGGCGATTGCATGATCGGGCAGCGCCTCGCGGCTGTGTACGTTGATCCAGATCCCGCCGCGAATGACCATGTCGGCGGCTTCGCGGCCGGCGGCAACGGCGATCAGGCGGGGGGCGACGTCGGGCCAAGAGGGGAAGGGTGCGTATTCCATGGCACAACTTTCCCGAATGCATCGGAAGGTGCAACCCCTGCCGTGCCACCTTCATGAAACCGTCATCCGGCCTGGTCCGGGGCAGCAAATGCTTGATCCGCGCCGCGATGCGGGGTCTGGTAGGGGCATGGATTACGAAACCATGGATGCTGACAGTTTCGGCCGCAGCCTGCGCGGGATCGGGCTGAACCTGCTGGTGCGCGACGTTCCAACGGAATGCGCTTTTTTAGAGACTGTTTTTGGTCTGAAATCCCATCAGGTGACGGCGGATTACGCCATCGTCACCTATGGCGATCAGGTGTTTCAGCTGCATTCGGACGGCACCTATCATTCCAACCCGCTGCTTGGGCTGGTTCCCGAAACGCCCCCGCGCGGTGGCGGGATCGAGATTCACTTGTACGACACCGACCCGGACGAGGCGGCGGAGCGCGCCCGGTCCGCTGGCGCGGTCGTCCTGCAGGAGCCGACCGACAAGCCCCATGGCCTGCGTGAGACCTATATCCTGTGCGAGAACGGCTATGCCTGGGTCGCCAGCCGCCCCAAGGACGGCTGAAGGTTAGGCGCGGTGTTGCTCGGCCGCGATTTCCGCCCTGATCCACTCGGCAAAGGCCACGGCACCCGGCGTCTCCTCGGCCTGGGGCGACAGCAGCAGGTAATAGGCTTCGGGCATCGGCGCGCGATGCTCGAACGGCGCGATCAGACGGCCTTCGTCCAGAAGGCGCTTTGCGATGGTATCATGGGCCAGGCACAGCCCGCCTCCGGCCATCGCGACGGACAGGCCGACCATATAGGTCGTGGCGTAAGTAATCGGCGGATTTGCCCAGTTTAGACCCTGATCTTCGGCCCAGCTGACCCAGTTCGACAGAAGGTTCGAACAGTCGTACAGCGGTTGCTGCTGAAGGTTTTCCAGCGTGACCGGATAGTCGGGGGCACAGACGGGGTAGTAGTGATCGCTGCGCAAAAGCTCAGTGCGGACCGTGTCGGCCGGGCGCAGGGAATAGCGGATTTCCACCGCCGCGCCTTCGGCCATCTCGCGCGGCTCCCACAATTCGGTGAAGATGTTCAGGTGAACATCGGGGTGCAGCGCGCGGAACGCGGGCAGGCGGGGGGCCAGCCAGTTCACCGAAAAGGTGATGTTGCACTGCACCTGAACGGTATTTTCCTGTTGCCCGGTCACGGCCTGGGTGCCGCGTACCAGCGTCCGGAACGCTTCGCGCACCACGGGCAGATAGGTGCTCCCGGCCTCGGTCAGTTCCAATGCGCGGGGGCGACGGTGAAACAGGGGCTGGCCCAGATAACCCTCGAGTGACTTGATCTGCTGGCTGACGGCGCTTTGCGTCATGTTCAGATCGCTCGCCGCGCCGGTGAAGGACAGGTGGCGGGCCGCGGCCTCAAAGGTCCGCAGCCAGCCAAGCGGGGGAAGAGGGTTCCGAGGTTTCATAATCCAATCATAAGCTCAGCTAATGCCAAAACGCCAATTTTTTCGTTGGTCAATTGCGCCCCGGCCCGGCACGGTTTGTATCAGCCCTCTGCCCAAGCCGAACGGAGCCTCCGGATGAGCGTCACCAATCTGAAGCCGAATATCGACCATTGGCAGGAGCGCGTGGACATGGCGGCGGCCTTCCGTTGGACCGAAAGGTTGAACATGCATGAAGGGGTCGCCAACCATTTCAGCCTTGCCGTGAACGAGGGTGGCACGCAGTTCCTGATGAACCCGAACCTGATGCATTTCGCGCGCATCCGTGCCTCGGACCTTCTGCTGCTGGATGCCAACGATCCCGACACGATGAGCAAGCCCGGCGCACCGGACCCCACCGCATGGGGGCTGCATGGCTCGATTCACCGCAGGTGTCCGCATGCGCGTTGCGTGATGCATGTGCATTCGATCTTTGCCACCGTCCTGGCCTCCTTGGCCGACAGCACCCTGCCGCCGATCGACCAGAACACCGCGACCTTTCACAACCGCTATGTCATTGATGACGAATTTGGCGGTTTGGCCTTTGAAAGCGAGGGTGAGCGTTGCGCCGCAATGCTGCAGAACCCGAAAAAGAAAGTCATGATCATGGGCAACCACGGTGTGCTTGTGATCGGCAGCGACGCGGCAGATGCCTTCAATAGACTCTATTATTTCGAGCGCGCCGCCGAGACCTATATTCGCGCCCTTCAGACGGGCCGGCCGTTGCGGCTGCTTTCGGACGAGATCGCCGAAAAGACCGCGCAGGAGCTGGATAACTATCCGGGGCAGGCCGAGGCCCATCTGCGCGAGATCAAGGCCGTTCTGGATGCCGAAGGCTCGGATTACGCCACTTAGAGGGTTTTGCCATGACCGATGCCTCGCATGATCCCGAAGCTGCCCGCTGGCACTATCGGCCATCTGATCCAGTGGCGTTGAACCCTTTGTTCAGCTGGCCGCCCAGACCGATGGCGGTAGTGAAATGGTACAGCGGTGCGTGGTTGCAGATCACTGCGCTGACCCTGTGCATGGTGTTGGCGCTGACAGCTTATGTGCTTTTTCTGCCGCCGCTCGAGGCGATGCAAAGCTTCGCACCTGGTTGGATGTTCCGCATCTGGCTGCTGAACATGGTGCCTCAGATCCTTGTTGCGGGTGGGCTGCATTGGTGGCTCTACATGCGCAAGGGCCAGGGTATGTACAAAAAGTTCGATCGCCGCGACCTGACGCGCAACAACGGCATCTTCACCTTCAACAACCAGGTCTGGGACAACATCTGGTGGACGCTGGGCAGCGCCATGACGGTGGCGACCGTCTATCAATGGGGCATCTACTGGGCGATGGCCAACGGTTGGGTGCCAACCGTCTCATGGGAACAGGCGCCGGTCTGGTGCGTGGTCTGGATGCTGTTCATCCCGATGTGGTCCGGGCTGCATTTCTATTGGGTACACCGGCTGGAGCATCACCCGAAACTGTTCAAGCATGTGCATGCCGTGCATCACCGGAACGTCAATGTTGGTCCGTGGTCGGGCATCTCGAACCACTGGTACGAGAACCTGCTGTATTTCACGACCTATTTCATCCACCTGATAGTGCCGTCCCACCCGCTGCATCTGCTGTTTCACGTCTATTTCCAGCAGGTCAGCCCGATCCTGTCCCATTCGGGGTTCGAGAAGCTGAAAGCGGGGAAAACCGAAGCGGCGCGCGCGGGGGATTTTTTTCACCAGTTGCACCACCGGTATTTCGAGTGCAACTATGGCACTTCCGAGATTCCCTTCGACCGGTGGTTCGGCACCTATCACGACGGCTCGGCCGAGGCGACGGAACGCACCCGCGCCTACAAGAAAAGGCGGTTCGGCTGAAGGGCACCAGCCGAAACTCAAGGTGTGACACCGTCTGGACAAGCCGCCGATGGGCGGCTTTCCGTTTTGAAGGGTCTTTACCTTTCCGCGCGGGGTCTGATAGACGCCGCTGGTCCGGATGAACCGGGCGCCGGTCGCAGCCTACCCGGCTTACAAAACAAGGATCTGAAAAGTGAAGACAATCGTCATCTGCTCGGGCGGACTGGATTCGGTTTCTCTGGCGCACAAGGTTGCCGCCGAAAACGAACTGATCCGCCTGATCTCTTTCGACTACGGTCAGCGTCACCGCAAGGAAGTCGAGTTTGCCGCCCGCTGCGCGGAGCGGCTGGGCGTGCCGCATGACTTGATCGACATGAGCCATATCGGCAAGCATCTGTCGGGCTCGGCCCTGACCGATGACGTCGACGTGCCCGACGGGCACTATGCCGAAGAGAACATGAAGGTCACCGTGGTCCCGAACCGCAACGCCATCATGCTGGCCATCGCCTTTGGCGTGGCCGCCGCCAAGCAGGCGGATGCCGTGGCGACGGCGGTGCATGGCGGGGATCACTTCATCTACCCCGACTGCCGGCCGGAATTCACCGAAGCCTTCGAGGTCATGCAGACCAAGGCGTTGGACGGATATGCCAATGTCAGGCTCTATACGCCCTTCGTTCACATCCCGAAATCGGCCATCGTGACCGAGGGCGCAAAGCACGGCACGCCGTTTGCCGACACCTGGTCCTGCTACAAGGGCGGCGAGACCCATTGCGGCCGTTGTGGAACCTGTGTCGAACGGCGCGAGGCGTTTCACATCGCCGGTGTCGAAGACCCGACCGTCTATGCCGATCCCGAGTTCTGGAAAGCCGCGGTGGAGGGGCACTGATGTTCCGTATCACCAAGGAATTCCACTTCTCGGCCTCGCACCAACTGTGCCACCTGCCCGACGACCACCCCTGTGCCCGTCTGCACGGCCACAATTACATCGTCGAGGTGGAACTGGCCGCCGAGGAGCTGGATGAAAATGGTTTCGTGGTGGACTACCGCGATCTGAAGCCGCTCAAGACCTATATCGACGAGGAACTGGATCACCGGCACCTGAACGATGTGTTCGGGCATGACATGGTTACCTCGGAGTGGTTGGCGAAAGAGATCTATGACTTCTGCAAGGCGCGCTGGGCGCAGACCAGCGCGGTGCGGGTCAGCGAGACGCCCAAGACCTGGGCGGAGTATCGGCCGTGAAACCGCTGCGCATCGCCGAGATCTTCGGCCCCACGATCCAGGGCGAAGGCGCCGTGATCGGGTTGCCGACCGTCTTCGTGCGGGCGGGTGGCTGCGATTACCGCTGCAGCTGGTGCGACAGTCTGCATGCGGTGGACAGCGCCTATCGCCATGACTGGACGCCGATGACCCCCGAACAGATCTGGGCGCAGGTCGAAGCCCTGTCCGGCGGCACACCCCTGACCGTGTCGCTGTCGGGCGGCAACCCGGCCATTCAGGATTTCGGCCCGCTGATCGCGCTGGGCAAATCCAAGGGTTATGACTTCGTGATGGAAACCCAGGGCTCGGTGGCGCAGGACTGGTTCCGCGAATTGTCCACCCTGATCCTCAGCCCGAAACCGCCCTCGTCCGGCGAAACCGTCGACTGGGCGCGGTTCGAGGACTGCATCGCCCGGGCTGAGGGCGCGCCCACCGTCATGAAGATCGTGGTCTTCGATGATGAGGATTACCGCTGGGCCCGCGCCGCGGCCGAGCGGTTTCCAGCGCTGCCGCTTTATCTGCAACCGGGCAACCACACCCCGCCGCCACCCGACGCCGAGGATGCCGAGATCGACATGGACGGGATCATGTCCCGCTATGAATGGCTGATCGACAAGACCCTCGGCGACCGCTGGTTCACCCCCACCATCCTGCCGCAGCTGCATGTCCTGATCTGGGGCAACAAGCGCGGCGTATGAGGCTCTAACAATGGCAAACCAAGACATCTACGCAAACCTGACCCAACTGGGCAGCAAGACCGACCTGCCGAACTCGCCCGAAGAGGCGGTGCTGGAGCGGGTGCCGAACCCGCAGGCCGGCACCGATTATGCCGTGCGCTTCACCGCGCCGGAGTTCACCTCGCTCTGCCCGCTGACGGCGCAGCCGGATTTCGCGCATATCGTGATCGACTATGTGCCGGGTGACTGGCTGGTGGAAAGCAAGTCGCTCAAGCTGTTCCTGGGTTCGTTCCGCAACCATGGCGCGTTCCACGAAGATTGCAGTGTCACGATCGGCAAGCGGCTGGAAGAGGTGCTGGAGCCGAAATGGCTGCGTGTCGGCGCCTATTGGTATCCGCGCGGCGGTATCCCGATCGACGTGTTCTATCAGACCGGGCCGGAGCTGCCGGGCGTGTGGATCCCCGATCAGGGCGTTCCCACCTATCGCGGGCGCGGCTGACCGCGTTACGAGGCCGCCCGGATCGCGCGCGGCGAGGTGCCGAACTCGGCGCGGAAAGCGCGGGTCATCGCGCTGGGGTCGTCATAGCCCGCGCGCAGGGCGATCTCGCCGATGGGCAGATCGGTCTCGGATACCAGCTTGCGGGCCAGGTTCAGGCGCAGGCGGCGATAGACCTGCGCGGGGCTGGCCCCCAGATCGGCCCGCATCCGCGATTCCAGCGCCTTTTGCGAGCGGCCGACGCGCCGTGCGACCTCGGGGATGGGCAGGGGCGTTTCCAGATGTTCCTGCATCAGCGCCAACGCTTTGTTGACGAAGGCGCTGGCCGACCCGGCCCCGCCCATATGTGAACGGGCGGAATCGCGGGTCATGAACAGCTGCGCCACTTCCAGCGCCAGTGCCTGACCGTGATCCCGCCCGATCAGGTGCATCACCAGGTCAAACGCCGCCATCGCGCCCGAGCAGGTGATGCGGTCTCCGTCGATGACATAGCGTTCGCGGTAGGTTTCCACCTCGGGGAAGCGTTCCGAGAACCCCGTCAACTCCTCCCAGTGGATGGTCGCGCGATGCCCGTCCAGCAAGCCGGCCTCGGCCAGCAGCCAGCTGCCCGTGTCCATTCCGGCCATGATGCGGAACCGTTGCGCGGCGGCGCGCAGGCTGGCCTGCATGCGCCAGCCGCCGTGATCGCGAAAGCCATAGGATGGCATGACCGCCAGCAGGTCGCCGGACACGTTGCCGAGCCTGTCATGCGGCGACACCTGAAGCCCCGAGGATGAGGTCACCGGCCCCGCGTTCAACGACAGAAACTGCCACCTGTAGAGCGTGCGCCCCGACAGCGTGTTGGCCGCGCGCAGCGGCTCGACTGTGTTGGCCAAACAGTGGTTCGAAAACCCGTCGAACAGCAACACGCCGAAATGCTGCATCGCAGAGGTCGATTTAGTCCATTTCTGCATATTGAATGTCTATTACTGCATGAAAACGCGCGCAAGACGGGTCAGGCTGTTCGCAACATCTGCACTTGGAGAACCACCATGCAATTCGGGCTGTCCGAAGAACAGGAAATGATCGTCTCGACCGTCCGCATCTTTGTGGAAAAAGAGATCTATCCCCACGAAGAGCTGGTCGAGCGCACCGGAGAGGTGCCGAAAGAGATCGCCGACGAGATCAAGCGCAAAACGATCGAACTCGGCTTCTACGCCTGCAACTTCCCCGAAAGCGTGGGTTGCGCCGGGTTGAACCACCTGGAATTCGCGCTGGTCGAACGGGAACTGGGCCGTGGGTCGATGGCGCTGAACCATTTCTTCGGGCGGCCGCAGAACATCCTGATGGCCTGTCAGGGCGATCAGGTCGAACGCTATCTGATGCCCGCCGTGCGCGGCGAGAAGATGGATGCGCTGGCGATGACCGAACCGGGCGCGGGTTCGGATGTGCGGGGCATGAAGTGTTCCGCCGTTCGTGATGGCGGCGATTGGGTGGTGAACGGCACCAAGCATTTCATCTCGGGCGCGGAACATGCCGATTTCATCATCGTCTTCATCGCCACGGGCGAGGATCAGACGCCGAAAGGCCCCAAGAAGCGCATCACCGCCTTCCTGGTCGATCGCGGCACGCCGGGGTTCACCATCCGCGACGGCTACAAATCGGTCAGCCATCGCGGCTACAAGAACATGGTGCTGGAGTTCGACGACTGCCGCCTGCCCGACGCGCAGGTGCTGGGCGAGGTCGATGGCGGGTTCGAGGTGATGAACACCTGGCTTTACGCCACCCGCATCACCGTGGCCGCCATGTGCGTGGGTCGCGCGCGGCGGGCCTTCGACTATGCGCTGGACTATGCCGCCACGCGCGAACAGTTCGGCCAGAAGATCGGCAAGTTCCAGGGCGTCAGCTTTCAGATCGCCGACATGATCACCGAGATCGACGCCGCCGACCTGCTGACCCTGGCCGCTGCCGACCGGCTGGACAAGGGCCTGCCCGCCAACCGCGAGATCGCCTCGGCCAAGCTTTTTTCCTCGGAGATGCTGGCGCGGGTGACCGATGCGGCGATCCAGGTGCATGGCGGGATGGGTCTGATGGATGACTATCCGCTGGAACGGTTCTGGCGCGATGCCCGGGTGGAGAGGATCTGGGACGGTACCAGCGAGATCCAGCGCCACATCATCAGCCGCGACCTGCTGCGCGCGTTGGGAGCGTGAACATGACGCCGGGCCTGAGCGGCGCGGCGGATGTGCTCACGCCGGGAAAACTCGCCGCGCTGAGGCGGATGCTGGGGTTTCGTTCGCTGGCGGTGATCGGCGGGGGCGCTTGGTGTGCCGAGGTCATCCGGCAGGTGCGGAAACTGGGGTTCACCGGTCCGGTCTGGCCGGTGCATCCCAAGGCCGACGAGGTGGCGGGCGAGCGCGTCTTTGCCACGATCGAAGACCTGCCCCAAGCGCCCGACGCGGCCTTTGTCGGCATCAACCGCCGCGCGACCATCGAGGCGGTCGAGGTTCTGTCCCGCATTGGCGCAGGCGGGGCTGTGTGTTTCGCCTCGGGCTTTACCGAGGCGCTGGCTGAGGATGCGGACGGGCCGGACTTGCAGGCGCAGCTTGTGGCTGCAGCGGGGGACATGCCGATCCTCGGCCCCAACTGCTATGGCTTCGTCAACGGACTGGACCGGGTGGCGATCTGGCCCGACCAGCACGGGATGCGCCCGGTGGAGCGGGGCGTCGCAATTCTGACGCAAAGCTCAAACATCGCCATCAACATGACCATGCAGCGCCGGGCGCTGCCGCTGGCTTTCATGCTGACCTGCGGGAATCAGGCACAGTCCCACCAGGCCGAAATCGCCATGGCCCTGCTGGAGGATGACCGGATCACCGCCATCGGTGTGCACATTGAGGGCTTTGGCGACCTGCGCAAATGGGAGGCGCTGGCCGCCCGTGCGCGCGCGCGCGGCGTGCCGATCGTGGCGCTCAAGGTGGGTCGGTCGGAACATGCCCAAGCCGCAACAATCTCGCACACGGCATCGCTGGCAGGCGGTGATGCCGGGGCGCAGGCGTTTCTGGACCGGCTGGGAATCGCGCGGCTGAACGCCGTGCCCGAGTTTTTGGAAACTCTGAAACTGTTGCATGTCACCGGGCCGCTGGACGGGACCGGAGTGGCGACGATCAGCTGTTCCGGTGGCGAGGCCAGCTTGGCCGCCGACATGGCCGAAGGAACCGGCCTGCAATTTCCGCCGCTCACCGCGGATCAGGTTTCGGGCCTGCGCGCGGCGCTGGGGCCGATGGTGGCGCTGGCCAATCCACTGGACTACCACACCTATATCTGGCGCGACGCTGACGCGATGGCACGGGCGTGGTCGGCGATGACGGGGCCGCATGTGACGATGACGATCTCGATCGTTGACTACCCTCACACCGATGCCACCGATTGGGACTGCGCCACCCGTGCGGCGTTGACCTGCGCGCGCGACACCGGTCGCCCCTTTGCCGTGGCTGCGACCTTGCCGGAACTGATGCCCGAGGACGTAGCCGAGCGGTTGATGGCGGGCGGTGTCGTGCCTTTTGCCGGGCTGCGTGAGGCGCTGGCGGCGACACGCGCTGCAGCACGCCCGCATCCCGAACCGCAGGAGCCGGTTTTGCTGCCCGCCGCCAATGCGGCCACAACCGTTCTGACCGAGGCCCAGGCCAAGGCCGAACTGGCCGCTTGCGGCGTGCCGGTTCCCCGCTCGGTCGTCGCGCGGGCGGATCGGGCGGAAAAGGCGGTGGACGGTCTGAGCGGACCCTTTGCGGTGAAAGGCGTTGGCCTGGCGCACAAATCCGAACATGGCGCGGTTCTGCTGGGCGTGGAGGCGAGCGAAATCGCGGACGCCGCCCGCCGGGTGGGCACCGCCGACGTGCTGGTCGAGGAAATGGCGGCCGGCGGTGTTGCGGAACTGCTGATCGGTGTCACGCGCGATCCGGCGCATGGGTTCGTGCTGACCCTCGGCGCCGGGGGCGTCCTGACCGAGATCCTGCGCGATACCGTGTCGCTGCTGGTGCCCTCGGATCGTAACGCAACCCGGGCGGCGCTGGGCAAGCTGGCCTGTGCCCCGCTGCTGGCGGGCTATCGCGGCAAGCCCACAGCCGATCTGGATGCGATTCTCGACGCCATCGACGCGGTGCAGTCCTACGTGATTGCCAATGACGACACCGTCAGCGAAGTTGAAATCAACCCGCTCATCTGCACCGCGACGGGCGCGGTGGCGGTTGATGCCCTGATCCGAAAGGCAAGCTCATGAACCCAGTGAAGACCAAACGCGACGGCGCCATTCTGGAAGTCACCCTGGACCGGCCCAAGGCAAACGCGATCGACTTGGCCACCAGCCGGGTGATGGGCGAAGTGTTCCGCGACTTCCGCGATGATCCCGACCTGCGGGTGGCGATCCTGACGGGGGGCGGAGAGAAATTCTTTTGCCCCGGCTGGGACCTGAAGGCCGCGGCTGAGGGCGATGCCGTGGATGGGGATTACGGGGTCGGCGGTTTCGGCGGCTTGCAAGAGCTGCGGGACATGAACAAGCCGGTGATTGCCGCCGTGAACGGGATTGCCTGCGGCGGCGGGCTGGAGCTGGCCTTGAGTGCCGACATGATTCTGGCGGCCGATCACGCCACCTTTGCCCTGCCGGAAATCCGCTCGGGCACGGTGGCGGACGCGGCCAGCGTCAAGCTGCCCAAGCGCATACCTTACCACATCGCGATGGAACTGCTGCTGACCGGCCGCTGGTTCGACGCCGAAGAGGCGCATCGCTGGGGCTTGGTGAATGAGATCGTCCCGGCCGACCAGCTGATGGACCGTGCATGGGAGCTGGCTCGCCTGCTGGCCAGCGGCCCGCCGCTGGTCTATGCCGCGATCAAGGAGATCGTGCGCGAGGCCGAGGATTCCAAGTTCCAGGACATCATGAACCGCATCACCAAGCGGCAGCTGCGCACGGTCGATGTTCTCTATGGCTCCGAGGACAATCTGGAAGGCGCCCGCGCCTTTGCCGAGAAACGCGACCCGGTCTGGAAAGGGAGGTAGCGGCACACGAACTGGCCTGACGTCGCTCAGGCCTTTTCGAACAGCGCGATATAGGCGGTGTCGTCCTTGTTGGGGCCTGCGGCGAGGTCGCCGTAGATGCGGACCGGGGTCAGGGTCAGATGTTCCATCCGGCCCTCGGCCTGCAGATTGTCGAAGGCGGTTGCGAATCCCAGCGCCTCGAAGTGTTTGGCGTTGATCGACAGGCCGAATTGCGCCCCGGGCCGGGCCACCCGCAGCAGGGCGGGCAGAACCTCGGGGCCCAGATGGCCGTGGGTGAAGGTGCCCGACGACACGATGCCCGAATAGCTGTCACGTGGAACCGGGATGCCCTCGTTCAGGTCAGCCTCGATCGCGTCGCGGTAGATGTCCTTGCGCATGGCCTTGTCCAGCATCTCGGCGCTGATGTCGGTGGCGTCGATCGGCCCCACGCCCAGATCGGCCAGAACCGCGCCGCACAGGCCGGTGCCCGCGCCCACATCCAGCACCGGACCCTGTCCCCCGGCGCCGACAAAGGCGCGGGCGGTTTGGATATGCAGCTGGTAATCCTCGCGCGCGGCGAATCCGCGATCGTAATCTCCCGCCCATTCGGCATAGAGCCGTTTGTTGTCTGCCGGAGTTTTCAGCGCATAGGCCGCGTGCAGGCTGGGTTTGTCATCACTCATCACACCATGAAGGCGCAGGCGGAGATTCGAATCAAGTGCGTCCATCCGGCGCTTGCATCCCGCCCGCGGCGCGATCAACAAGGGGCCATGACTGGAACGCTTTTTTCATTCGGGCACGGCTATACCGCCCGCGCGCTGTCGCGCTGGCTGGCCCCCAAGGGTTGGCGCATCGTCGGAACCACCCGCGATGCCGCCGAGAAAGACGCCATCCGCGCCACCGGGGCCGAACCGCTGGTCTGGCCGGGCGAGGACCCCGATCTGAACGGGGTCACGCATCTGTTGATTTCGACCGCGCCCACGGCCAAGGGAGATCCGGTTCTGGCCGCCCTGCGGGATGAGCTCGCCGCCCGCGCCGGGCGGTTCGACTGGGTCGGGTACCTGTCGACCACCGCCGTCTATGGCGACCACCAGGGCGGTTGGGTCGATGAGTCCACGCCGGCGACCCCGACGGCCGAGCGCGGGCGCTGGCGGTTGCAGGCCGAGCAGGACTGGGCCGCAATTCCCGGCCTGCCGCTGCACATCTTTCGCCTTGCGGGCATCTACGGGCCGGGGCGGGGGCCGTTCTCCAAGCTGAAGAAAGGCGGGCTGCGGCGGATCATCAAGCCGGGGCAGGTGTTTTCGCGCATTCATGTCGAGGACATCGCACAGGTGCTCGAGGCGTCGATGCTCCGTCCCGATCCGGGCGCGATCTACAATGTCTGCGATGACGAACCGGTGCCGCCGCAGGACGTGATCGGCTATGCCGCGCAGCTTCAGGGGCTGCCGCTGCCGCCTGCGGTGGATTTCGATACGGCCGACCTGACGCCGATGGCCCGCAGCTTCTACAACGAGAACAAGCGCGTTCGGAACGACCGGATCAAGACCGATCTGGGCGTGAAGCTGAAATACCCCAACTATCGCGTGGGCCTTGAGGCGCTGCACGCGGATCAGGCGTTGAACGGCGACTGATCAGGCCACATCCGCCAGGATCATGTCGGCGGCCTTTTCCGCGATCATGATCGTGGGCGCGTTGGTGTTGCCTGAAACCAGCGTCGGCATGACCGAAGCATCGACCACCCGTAGCCCCTGCATCCCGCGCACCCGCAGCTGTGGATCGACCACCGCCATGTCGTCCACTCCCATCTTGCAGGTGCCCACGGGGTGATAGATCGTATCGGCCCGCGCGCGGATATGGCGTTCCCAATCCGTGTCGGTCCGGGCGGTGTCGGTGCCGAACATTTCCTTGTGGCGGTATTCGGCAAGGGCCGGAGCCTCGAGGATTTCGCGCGTCATCCGCGCGCCCTTGATCATTGTGTCCAGATCGCGCGGGTCGGACAGATAGGCCGGGTCGATCGCCGGGGCGGCAAAGGGGTCGGCGCTGTGCAGCGAGACGGTGCCGCGGCTTTCGGGGCGCAGCTTGCAGATATGGCAGCTGAACCCATAGCCCAGATGCAGCTTGCGCGCGTGGTCGTCCACCAGCGCGATGGTGAAATGCAGCTGGATGTCGGGGCGGTCCAGATCGGGAGAGGTCTTCAGAAAGGCGGCGCCTTCCGCAAAGGGGGTGGCAGCCATCGACACCCCGGTCTTGCGCCACCGCATGAGGTGTTTGATCAGCCCCACCGTACCGGCGGCGCCGATGCCGAAATTGTCTGTGTCCTTTGTCTTGTAGGCCAGGATGAAATCCAGGTGATCCTGCAGGTTCTTGCCCACGCCTGGCAACGCGTGGCGGACGGCGATGCCATGCGGCGTCAGGTCCTCGGGGTCGCCGATGCCCGACAGCTGCAGCAGTTGCGGCGATTTCAGCGCGCCCGAGCAAACCAGAACCTCGCGCGTGGCGGTGACGGTGAGGTCGGCGCCCTTACTGCCCTGGCGATAGATCACGCCCGTGGCGCGGTGGCCGTCAAAGGTGATCTCGCGCGCCTGCGCCCCGGTGATGACCGTCAGGTTCGGCCGGTCCATGACTGGAAACAGATAGGCCGCGGCGGCCGAGCACCGCTCGCCGTTTTTGGCGGGGTCATGGAACTGGGTGACTTGGTACAGCCCCGCGCCTTCGTTGTCGCCGCGATTGAAATCGTCGGTCACCTTGTGCTGCAACTGGGCGGCGGCCTCGACGAAGGCGCGCGTGATCGGGCGTTCTTCTTTCTGATCGGACACCTGAAGCGGGCCGTCGGCGCCATGCAGGTCATCCGCGCCGCGTTCGTTGTTCTCGGACCGTTTGAAATAGGGCAGAACGCTGCCCCAGTCCCAGCCCTCGCAGCCCAGATCGGCCCAGCCGTCATAATCCTGCCGTTGCCCGCGCACATAGAGCATCGCGTTGATCGCGCTGGATCCGCCCAGGGCCCGGCCGCGCGGCTGATAGCCCTTGCGGCCGTCCAGCCCCGGTTGCGGCACCGTCTCGAAGGCCCAGTTGTTGATCCTGGGTCGCCCCGGCAGCATTGCGACCACCCCGGCGGGCATTCGGACCAGAATGCCGTTTCCGCCCCCGCCCGCCTCGAGCAAGCAGACCCGCGTGCCCGGATTGGCGCTCAGACGGTTGGCCAGCACACATCCCGCGGACCCTCCGCCGACGATGACGTAGTCGAATTGCATGGCGATCCTCCCCTGTGGCCCGCGCGGTGTCGCGCGTCACAGCCCGCAGTTTGAAGCACCGGCCGCAAAAGGCAATCTGGGCGTTGGGGAACGCCGCGTCATGTGGATGGGGATCGGTTTGAAGGAACCCGGCAGAGCCATAATCAATATCTATCAAATCAATCCGAAAACAAAATTTTTTCTCATGGCTGGGATTTGCTATGACTCGGGGTATTCCAGCGGACTGCGGTCCGCCCCTTTTGACGTGCCATTCGCACGGTTGCCTCGCAAACAGACTGACACCAGCCAGGATCGGAGATTGAGATGGACGGAAGCGACACCCCCAACACGGGCCAATGCCCCATCATGCACGGCGCCGGAACCCGATCGAATCGGGACTGGTGGCCCGACCAGCTGAACCTGGCGATCCTGCATCAGCACCAGCCGGTCAGCAATCCTCTGGGCGCCGATTTCAACTATGCCGACGCGTTCAAGAAGCTGGATTACCAGGCGCTCAAGCAGGACCTGTATGATCTGATGACGGATTCGCAGGATTGGTGGCCGGCGGACTATGGCCACTACGGCGGACTGTTCATCCGCATGGCCTGGCACAGCGCCGGAACCTATCGCACCGCGGATGGTCGGGGCGGGTCCTCGACCGGTTCCCAGCGGTTCGCGCCGCTCAACAGCTGGCCCGACAACGGCAACCTGGACAAGGCGCGCCGCTTGCTGTGGCCGATCAAGCAGAAATACGGCAACCAGATTTCCTGGGCCGACCTGATGATTCTGGCCGGCAACTGCGCCATCGAATCGATGGGCGGCAAGACCTTCGGCTTTGCCGGCGGCCGCGAGGATATCTGGGCGCCCGAGGAAGACATCTATTGGGGCCCCGAGGCCGAATGGCTGGCCACCAGCGATACCGAAGGCAGCCGTTATACCGGCGACCGCGAGCTGGAAAACCCGCTGGCCGCAGTGCAGATGGGCCTGATCTATGTGAACCCCGAAGGCCCCGACGGCAAGCCGGACCCGGTGGCCTCGGGCCGTGACATCCGCGAGACTTTCGCGCGGATGGCTATGAACGACGAGGAAACGGTGGCGCTGACCGCGGGCGGCCATACCTTCGGCAAGATGCACGGCGCGGGCGATCCCAGCCATGTGGGCCCCGAGCCCGAAGCCGCCCCGATCGAGGCGATGGGGTTCGGCTGGCTGTCCACCTTCGGCAAGGGCAAAGGGCGCGACACTATCACCAGCGGGCTGGAAGGTGCCTGGACCGCGAACCCGATCCGGTGGGACAACGGCTATTTCGACGTGTTGTTCAAATATGATTGGGAACTGGTCAAAAGCCCGGCCGGGGCTTGGGTCTGGACACCCAAGGACATCCAGCCCGAGGACATGGCTCCCGATCCGGAAGACCCGTCGAAGCGGGTTCCGATCTTCATGTCGACCGCCGACATGGCGATGCGGATGGATCCGATCTATGGCCCGATCTCGAAGCGGTTCCACGAGAACCCCGAAGAATTCGCCGATGCCTTCGCGCGCGCCTGGTTCAAGCTGACCCACCGCGACATGGGCCCCAAGATCCGGTATATCGGCCCCGAGGCGCCGGACGAGGAGCTGATCTGGCAGGACAACGTGCCGCCGGTGGATCATGACCTGATCGACGCGGAGGATATCGCCGATCTCAAGGCCCGGATTCTGGACAGCGGCTTGTCGATCCCACAGCTGGTCTCGACCGCTTGGGCGTCGGCCTCGACTTTCCGCGGCTCTGACAAGCGCGGAGGCGCCAACGGTGCGCGGATCCGGCTGGCCCCGCAGAAGGACTGGGCCGTGAACGAGCCGGAAAAGCTGTCCCAGGTGCTCTCGGTCCTCGAAGGCATCCAGGCAGCGTTCAACGCGGCGCAAAGCGGAAACAAGAAAGTGTCGCTGGCCGATCTGATCGTTCTGGGCGGGGCCGCCGCCGTCGAACAGGCCGCCGCTGCCGCCGGGCACAAGGTCGAGGTCCCCTTCGCCCCGGGCCGCACGGACGCATCGCAGGAGCAGACGGATGTCGAATCCTTCTCGGTGCTCGAACCCATGGTCGACGGGTTCCGCAACTATCAGCGCCAGGAATACAGCGTCTCGCCCGAGGATCTGCTGGTGGACAAGGCCCAGCTTTTGACCCTGTCGGCGCCCGAGATGACCGTTCTGGTCGCCGGGCTGCGGGTTCTGGGTGCAAACCACGGCGGATCGACGCATGGCGTGTTCACCGACCGGGTCGGAGCGCTGAGCACCGATTTCTTCACCAACCTGCTGGATATGGGAATCGAGTGGAAACCTGCGGAGGACCAGCCGGGCGTGTATGAAGGCCGCGACCGGGCCACGGGCGACGTGAAATGGACTGGCACGCGCGTCGATCTGGTGTTCGGCTCGAATTCGCAACTGAGGGCGATTTCCGAGGTTTACGGGCAGGCGGATGCGGACGGCAAGTTCGTGTCTGACTTCGTCGCCGCCTGGACCAAGGTGATGAACGCGGACCGGTTCGACCTGGTCTGAGCCGCAGGTTCGCTGACCCATGGAGGCCGCCCCGATATTGATCGGGGCGGCCTTTTGTATTGCTGCGAATGCTCCGACCCATGTCCCGACAGCGGATTCCCACTGCGATTCCGCGCTGCGGCATCATTTGCGAAAGTTTCTCGGGGCGAAACGGGCGTACGGTTGGATGAAAGCTGCATGATGAAGTCGTTAATTAAATGTAATTTAATAGAAAAATCGTCATCTGAGAAAAAAATGGAAGTTTTTTGAAAATGGGTCTTGCAGGTCCCGGACCTAATCCGTAAATACCCCTTCACCGGCGCTGGTGAGGCGGTGGTGACGGGCTGGAGAGGCGGCCTGACGGACTGGAAAGACGGTTGTGACGCTCAGGAGAGACTGGGGCATCTTGAGGATTTGTT
>NZ_JBXWRS010000017.1:0-47427 GCF_059612985.1 Ruegeria sp. BHSC043 | reverse complement strand
TGGCGTTTCTTGTCCCCTTCGCCGTGCATTTCGGCGCGGTGATCACCGACGCGGTCCGGTCGGCGCGCGGGCGGCTGCCGCTGGGCCTGCTGATGACCCTGCTTCTGCTGACCTTCGGCGAAAACATCGAGATCGAGGCCTATCTGCTCTGGCCCGCGCTGCTGATGCTGGGGTGCCACCTGCGCGAAATGGCAGAGGTCAGGGCTTAGCCGAGCGCGTAACCGGCTCCGCGCACGGTGCGGATCGGGTCATCCCCCCCACGCACCGTCAAAGCTTTTCGCAAACGCCCGATATGCACATCGACGGTCCGGGTATCCACGTAGATATCGCGCCCCCAGACCCGGTCGAGCAATTGTTCGCGACTCCAGACCCGGCCCGGCTTTTCCATGAAGGTCGACAGCAGCCGGAACTCGGTCGGACCCAGCTTGATGTCCTCGCCCGCGCGGGTCACACGGTGGGTTTCGCCATCCAGAACGATGTCATCGTATTCCAACCGCTCGCCCACGGCAGCGGGGCGGGTCCGCCGGAACTGGGATTTGACCCGGGCCATCAGCTCGATCACCGAATAAGGCTTGGTGACATAGTCGTCGGCACCGGTTTCCAGCCCCCGCACCTTGTCGACCTCGTCGGACCGGGCCGACAGCATGATCACGGGGATCGCACGGGTGGCCGCGGTCATCTTTAGCTGCCGGCAGATCTCGATCCCGGAAACGCCGGGCAGCATCCAGTCCAGCAAGATAAGGTCGGGCGGGGCCTCTTTGATCTGCAGCAGGGCTTCGTCGCCGTTCTCGGCCTGTACGACCGTGAACCCCTCGGCCTCAAGATTGTAGCGGATGATCTCGCGCTGGGACGGCTCGTCTTCGACGACAAGGATCGTAGGGGTGGACATCACCGGACCTCGGTCATTTCCGTTGGTGTCTGATCCTGACGTGGACGATCATCATCCGGTAACTCGCCGGTGACCAAATAGATCGTCTGCTCGGCGATGCCGGTGGCGTGGTCGCCGATCCGCTCAAGATTTTTTGCGACAAAGTGCAAATGCATACCGACGGTGATATTGGCCGGTTTCTCCATCATGTGCGTCAGCAGGGTCCGGAACACGTTGTTGTAGATCGAATCCACCTCGGCATCGCGTTCACGGATGCTTTGCGCCGCGTCCAGATCACGCTGCATAAACGCATCCAGTGCGTCGGCCAGCATGGCCTGGACCAACTGGGCCTGGCGTGCGATCGCCGCGGTCACCTCGTCCAGGCTGGACGATGCCGCGATGGTGATGGCGCGCTTGGCGATGTTCTTGGCGTGGTCGCCGCTGCGTTCCAGTTGATTGGCGATGGTGAAGGTGGCCAGAACCACGCGCAGATCGACGGCGGTGGGGGCACGGCGCGCTATGATGTTGGCGGCCTCGGTCTTCACCAGCTCTTCCAACTCGTCGATGCTGCGGTCGGCCTTGACCGTCCGTTGGGCCAGATCCATATCCCGATCGCGCAACGCGTTGATTGCATCGGACAGCCCGGTTTCGACCAGCCCACCCATGCGCATCAGGTGTGCCTGGACGGCCTCCAATTCCGTGTCGAAGGACCGGACGATGTGCTTTTCCTTCATGGCTTCGTCGGTCATCCGATCCTCCCGGTGATATAGGATTCGGTGCGGGGATCTTCGGGGTTGGTGAAGATCTGGCCGGTGTCACCGTATTCGACAAGGCTGCCCAGGTGGAAAAACGCGGTTTTCTGGCTGACGCGGGCGGCCTGCTGCATCGAATGGGTCACGATCACAACCGAGAACCGCTCGCGCAGTTCGTCGATCAGTTCTTCCACCTGCGCGGTGGCGATCGGGTCCAGCGCCGAGCATGGCTCGTCCATCAGCAGAACCTCGGGCGAGGTGGCGATGGCGCGGGCGATGCACAGGCGCTGCTGCTGGCCGCCCGACAGGCCTGTGCCGGGCGCATGCAGCCGGTCCTTGACCTCGTCCCAGATGGCGCCGCGGCGCAGGGATTTTTCCACGATCTCGTCCAGGTCGGCCTTGGTCTTGGCCAGCCCGTGGATGCGTGGGCCGTATGCGATGTTGTCATAGATCGACTTGGGGAACGGGTTGGGTTTCTGGAACACCATTCCCACCCGCGCCCGCAACTGCACCGGGTCGATGCTGGGGTCATAGATATCCTCGCCGTCCAGCCGGATGTCGCCCTTGACGCGGCAGATGTCGATCGTGTCGTTCATTCGGTTGAGGCAGCGAAGGAACGTCGACTTGCCGCAGCCCGACGGCCCGATAAAGGCCGTGACCGTCTTGTCGAGAATGTCCACCGAGACGTCCTTGATCGCCTGGGTTTCGCCATAGAAGACCTGGACGTCCTGCGCCTTTATCTTGACGGCATCGACGGCGACGCCCGGTTCGATCTTGCTCATGTCATTCATCATGATGATCCCTTTGCGCTTACCAGCTGCGCTCGAATTTGTTCCGAAGATAGATCGCGATGGCATTCATCGTGACCAGGAAACCCAGCAGCACCAGGATCGCCGCCGAGGTCCGGCTGACGAAGCCGCGCTCGGGGCTGTCGGCCCAGATGAAGATCTGGGTGGGCAGGGCGGTGGCGCTGTCGAACGGGCCGGCCGGGGCCGAGGTGATGAACGCGTTCATCCCGATCAGCAGCAGCGGGGCCGTTTCCCCCAGCGCCTGCGCCAGCCCGATGATCGTTCCGGTCAGGATGCCGGGCATCGCCAGCGGCAGCACATGGCCAAACACCACCTGATGCTTGGACGCGCCGATGCCCAGGGCCGCCTCGCGGATTGACGGCGGCACCGCCTTGAGCGCGGCGCGGGTGGCGATGATGATCGTCGGCATGGTCATCAGCGCCAGCGTCATGCCGCCCACGAACGGGGCCGAGCGCGGCAGGCCGAACCAGCCGATGAACACCGCCAGCGCCAGCAGGCCGAACACGACCGACGGCACCGCGGCCAGGTTGTTGATATTGACCTCTATGAAGTCGCTGATCTTGTTCTTGGGCGCGAATTCTTCAAGGTAGATCGCCGCGCCGATGCCCAGCGGGAAGGAAATCGCGAAACATACGAACAGCGCCCAGAACGACCCGATCAGCGCGCCCTTCAGACCAGCCAGTTCCGGGAATCGGCTGTCGGCATTGGTGACCAGGCCGGTGTTCAGCGGCTTGCTGATTACACCTTGGGCTTTCAGCTGGTCGAACCAGGCGATCTCGGCATCGTTCAGACGGCGGTTCTGCTCGGGCGTGTCGCGGTCGATGGTGCCCTTGTTCAGTTGGTCATACGGATCCGATACCGGCACCGTCAGCGTGATGGTCTGCCCGATCAGAGAAGGGTCAGCCACCACCCGGTCGCGCAGTTGAAACTGGGCGCCGTTGGACAGGATGCCCGCCAGGGCCTTACGGGTGGCCCGGTCGCTGGTGTCCACCTCGGGCAGCAACTCGGACAGCGAGGCTTGCAGCACGTCCTTGAAGCCGCCGCGCGGCAGCTTTTCGGGCTTGATCTCCTCGGGGTCGACATAAACCTCGAGCGTGATCTTGGTCTGGGTAAAGGCCTGATATCCCGACGATACCAGCGAGGCCACCAGGATGAACAGCATCAGAAAGGCAAAGCCGATGGCGCCCAGGCCCAAGCCCTGCAGCAGCTTCTGCTTGCGGTTGCGGCGGGTCAGGCTGGCGCGTACGGCGTCGGCGGTGTTGTCCTGCGGGGGCGTCTTTTCGGGTCCTGCGGTCAGGTCAGCCATGGTCTTGGCCTCAGTCATAGGCTTCGCGGTACTTGCGCACGATGCGCAGCGCGAAGACGTTGATGATCAGGGTGACGACGAACAGCATCATGCCAAGGGCAAAGGCCGCCAGCGTCTTGGGGTTGTCGAACGAGGTGTCGCCGATCAGAAGCGTGACGATCTGCACGGTCACCGTGGTTACGCTGTCCAGAGGGTTGATGGTCAGCGAGGCGATCAGGCCGGCGGCCATGACCACGATCATGGTTTCCCCGATCGCGCGGCTGACGGCCAACAGGATGCCACCGACGATGCCGGGAATGGCGGCAGGGAAAAGCACGTTCAGAACCGTCTCGGCCCGGGTTGCCCCCAGCGCCAGCGCCCCGTCGCGCAGCGAACGCGGTACCGCCGACAGGGCGTCATCGGTGAAAGACGAGATGAACGGGATCAGCATGATGCCCATCACGCTGCCTGCGGCCAGCGCCGTGTTGGGCGACACCGGAATGCCCAGCGAGGCGCCGAAACTGCGCATCGCCGGCGCCACCACCAGGATCGCGAAGAAGCCATAGACTACAGTCGGCACGCCGGCCAGGATCTCCAGCACCGGCTTGGCCACCGCCCGCAAGCGGTCGGGTGCGAATTCGTTCAGGTAGATGGCCGACAACAGGCCCACCGGAACCGCCAGGAACAGCGCGACCACGGTTATGACGATGGTGCCGAGAATGACCGGAAGCCAGCCGAAGGCACCTTCGGCCGCAATCTGGTCTTCGCGCAGAGGGATCTGCGGTTCCCAATTCAGGCCAAAGAAGAACTCGGTGATCGGCACCATCTCGAAAAAGCGGATGGATTCGAACAGCAGCGCGGCAATGATACCGACGGTCGTAAAAATGGCGACGGTCGAGCAGAAGATCATCAGGCTTGACACGATGCGCTCGACCCCGTGGCGAGCGCGGAACGCAGCCCCCACGCGCGAGCGGGCAAAGGCCACGATCGCCAACGACAGAACGAGGACGATCGACAGCAGAACCCATCCCGACATCTTATGGAGCTCAAGATACCGCTGGGCCGCGGCCATCTTCCATTGTTCGGGCTCGCCGAAGATCTGCCCGCGCGAGATCGACTTAATCTCGGCCAGCACCAACTGGCGCCCGCCAGTGTCCAATCCGTCAAGGCTGCCGGCAGGCAGGCCCGACATGACCACATGGTCGATCACCGGGCCTTGCAGGATCAGCCACAGTACGATCAGCACAAAGACCGGAACCAGCGTGGACAGAAAAGAAAACAGCCCGTGATAGCCGGGCAGAGAGTGCAGACGCGCCCCATCTGCGCGCAGACCGGCTGCAGCCCGCCGGTTCAGCAAATATCCAAGGATACTGACGCCCAACAGCGCCGCAAACACGAAAGTCGTCATCTGCCCCCCAGGCAAAAAAATAGGCTGCCCGGTTTCGTGGCCGGACAGCCCCGTGAATTGCAAGTCTTACGACTTGGGTTCCATGTTCTGGCCGTTCAGGATTGCGTCCTGCAGCTCTTCACGGCGCTCGTCGGACAGGGCCACCAGGCCACGCTCGGCCAAATAGCCGTCAGCGGCCAGCGCGTCGTCCGACATGTATTCTTCCAGGAATTCGTCCAAGTTCGGGATCACGCCGCGATGCGCGTTTTTGACGTAGAAGTACAGCGGGCGGGACACCGGATAGGACTTGTCGGCGATGGTGTCGGCATTCGGCTCGACGCCTTCGATCTTGACCGGCTTCAGCTTATCCAAGTTTTCGTACAGGAACGAGTAGCCGAAGATGCCAACGGCGTTCGGGTCGGCCTCGAGGCGCTGAACGATCAGGTTGTCGTTCTCGCCTGCTTCGACGAAGGGTCCGTCGGTGCGCATGCGCGAGCAGTTTTCCTTGACCCAGTCGCCATCAAACCCGCCATTCTTGACAAAATCCAGCTCTTCGCAGCCGGCATGCATCGCCAGCTCGACGAAGGCGTCGCGGGTGCCCGAGGTCGGCGGCGGGCCATAAGCCAGGATTTCCACGGCTGGCAGGTCGGGGTTGACTTCGTTCCAGGTCTTGAACGGGTTGTCCTTCCACTCGCCATCAACCGGCACCTGGGCGCCAAGGGCCAAGTAGATGTCACCCAGCGACAGGTCCCAGTCCTGATCATTGCCGCGCGAGATGGCGATCGACAGGCCGTCGAACCCGATCAGGGCTTCCGAGATGTCTGTGACGCCGTTCTTTTGGCACAGCTCGTATTCCGAGGCCTTCATGGCACGCGATGCGCCGGTGATGTCGGCGGTGTTTTCACCGATGCCTTCGCAGAAGATTTTCATGCCGCCGCCGGTACCGGTCGATTCGACGATGGGCGAGGCTGCGCCGGTGTTGTTGGCGAACTGCTCGGCGACGGCCTGGGTGTACGGGAACACGGTCGAAGATCCGACGATGCGGATGGCGTCGCGCGCCGAAGCAGCAGACGCAGCAATGGCGGTGATTGCCAGAACCGAAGCGGTCAGTTTGATGGTGGTCATGGTCACTCCTGAAACTCAGCTTTGGCCGCCCCCTGCGGCCTTGGCGACTGCTCTAAGCGGGACGTGCGACGCTTATGTAACGGCAGTGTAACAGTTTCATGACAAAGCGCGCAGGGTTCGGGTTTTTGCGGGATCTCCTGCGCCGAATCCTGCTGAAATGGAGATGAGGCGGTCCAAATAACACCTGGCGTGCAGGGAAAATGGCCCCATACACACAAGTGAATGGACTCGGCGCCCCGATTCGAGGATCTTGGTGATCCAGTTTCGAATCATACCGATGGCCGGGTGACAGGAGCGTTGATATGCTGACCAGACGACACTTTGTTGCGACATCGCTTGCCTTGTTCTCGCAGCCGATTCTGGGTGCGTTGCCTGCGTCGGCCGCGACCGCGTCTCAATGGGCAGCATGGGATGCGCAGGTCACGCCGGCCAATTACGATCCGGCCGCGTCGAACCCCTGGGGTCTGCATCCGCGGTTCCTGCCCCGCCGGGTTCAGACCAACCGGCCGCTGAAACCCGGCGACATCCATGTGGATGCGGTGGCGCGGTATCTGTATTTCATCGAAGATGGCGGTACCGCCATGCGCTACGGCGTGGCCATCGCGCGCGGTGATCTGTACGAGCCCGGAACCTATACGATCAAACGCAAGGCCAAATGGCCGCGCTGGACGCCCACCGCCGACATGATCCGCCGCGACCCGCAGGATTATGCCCAGTTCGCCGACGGCATGCCGGGCGGGCCGAAAAACCCGCTGGGGGCGCGGGCGTTCTATCTGTATCAGGGCAACCGCGACACCTATCTGCGCATCCACGGCACGCCTTATCCCCGGTCGATAGGTGGCCGCGCCAGTTCAGGCTGCGTGCGCATGGTGATGGCGCATATCATCGGCCTGTATGACCGGGTTCAGCCCGGCGCCACGGCACATCTCTACCCGCCCGAGCAGCCGATCACGGCCTCGGCCTGATCAGGCGCGGGCGCAGATCGGGCGCCCCTCGACGGTTCTGAGCGGCAGATAGGTCGTCTCGACCGGGCCGACATGGCGGTACCAGTAACACCCATCCTCGGGCATGATCCGAACCGCGTTCAGGTTCTGGCCGGGCGCGGCAATTGCGATCACCCCTTCGGGCACCTTGGCCAGGTCGCCGGGCGCGGACGCGCCGGACATCGACGCGGTTTCCGTGCAGGCGCCCACTGCCAGCAAAACTGCCGCATATTTCAAGTCCGATTTGGCCAACATCGTGTACTTCCCCGTGCTGTTTCCCGGTCCGTTTGCCGCACAAAGTTGCATCCTGACGCGCGCAGTTCAATTCGCTGCGTACAATAGGTGTGACAGCGTGGCTTTTCTGCGCAGGGCGTTGCGAACAAATTTGGGTTGACCTTCCAGCGCGGTAAGGCGGCAGAAGACGCGCAAACAGCGAATGCATCTACAACCAAGTGAAACGAGCCGATGAACAAACTGACGCTTTTGATTGGCGGCGTTCTGATCGCGGGCGCTGCCGTATTTGTCTACAACTTCAACCAGCAGCCTACGGGCCATTCGATGGCGGTGCCCGATACGTCGTCGCTGTCGCAGGGGGAACCAATCGCGCAGGTCCGGGTGCCGGCGACGTTCAGTGCGCAGGCGCAGATGGGAAAGGTTGCCTTTGACGCTAAATGCGCAGCCTGCCATGGAATGAATGCGACGGGGCTGGAAGGGCTGGCGCCGCCGTTGGTACACAAGATCTATGAGCCCAGCCACCACGGGGACGAGGCCTTTCAGCGGGCGGTTCAATATGGTGTTCAGGCCCATCACTGGCGCTTTGGCGACATGCCGCCGGTCGCTGGCTTGACCCGTGCAGACGTGCAGGGCATCGTTGCCTATGTCAGGGAACTGCAGCGCGAGAACGGGATAGACTGAACCTTGCACAGCTGGGCGGACAGGATGATCGGACGGTGGCTTCTGGCCTTGGGCTTGGTCTTGGCCGGTGTTCTGGTGTTCTCGGAACCCGCCTTGGCGCATGGGGGCGATAGGGGTACACATGCCGTCGTCGATCTGGAAACATCCGACCCCGACCATGTCGAACAGGGCCACCCGGGTCATTGCCACGGCGGGGCCTTCTGCAACGGCGTGGCAATGACCGTGGCCGCGCCCGTCGTTTCCGCTCTGGTATCAAGGATCAGCCGCCGTGCCATCCCGCCGGGCCGGTACCGGATGTTGCCGGTGGCCCTGTTCGATCCGCCCCCGCCGCGCGCCGTGTCCTGAGTCACGAAAGGCCCCTTTCGGGGGCGAGTTGAAGCAGACAAACAGGACAAGACGATGACCCTTTCAAAACTGACGACGGGAGCCGTGCTGGCGTCGATGATCGCCGTAACCGCCCTGGCGCATGGTGGCGCCACCGGGATCGTGAAGGAACGCATGGACGGTATGTCCGCCATGAAGGACGCGATGAAGACCCTGACGCCGATGATGCAGGGCAAGACACCCTATGACGCCGCCACAGTCCGGCGCGCGGCCGAGACGATCGGGCGCCATGCCGGTGACAGCATGACACGGCTGTTCCCCGAAGGCAGCGACGGCATGCCCTCCGAGGCCAAACCCGAGATCTGGCAGGACTGGGAAGCCTTCGCCGAACTGGCCGAGCAGCTGCAGACCTATGCCGAGGGGCTGGTCCTTGCGGCCGACAACGGGCTGATGATGGCCCGTGCCGGTCAAGGGTCCGGCATGATGGGCGGATCGGGCATGATGGGTGGCGCCTCGATGATGGGGGGCGGGGCCATGATGGGCGGAACCCCCGGGCGCGAGGAGCTGTCCGAGATGCCCGCCGATGGCGTGTTCATGATGCTGGGCCAGAACTGCTCGGCCTGTCACACGCGGTTCCGGTCGGAATAGGGTGCCACGATGAAACGCATCTATCGCTTGGGCCTTGCCTCTGCCGTACTGGCTGCGGCGGGGCTGGCCGCCGTGGTCGCGTGGCCAATCGGTCTGACGCCGCAACTGCCCGAGCTGACGGGCGACGTTGACCGCGGGGCCTACCTGGCGCGGGCGGGCGGCTGCATCGCCTGCCACACCAATTTCGCCGAGGGTGGCGCGCCCCTGGCCGGCGGCGTCAAGCTCGAAACACCCTTTGGCACGGTGTATTCCCCGAACCTGACCACAGACCCGGACCACGGCATTGGCGGCTGGTCGATCGAGGAATTTGCCAAGGCCGTGCGTCAAGGCGTGGCGCCGGACGGGCAGCCCTATTACCCAGCCTTCCCGTACCCGTTCTACGCCGATTTCACCGATCAGGACATTGCCGACCTGTGGGCGGCGTTCCAGACCGTGCCGCCGGTGGGCACGCCGTCCCGCGCGCAGCAGATGGCCTTTCCCTTCAACCAGCGCTGGGGGCTGAAACTGTGGCGCGCGGCGTTCCTCGAGCCTCCGCGCACCGATCCGGTCCCCGGCAAAGGTGATGTGTGGAACCGCGGCCGGCTGCTGGTCGAAGGCGCCACTCACTGTGCCGCCTGCCACACCGGGCGCAATCTGTTTGGTGCCCGCAAATCGGATACCGAGCATTTCAAGGGCAGTGATGCACTGCCGGGCGGCGACAAGGCGCCGGCCATCGACTATGAAACCCTGCAGAGGCTGGGCTGGACGGTCGACAACCTGGCCTATGCCCTGCGCACCGGCATTATGCCCGACGGTGACGTATTCGGCGGTGCCATGGGCGAGGTCGTGACCTACGGCACCAGCTTCCTGACCGAAGCAGACCGCCGCGCCATGGCCACCTATTTGTTGGACGACCATGACGGACGGTGAAAAGGTGGAGCCGCGGGGCCGGCCGCGCAGGACGACATTGCCCTGGGTGGCGCTGACGGCCGCCGTCGTGATGGGTGCTGCTGGCGCCTTTGGATGGATTTCAGGCGCTGACCTCAGTGACGAACCCTCCGATCCGGTGCGGGGGGCGGTGCTCTATGCCGAGAACTGCGCCGCGTGCCACGGGGCCAACCTTGAGGGTCAGCCGGACTGGCAGACGCCCGACTCCAACGGTGTTCTGCCGGCCCCGCCGCATGACCGCACCGGCCATACTTGGCATCACGGAGACGGTATGCTGTTCGCCTATACCAAGCTGGGCGGTGCCGAGACGCTGAAACGCATGGGCGTGACCGGGGTACAAAGTGGCATGCCCGGTTTCGCCGATACCCTGACCGATGCAGAGATCCGAGACATCCTCGGTTTCATCAAATCCAGTTGGACGGAACGCGAACGCGAGATGCAGCAACTGCGGACCGAGGCCGAAGACGGCGGACCTTTCGAGGACTTTCGCTGAGTGCACCTTGACCTTCCACCTGCTGGAACCCTTATGTAGCGGGTCAGCAGCGATTCAATGGTGACGACATGACCCAGATTTCACACGCCCGCCTTCAGGTTCAGGGAATGAGCTGCGCCTCGTGCGTCGGCCGCGTCGAGCGAGCCCTGAAGGCCGTGCCCGGCGTCGAGGACGCCTCGGTCAACCTGGCCAGCGAAAGCGCCCAGGTCGATTTCCACGCGCCCGCTGACCTGCCGACCATCCTCGGCGCGCTCGAGGCGGCCGGGTATCCCTCCGCGATCGAAGAGGTCACGCTGGACATTCAGGGAATGAACTGCGCCTCATGCGTGGGCCGCGTGGAACGGGCGCTGTCGGCGGGGCAGGGGGTCGTGGCGGCCTCGGTCAACATGGCCTCGGAAACTGCCACAGTCCGCTATGTGGCAGGCTCCACCACGCCCGAGGCCATCGCCGCGCTGGCCACGGCGGCGGGCTACGCCGCCACCCTCCGAGATGCGGCACGGCCCGAGCCCGAGGACCGCAAAACCGAGGAAATCCAGCACCTGGCCCGGCGCACGAGTTTTGCCGCGATCCTGGCTCTGCCTGTCTTTGTTCTGGAAATGGGCGCGCATGTCGTTCCCGGAATGCACCATCTGATTGCCCAGACGATCGGCCTGCAGACCAGCCACCTGTTGCAATTCGTACTGACCACGATCGTTCTGTTCGGGCCGGGGCTGCAATTCTATACCAAGGGCTTTCCGGCCTTGTTCCGGGGCGCGCCCGACATGAACTCGCTGGTCGCGCTGGGGACGGCGGCGGCCTATGGGTACTCGCTGGTGGCGACCTTTGCGCCTGGCCTGCTACCGGCGGGCACCGCAAACGTCTATTACGAGGCGGCGGCGGTCATCGTGGTGCTGATCCTGCTGGGCCGCTTCCTCGAGGCGCGCGCCAAGGGCCGCACCGGTGAGGCGATCCGCAAGCTGGTGGGGCTGCAAGCAAAGACCGCGCGGGTCGAGCGCGATGGCCGCGTGGTGGAACTGCCCGTCGATCAGATCGTCGTGGGCGACATCGTGCATGTCCGCCCCGGCGAGAAGATCCCGGTGGATGGCGCCGTGCTGACCGGGCGGTCCTATGTGGATGAAAGCATGATCACTGGCGAACCGGTGCCGGTCGAAAAGGCCGAGGGCGCCGCCGTGGTTGGCGGCACCGTGAACGGAACGGGGGCGTTGACCTTCCAGGCCGAAAAGGTCGGGGCCGACACGATGCTGGCGCAGATCATCCAGATGGTCGAACAGGCACAGGGGGCCAAGCTGCCCATCCAGGGTCTGGTCGACCGGATCACCCTGTGGTTCGTTCCGGCCGTGATCTCGGTTGCCGTGGTGACGGTTCTGGTCTGGCTGCTGTTCGGCCCGGACCCGGCGCTGAGCCTGGCGCTGGTGGCCGGGGTCTCGGTTCTGATCATCGCCTGCCCCTGCGCCATGGGTCTGGCCACGCCGACCTCGATCATGGTGGGCACCGGGCGTGCGGCCGAGATGGGTGTGCTGTTCCGCAAGGGGGACGCGCTGCAGATGCTTCAGGAAACCACCGTCGTTGCGCTGGACAAGACCGGCACGCTGACCGAGGGCCGGCCCGAACTGACCGACCTGATCGTGGCCGACGGCATGACCGAGGACGCGGTGCTGCGCCTTGTCGCCGCGGTCGAGGCCACGTCGGAACACCCGATCGCAACCGCGATCACCCGGGCCGCCGAGACCCGCGGGCTGACCCTGCCCAGTCCCGAAGGATTTGACTCGATCACCGGGTACGGGGTGCAGGCAATGGTCGAAGGTCACCGGGTTCTGATCGGCGCCGACCGCCTTATGGCCCGCGAGGGGATCGAGATCGGCGGGCTGGCAGAGCGCGGCGCGAACCTGGCCGCCAAGGGGAAAACGCCTCTCTATGCCGCGATCGACGGGCGTATCGCGGCGGTGATCGCTGTGGCCGATCCGATCAAGCCCGGTACGCCTGCCGCCATCCAGGCCTTGCATGACCTGGGTCTAAAGGTCGCGATGATCACCGGTGACAACGCCGCTACGGCCCGGGCCATCGCCGCGCAACTGGGCATCGACCACGTGGTCGCCGAGGTGCTGCCCGAAGGCAAGGTGGCAGCGCTCGAAAGCCTGCGCGCAGACGGAGGCAAGCTGGCCTTCGTGGGCGACGGCATCAACGATGCGCCCGCGCTGGCGGCGGCGGATGTGGGCATTGCCATCGGCACCGGCACCGACATCGCGATCGAGGCGGCTGACGTGGTGCTGATCTCCGGTGACCTGACCGGCGTGGTCAACGCGTTCGACATCAGCCGACGCACCATGCGCAACATCCGGCAGAACCTGTTCTGGGCCTTTGGTTACAACACGCTGCTGATCCCGGTGGCCGCCGGGGTTCTGCACCCGTTCGGCGGGCCGCTTCTGTCGCCGGTTCTGGCCGCGGGCGCGATGGCGCTGTCCAGCGTTTTCGTCCTGTCCAACGCCTTGCGGCTGCGTTGGGTGAAACCGGCCCGAACACCACAGGACGCTCCCGAAGAAACCCGCATCCTGACGCTCAACCCGGCCAATGCCGACTAGACAAGGAGGGAACCATGAATATCGGAGATGTCGCCGAGCGCTCGGGCCTTCCGGCCAAGACCATTCGTTACTACGAAGACATCGGCTTTATCAAACCCCGGCGCGGCGCCAACGGATACCGGCATTTCGACGAAAAAGAGCTGCACAAACTGGCGTTCATCGGCCGCGCCCGGTCGCTGGGCTTTACCATCGAAGACTGCCGGACGCTTTTGGCACTGTACGAGGACAAGCGTCGCGCCAGCGCCGATGTAAAGCGCATCGCCAAGCAGAACCTGAAGGAAATCGACGCGAAGATCGCCGATCTCAAGGCCATGCGCGCCACGCTGTCTCACCTGGTCGCGGAATGTGCCGGCGATGACCGCCCGGATTGTCCGATCTTGAATGACCTTGGGCGGATTTGACCGCATCCGTCTGCGACACATTCCACAGGATGGTGGCGGAAACCCGCGTCGTCCGGTCTCGTTTGTCCTCGACATCACTCCAGAAAAAGCCCAACGCCGACATCAAGGCGTTGGGAAGGAACATCCACCTCTGCGAATAAAGCTTTGTAAAACGCTCGTTCGGAAACGGGGCGCAAGTTACGAACCGAGTTTCGCCCCAACCCAGTGTCCCGAACAGAGCGTCTTTTGTTAGCCCACCCGGTTGACTTGGCTTTGCCGATACCCAATTTCCGCGGCCTACGCATAACAGAGGTTTGCCGAAATGAACCGTATCCTAGCAACCGTTCTGGCCTTGGGCCTGGGCACTGCCGCAACCGCCGAAACCCTGCGCGTGGGCATGTCGGGCGGGTATTTCCCCTTTACCTTCGTTAAGCAGGACGTGCTTCAGGGCTTCGAGGTCGACGTCATGAACGCCGTTGGCGAAAAGACAGGGTTGGACATCGCGTTCGAGACCATGTCGTTCTCGGGCCTGATCGGCGCGCTGGACGCGGGCCGGATCGACACGATCGCCAACCAGATCACCATCACCCCCGAACGCGAAGCCCGGTTTGCGTTCAGCCAGCCCTATGTGATCGACGGCGCGCAGGTGGTCGTGCGCAAGGGCAACGACACCATCAAGGGGGTCGAAGATCTGAAAGGCCACACCGTCGCCGTCAACCTCGGCTCGAATTTCGAGCAGCTTCTGAAAGAACTGCCGTATTCCGACGAGATCGAGATCAAGACCTACGAGGCCAACATCGCGCAGGACACCGCCTTGGGCCGTGTCGATGCCTTCGTGATGGACCGCGTGTCCTCGGCCCAGCTGATCGCCGAAAGCCCGCTGCCGCTGGAGCTGGCCGGCGCGCCCTTCTCGGAAATCCGCAACGCCCTGCCGTTCCGCGATGACGCGGAAGGCCGGGCTTTGCGCGACCGGGTCGATGCGGCGCTGACCGAGCTGAAGCAGGACGGCACCCTGGCGGAAATCTCGGTCAAGTGGTTCGGAACCGACATCACGGCGAACTGAAGCCATGCGGGGATTGGACCTTGAATACATGCTGGGGCTGGTCCCCGTCATCTTGGGCTATGTGCCGCTGACGCTGGCGATGGCTTCGGCCGCCATGGTGCTGGCGCTGGTTCTCGCGGTGGCGCTGGCGGTGGAACGTGTCTTTCGCGTGCCCGTGCTGGATCAACTGGTACTGCTGTTCATCAGTTTCTTCCGCGGCACGCCGCTGCTGGTGCAACTGTTCCTGTTCTACTATGGGTTGCCGCAAGTTCTGTCTTTCCTGACCGCGATTGACGGGGTGACCGCCGCGATCATGGGGCTGACGCTGCACTTTGCCGCCTACATGGCCGAAACCATCCGCGCGGCGATCATCGGCGTCGATCGCAGCCAGTGGGAAGCAGCGCATTCCATCGGCATGACCCAAGGCCAGTTGATGCGGCGGGTGATCCTGCCGCAGGCGGCCCGCGTGGCGGCTCCGACGCTGGTCAACTACTTCATCGACATGATCAAGGGCACCTCGCTGGCCTTCACCCTCGGCGTGACCGAGATGATGGGCGCGGCCCAGAAAGAGGCGGCGGGCAGCTTCCTGTATTTCGAGGCCTTCCTGGTGGTCGCCGTCATCTACTGGATCATGGTCGAAGGTCTGAGCCAGGCGCAGAAGGCCCTCGAGATCCGACTGAACAAGGCATATGCACGATGATCCGAATCGACGGACTGACCAAACGGTTTGGCGGCACCGACGTCCTGAACACCATCGATCTCGAGATCGCAAAGGGCGAGCGCGTCGTCGTCATCGGCCCCTCGGGCACCGGGAAATCGACGTTGCTGCGCTGCATCAACTTTCTGGACACGCCCGATGCGGGCCGCATCACGGTCGGAGGCATTTCGGTCGATGCGACACGGGCCAGCCGTGCCGATATTCTGGCCCTGCGGCGCGCGACTGCCTTCGTGTTCCAGAATTACGGCCTGTTTTCACATCGCACCGCGCTGGAAAACATCATGGAAGCGCTGGTCACCGTGAAGAAACGCCCCCGCGCAGAGGCCGAGGCGCAGGGCCGTCGCATCCTGAAGGAAATCGGTCTGGCGGAAAAGGCCGACAGCTATCCGGCCAGCCTGTCGGGCGGACAGCAGCAACGTGTGGGGATCGGCCGCGCCATGGCGATCGGGGCGCAGTTGATGCTGTTTGACGAGCCGACCTCGGCGCTGGATCCGGAATGGGTCGGCGAGGTGCTCGACCTCATGCGTTCGGTCGCCGCGCAACGCCAGACCATGTTGATCGTCACGCATGAGATGCGTTTTGCCCGCGAAATCGCCGACCGGGTGATCTTCATGGAGGGCGGTCGGATCGTGGAACAGGGTCCTCCGGCACAGATCTTCGATGCGCCGAAAGACCCGCGTTTGCAGCGGTTTTTGGCGCGCGTCAGTGCCTGACGACGCGGCCCCGCCCTCGGGGGCGCAAAGCCCCCTGTCCATCGCGCCACGATCGGGCGTGGTCCCTGCTCACAGCTGCGACCCGATCGGCAGCAGGCTCAGGAACCCTGCAACGATGTGATCCCAGGCGCTGCCCGTTGGCTCGGCATCATATTCCAGCACCGTTCCGTCGGCCGCACGGGTCCGCCAGGTCAACTGCCCGGCTGGCCCCAGCGTGACCCGGTACGTATAGGCGGGTAGCGCGTCGTCCAGCGCACCGATGGCCTGTTCGGTCAGGGCGGGCGAGTCGATCAGGATTCCCATCTCGGTGTTGATGTTGACCGAGCGGGGGTCCCAGTTGAACGACCCCACGAACAGGTATCGATCATCAATCGCGAAAGCCTTGGAATGCAGCCCCGACCGAGACTGCGCCCAGTTGATGCCCTGTCGCTGCTGTTGATAGTTGTCGGGTCGCAGTTCGTACAGATCGACGCCGCCGCGCAGCAACGGTCTGCGTTTCGTGGCGTAATGGGCATAGACGGGAAGCACATCGTTCGATGCCAGCGAGTTGGTGACGACCCGGACATCGACGCCTCGGCGCTCGAGTGCGGTCAGCCACCGGACACCGCTGTTGCGGGGCACGAAATAGGCCGAAACGATGGTGACCTCGGATTTTGCTGTCTCGAAATACGGCAGCAGTTGCGCGGCAAGGATCGGATCCGCTATGTCGGCGCCGGCTGCCTTGGCAGGCGGGTCCGCATAGAGTCGGGCCGGCACCCAATCCAGCGAAAGGGCCCCGTCTGCAAAGTTTTCCTGCGCCGACCGGCGCAGCGCGGCGCCATAGGGTGTCCGCTTCGCGTCTTCGACCAATTGGCGCAACCGGTCGCGGGCGGCGGCAAGGCTGAATTCCGGCGGCTCGACAACCGCGCGGGCGGGCACCGCGAACGGACTGTTCCAGTAGTCATCGAAGCTTTTGGAAACTTCGGTCACCACCGGCCCCGCAGCCAGCACATCGAGATCGGCATAGTTCATTTCCTCGCGCGCGAGAAAATACTCGGCCCCGATGTTCCGCCCGCCCACGATGGTAAACAGATTGTCGGCCGTCATGGACTTGTTGTGCATCCGTCGATTGATCCGCTTGAAATCGGTCAAACCGGCCACGACCAAGCTTTGATCGCGCCAGAACGGGTTGAACAGCCTGATTTCGATGTTTTCGTGCAGGTCCAGTGCGGCGGTCATCGCGTCATAGCCTGCGGTGTCCATATCATCCAGCAACAAGCGGACGCGCACTCCGCGATCAGCCGCCTGAAGAAGGCTGGCTGCAAAAAGATGCCCCGTCGGGTCGTCATGCAGCAGGTAGTATTGTGCGTCGATCGTGCGTTCGGCGGCGGCCGCCATCAACAGCCGAGAGACCAGCGCCTGTTCTCCATCGCTAACAAGTCGCACGCCCGACCGCCCGTCCCCAGGGTCGCCCAACCGGCGCGCCGCGCGTCCCAGTTTGCTGTCTTCACGGGCGGGCTGATAGTTGGACACCGTCTTTTCGTACATGCGCTCCTTGGGTGCGCAGCCAAGCAGCGCGACCAGACAGACCAGACCGGCTATGATTTGCCGCAGCTTCATGCAGACCCTCCCTTCGCAGGGTCTCAGATGACACTGCCACGGCCCCCCGGTTCAAGCCCCTTGCGGATCAGCGGTGCAGGTTTTCGGCGACCTGTGGCGATTGCGCAGGGCGGGTCGGCCAGCCCCGTTCGCCGTAGTGGTAGCCGACTGCCTTCCGACCCGAGACACCCGACGGCGAAAAAAAACACCACTTGGAACGCGCGGCGTCTACAGGCCCAAGACCGGTTCAGGCAGAACCCGCATGCAGACAGCGGCAAAAAACAGACCGCTGCCCGACAGCACGAACACATGCCAGATCGTGTTGTGATACGGGATCCAGTCCAGCAGATAGAACGCAACGCCGGCCGTGTAGACCAGCCCACCCGCGATCATCAGGATCACGACCGCCGAGGGCAGATCGGCCAGAACACCCTGGCCTGCCCACACGATGGCCCATCCCATCATCAGGTAAAGCGCCAGCCCGAACCACCGGAACCTGTGCGGAGCGATCATCTTCAGGGCCGAACCCAGCGTGGCCGACGACCACAGACCAAACAGCAAGCCCGGCGCCTGCCCGCCGGACAACAGCAGGAACGGCGTATAGGTTCCGGCGATCTTGACGTAGATCCCCGAGTGGTCGAGACACCGCAGAACATCGGTCCATTCCGGGCTCTGGCTCATGTTGTAGAGCGCTGAAAAACTCAGCATCAAGACAAGCGTCACGCCGTAGATCAACGCGCCCCAGACCGCGGCGGGCTCGGGTCCGGACTGCACGGTCTGGCCGACCAGGATCGGTACCGCGACCAATGCCGCACCAACGCCCAGTACATGTACTACCCCGTCGCTGACGCGTTCGGACCGGCTGTAGGTCGGGCGAATTTCGGCAAAGGATTTCATCCCCACCAGGATAGGCCAGCGCTCGGCCCCGGGCAAGCCGGGTGTCGATGACCTTCGGGTGTCGGGCCTCTATGAGGGTTGATCGTCCGCCTTCGGGTCCTTGTAGCGGTTGAGGTCCAGAACGCCGGACTGAACCGGCGCTTGCCGTGCCAACATCTCGTGCAGGCGGTCGCTGAGCCTCCAGAAGTCGGAGCTTGTCCTGCGTATGCCGTAAGTGGCGATGACATTCATATAGTCGCTTTGCGAGCGGATCGCCTTCACGGCAGACACGAAGTCGGGCAACGCGTCGCTGGACACGCGGAAGAAGAAATTGGGATAGCTTCCGATCAGCCCGGGCAACACCGTGATCGTGTCGTCCCGGGGCAGGCGTCGTGCGTGTTCGCGGAACAGAAATGCAACGTTGGAATGGGCCTTGTCATGGACGAGGGAAAAGACCTCGGTCTGGTCTTCGCCATGTTCGACCAGCAAAACCGACAGGTCGGGCAGATACCTGACCCACGGGCCGGTTTGGCTGGACAACTGCCGCAGCAGCGCCGCGCTGGGGTCGCTGGTACAGGCGTCACCCGTGCAGCGATTGATCGGGTCGGTGACCGGCCACAGCCCATTCCCGCGGTTCAGCAAGTTCAGCAGAAACTCGGCCTTGGGGTTGTCGGTGCCGAAGGCGATCCCGGTCGGGAAATCGTCATCGAGACGGCGCTGATGCCAATAGGTGTGCAACTCGGCAAGAAATCCCTGATACCAGCCATCATGCATCCGGGTTCGGATTTCGGCCGGCATGAAGGTCAGGAAACTATCTTCGCTCTCCATACGCAGCTCATTCATGTACAGCCGTGTGGCCAGCTGATGCGCGACCCGGCCGAACACGTCGTAGCCTGCGACCAGATTGTAATAGATCCTCTCGAACACCGGATAGTCGATCACCCAAGCGGTTTCCGGGATGTCGCCGTGAAACCCGATCATCGCCGAGGCGTTGTCAAAGTGCCGAAACACGGTGATCAATGCCTGTGGATTCGTCCCGCCCCCGTCCCAGATCGCATCATAGCCGAACCCCGTCCGATGCGCCGGGCTGTTGCGATAGCGGGCGTCGCGAAACTGAAGGTATTCCACCTGGTTGCGGTGATAGAGCGATTGGAGATCGCCCAGCACCCCTTCATCGGCCCTGGCGACCGGCAATTCGAGATAGGCCGCGCCTTGGGCAAGATAGCTGGGATCGGTCACCGACAGATCCGCCTCGGGGTCAAGGAAACTGACCCAGAACCGGTCTTCGATCACGTTGACCGCCGTCTGCCCATGACAGACCGGGCCTCGGATGAAGCTGCGCACGAAGAACAGCGCGTCGTCCAACAAAAACTCATAGCGGCTGCGGGCGGGGAGCGCAGCGAAGGTGCTGAACGGGTTGCCGCCCTCTGCATCGCCATAGGGCGGCAGTTGTTCCAACGACCAGTCGGGTTCAAGAAACAGCTCCCGATACCGGTCCATACGCCGGGACCCGAACGGATAAACCAGGTGTTCCTTGTGCACGATGGTCTCGGTCACAAGTTGCAGCCGATAGTAGAACGGCCTTGCGCCGGGGTCGTCGAAGGGCCGGCGGGACGCGATAACGGAGATCGGCTGCCCCGGCGGCGTCGTGGACCTTACCATCTGAAAGAACCGGCGCGGGTCGTCATCCGGGAAATGCAGGCGCGCCAGGAACAGATGTTCGAACAAGTAGCGGCTGGTCAACCGGCTACGGAGATCGTCGGCGTTCAGAAAGGCCTCCCACCTATCGACCTTCGCCTGGACCGAAGCTGGCAGATCCGCTGCTTCCGGATCGAGTGTCCCGCCGGCCCGCGCCCATTCGCGCAATAGGGTGAACTCGTCATCCGACAACCGCGCGGCAGCGTAGGGCATTCCGGCCAAGGGGTGTTTGCGCCGAAACGCATCGAATTCCTGCGGCGACGGGCAGACCAGTTCGCGGTTGATCGAAAGACCCAGCTCCTGAGGAACCGGCTCTCCCTCGGGCAGCGGCGCGGCGTGGCCCAGATCCAGAAAGCGTTCCAACAGACTGAGTTGCCCGGGCTTTTGCCCCGGACCTCCGGCGACCGTGTGGAACCCCAGCGCGCGCCAGTCCGGCACGGTCCGGGCGTCGAGCCCAAGCCGCGTGGGCGGCGCATCTGTCAGCCGGTCGGTGTCGTAGACCACCTGCTTGGTCCCGCCGCGCGCCACGCCTTCGGGCGCGGTCAGCTTCAATTGGCAGGGCGCGTCATAGCAGCTGTGGCAGACGACGCATCGTCGGTTCAGCAGGTCTCTGACCTGTACGGTGCCCGTCACGCCCGTCTCGACGGTGTTCTGGGCGCAGGCACCCATTGGGATGATCAACCCAGCCAAAACGATCAGTGCAAGGCCGGCTACCGTCATTCGGAATTGAAAAAATCCGCTGCGCTGCATGGCTGGACTCTGCCCGATCAAGGAATTGAAACGTCAGCGCAGTCTGATCCGCCCAAACCTGCGTGTCGAGACATTTTCGGCCGCACTGACCGATTGCTTGATTGACACCGCGGAACCCCGCATGATCAGGCATGGACAGCACGGTCGAGACATGGCTGCACGATCTGGGCCTGGACCAGTATGCCGATGCGTTTGCACAGAACGACGTCGATGAACGGGTGCTGCCCTTGCTGTCCGACGCTGACCTGCGCGAACTGGGTGTCAGCCTTGGGCACCGGAAGCTCATACTGGCGGCGGCGCGGGATTTGGGCGGCACGCCGGACGGGTCGCCGCACCCTGCCATCCCTTTGCCCGAAGCGGCGGGGACCGTATCCGACCAAGCTGACCTTGCGGCTGCCGAGCGCCGGCACCTGACCGTGTTCTTTGCCGATCTTGTCGGCTCGACCGAACTGACCAACCGGATTGACCCGGAAGACATGCGGACCCTGCTGCAGCGCTATCAGGACGCCGTCGCCGGGGCCGTCAGCCGGTATGGCGGCTATGTCGCCAAATATCTGGGTGACGGGTTGCTTGTCTTTTTCGGTTGGCCGCGCGCCTACGAGGATCACGCGATCCGCGCGGTCAAAGCAGGCCAGGAGTCGGTGGCGCGGGTCAAGGCGCTGCAAACCCCGGACGGGACCCCGCTGTCGGTTCGGATCGGCATCGCCAGCGGCGACGTGGTCGTTGGTGACGCGATCGGCAAAAACACTTATGAGGAAGGGGCGATGACCGGGCCGGTCTTGAACCTGGCCGCCCGCATCCAGGAACGAGCGCCGCCGAACGCCGTGGTCGTCCCGCAGGAGGACGCCACAACGGCGTTGCAGGGCGTATTCGAATTCGCCGCACTGGGGCAGGTCCCGCTCAAGGGGTTCGATGCACCGCGGAGTTTGATGCAAGTTGTGGCGGAACGCAGCGCCGAGAGCCGCTTTCGCGCCATGCATGACGGTGCGGCCCAAAACAGGTTGATCGGGCGCGAGACGGAAAAGGACATCCTGCTGCAGTCGTGGCGGCAGGCGAAGGATGGCGCGGGCCAGGTGATCCTGCTGGGCGGCGAGGCCGGTATGGGCAAGTCCCGGCTGGTCGAGGCTTTTCTTGCGGACCCCAACGTGGCGGAACACGCCGACATCATCCGCCTGAACTGCTCGCCCTACCTGACCAGCAGCCCGTTTCACCCGGTCGCGGCACGGATTTCGCAGGATGCGGGCGTTGGGCACGATTTCGACGACGACAGGGTTCAGGAGCATGTGCGCGGGATGCTATCCCGGCGTCAGGGTCTGAAACTCGACCAGGTGCTCCCGGTATTTGCGGCCCTGGTTGCGCCGCACAGCGCGCTGGCCCAAACGGTTCTGAACCTTTCGCCGCAAGAGCAGCGTGACCTGACGATTCAGACGCTGATCACCACGGTCAGGGCGCGAGCGTCAAATCGTCCCGTCATCATTTTCGTCGAGGACGCCCATTGGATCGATGCCTCGACCTTGGCCCTTCTCGAGCGGTTCAAATCGATCTGTGTCGACCTGCCGTTGCTGATGGTTATCACTCATCGCCCCGAATGGGAAATGCGGACCGGCGCCGGCGATACCCATGTCCAGACATTGCAGTTGCGTCGCTTCGGGCCTGCCCACGTCGGCGACCTGATCGAATCCTTGACCGGCCGCCCGACCGACCCCGAAATGGTGGCCAGCATCATCGAGAAAACCGACGGAATCCCGCTGTTCGTCGAGGAATTGACCCGAACGATCACCCAGACGGGCGATCTGCGCAATGTGCCCTCGTCGCTCAAGGGCACGTTGATGGCTCGGCTCGATGCGGTGTCGCCCGGCGCCAAACAGGTCGCCTTGGCCGCCTCGGTGATCGGGCGCGAGTTCGAGCCTGACCTGCTGCTGGAAATCATGTCCCTGGGCCCGGAGGACCTGCACACCCATCTCGATGAGTTGAGCCACGCCGGTCTGATTTTTGAAAGTGGCCACCGCAAGGGGCATTTCGTATTTCGCCACGCGCTGATCCGCGACACGGCCTATCAATCCATGCTCAGCACCACACGCAAGGTCCAGCACGCCCAGGTGGCCCGAGCGCTGACCCTGCACCGCGCCGCTGACATCGAGCGCCGCCCGGAACCCGTCGCCCGGCACCTGACCGAGGCCGAGGATTGGGCCGCTGCCTTTGAACGGTGGCGCGCGGCCACCGAAATGGCCTTGGGCAGATCGGCCAGCCAAGAGGCCTTGGCCAACGCGGCTGAAGCGCTGAAGGCCGCGGGCCAGTTGGGCTCTGACGACAGCCGCGAGGTGATTGTTGCTACTTCGCTGCTGGGGCGTGCCCATGACAGCGCCGGGCAATTGCCCGAGGGGATTGCGCTGCTGCAACAAGCCATGGATGCGGCGCGGCGCACCGGCCGGGATGCGCTGGCCGCGGATATCACGAACCAGTTTGCGGATACCTGCATGATGGCCGACCGGAATCATGAAAAGGCGATCTCGCTCTGCCTCGAGGCGCTGGAAAAACTGCCCAAGCAAGACGAGGCGCGCCGCTGCAGCCTCATGGGACAGATCTCCAAAGCCTGCATGTTCATTGGCCGCCTTGCCGAAGGCGCGGAATATGGTCAACGATGCATGGACTTGGCCGCGCGGCTGGGCGACCACAAATCGCAGTTTCACGTCATGATGACCCGCTATGGTGCGCCGTTCATCGCCCGGCAGGGCGACGACCGCTGGAACTGGCGGGAAAATCTGGAGGCGATGCACGCGACGGCGGAAAAACTGGGCAGCATCGACCAGGGGCGCGACCGCACGCTCAGTTTGTTCGTCGGTGCCGAGATGGCTGACCGTGCGTTGGTCGACAGCTCGCTGGACCTGTTGACCGAGATTTCGAGCAAGGACATGCATCTGCAACTTTATTGGGTGCAGATTCATGCCCGGGCCATGGTGGACATCTTGGACGGTCGGTTCGACCGGGCCGAAGCCTATGCGACCGAGGCGTTGAAGATCGGCCGTCAGACTCACGGTGCCCATGTCGAGGGCGTGTATGGCGTTCAGATGTTCACGATCCGTCGGGAACAGAACCGCCTTCACGAAGTGGCGCCCGTCGTCAAACGCCTGATGTCCGACAACCCGGAAGATGTCGCTTGGAAGCCCGGCTTTGGCCTGATCGCCGCCGAGCTTGGCTATTCCGAGGCGGCTGAACGCATCCTCGATGAGTTGTCCGAAACCGGCTTCGAGCTGCCGGAGGATGCGATGTATTCGACCACTCTGGGCTATCTCGCCGATATCTGCGTAGCGGTCGAACGGCGCGACCTCGCCGAGATCATCTATCAGAAACTGTTGCCCTTTCGCGATCTTACCATCACCGCCGGGGCAACTACCGTCTGCACCGGCGCCGCTGCGCGACGGCTGGGCGCGCTGGCGGCGCTTTTGGGCGAATGGGACACTGCCGAGAGTCTGTTCGACACCGCGATGGCCGTCGATACAGCGATGGCCGCTCCACCCTGGATCGCCCATAGCCAAGCCGCCCGAGCCCGAGCATTGCGCCGCCGAGGTCGCCCTCAGGACCTTAGCATCGCCTTGGAGCTCGAGGTGGCAGCGTTGGCAACCGCGCGAGAATTGGCTATGGTTTCCCTGGCGTCAAGACTTGAGGGAGCAGCGTCCTAGTTTTCAGAAAGTGTGTACCGGGGGGGTGCCATGCCAAGATATATCATTGAACGAAATTTTGCCGAACAGCTTGATCTGGGAGACGACGACAAGATCAAGATCAAGGAAATCAACGATGAAGAGGGGATCGAGTGGATATTCTCGTTCCTCAGTGCCGACAAGCGCAAGACCTATTGCCTGTACGAAGCCCCGGACGAGGAAAGTCTGCGCAAGGCGGCCAAGCGCCTGAACATTCCTGCTGACGTCATCACGCCGGTTGACCGTGTCGACCCAGGCCTTTTCGCCTGACGTAGCATCCGATCTCAGTTGCGCCCGACGCCGGCAACAGGCGAAAGGGCACCCGCCGAGGCAGACAAGCAAGGATCCTGTCCACCTGATCTGGAGGACCGATAATGTTTGACCTGATAACGCTGAACGGCAGCACCAAATCCGTGGACCAAGACGCGCTTGACGCTTTGGACGCGGCGCTACGCGGCTCCGTCTTCCTACCCGGTAGCCCGGAATACGATGACGCCCGGACCACTTGGAACAGCATTGTCGACCGCAAACCCGGCTTTGTGATCCGGGCGCTCGGCGCCAGCGATGTGCAAAAGGCCATCAATTTCGTGCGCGAGGCGGGGCTGATCATGTCCGTCCGCTCGGGCGGACATCAGATTGCCGGGCATGCGGTGGCCGATGATGCGGTGATGCTGGATTTGTCGCAGATGAAATCGGTGCATGTCGACCCGAAGGCGCGCACCGCGCGTGTGGCGCCAGGCGCGGTACTGGGTGACGTAGACCGAGAGACGCAGGCGCACGGGTTGGTGGTTCCGACGGGCATCAACTCGACCACGGGGATCGCCGGGTTGACCTTGGGCGGCGGCTTTGGCTGGACCACGCGCAAGTTCGGCATGACCATCGACAACCTGATCTCGGCCGAGGTGGTGCTGGCCGATGGCGCGATCGTGACCGCGTCGGAAAGCAGCCACCCGGACCTGTTCTGGGCCATCCGTGGGGGCGGTGGCAATTTCGGCGTGGTCACTTCGTTCGAGTTCCGCCTGCATCCGCTGGGGCCGCAAGTCCTGTCCGGCCTTGTGATCCACCCGCTCGAACAGGGTCCCTCGCTGTTGCCCGAATACGCCCGGATCGCCGACACCGCCCCTGACGAGCTGACGGTCTGGACGGTGATGCGCAAGGCCCCGCCGTTGCCCTTCCTGCCCGAAGACTGGCACGGGCGCGAGGTGCTGATCTTTGCCGCCTGTTATGCCGGGCCCATCGAAGACGGAGAAGCCGCGATGGAGCCGCTGCGCGCCCTCGGAGACCCGATCGTGGACGTGATCGCGCCGCACGCCTTCGTCGACTGGCAGGCCGCGTTCGACCCTCTGCTGACCCCCGGCGCGCGCAACTATTGGAAAAGCCACGATTTTGATGCCTTGCCCACGGATGCGGTCGCAGGGCTGCTCGACAGTATCTCGACCTTGCCGGACCCGGCTTGTGAAGTGTTCATCGCCCACGTCGGCGGCGCGATGGCACGGGTCGAGGCTGCGGCGACAGCCTATCCCCAACGCTCGGCCCATTTCATCATGAACGTGCACACCCGTTGGGAACACCCAGCAAATGACGATGCCTGCATTGCTTGGGCGCGGGCGCTGTATGACCGCATGGTGCCGTATGCAACCGGCAGTGCCTATGTCAATTTCATGCCCGCGGATGAGGCCGCCGCCCTGTCATCGGCCTATGGTGTGAACGCGGCCCAATTGTCCCGGATCAAAGGCAGGTACGACCCCGGCAACCTGTTCCGGGTGAACCACAACATTCCACCCGCGTGACGGCTTGAACTTCTTGCTGTGTTTGGCATAGACCGCGACCAACTGGACAGGGTCGGCGGGCAACACTACCGTGGGCCCGACATTCCCAACAGGAGACCCAGATCCATGTCCAAGATGCTTTCGATCGCGGCCGCAACCCTTGCGTTCACCGCAACTTCGGCCCTTGCGGATGGGCATTGCGCCGCGGGCAAGACCCTGACCGAGGGCAAGTTCACCGTGGCCACCGGAAACCCGGCCTATTACCCTTGGGTGATGGATGACGCGCCCGAGTCCGGCCAAGGCTTTGAAGCCGCCGTCGCCTATGCCGTGGCCGAGGAGATGGGCTTTGCCGCTGATGACGTGGTCTGGGTCCGGTCGTCCTTTGACGAGGCGATCCAACCCGGCGCCAAGAACTTTGACGTGAACATCCAGCAATACTCGATCACGCCCGAGCGCGATCAGGTCGTCGATTTCTCGGCCCCTTACTACACCGCGCCGATGGCGGTTCTGGTCAGCGCAAACGCCGTTGACACCCCGCCCACGCTCGAGGCGCTGAAGGGCCTGCAATGGGGCGCGGTCGGCTCGACCACAGCGGTGCCGAAACTGGCCAACGTAATCCAGCCAAATGCCGATCCGCTGCTCTATGGCGACAATGCCGATGTGAACGCGGCCATGACCGCGAACCAGATCGACGCCGCGCTGTTCGACCTGCCCACCGCCCTGTTCCTGAGCGCGGTGATGATCGAAGGGTCCAAGGTGATCGGCCAGTTCCCTGCCGATCAAGGCGACAACCCCGACCAGTTCGGCATGTTGATGGAGGAAGGCAACCCGCTGAAATCCTGCGTGGATGCGGCCATCGCCGCGCTGACTGAAAGCGGCAAACTTGCCGAGATCGAAGCCAAATGGCTGCAGGACACGACGGGCGTTCCGCTGATCAAGTGACATGACACGAAACAGAACGGCGGGTCCGACCCGCCGCGAACTTTTTGAGGCGCAGCAGCGGCGGCGATCGATCCGGATCGCCGCGACCAGCACCGTTCTGGTCGTGTTGGCGCTGATCGTGCTGGTGCCGCTGGCACCGGGCTGGGCCAAGGTCCAGCAGAGCTTTTTCAACGGCGAGGTTCTGGTCAAGACCTTCCCGAAGCTGCTCGATGCCTTCAAGATCAACGTGATGATCTTTGCTTGGTCGGCGCCCGCGATCGCGGTGCTGGGGCTACTGATCGCGCTGGCCCGCGACACCAAATCGCCCGCTCTGTTCCCGTTGCGTATCTTCGGCGCGGCCTTCACCGACATATTCCGCGGCGTGCCTGTGATCCTGACCGTCTATCTGATCGGCTTCGGCATTCCCGGGCTGGGTCTGGCCCGGCCGTGGAACTCGCCCTATATCTGGGGATCGCTGGCGCTGATCCTGACCTATTCGGCCTATGTGGCCGAGATTTTCCGCTCGGGCATCGACAGCGTACACCACAGCCAGCGCGCCGCCGCCCTGTCGCTGGGCCTGACCGAAGGCCAGGTGATGCGCGACGTGGTGCTGCCACAAGCCGTCCGCAACGTCGTGCCCTCGCAGATGAACATGTTGATCGCGCTGCAAAAGGACGTGTCGCTTCTCAGTTTCATCGGCCCGGTCGAGATCTTCCGCCAGGCCGGCGTGTTCAAATCGCTGCTGGCCAATTTCACGCCTTATGTGGGCGCGGCGATCATTTTTCTGATCGTGACCATCCCGGCGACACGCTATGCCGACCACCTGATGGCCCGGCAGATGCGGGAGCGGCGCTGATGGCGAAACTGAACTTGCGCAACGTCGTCAAACGCTTTGGCGACCGCACCGTCTGCGACGGCATCGACCTGACCGTGGACGAGGGGCAGATGGTCTGCCTGATCGGCGCTTCGGGGGCGGGCAAATCCACCGTTCTGCGCTGTATCAACCTGCTCGAGCCGATCGAGGATGGTGAGATCCTGCTGGACGGGGTCGACATCTCGGTGCCCGGGCTGGATCCGCAATCGGTGCGCGCCCGCATCGGCATCGTGTTCCAGAGCTTCAACCTGTTCCCGCACATGACGGCGCTGGACAACGTGATGTTGGCGCCGCGTCGCGTGCGCGGCCGCACGCGCGCCGAGCTGCTGCCCCAGATCGAAGAGATGTTCGAACGCTTCGGGCTGGCCGACCGGATGCACAACTATCCCGACCAACTATCTGGCGGGCAGCAGCAGCGCGTCGCCATCGTGCGCGCCCTGGCAATGCAGCCCGAGGTGATGCTGTTCGACGAGATCACCTCGGCCCTGGATCCGCAATTGGTGGGCGAGGTTCTGGACGTGCTGCTGATGCTCAAACAGCAGGGCATGACGATGGTGATGGCCACGCACGAGATGGGCTTTGCCCGGCAGGCCGCCGACAAGGTGTGTTTCCTTCAGACCGGCCGCATTATCGAGGAAGGCCCGCCCGAGCAGCTGTTCGACCACCCGCAGCAAGACGCCACACGGCAATTTCTGGCGCGCGCGCTCAAGTAAACGCCGGCGCCGGTTCAAAAATTGAACATTGCACGGACCGGACGCCAACTTCGTGCTAGAGTCCACCGAACTGCCATATGCTGCTGGAGGTTCGGAATGCGTCTTTCAACCCTGTCTGCCGTGTGCGTTGCTGCCGGTCTTACCCTCAGCAACATGGCTTTGGCCCAACAGGTCGCTGACACGATCTATACCGGTGGTCCGATTCTGACAATCGATGACGCCCGGCCCACGGTACAGGCGGTCGCGGTCAAGGATGGGCGGATCATCGCAGCAGGTGAACTGGCCGAGATGCGCAGCCATCAGGGCGACGACACGACGATCTTTGATCTGGACGGGCGCGCAATGTTGCCCGGCTTTGTCGACAGCCACGGTCACGTGGTCATGGGCGGTTTGCAAGCCTTGTCGGCGAACCTGCTGGCACCACCGGATGGCACGGTCACCGACATTGACAGCCTGCAGGCGGCGTTGTCCGCGTGGGCCGAGGCCAATAGCGACTCGGTCGAAGCGATGGGGATGATCATCGGCTTCGGCTATGACAACGCGCAACTGGCCGAGCTGCGCCACCCCACCCGTTCCGAACTGGACGCGGTATCGCGCGACGTTCCGATCATGATCATCCACCAATCCGGCCATCTAGGGGTCGGCAATTCCAAAGCGCTCGAATTGGCCGGGATCACCGCAGAAACCGAGAACCCGCCCGGAGGCGTGATCCGAAAGGACGATGCCGGCCAGCCAAATGGCGTGCTGGAGGAATACGCATTCTTCGGCGCCTTGGTGCCCCTGCTTGGCAGTGTCGGCGAAGACGGACTGCGGACTTTTGCGCGCGCCGGCAGCCGGATGTGGGCGCGCTTTGGCTACACCACCGCGCAAGAGGGGCGCTCCTCGGGCGCGGCAGTTCAGGCCCTGCGCCGGGTGGCCGCGGACGGCGACCTTCCGATCGACGTGGTGGCCTTTCCCGACGTTCTGGAATCGCGCGATTTCATCGCATCGGACGCGTCGCGCACCTATGCCGACCGGGTGCGAGTCGGCGGGTGCAAGCTGACAATCGACGGCTCGCCGCAAGGATTTACCGCGCTGCGGGATCGGCCCTACTACGATCCGGTCGGGGATTACCCGCCCGGCTATGCCGGCTACGCCGCCATCACGCGCGAGCAGTTGCAGGATTCGGTAAACTGGTGTTTTGAGAACGGTCTCCAGATCCTGACCCACTCCAATGGCGAGGGGGCCACGGACATGCTGATCGCCGCCATTGACGAGGCGCGGTTGACCTATGGCGATCCGGGCAATCGGCCTGTTCTGGTGCATGGTCAGTTCCTGCGCGAGGATCAGGTGGCCAGCCTCAAACGATTGGGCGTGTTCCCATCGCTGTTTCCGATGCACACCTTCTATTGGGGCGACTGGCACCGCGACCACACGGTCGGGCCGGTCAATGCCGACAACATCTCGCCCACCGGCTGGGTGACCGAGCGCGGCATGATGTTCGGTACGCATCACGACGCGCCTGTGGCATTTCCAGACAGCATGCGGGTCTTGGCAGCGACGGTTACCCGGCGCACCCGGTCGGGCGACATCCTGGGCCCGCATCAACGGGTCGATGTGATGACGGCGCTCAAGGCGATGACGATCTGGCCGGCATGGCAACACTTCGAAGAAGACCAGAAGGGCTCGATTGAGGTGGGCAAACTGGCCGATTTCGTGATCCTTTCGGACGACCCGACCGCGGTCGACCCCGAAACGCTGGCCCAGCTTCGTGTGGTGACCACCATCAAAGAGGATGCGGTGATCTTCGACGCCGAAACAACGGTCAAAGAGGGGCGACTGGACCGTCGCCCCCTTGCCCCCGACCCGGTGACGGCACATCTGCTGCTGCATGCGCTGTATCAGGGCATGGATGTCGAACGGCCTTGGCTGGCGGACTTCACGCAGCCCTCGACCGAATGAATCGGCTTTCTGAGGTGGGGCAATAGAGATACCGTCGCCACATGGTGCTTTTTCTGACCCTTGTTGCGACAATCGCCGGTCTGGTGGCCTGGTATTTCTGGTCGAAGTCCAGGGCTAGGGCCGCGCTGCTGCAAACACCGCTGAGCGATGAAGAGCGGCGGACCATCCACGCGACGGTGCCGATCCTCGAGCGGCTGCCTGCCAAGCTGCGCGCCACTTTGGAAGGCAAGATAAACCTGTTCCTGAACCAGGTCGATTTCATCGGCTGCGACGGGCTTGAGGTCACGGACGAAATGCGCCTGTCGATTGCCGCACAAGCCTGCCTTCTGGTCGTCAACTCGGACCAATGGTACGACAATCTGACGACGGTCCTGATCTATCCCAACGCCTTCAAGTCTCGCCAACAGCGGCACAGCGGCTATGTCGTGACCGAACAAGAGATCATCCGTACCGGCGAAAGCTGGGATCGGGGGCCGGTGATCCTGTCCTGGGCGCACAGCCGGCAGGGCGCGGCAAACGATCATGACGGGCACAACGTCGTGTTCCACGAATTTGCCCATCAGTTGGATGACTTGTCCGGCGGCACCAACGGCGTGCCCGTACTGGCCAAAGAGCAAAACTATGCCGGGTGGGAGCGTGTTTTTTTGGCGGCCTTCGACGCGCATGTGCAAGCGGTCGAGACGGGCCGGCGCACAGTGATCGACCCCTATGGTGCCACCGGACATGAAGAGTTCTTTGCCGTCACGGTCGAGCTGTTCTTTGAGCGGCCCAAGGCCTTGAAGCAGGTCGAACCGGCATTTTATTCGGAATTGCGCAAGTTCTTTCGCCTTGATCCTGCAAACTGGTCGTAGGATCGCCGGCCCAGATGACTCGGAATGCGGCGATCAGCCGGAAAAGGCGCGGCGCTCATCCGATTGCGTGGTCTTCAGCGCGCGGGTCAAGCAGATTGCGCCCATGCTAACCAGGACAAAGCAAGTTCCGGCGAGCATATAAACCAACAGTGCGGTCAGAACCGAATACCCGGACAACAGGGCGGCCACGGCCAGACCAAGGCTGAATATCATTGCCAATCCGACGATCCCCAACACTGTCCCAGTCCCTCCGGTCATGAATCGCGACCCGGTTGTGAGAGGACCAAGATGTCCACCACTCAAGCCGCAATTCGATTACGGTTTCAAATCATGGCAAAAGTTTGAACTGCCAAGGGTTAAAATTTGGTTAGCGGTTGCCTGTTTGCACCGATCCCATCACGCGAATCCATGAACTCTTGCGATATGGTACGGTGTGCGCTGCATGCCGGAACAAGTGTTGCAAGGGCAAGGCGTGAGGTGCAAATCGGTTCATTTGTGCAAGGTTTTGCCGATGGTCAACGGGCCGGGTGTCAGGCTTGGTCGACCTGCGACAGCAGCAGAACCCCTGCCATGACCAACCCGATGCCGGCGATTTTCTGAAGGCTCAGCGTTTCCGAAAACAGGACGTAGCCGACGACAAGAATACCAACCATCGCCAGCCCCGTGACGGCCGGATAGGCGATGCTCAACTCGATCCCGCGGATGGCGACGATGAAACTGCCCAGCAGAAGCAGCCCGCTGGCCAGCCCGGCCCACGCCCAAGGAGATGCCACCAAGGCGCGGATGTCAAACGGACCGGACAGCTGTTGAACGGCCAGTTTGAATGACACGTTGGTGCAGATGTTCGCGCAAACCGCAAGCAGCAAAGAAGACCAGTAGAGTGACATGTTCCTTCTCCTCGGTTGTCGGGTCCGTCACAGGCTGAGGTACTTGGCAGCCAGCGTGACCACCACGAAGGCTGCGCCGACCATCAGGCTGATGCGGTCGCGCAGCGCGAACAGAACCGGGTCGTCGGCCACCCGCCCGCGCCGCGCCCCGACCCAGATCCGGTTGCCCCAGTACAGCAGCAGAAGGCACAGCAGCCACAAGATTTCGGGGGTCCGGTAGATGGTCTGGACCTCGGGGCTGTTGATGTACAGCGCCAGAATGACCACCGCCGCGGTGATGTTTGCGACGCCCAGGCTGAACATCGTCTCGCTGTCGGCATGCGAATAGTCCCGGCCATGCACGGTGCTGTCATCGGCGGGGGCCGCGGCCACTTCGACATAGCGTTTCAGATAGCCCAAGCTGACAAAGATGAACATCGAGAAGGCCAGAAACCAGGACGACAGGACGATACCGGTGGCGGCCGAGCCCGCGATCACCCGCAATGTGTACAATGAGGCCAACACCATAACGTCCGCCGTGGCGATCTGCTTGACCCAAAAGGAATAGGCCATGGTGATGGCAAGGTAGGCGATCAGCACCAGGGTGAAATTGACCGGAAGGAAAACGACCGACAGTCCGAAAGCGACGATCGGCAGGGCGATGGCCCCGACCACGCCCGCCCGCAGCGAAAGGTCGCCCGAGGGCAGGGGACGGAACTGCTTGCTGGTATGCTGGCGGTCGGCCTGCAGATCGACAAGATCGTTCAGGAAATACACGCCCGATGCACAGAGGCTGAAGCAGATGAAGGCCAGCAGCGACGCCAGCACGCTCTCGATCGGCAGGTGCTGCTGTGACGTGAACAGAGGCGCAAAGATCAACGCGTTCTTGGCATATTGATGCGGACGCATCGATTTTAGGAATGCTCTCCAGCCGGGTGGCCGCGCGTTGACGACCATTTCGGCTTTGTCCGCCGCCCGTGCTGCATCCACATCCCGTGCCGGTGCATTCACCAAGATTTCGGTCTTGGCTGCGGCCCAGATCGGACGGTCCGCTGCGGTGTCACCTGCGTAGGTGAAGGGATCCTGTCCGGCCATATTCCGGATCGCGGCCAGTTTCCTGGCGCCTTTCAGGTTGTGCGTTGCGTCGGTGGCCAGGACCGTATCGAAAAGGCCCAGATGCTCGGCCACCGGTTCGGCAAAGGCCTTCGGCGCTGCCGTCGCCAGAACCAGCTGCCGGCCCTGGGCCTTTTGTTGCTTCAAATACGCCAACAGCGCCGTTTCGTAGGGCAGACCGGCCGGGTCGATCCGAACCTGCTGCGCGATGCGGGATTTGGCATAGGCGATGCCGCGAAACAGCCAGAGCACCAGCACAAATATGTTCAACGGGTTCTTCGTCAGAAACTGAACGATGGCCTCGACAAAAAGATCGGTCCTGACCAGCGTGCCATCCAGGTCGACGAAGATTCTTGCGGGCTTTTCACTCATCAACGGGTTCTTCTTTCGGTCCGGGCATCCTTGAAAGCGAACCTTGCCGACCTGCCGGACCTTCGCCCGGCAGGGCCGACACACGCGGTCTCAAAGCTTCACCAGGCGGCCACCGGCCACCTCAATTCCTTTCTTTGCAAAGACGTTGCGCGTGTCGAATATCATCGCGGCTTCGCGCGCCACCAGCGCATAGTCGGGCGCGCTGTGGTCGGTAATCACCGCCACCGCGCCATAGCGTTTCAGGTTTTCCGCCGTCAGAGGCATCGATTCCCGCCCGGCCAGATCCGGGTACTCGCCCCCTTCCGGCAGGCTGGGGAAGAACGGATCATGGTAATCGACCCGCGCGCCCAGCTTCTCCAGCTCTTGCAGCAGCACCAGCGCGGGGCTGCGGCGGGTATCCTCGACGTCGCGCTTGTAGGCGATGCCCATCAGCAGGATGCGTTGGCCGGCCAGAGGTTGGTCGGTGTCGGCCCTATCCGGCGCCAGCCGGTCGGCCATCCGGCGGGCCAGCGCGCTTGGCACGGCATCGTTGCTGGACCGGGCCAGGTTGATGATCGGCGTGTCGGATCCGGCATCGGCCGCGCGCCAGGCCAGATAGGCCGGCGAGACCGGGATGCAGGCGCCGCCGATCCCCGGACCGGGATAGAAGGGCATGAACCCGAAGGGCTTGGTGGCGGCGGCGTCGATCACTTCCCATACATCCACGCCCATTGCGTCCAATGCGGTCTTGAGTTCGTTCACGAGCGCGATGTTCACCGTCCGAAAGCTGTTTTCCACCAGCTTGACTGCCTCGGCGGTGGCGGCCGAACTGACCGGAACCGCGCGTGTCACAATGGCGCGATAGAACTCCTCGATCAGTTGCAGCGACAGCGGATCGTCGGCGCCGACAACCTTGGGAATGTTGTGGGTGTCGAACTTGTCATTGCCGGGGTCTTCGCGCTCGGGCGAGAAGCCCAGAAAGAAATCGACCCCCGCGCGCAGGCCGTCCGCTTCTAGCAGCGGCTGCACCAGCGTCGTGGTGGCGCCCGGCCAGACGCTGCTTTCCAATACCACCAGCTGTCCGGGCCGCAGATGCTGCGCGATGGTCTCGGCGGCGGCTGCGACAAAGCGCATGTCCGGGTCCTGGCTGTCGGTCAGCGGCGTGGGTACGCAGATCAGGATGATGTCGGCCTCGCTCAGGGCTGCCGCGTCCTGCGTTGCCCGGAACCGTCCGCTGTCCACGGCTTTGGCGATTCGGTCTGGTGCGAGGTAGGAGATGACCTGAGCACCTTGATTGATCCACGCGACCCGCTGCGGGTTCAGGTCGATTCCGGTGGTGTCAAAGCCTTTGTCATGGGCGGTCAGCGCCAGAGGCAGGCCGACATAGCCCAGCCCGACCACGGCGACCCGCGCCTCGCGCGCGGCGATGCGCTGTCTGAGGGTCTGGTGATGTGAGGTTTCGAGATTCATGATGTACCCTGATCATACAAACTGGAACTGAAATCAATTGCCGTCTTGGACCTAAACAAACCGCCCTCAACCACCGATACGGAGGATCGGGGCCGAAGCCAATAAAATAGTCTCGCCCGGGCAGGGCGCAGATTGAATGTTTCCAAATAGGGCGCAATGGGACCTATTGCCGTGGACTGTACTGTGACAGCTTGCGCAGTCGGACGATGCTGCAATTTTCCTATTTCCTACCCAGCGCCCGCTGAAACGACTGTTCGGCCATGGCCGCGCCCTTGTCCCACCCGAACCCTGACGCCCGGGCCAGCGCCTTGTTCGACAGGTCGTGTCGCAGGCCCGGATCGGACAGCAGGCGGATGGCCTGGTCCGCCAGCGCCCGGCTGGATGTCGGGTCGAAATACAGCCCGCTATCGCCGACCACCTCGGGCAGGCTGCCGCGATCCGAGGACAGGACGGGCGTTCCGCAGGACATCGCCTCGAGCGCGGGCAGGCCGAAACCCTCCCACAGCGAGGGAAATACCAGCGCGTCGGCGGCGTTCAGCAAGGCGGCCAGTTGGGTGTCGTCGATCTCTCCGGTAAACAGGATGTTTTCGGAACACGCGGCATTCGCGGCTGCACTGGCCTTGAGGTCTGCGACGTTGTCCCAGAACCGGGCCCCGGTCGTGCGCCCGACGATGGCCAACCGCGTGTCGGGAAACGTGGCGACGATGCGCGGCATCGCCTCGATCAGGCGCAGCACGTTCTTGTGCCGGTTGAACCCGCCCACATAGACCAGAAGCGGCGCGTCCGGCGGGATGCCATGGCTTTGCCGGACACGGTCCAGCTGCGACTGGTCCCGAGCGGGGGCAAAGATCGGCTCGGCCCCTTCGGTGATCGTGTCGATCTTGCCGCGGGGAATGCGCAGGATGGCCGCCAGATCGGTTGCCGAGGCCTCGGAGATCGTCATCACCCGCGTCGCCTGTTTTTTGGCCAGCCAGCATTTGGCCTGCCACAGGCGGAAGTTCAGCTTTCGGGGAAAGATCAGGTCGGGAAACCGCTCGGGGATCGTGTCGTGAAAGCACACCACGCTGGGTCGCCGCGCAAGCAGGGGAAAATAGGAATAAACCGCCGGATAGAAGAACAGGTCGCACTGAATCTGCCTGGCGGCCCGCGCCATCGTCATCAGGTCGGCGCCTTTGCGGGCCCGCGCGCCTGAAGAGGCCTCGGACATCGAAGCCCCGGACCCGGCGACCCGTATCTCGACCCCGTCCGGCACCACACGCGTGGGGGGTTGATCGAACAGCAGCGTGTACCGGTACCCCGTGTCCCGGCTGACCAGCGCGTGGATCAGGTTGCGGGTGAAGCGGCCAAACCCGCGTTCGTTTTCCCACGATGTTGCGTCAACGGCGATATGTGTCAAAACCCAGAAACCTCGAAACAAGAAACACTGAAAAAACCGTCAATTACGGGGCGCCGTGGCGCGATTGAAGATAGGTGCGTGTGGCGTCGAGCCCGGCGGGCAAATCGTATTCAGGCCGATAGCCCAGGCGCGCGCGGGCGAGGTCGATCCGGCAGACCCCATGTGCCGCGAACAGTTCGAGCATGGCGTGGTCGGGAAAGACCTCGGCCGGACCGGGCAAGCGGCGCTTCAACTCGTGAACCATGGTTTCGAACTTCTCGCGACCGATCAGGCTGCGGGCGGCGGCGCTGACGCGCGCGGCCAGAGCTGGCCGGTCGGGCGGGGCGTCCTCCGATGGCGCGGGCAGCCGGGCCTGCAGCGCGGCCAGTGGGGAATGGCGCACCTGACCCCGCCCGATGATCCGGGCATAGCCAAGCAGCAGGTCCGACCAGGCGAAAGGTGCCGCGCCGGAAATGATGAAACGCTCGCGGTCCAGATCCGGCAGGATCGCCGCGCGCAACAGAGCCTGCACCAGATCATCGACGAATACCCCGTTGCAGACACCTTCGGGATCGGGCAGGACCAACGTTCCACGCGCCAGCCAGTCGGCCAGCTGGTCGGTCCACATCCGGCTGTGCGGGCCATAGACCAGCGTCGGCTGCAGGATCGCCGCTGGGCAGTTCCCTTGCATCAAGGCCTGCTCCATGGCCTGCTTGGCTTGCCGATAGGCCGACCCGCCCGGCCTTTGCATGGGGCTGTTTTCATCCAAATCCTGATGTGGCCAGCCGTCGTGCACGACGATCGAGCTGACATGGACGATCCGGCCGACGCCCGCAGTTTCGGCGGCGGATCTGAGCACCTCGAAATCCGCAAGGTTTTGGGTTGCGGGTGCGCGCATGTCATACGCGAGGTGAAACAGCACCTGATGGCCGCGCAAGGCGGCCTGCATCAGAGGTCGGTCAGACAGGGCGCCCACCTCGACCCGGACCCCGAGCGCGGTAAGATCGCGCGTGCCGTGCCGGGTTCTGAGCAAAGCGGTGACGTTTGCCCCGGCCTGGGTCAGCTGTTCCAGCAGCCGCCGACCGACGAACCCCGTGGCACCGGTGACAAAGACTGGGCGGCCAGCAAGGTCCTGCCATTGGGCTTGGTTCCCGGTGTGGGTCCGATCCGTCAAAACTCGATCCAAAGCAACATGTTGTCCGAGGTCAGCCTAGCGCAACGCGCTGGCCTGTGCTACTGCGCAGGAAAGGAATGTTGGATTGGAGCGCGGGTTTTGCGCCGGGCCACCGCCGGATCCGCGATTGAAGGACCGAGCACCGTAAGGGGCCGTTCCCAAGGTTGATTGTCGTGTGCGCCGGACCGGTGCGGTCGAGCGAAAGTATTGAGTGAAGGAGTTGTTTCATGCGTATCGGGGTTGTCGGCGGGGCCGGGAAAATCGGGAAATTGCGGGTCGAGACCATCCAGGAGTGCCCGGACACGACGCTGGCGGCCGTCATGGATCTGTCGGAAGAGGGTGCCCGGGCCGTAGCCGGTGGGGCGCCGGTCTTCACCGACCTGGACCGGTTTCTGGACACCGATATGGATGCCGTCGTGGTCTCGACACCGCCGCACCTGCACGAGGCCCCCTGCCTGGGCGCGCTTGCGCGGGGGCGGCATGTGCTGGTCGAGAAACCGATGGCCAACTCGGTCGAGACCTGCCGCCGGATCCTGAAGGCGGCCGCAGCCGCGAACCGGGTCGTCGCGACCGGGTTCAACATGCGGTATTACCCGGCCTTCGCCTATGTAAAGGACGCCGTGACCAGCGGCCAGATCGGAACGCTGACCCATGTGCGGGCCTTCGGCGGCCATGACGGGCTAGCCCATTTCGCCCACGACTGGGAATACCGGACCCCGCTGGCGGGCGGCGGCGCGATGTGGGACATCGGGATTCACCTGACCGACCTGGTGCGGCATCTGTTGGGCGAGGTGACGTCGGTCTATGGCGTGGCCAGCGAGTCCGTCTGGAACTTGGCGGGGTCCGAGGACAATGCCATGGCGATCTTCCGCAATCCCGACGGGCTGGCCGCGATCTATCAGGCCACATGGGATGAATGGCGTGGATACGACTTTGTCATCGAGGCACATGGAACCCACGGGCTGGTGCGCGGGGCCTATGCGCCGATGAAGAACGTGCTGGTGACCCTGCCGGAACCGGGCGGAAAACCGGTCACGACCACCCGGCACTATTTCGACATCGCGGTCCGGGAAAAGCTGCGGTCGTGGAAATCGACGGCCAAGCTATCCTTCGCCGAGGAACTAAGGGATTTCCTGAAACTGTGCGACGGGGACCTGAGCGTCCGGATTGCCGACGGGAATGCCGGTCTGCGCGCGATCGAGATTGCCTTGGCGGTGGCCGAGAGCAGCCGCACCAACGCGCCGGTCGAGTTGCCCCGCTTGCTGCCCGAGCGTCCTTGACCGGGATCAGGCGTGGGCGGGTTCCGGCCCCTGCACATAGCCTGCAAGCTCGCCCAACGCCCACATCGTGACGATCAGAAAGATCAGGGGGGATGCTTTCCAGAAGTCGCGCAGATGTATCCGTTTCTTCCGCTGGGTTGAATAGTGCCGCGCAAACAGAACGAAGGGCAGCAAGGGGGTCACAGCGGCGCGAAAGACACGCTTGGCGGCCGAAATCTCGCCGGAATGTATCCGCGCGTATTTTCGCCCCCAATGAAACCACTCGACCGCCAGCAGATGTGTCGGGATGCGTGGCCGGAATTGCGTTGTGCGGGGGTGTTCTGACAGGACCAGCTTGTGACCAGCCGCCTGTAATGCCGCGTGGATCGAGGGTTCGTAGAACCGCTCTTTGTAGAGGGCCTGCAATTCATGCAGGGTATCGGCCCGGTAGCAGACGTTTGTTGCCGACAGAAAATCGGCCTCGGAGGTCGGGATCGGCGGCATGTAGCGGCTGAAGTCACAGATGTGAACCGCCCAATTCCACGCCGTGTCATGGCCGTTGTCCACGCATCCCCCCACTGCGGCCGCGCCGGTTTGCCGTTGCAGGTCGATGGCGGAGGCCACCCAGTCTTCCCGCGGGATGCCCCGGTCTTCGACCATGCCGATCAACCGGCCGCGCGCGGCCTTGACGCCCTCGGCGCGGCGAATGTCCCAGAACCGGTGCAGTTCGAGCGCGTTGCGCGGCACCTGGCCCCGGGCGACCACGCCCAGATCCAGAAACCGGAACTCGGGGAAATCGGTCTGCAGGTCGGCGGCTTCGCGCGATAGCTGGTCGTAGGGAATGATGACTTCGAACTGATGCGTGCCTGACTGGTTCCGCAGGGCGTTCAGACAGTTGCGCAGCGCAGCGCCTCCATCGACGATGGCGACGATCACGGACAATTCGGGTCGGGTCGGATCGGACATCGGCCGCTATCCCGCTAGCGGACCTTGGACAGGGACTGTCCGGCCCCGAACCAGTAACCCGAAATCTCACCCGCCCCCCAGGACAGCGCAAAAGGCACCAGAAGCGGCAGCGACCGAAGCAGCTGTGGCACATGCCTCTTCTTGGACAGGATGTTGCGGACCACCCGCGCAAAGACGACCGGCGGCAGGGCAAAGGCCAAACAACCCATCAGAGCGCGTTTCGTCGCGGGTTCGCCGCGGACCCGCGCCCCGGCGAAGCTTTTGGAGTAGAGATATCGCTGTGCCATATACAGCCCGAAGGTGTAGTGCATCTTGTGGCCGGCGACGATGTCGTTGCGCATGACCAGTTTCGCGCCTGCTTGGCGCATGTAATCATGTAGATGGTTTTCCCATTTGCCGTCGTCCAGCACCGCGTCGCATTTGCTCAGCACGTCGCGTCGATACACGGTGTTGTTGCCGGGCAGCCAATCACACGGTCCGTCGGCCAGCGGCGGCAGGACCGCGCTGTATTCACACAGGAACGCCGCCCAATCGATCAGCGAGTCGGTCGCCTCGTTGTCGACCGGCCCGGCAACCGCATCCGCGCCGGCGGCGATCTCTTCCAGCATCCGGGCCGTCCAATCCGGCGGGACGATGACGTGATCCTCGATCACGCCGACCGCATCCGCAGAGGCCGTCCGGATGCCAACTGCCCGCATCTGCGGGATCGTGGCTTCGGCGCCCACCGAGATGACATGAACGTCGGGAAATTCGGCCTGGACCTTCTGGGCAAAGCCGCAGCCCAGACGCTCGACCGCCAGGACCTCGGGTTTGGGGCCGGTCTGGTTGCGCAGCGCGGTCATGCAGCCTTGAAAATCGGAATAGGAATTGACGCAGGGTATGACGACCGAAATCTGATGTGGTTTCATGACTAAATCTCCAATCCTGATCGTAATGCAAAACCGGTCGTCTGCGCGCCCATAATCCGAAATATTGAATTTGAACGTGCTTGAACACAGCGATCAAAGGTCGGCTGGCCAACTGTCAAAAAAATTTGCCCATTGATTCAAAGGTGACCGGATTGTGGCATCAGTGGCAACAGTCCTGATTTGGGCTTCGCGGGCGAAACCGGCTTGGCCAATCCGTGCGGGGGCATGGATTTGGCCATCCGCCCTGATCTGACCCAGTCTGGGCCGCTGCGTTTTCAGCGGCCAGTCGTACAAAGGGCGCTGATATGCGTGGCGTCGCACAAGTGCTCTTGTTACACCTTCACTACCGAATGCAGTTGGAATGAACCATGCAGACAGAACCCGGAACGGATGTCCGCCAGCCCCTGCGCATCGCGCAAATGTGTACCGATTTCGGAATGGGTGGAATAGCACGCCATGCGCTGGACCTGAGCACTTGGCTGACGGGTCGCGGGCATGAAATCTATCTGGCCGGCAGCCCCGGAAACTGGGCGAACGAACAACTGAGCGATCGATTTCTGTCGGTTCCGACGCGCGGTGTTGCGGCGGATGGCGGGTCGGTTCTGCGGCGACTGTCAAACGCGGGGCGGGGCGCGCAGTCGCTGCGTTGCTGGTTGCGCGAGGCGAACGTCGACGTGATCCATGCGCATGAATCCGCTCCGGCCCTGGTGGCATTGCTGGCGCGGATGGGTCTGAACATTCCACTGGTCGTGACCTATCACGGCTCGGACCCCGACCGGATCAGGGGGTTCGGCGCCATTGCGCGCCATGCCGACCTGATCGTCACGCCCAGCCACCGCGCCGCCGAGGACCTTGTGGCGATCGGGGGTATTTCCAAGGGCAAGCTGAGGGTGATCGGCCTCGGGATCAAGCCGCCCCCCGTAGACCTGCCGGAAGACGTGGCCGCGTTGCGTGAACACCTGTTGCGCGGGGGCACGCGCCTGGTCGTGACCATCGCCCGGGTGGCGCATCAGAAAGGGATCGACATTCTGATCGAGTGTGTGGCGCGCCTGAAGGGCAGCCATCCCGAATACCGCTTCGTCGTGGTCGGCGATGGGCCGCTGGATCGCGAGATGCAGGCGTTGGCCACGGATCGCGGCCTGGACGGGTATCTGCAGTTCGTGGGGCGGACGGATGTTCCGTATCGGTATCTGCGGGCGGCGGATCTGATGCTTTTGACCTCGCGGTGGGAGGCCCTTCCGATCTCGATTGCCGAGTCGCTGCAGACCGGCACACCGATCGTCGCGACGGATTGTTCCGGGGTGCACGAACTGGTCGACGACACGGTCGGGGCCTGCGTTCCCATCGGTGATGTCGCGGCGATCATACAGGCGGTGACAGAGGTGCTGGAAGATGATGCGAAACGCGCGGCCATGGCGGCAAACGCGTTTCAGAGATCGAAAGCGTCCCGCTTTGACCCCGACCATATCAACCGGCAGATCGAAAGCCTGTATCTTGGGCTGCAGGAGCGGTAGGCCCGGTCGGTGGCGACTTGTGCCTTTCGATCGGGGCGGGGATCGTGTTTCATGCCCCGAAGGTGTTGGTTCTTGAGTATTGTGACATGCGTTCGTTGAAAATCCTGATGTTCACTACCTTCTATCCGCCCTATTCCTTCGGTGGCGACGCGGTGGGCATCCAGCGCATGGCACGGGCGCTTGTCGCGCGCGGGCATGACGTGACCGTGGTGCATGACGAGGACAGCTATCTGATCCTCGGCGGCAAGCCCCAACCCGAAGGCGACCCGGACGGAGTGCGCCGGATCGGACTGCGCAGTCGCTATGGCATGCTGTCGAACCTTCTGACCCAGCAGACCGGCCGCCCGGTGGTGCACGCGGGCCGCATTCGTCAGATTCTGGACCAGCAGCAGCCGGATATCATCTGGCACAACAACACCTCGCTCATCGGAGGGCCGGGCCTGCTACCGATGGGATCGGGCCTGAAGATCTATGAGGCGCATGAACACTGGCTGGTGTGTCCTACCCATGTCCTGTGGCGCCATGGGCGCGAGCTGTGCGACAAACGCCAGTGCCTGCGCTGTGTCCTCAGTTACAGGCGCCCACCACAGCTGTGGCGGTATACCGGGGCGCTGGACCGCGCCTTGGATCACATGGACCTGATCGTCGCAAAAAGCGAATTCAGCCGCGCCAAGCATCGCGAATTCGGGCTGCGCCACGATATGCAGGTGCTGCCGTATTTCCTGCCCGACCTGGACCCATCGGCGCTGCCCGAACCGGCCGTGCATGACCGCCCTTATTTTCTGTTCGTCGGTCGCCTGGAAAAGATCAAGGGCTTGCAGGACGTGTTCCCTGCCTTTGACCGATACCCCGATGCCGACCTGCTGATCCTGGGCGACGGCGACTATGCGCCCGAGCTGAAACGGCAGGCCGCGGACAACCCGCGGATCCGGTTCCTGGGCCGCAAGAAGCTGGATGAGCTCAATGCCTATTACCGGGGGGCGATCGGTCTGATCGTGCCCTCGGTGTGCTATGAAACCTTTGGCATCATCCTGATCGAGAGCTTCCGACTGGGAACGCCGGTGATTGCCCGGCGTCTGGGCCCCTTTCCTGAAATCGTCGAGCGGGCCGGAGGTGGGGCGCTGTTCGACACGCAAGAGGATCTGATCGCTGCCATGCGTGAACTGCAGCACGAGCCGGGGCGGCGCGACAGCCAGGGCCGTGCCGCGCGCGCCGCGTTTCTGGAAATCTGGCACGAAGACAAGGTTCTGGCCGCCTATGGTGCCGCACTGGCCCGCGCCGCGTACGGCAAGGGCGACCGGGTGCTGGCCGCCGCGCTCGAGGCCGGAGCATTTGAGACCGGCGCGCAGGCCTGACCGTCGGATCAGGGCGCACAGGACCCGATCCGGTGGGCGTTCGCCATGACCGAAAAGGTGATGGTCGTCGCTGGAATGCTGGGAAAGACCGAGGCATCGACGAGATGCACACGCGACAGACCGCGGGGCCGTCCCAGCGTATCCGCCTGCCCGGCTTCGGGCAGCTTGGCCATGGGCATCGACCCGCCGACGTGAAAGCTGGACCCCACGGCCCCCTGACGGCGGGCAAAGCCCAGCGGCAGCAACCCGGCCAGCCTCAGGACCTCCGCGATGCGCGCGGCGGCCTTGCCGGACACGGCGTCGGTTTCGTCATTGCCCGTTACCGTCGGGACAAGCCGCCCGTCCGAGGCAAGAGTCAGTCCGATCCGAGCCGAATGCGCCGAGTGCAGAAACACCTGGGCCACGATCAGCCGCCGCGCCAGCATGCGCCACAACGGCCCCGAGCCGGGAAGCCGGGCGCCGTAGTTGCGGATCAGGTCATGGGCGAAGAATTCGTTCCAGGTGTACAGTTGCGCATGGACCATATGGGGCGAGACGGCCGCGTCGTCCAGCTCGACGAAGATCTGCGGCAAAGTATGGAAGGGTCCGGCATCCGGGCGGCGGGGCAGGTGCCATCGGTGCAGACTGGGCAGAAAGAAATGCTGACTGTCCAGCAGGCGCAGGCTGGCGTCGGGAGCCGGAGAGGACAGCAGCAGAATGCGCGCGGTCTCGAGCACCCCGGCAGCGATGAAGACGCGGTCGGCCTGAATGGTCTCGCCCCCGTCGAGCGTGACCGTGACCGCATCGCCCTGTTCCTGAAACCGGTTCGCCAGCCCGATCCGGTACCGAAAGGCCGAATGGTGGCGCAGCCCCTCAAGCGTATGCGCGGCCGAATAGATCAGCCCCCAAGGACAACCATGCAGACATTGACCGCAATACCGGCACCCGGTCTCGACCGCCAGCCGCGACGCCCCGGCCCGGACACCCAGTTGGGCCAGATCGTCTTTTCGCAGTGTCAGCCTGTCGAGCACTCGTTGGGCTTGTACCGAGGGGGTCAGCGGGGTTCTCTCGTGCATCGAAAAGGACGGAAACAGGTCTTGCAGGGCGTCAGTCTGCCCGCTGATGGGCATGAAGGTGGCGACGGCGCGGTAATGGGGTGCCAGATCCTGATCGGTGATCGGCCAATCCTGCATGTCGGCCGCCCGGTTGGGCAGAACGGCAGAGCCCCACAGGTTCGACAGCCCGCCAGCCGCGTGCGACGCCCGCAATGCGACCGCGTCTGGATCGGTCAGCGTCATCGCGCCGGGTTCCATGGCGAAATCGGACCCAAACCGGCGAACCTGTCCCGCCGGGGTGTCGAATTGCGGAGCCTGCCAGGCCCGCCGGTCCTGCGGCGACCAGCTTTCGGGGTCGGTGGCGGCCAGACGGCCGCGCAGAGCCATCGCCGGCTCGTCGGGTCTGCGCCCGCCATCCAGCATCAAAACCCGGCGACCCCGGTCCAGAAGGGCCGAGGCGACCGACACGCCCGCCGGTCCGGATCCGATCACCAGATCGGTCACGGCGCGCGGCCCGCCCGGATCGCGACGGGGACGGTCATGTCGTCACTTGTCCCTGCATCTCGGCCACGATGTCGTCGATGATCTGCTGCAGCGTCCGCATCGGCCGGAACCCGGTCACGCGTTCAAGTTTGGTGACGTCCGGCAGCCGCCGCTGCATGTCCTCGAACCCTTCGGGATAGACCGTGTCATAGGGCACATGGCGGATCTCCGATCGGGATCCGGTCGTTCGGATGACCTGCTCGGCCAGCCTGCGGATCGTGACCTCCTGGTCGGTGCCGACATTGAAGACGTCTCCGCGGGCCTCGGGCAGGTGCATCAGGCGGCACATCGCCTCGACCACGTCGGCCACATGCCCGAAACAGCGCGACTGGTCGCCGGTTCCGTGTACCATCAGGGGGGCGCCGTCCAGCGCGGCCCGCACGAAATTGGGCAGAACCATTCCATAGCGCCCGGTCTGCCGCGGACCGGTCGTGTTGAAGAAGCGCAACACCGTGACCGGCAGCCCGGATTCACGTGCATGCGCCAGGGCCAGGAATTCATCCAGAGTCTTTGCGCAGGCATAGGACCAGCGCAGATTGCGGGTGGCGCCGATGGTCAGGTCGTCCTCTTCCTGGAACGGAAACTTGGTGCTTTTGCCATAGACCTCGGAACTGGATGCGATGAAGGTATGGGTCTTGTCGGTCAGCGCCGCATCCAGCACGTTTTCGGTGCCGGCAACATTGGTCAGGATCGACCGGCTGGGTTCGTCCATGATCAGTTTGACGCCGACCGCTGCCGCCAGGTGAAACACCACATCGGCCGGGCGCACCAGATCTGCAACCAGCTGCCGATCCAGAATGCTGCCCTCGACGAAGGAAAAATCGGGGTGCTTCGCCACCCCGGCCAGATTGGACATCAGCCCGGTCGACAGATCGTCGAGAACGGTCACCCGATGTCCTTCGTTGATCAGCCGTTCGGTCAGATGAGACCCTATGAACCCGGCGCCGCCGGTAATCAGAATGTGCATGTGTTCGTACCAGTCACTTACCAAGAACCAAATTCAACCTCTGCCGACCCGCGCTGATAAACCCGGCGCCGGCCGTCTTTGAAATTTACCACGGCTTTCCCCGAACCCGCGCCCGTAACCCGCGCAGGGCCTTGCGGACGGTCAGATAGGGGCTGCCGCGCCCCGCCAGATGCGCCCGCCACCGGGCGATGTCGGTGAAGTAATACATCTCGAGCCGGGGCAGATCGTGGATGTCATCCCCCGATCGGGCCACGCCCAGCCGGGTTCCGACCGCGCTATCATACCGCCGGGCGATCATCTGGCGGACGGTGGGGTTTGAGGCGCCGTAGGGCGGCGCGAAATGCCGGATCGGGCGGTGCAAGCGGGCCGAGATTTCAGCCCCGCTGGCCTCGATTTCGTGTTGGGCTGCCCCGGCGTCCAGTGCCGTCAGGTCCGGATGACTGATGCTGTGGGCGCCGAACTCCACGCCCTGATCGGCCAGGCTTTCGATCTGGTCCCATCGCATCAGCGGCCGGGGCGGGACATGCCCGCCGGCCCAGGAATCGGTGCCGCCGATCCGGCCCGAAGGCAGATAGACGATGGGCTGAAACCCATGGTCGCGCAGGATCGGCCAGGCGGTGTCGGCGAAATCGGCGAACCCGTCGTCAAAGGTTATGACGACCACGCGCGGGGCAGGGGGGGCGGCTAGGGCGTCAGGCGTCACCACCGGCAGGTCCGAGTCGGCCAGCGCCCGCATCTGTTCGGCAAAGATACGCGGCGCGATTGACGTCGGCCCGGGCGCGTCCGAAATCGCGTGATACATCAGGATATCGGCCTGCCAGTCGGACATGGCTCAGTCTTCCACCACATGCGAGGCGAAGACCTCGCGATACCGGTTCCATTTCGCGCGATCGACCCGGCCTGCATCGTCGATGC
>NZ_JBXWRS010000016.1:0-49203 GCF_059612985.1 Ruegeria sp. BHSC043 | reverse complement strand
CCGAACCGCTTCATCAGGCGGAACAGGCGGAAACAGTTGAAATAGGCGCTGACCGCGCTGAACGTGTCCCGGCGCGGCTGCAGATCGTGACCGTTCGGCAGGTGGACCGTCTTGGTGGTCAGGGGCGGCAAACCGGCGTCCTCGGGCGCGTATCCGGGGCAGACGCAAACGCGAAAACCGTCGCTTTTTAGGTCAACATGCGCTGATGGATCCAGTTGGAACAAGCTGCGGAACCTGTCCAGAACACCGTCATCACGGGTTGGTCTGCGCTCTGACCAATCATACGCCTCACCGGCAGGCGCGGCCCAGCCCGGAGGGGTCTGGGCGAATACGAACGCGTTGCCTTGCGGGGCAGCATGGGTCACCAGCGGCGTCCGCTCGACAGAGACCAGAACCGGGTCGGATTGTTTGGCCACGCCGCCGGGCGTCGGCTCTCCGATCCTGTCGAAGCGAAAAATGCCGTACACCGCATAGCCCAACGGGCTTGGGACGCGGGTCGGATTGGCATTGTGGGCCGTCGCCTGAATAGTGAACTCCCAGGGTGAGCTCCGCCAGTTCTTGAGGTCCTGCGGGTGGAACTGGATGTCGTTGATTGTCACCGACTCTTGCGTAACCCCGGCCTTGTTGGCGATCTCAGACGTGACGTCATCGCCCTTGTACAACCGCTCCAAAGCCGCGGACACCGCGAGAAGCATGCCGGGCCCGGAAGAAGGACCGGCCCGCGCGGCAAGGTCGGTCAAAAAGGCATCTTCTCCTGCCGGAAACTCGACCGTCGCCGACCGGATCCGCACGGTATAGGTGTTTCCGTCGGCCTCGACGGTCATAGGGACGCGGATCCCGGCTTGCGGGGAAATCTGGTTGTCACCGCCATAGACTTCGGCCGCGACCATGATGACCGATGCCGGTACATCGTGATCCGCAGCCCGCGACAGGTTCCACGAAGCCAGACGCGGCACGGGCGAATAACCTATGGGCGTGCCGAATTTGGGCCACAACGGCAACCACTTGAAAGCATTAACGAATTTTCCGGACAGGCTGTCCACGGCATATTTCAAATAGACCGGCGTGTTCCCCCGAGCCAACAGGAAATCGTGGAGCTTCTTCAGGTAGTCCAACCCCACCTGCCCCAACTCTGCTTCCGTGGGACGAGAATTCAAGGTTTGCGTTGCAACATAAGGGACACCGGGATGAGATACCAATCGCGATGGTTGATGGGCGTTCGAGTATTCCTGTTCGAACCGCAACCATGTTTCGGGCCAGTTAGGTTGGCTGTAGGGGACGTTGGGCCATTTGGGGGTTTTCCAAGGCATGGTTCCGGTCCTTCCGGAAATGAGAAAATGAAATGAACTAAACGCGGATTAACCGCATGGTACATTAAAAAGGCCGTTCTTGACAGTTTTGACGGAAAGCGGCGCCAGCCGTTTGGCCGCGCCGGGGCACAGGCCGCCAAAAGCAGCGCGCCAATCAGTGGTTCGGAAGAAACTGTCGCTAGATGGAATCAAGATCGTCGAGCGGTTCCATCCGCCTTGAGTTTCGCCGGATGGCGCCGAGTGCATCGGCCTGTCCCGTCAGGCCTACCTCTTGCAGAATGTCCCGTTGCATAGCGATGGTCAGGTCGGCCAGCGCATGCATAACCTTTTCGCCATCGGTATCGGTCAGCGACCTGTCTTCCAGCCCTTCGCCAACTTGGTCGACCTGCCATTCCAGCGACTGGCCTGCCCGGCCGAGGCGTCGTTGCCTTCCTCGTAGCCAATGTACATCGCCAACTTCGCCCCCGGCATCCGCTCCAAGAGCTTGACCTTCAACTCGTTCATCAGCCCTGCATTGGCGAACAGGTCTCAGGACGCTCCACACCTTTCAGCAATTCGCCGGACTGGCGGGCCAAACTCACGTCCAATTTCAACGATGCTTAACCACCGTCCAAAAAACAGAGCCTCAAGACGTGCCGCCGGCTAGAAAACAGGACCGAACCTAAAAGCGCTGGCAGACAAAGACGCAGTCAAAATAACGCGCATTATTTGACCAAAATGCGCGCAAGGCACGAGTTACGCATTTTTGCTTAAAGTACCCATTTACGGGATCTGCCCGGCCCATCCTGTTTCGACCGGCCAGGCAGGTGTTTCGTGGCGAAACTAGCCTAGATGTGCGGCGATCGCATCCAGAAGGTCCTGGGCGTCTTCGGCCGACAAATCTTGCCGCCGCAGGCGGATTCGTAATTCACCCGCCGCGACTTCGGCACGGATGTCGCCTCCTCCGGGCAACGGTTGCGGCGGAATGCGTTGAACCTGCTTTGGACGTCCGCCTCGAGCCTTTTCACGCGACGGCTCGGGAGCCTCTTTCAGCGCAGCCTCGATCAAAGCCCACTCGCTCTTGGCATCGGGCGCGTCCGCTCCGGCCAATGCTGCGCGCAGTTTGGCTTGAGCGCCCTCCCGCAGGGCTGCAGCCAATCGCAGCCCCGCCTTTTCCGACAGGGATACCGGGTACCGCAACAGGTCGCCCAAAGCCTCGTGTACCATCGCAAAGCTGCGCACCTTTGACCGTTTCGCCTTGGACGCCGCCGCAAACAAGGCGTCCACTGCGGCTTCGGTCGAAGGGAACACCCCCTGCCCTGCCGCTAGAACCGCAATGCGTCCACGTTCGTAGGGGCTGAGATTGGCGCGCAGCTCGTTTTCCTCGACCATCGAGACATACGCCCCCTGCCCTGCCCCGGCCTGGCGGACAAAGGCCGGAATCTGCGCGAATGCAGGATCCGTTCTGGCGAGACGGCGAAAAGCGTCCAGGCGCCGATAACCCGAGATCAGCCCGTAACCGTCGGCCGTCGGCGTCACCTCGATCGGCGTGCGCAAACCGTTGACGCGCAACGACTCCAGCAACTCGGCCATCGCTTCTTCGTCCTCGACCATCCGGTCGCGACGAATATAGTCCGCGTCGATCTCGTCAATCGGCAGCTTTTGGGCCACCAGCCCCGCATCCTGCGCATCGCGCCAACGGGCCGCATCACCCTGGTCGCGGGCCAAAGCTTCGCGATCGGTCACGGCGGCCATTCCATTCAATGTGGCGGCTTCGGCCGCGACTTGTGCGATTGGAGGCACAACCGATTTGGTTTCAAACGGGCCGATCGAGGGTTTCGTGGCGAAACCCGCCTCGAGTTGCTCCAACTCAGCCGCGTCCGGCGCCGTCAGTCTTCTGCGTTTAGCCATCTGCCTCTCCTCCCATCTGTGCGTCGCGCCACCAGCAGCCGATCAGAACTTCCTTGAACTCCGCGTAGGTCCGGTCGAAAGTTTCTCGGCCGCGCACGTATGTGTCTCGGTTGAAATCCCGGTAGTCCGCCTCATAGATCCCGTTCACCTGCTCACCGGCCTGCCCGACCAGAGCAGTGTAATCCTGCCGATAGGCATTCATGAAGTCACCAAAATAGGCTTGGATCACGTTCGCCATGTCGGTCTGCTGGCTGGCATCGAACCGCGTGATGATCGCGCGGACAACATCCCATTCGAATTTGAGCTCGGGCAATCCCGCCGCCCGTTGGGCCGCGTTTTCACCGTCCTCGATGCTAGCAAAGGTCGTATAGAGCATGTCGAAGAACCGGCCTGTGGAATCAAATTCCAGAAACGAAGCCCCCAGCGGCACAAGCAGAATATCCGCCGCAGCCAGTGCGTTGATCGTAAGGTACCCAAGTGCAGGAGGCGTATCGAGGAAAACGATGTCATAATCGTTCAACACACCTTCATCCTGCAGGAAGTTTGTCAGACCATCCCACAAGGGCCAACTGCGCAGCCCCATGCGCCAGACCGGGATCTGGAATTCAGCCCAATACAGATTCAACTGCGCGCCGATCAGGTCGATATTGGGCCAATGCGTTTTCTGGATCACGTCTCGGGGAAGAGTCGTCAGAGCTTCCTGAAGCGTTTCGTCCAGAGGAATTTCAGGTTGACCGGCCGCCGCGCGCACGCGGTTTTCTTCCTGAACGGCCCGAGCATAGTCCTTGGCGATCAACGGAAACACCGTTTGCCACTCATCGGCGACGCGACCGCCGAGGATCGACGTCATCGACCCCTGGCTGTCCAGGTCGATCACGAGTACTTTGTACCCGTCCAAGGCGGCCGACATTGCCAGATGTGCCGCAGTCGATGTTTTTCCAACGCCGCCCTTGAAATTCGCCACTGCCACGACTTTGGCGGGCAGTCCCTTGGGCCTGTACGGCAGGTACTCCTTGGTGCTGACACCCTCTGCGGCGAAATAGTGGCGCAGCGCCAGGACTTCTTCGAGCGTAAACCACTTCGACCCGGCCTCTCCTTCGCCCTGAGGGAGATCCGGATTGGCCTTAAGCACACGGCGCAGATGGGCCGGAGCAACCGGAATCAGGTATTTCGTGATTTCCCAGATCGAGAATCGGCGCAGCCGCTTTTCGCCATCCGGAGCATAGCCACGTCTTGCCAGATCCTCGCGTCCTTTCGCGCAAAACGCCGCTGCTTTCGCGAATCGGGATGTCCCGATAGGATCAGGCAGCTTTGACGCCGCCTTGGCCGGGTCCAGGTTGAAATAAGGTGGCAGAGAAGGTTGGTTGGTTTTGCTCACTGTCGGTGCCTCGATAAATGTTCGCCTTTGCGGCGTATATCGCAAAATGTACCGAACATTTTCTTCCTGCGCTATCCTGTTAAACAGATTTTTCCACAAGATTTGGGATGATCCGGGTGTTTCGTCGCGAAACCAAATGAAATAATCAGAAAACAGGCAACAAAAAGTTTGATTCCTTTAATAGTTTTAGATTCTTTAGCAATCGGTTTTACCATTTAAAACAATAACTTAGGGGTTTTTGGGTGCCCATTTTCAGGACGGAACGGACCAGTGTTCAGGATCAAGGGGACCCATATACGGGATGTAAGGTCCCAGAATCCGGTTGGAATGGTACCGATTCCCGGTAAGACACTAAATCGAGCAGTTTAGACTTCGGAACGTGCTGGTAATCAGCGTAAGGATGGCTTCGGAACGCCGGGTGCGGTGTGACTAAGCGGGTTCGCTGTGGATAACTCAAGGGGGCGATTCGGAAAGGTACCTGTCTGCGGGATGGCAGTCCTCCCGTATATGGGGACCCAAAATAGGTTGATTGCCGGGTACCTTTCGTGCAACAGAATCTGCAAACGAGCAGCCAGGCAGAATCATGCCGGATACAGAATTGGACATGGATCACCTCTCGGGCGCGCTGCGACGGGAAACGGTGAAAAAAAATGTTGCCGCGATCCACATCAGCGGCAAGCTCACCTTGTTGCAGCGAAAGCTGTCCAATGTTCTTCTGCTCAATGCCTATGACGCGCTGACCACTGCACAGACCCACACGATCGACGCCCGGACCCTGGCGATGATGGTCGGATACAATTCGAACGACTTTGACACGTTGCGTGCCAGCCTTCGCGCTTTGGCCGAAACCGTAGCCGAGTGGGACATGTTGGATGAGCAGGGGCGCCAGGAATGGGGCGTGTCGTCGTTGCTGAGCTTTGCCAAACTCAAAAACGGGGTGTGCGAATATGCTTATTCCCCGGCTTTGGCGCAAAAGCTGTATGATCCCAAGATCTATGCGCTGATCAACGTGCACATTCAGCGCAATTTCAGTTCGGGTCACGGGTTGGCCTTGTATGAAAACTGCTATCGCTTCGTACGGACCGGCTCGACGGGCTGGTGGACGCTCGAGGTATTCCGTAAACTGATGGGGGTGGACGGCAGCGACTACTACACCAGTTTCAAGCACCTAAACGCCAAGATCATCAAGCCTGCCGTTTGCGAGGTGAACAAAAGCTCGGATATCCTGATCGAGCCAGAGTTCCGTAAGAAGGGCCGCAGCGTCACTGACATAAGGTTCCTGATCCAGCGCAACCCCCAGAAAGCGATGTTCGAGATCGACGACAGCGATGGCGTGCGCAATCTTCCCGTCTACAAGACCCTGCGCAAACAGGGGGTCTCGGACAGGCTGGCACGGCAGTGGATTTCCGAGCACGGTGAGGAATACGTTCAGCAGAAGCTGGACTATGTGAAAGGGCAGGGGGATGTGAAATCCACTGTGGGCTACCTTTCGGCCGCTCTCAAGGAAGATTACAAGGCCCCAGTGAAAGAGACCCCGGCGCCACCCAGTCCCGAGGCGCTGGCCGCGGCCAGGCAGCGAGAAGAAGAGAAGGCGCGCGAGGATCAGGCCTATGCCGCGCGGGCGGCGGAACGTGCCGAACGGGCCCGCAAACTGGCCATCGTCGAAGAACTGGTTTCGCGGCGAAACCCAACCCAGCGGGATGCTGACAAGCGCCTGTTCATGTCGACCCTGTCGGACGAGTTGGACCGCGAACACTTCCGGCAGCACGGCTGGCGGTCGGGTTTGAACGCCAACGCCATCTTTGCTTTTTGGGAAGAGTTGGAGCCCGACGCGTTCCAGACGGAAACGCCCGCCTGATGCTCAGGCAGGGCAAGGGAGGTTATCGGTTTTTGAGAGCATTTTGCAAAGCATCCCCAAGCGCGCCGTGCTGCGCATTTTGTTTATTTTTTGCGCGTTGTGATTTCTGAGCGCCTGAATTCTTTCCTCGTGCGTTATGCCCTTTTGGGGCGCGATCTTGCCGGGCAGAAGCTCCGCCATCCTTGCGCATGCTCAGCCCGATCCGCTTGCGCGGCACGTCAACTTCGACCACACGGACGCGTACGACCTGACCGGCCTTGACCACCTCGTGCGGGTCCTTGACGAAGCGGTCGGCCAGCTGGCTGACATGTATCAGGCCGTCCTGATGCACACCGATATCGACGAAGGCGCCAAAGGCCGCCACATTGGTCACGGTGCCTTCCAGAACCATGCCGGGTTTGAGGTCGGTGATCTCCTCGACGCCCTCTTTAAAACTGGCGGTCACGAAGCTGGGGCGCGGGTCGCGACCGGGTTTTTCCAGCTCGGCAAAGATGTCGCGCACCGTGGGCAGGCCGAACCGGTCATCCACGAACTGTTCGACGCGCAGACCACGCAGCGCACCGTCATGGCCCATGATCTGACGGATGTCGCGGCCGCAGGCCTGCACGATGCGGCGGGCCACGTCGTAGGCCTCGGGGTGGACGGCCGAGGCGTCCAGCGGCTCGTCGCCGCCGCGGATGCGGAGGAAGCCCGCGCACTGTTCAAAAGCGCGGGGGCCGAGGCGCGCGACCTTCAGCAGATCCTGCCGCGACCGGAACGCCCCATTGAGGTCGCGATGCGCCACGATGGCTTCGGCCAGACCGGGGCCCAGGCCGGAGACATGGGTCAGCAGCGGCGCCGAGGCGGTGTTCAGATCGACGCCAACAGCGTTCACCACGTCTTCGATCACCGCTTCCAGAGACTGGCTCAGCCGGTGTTGATCTACGTCGTGTTGATACTGGCCGACGCCGATGCTTTTGGGTTCGATCTTGACCAACTCGGCCAGCGGGTCCTGCAGGCGGCGGGCGATCGACACCGCGCCACGAAGCGAGACGTCCAGATCGGGAAACTCGCGCGCGGCCAATTCCGAGGCGGAATAGACCGAGGCCCCGGCCTCGGACACCACGACCTTGGTGGGGGCCCGCACCCCTTTGGGCAGCAGTTTCAGCGTGTCGGCCACCAGCCGCTCGGTCTCGCGGCTGGCTGTTCCGTTGCCAATAGCGATCAGTTCGACCCTGTGGGTGGCGATCAGGTTCAGGATGGTGGCCTGTGCGCCGCGCAAATCGTTCTTGGGTTGGAACGGATACAGCGTGTCGGTCGCCACCAGCTTGCCCGTCGCGTCCACCACCGCGGCCTTGACGCCGGTGCGGATGCCCGGGTCCAGCCCCAGGGTGGGGCGGGGGCCCGCCGGGGCGGCAAACAGCAAGTCCTTGAGATTGCGTGCAAAAACCTGAATGGCCTCCTCCTGCGCGCGGCTTCGCAGATCGGCCATCAGCTCGACCATCATCGACAGCGACAGCTTCACCCGCCAGGTCCAGCCCGCGACCTTGCGCAGCCACACGTCGCCCGGCCCGTCACCGCGCGTCTGCAGATGGGCGGCTACGATCGCCTCGGCCCGGGCAGCGCCGGTTTCGGGGTCGGGGGCAATGTCCAGCGTCACGATCCCTTCTTTCGATGCGCGCAGCATCGCCAACGCCCGGTGCGAGGGCACCTTGGCCCAGGGCTCGGCATGGTCGAAATAGTCGCTGAACTTGGCGCCGTCCTGTTCCTTGCCCTCGATCACCTTCGAGGTCAGCAGCGACTCGGCCTGCATGAAAGTGCGCAGCTCGCCCAGAAGGGCCGCGTTTTCGGTCAGACGCTCGGTGATGATGTCGCGCGCGCCGTTCAGCGCATCCTTGGTGGTGGGCACGGCCTCGGTCACATAGGCCTGGGCCAGCGCCTCGGGGTCGGCGCTGCGGTCGGCCAGGATCGCGTCGGCCAGCGGCTCCAGCCCGTTTTCCCGCGCGATCATCGCCTTGGTGCGGCGCTTGGGTTTGTAGGGCAGGTAGATGTCTTCCAGCTGCGCCTTGGTTTCGGCCTGGGCGATGGATTTGGCCAGCTCGTCGGTCAGCTTGCCCTGATCCTTGATCGAGTTCAGGATCGTCTCGCGCCGCGCTTCGAGCTCGCGCAGATAGGCTAGCCGGTCGGACAGGGTGCGCAGCTGGCTGTCGTCCAGCCCGCCCGTAACCTCTTTGCGATAGCGCGCCACGAAGGGCACGGTGGCGCCTTCGTCCAGCAGCTTGACCGCCGCGTCCACCTGTTCGGGGCGGGCATTGATTTCCGTGGCGATGGTGCGGGCGATGCGGTCCAACGGGGCCTCCTTGATCTTTGGTTGGAGGACCGTCTTAGCCAGCGTCCGCGTCAAGGAAAAGGCGTCGGGCATCGTCGGCGAGCACAAAATCCAGGCATTTGCGCGGTTTTGCGCAAACTGGGTCAAAATGCGCGTTCGTATGCGATTGATCCCATGGCCCGGGTGATTTAAGGGAAGCCCTGTCAAATCAGAGTCACCCCGGAGCGGAACAGCATTCACGCTCCTCGCACGCCGCGCCGCACGCGGCACAACTCTCGGATCGCACGCCCCTGAAAGGCTTAAAAAAGGTAAGGGAACATGGCAGAAAAATCGAACTTCGACATATTGTATACCATCGTAGACGAAGCGCCGGAGCTGGCCAGTGCCTCGTTCCTGCCCATCATCCGTAAATTCGCGTCGGCTGCTGGCGTCAGCGTCGGCACCAAGGACATTTCGCTGGCCGGGCGCATCATCGCGGCCTTCCCCGAAAACCTGACCGAAGAACAGCGTCAGCCCGACGATCTGGCCGCCTTGGGCGAGCTGGTGAAAACCCCCGAGGCCAACGTGATCAAGCTGCCGAACATTTCAGCCTCGGTTCCGCAGCTGGTCGCTGCCATCAAGGAACTGCAGGGGCAGGGCTATGACATCCCGAACTACCCGGAGGATCCCAAGACCGACGCCGAGAAAGAGATCCGCGCCCGCTATGACGTGATCAAAGGCTCGGCCGTGAACCCGGTCCTGCGCGAGGGCAACAGCGACCGCCGCGCCGCCAAGGCGGTCAAGTGCTATGCGCAGCAGCATCCGCATTCGATGGGCGAATGGACGGCCGACAGCAAAACAAAGGTGTCGTCGATGCCGGGCAACGATTTCTACGGCAACGAGAAATCGGCCACCATCACCGCCGATCAAGCCGGTGATGCGCGGATCGAATTCGTGGGCAAGGATGGCGGCGTGACCGTTCTGAAAGACGGCTGGACGCTGGAGGAAGGCACCGTTGCGGATGCTACCTTCATGTCGGTCAAGGCGCTGTCGGAGTTCCTGGATGCCGCGATCGAGGACACCAAGAAAGACGGCACCATGTTCTCGCTGCACATGAAGGCGACGATGATGAAGGTCAGCGACCCGATCATCTTTGGCTATGCGGTCAAGTCGTGGCTGGCGCCGGTGTTCGAGAAATTCGGTGACCGCATGGCACAGCTGGGCGTCAACCCGAACTCGGGGCTGGGGGACTTGCTAAACCGTGTCAAGGACGATGCCGAGATCATGGCCGCGATCGAAGCGGTCAAGGCCGACCGTCCCTCGATGTACATGGTGGACAGCGACAAAGGCATCACCAACCTGCACGTGCCGTCGGACGTGATCATCGACGCCTCGATGCCCGCCGTGATCCGCGCAGGCGGCAAGGGCTGGGACGAGAACGGCAAGAAGGGAGACACCAACTGCGTGATCCCCGACCGCTGCTATGCGCCGGTCTATGACGAGACCATCAACTTCTTCAAAGCCAACGGTGCGCTGAACCCGGCCACCGCCGGTTCGGTCGCCAATGTGGGCCTGATGGCGCAGAAGGCCGAAGAATACGGCAGCCACCCGACCACCTTCGAAGCGCCTGCGGACGGCACGATCCGCATCGTTCTGGCCAATGGCGAGGTCCTGCATTCGCATGAGGTCGAACAGGGCGACATCTGGCGCGCTTGCACCGCCAAGAAGGCCCCGATCGAGAACTGGATCCAGCTGGCGATGGATCGTCAGCGCCTAACCGGCTCCGAGGCGATTTTCTGGCTGGATGCGAACCGCGCCCATGACGCCGAACTGATCAAATACGTCAAGCCGGCGCTGGAAGCTGCGGGCGTGGCCGACAAGTTCCTGATTCTGGCCCCGCGCGAGGCGACCCGCAAGACGCTGGAAACCATCACCGCCGGCAAGGACAGCATCGCAATCACCGGCAACGTGCTGCGCGATTATCTGACCGATCTGTTCCCGATCCTCGAACTGGGCACCTCGGCCAAGATGCTGTCGATCGTCAAGCTGATGAACGGTGGCGGCCTGTTCGAAACCGGTGCAGGTGGCTCGGCGCCCAAGCACGTGCAGCAGCTGGTCGAGGAAAACCACCTGCGTTGGGATTCGATGGGCGAATTCTGCGCACTGGGTGAATCGCTGAATTTCCTGGCCGACAGCCGCGGCAACGCCAAGGCCGCCGTTTTGGGCGCTGCGGCCGAGGCCGCGACGCAAGGTATCTTGGACCATGACCGCTCACCCAGCCGCAAGGTTGGCGAGCCGGACAACCGCGACAGCCACTATTGGTTTGCCCGCTATTGGGCCGAGGCCCTGGCCGCGCAGTCCGACGATGCCGATTTGGCCGCGACGTTTGCACCGATCGCCAAGGAACTGGCCGAGAAAGAGCCGCAGATCCTGGCCGAATTGGCTGCCGTGCAGGGTAAACCGGTGGATCTGGGCGGGTACTATCACCCCGACCGGGCCAAGGTTGCGGCGGTGATGCGCCCCAGCGCCACGCTGAACGCCATCATCGGCTGATAAACGAACAGGCCCGCGCCATCGCGCGGGCCTGCCACCCTGACGCCTGACCGACGGCGTCGTGGGTAAACGCCATCAATTGCGCAGACAAATGCGTCGGGGCAAACGCGCCAGTTCGGCAGTCTGGCGGAGTATTCCAAATTATTTTGGTTGAATTGACCGAGATTCTACGGGATTCCCCCAATATTCAGCCGCACTGCGCGGGGCTATCCTGAAAACAACCTCGGACAAATACCGGTGAGGCCCGTCGGGGCTGCACCACTCACTCATAAAACGGCCAGCATTTGGGGTGCTGGCCGTTTTTCTTGTCGATATGGCCTGTGACGGGCGCCGACAAAAAAAGAGGGCCGGTCGCAAGACCGGCCCCAAGATTTTCGCGCAACCGAGGGATCAGTTCGACGCGGCGTTCATCTCTTCGTTGTGCTCGCGCAGCGTGTCCGAAACGATGGCGTACCATTCGCCCGACTCGCGCATTTCATTCAGGCCCTTGTTCAGCATCGCGATGTATTGTTTGCCGAACGGGTTGCTGCGATGCGCGATGATGCGCTGGCTGGCAATGGTGTTCACGAAGGGGTTTTCCACGATATCCTTAGGTGTCAGGCCCATTTCGCTCATGGCATCCGCCGCCAGCTGAACCTCGAAGGATGCAACGTCGGCGGTACCGGTCAGAACGGCGTCCAGGCACTCAGCGGCGCTGATCGGGCGGACCATTGTGATGTTCGGCTCGAAAACGCCCTGTTCTTCGAGGTCGTGGGTGAACCAGGCATCCATCCGGCACAGCCGCGCGCCTTTGAAGTCTTCGAAAGAACGGGCCTCGGCGTATTTGCTGTCGGGCAGGGTGTAGAAACCGATAACCACGTCATACACGCTGACGGTCGAGTCGAACTCATTACAGCGACGGGTTGTCTCCGCCGACCATTCATAGCTGCGGTTCGAGCAGTCCGGGATGTACCAGCCAAGACCTACGTCGAACGCGCCCAGCGGCAGCAGCGTGTCCAGGTGCGAACCCCAATCGTTCACGAAGCTTACCGAATGCTCGCGACTGTTGCCGCCACGGCTGAGCGCGGTCGAGGCCAGACGCACCAGAATGCCACCGCCCGACAAGCTCTCGTCAGAGAAGGGTGCATAGTTGCCGCCGGCAAGAATCTTGACGGGGGGTTCATAGACGTTCGACGCCTTGTTGTTCGCGTTGCGGGCTTCCTCGGCGGCGATCAGGTCCTGTGCGCTCAGGCCGTTGGGCAGGCTGCCGTCCTCACAGGGCAGGGCCAGCACGACGCCCGGCTCAAGGTTCGAGGGGTTCGAGATGATGTTGCGGTTTGCGTTGAAGATCGGCTGGTAGTTCGACGTGCCGTAGGCCGCGATCGAGATGGTTGCCAGCGTGTCGCCATCCTGAACCGTATAGTTCGAGCAGGCTTCCTGAGCTGCGGCGGCGCCGGCGCTCAGGGCGGTAATTGCGGTGGCCGCAACCACCAGTTTCTTCAGATTGATTTCAAACATGTCCACTTCCTCCAGACTTTTGTTTTTTCAGGCCTGTTCGGGGCCTTATCCGTTTTCCATTTGGTACCGCAGGGCCTCGGACACGATGTCGCGCCATTCGCCCGATTGCTGCATGATCGCCAGACCCTGATTCAGAGTCTCGAGGATCGCTTCCCCATCCGGGTTGTCCTTGTGGGTCATGACATTGAGCGGCTTGATCGCCGCAAGGTTGGGGTTTTCGACAAGTTGATGTTCGTACCCGAGCCGTTTGATCGCATCGGTGGCCAGGTGCGCCTCGATGGCTACGATATCGGCGCTTCCGTCCATGGCGGCGCGGAAACAGTCATCTGGGTCGACCGGGCGCATCAGGGTGATCGCGGGTTCATACAGGCCCACCGCATCCATGTGGGTCGTTGACCATCCTTCAGGACGGCAGATCGTTGCGCCCGCGAAATCGGCATAGCTGAGCGTGGTCTCGTAGCCGGAGCCATCCTTGGCAAAGAACGTGTCCACCACCTCGTAGAACGGGTTCGAGAAGTTGTAGGTCTCGCACCGGTTCCTGTCGCTTTCCGACAGGGCTTCGGCCTCGTCGCAGTTGGGGCGCGACCAGGGGAAGGTGGCGTCGAAGGCGAGGGTCGGCATCAGCAGGTCGAGATGCGAAGCCCAGTCGTTCACGAACTGGATCTTGTAGGCCTGTTCAGGCGCGGCTCGCAGGAAGGCGGTTTCGACCAGATGCGTGTATAACCCGCGATAGGGCAGGGACTCGTCGGTGAAGGGCGCATAGTTGCCGCCGGTGATCAGCAGCAGCTGACGGTCGCGGATGGCCGGGCGCTCGGCCGTGCCGGCGTCGCGGATCAGAGCGGCAGCCTCGGCGCGGGCGGCTTCAATTTCTTGTTTCGCGGCTGTCTTGGCGGCAATCACCGCCTCTTCGCTGGCCTTTTTGGCTTCGGCCTCAGCGGCGGCGACGCGGGCCTCGGCCTCGGCGATGGCCTTGGCAGCGCGCTCTTCGGCGGCCTTGACCAGTTCGGCGGCCATCTCGGCGGCCATGCGCTCGGCCTCGGTCTCGGGCTGGGGTGCGGCCCGGCCGACATCTTCGAGACAGGGCATCTTGAGAATGTCACCCACGCGGATGATGTTCGGATTCGAGCCGATCACCTCGCGGTTGGCGTCATAGATGATGCGGAAGTCTTCGGTTGCATAGACTTCGATCGCCAGTGCCCGCAGGCTGTCGCCGCGCTGGATCTCGTAGTCCGAGCAGGCCTCTTGCGCCGAGGCTGCTCCTGCGGCTGCCGCAAGGGCCAGGCTGGATATTAGGAATGTCTTTTTCATGGGTCCTGTTGGGTTGCTCTTGTTATTGTCCGGTCGCTTTCACGACGGCGATCGAAATGTTGTCCTGGTCGGGATCGGCCTTGGCGATCAGGGCCTGCAGAAGGCTGTCGGCGATGTCCTGGGAAGGCGCGTCGGCGTTGTCCTGCAGAGTCGCGCGGATTTCGTCGTCGGTCAGGTACTGCAGCCCGTCGCTGCCCAGAACCACGATATCCTCGGGGTCCAGTTCCAGCGCCTGTTCGGGGCAGTCCACCTTGGGGATCGCCGCGCCCATGATGACCGAGGTCAGCTGGTTGCGGTCGGGGTGGGCCTGGGCTTCTGCCGGCGACAGATGCCCCTGTGCGACGCGGGCGTCGATTTCGGGCGCCATCGAGTGATCTTCGTTGATCTGGGTCAGGGCCCCGTCGCGGAACAGGTAGAGTGGGCTGTCGCCGATCGAGATCCAGAACAGCCGGTTGCGCAGCAGCAGAACGCCCAGAAGGGTCGACCCCATGTTGAAGCCTGCCGGCTGATCTTCGCCGTAGCCCGCCACCGTCGCATTGGCCTGCATGGCGGCCAGGGGCAGGGCGTCTTGCAATTCGCTTTCGGTCGGTTCGCGACTGTCCAGAACGGCATCCAGAACCGAGCGCCAGGCCTTGATCACGAGGTCCGAGGCGACCTCGCCGGCCGCGTGACCGCCCATGCCGTCGGCCACCACCACGTAGCCGGCATTGGCCGCGTCAAAGACACGTGCCGCGATCGCGTCCTCCTGCGAGTCGCGCTGGCCCTGATCCAGGATCAGCGCAATGTCATATGACGGAGTCGCCAGCATTCGTTATGCGTCCCGCCAGTCGAAGTTTTCGTCGCAGAAGGCGACGAACCGCAGGGACGTTTCGCTGATGCGGATCAGGTCGCCGCTGGCCAGCGGTACGGTACTCAGAACCGGCTTGCCGTTCAGGCGCACCAGGTTGGCCTTGCCTCCATGGCCCATATAGCATTTCCGGTCTTCCGGATCATAGGCGATGAACGCATGGTTCGAGCGCGAAATGCCGGTGTCGCCGAAATCGAGCTGGATCGCCTGATCGTCGTTGCGGCCGATCTGCATCAGCCCTTCCTTCAGGGTGATGCTGGCGCCACGGCCTGGGCCGCCAGTGACGACCAGCCAGCCAACCGGGAAGGTCTCGGCGGCAGTCTCGGCCTTGCGGATCGGTTCGGCGGTTTCGATCAGATCCTGAACATGGGTGTCCGGCCGCTCGAAGCCAAGGAAGGTGGTCTTAACCCGCGCGCGGCGGTCCTGTTGGGCTACGTCGGGTGCCGCCGTCATAGCTGCGGTTGCGGTGGCCGCGATCGTAGCAGGCTCGGGCGCTGCGACGGGCGGTTCGGGGGACTCTTCCAGCGCCGACGTCTCTGGCTCGGGCGCCTCGGCAACCGCTTCCTCGGCGCTGTCCGCCTCGATCGAAGCTGTCTCGGGTTCAGGCTCGGGCTGAGCCAAACGCAGGGTCACGACCGGCTCGGGTTCGGGCTCGGCCGCTTCGGGCTGCGACGGGGCTTCCTCGGCCGCCTCGGTGACCGGTTCTTCCTCGTCGTCAAACTCGGGCATCTTGTCCTCGGGGAGCAGCTCGTCGCTTTCCTCGAAGCCTTCGGTGTTCAGGCTGCCGCCACCCAGAGCCTGCCGAAGCGCGTTGAAATCCGCGATCGGCTGAGGTTTCTCGTCGGGCGCAGCCTCGGGTTCTGTCTGCGTGGCTTCGGCCGTATCGGTGGCCTCGGCTTCCTTGGTCTTGCCGGCACCTTCGAGAAGCCGGCTGAGGGGGCTTTTGTATTTGAACATGGTGTCGACACCTTTTGACTTCTTGCACGGACTGGATGGGTCCGTGGGGCTGCGAAAAACCTCTGCGCACGGGCAGGGCACTGATGATCGGGGAAACCAGAAAATCTTTACGCTCCGCGACGGGCCGGATCCCGTTAGGGTGGCGCAAAACCGATGCCACCCTCAGCCAAACACGCTGGCGGGTTCGGGACTTGTCGGTCAGGTCATTTCGCCTGCTCCTGTGTCAAGGGCATCAGGGCGGTGGTCTCGGCGCCGTTGCGCGATACCGTCAGCTTTGCCTCGGGCTGGCCATCGGCCACCAGTTCGGAAATCATCCGGTCCAGGCTGTCGGACTCGGTGATCTCGGTGCCGGTGTGGATTTCGCGCAGCAGGATGTCGCCTTCCTGCAAGGATCCAGCCCCTTCGATCGGCGCTTCGCTCACGATGGTCTGCCAACCCGTGTCGCCACCGGCACGGGCGGTGAAACCATACCCGTTGATCAACCCGAAGTTGCGGATCGCGGGTAGGGCCAGCAGGCCGTTCTCGGGCCGGGTCTTGCCTGGTGCCCGGTACCGGGCGGCCACGCGGACATAGCCGTCGGGGTCGATCTGAAGGTTGTTCAGCACCTGCGTCGCCAGGGGTGCGTCGTCCTGAATAGGCTCGCCGTTCAGGGTGTAGATGACCGCGCCGCGTGCGACCCAATCGCCAATGACCGACAGGTCCCGGCCCTGTTCAACACCGGTGATCGCGATCGCGCTGCCGGTAGAACCGCGCCGCGTGGCGGTTGAGAACGGGACTTCGACATCCCAATGGGCAAAGCCGAACTGGTTCTGGGCCAGCTTGACCGGTGCGGTCGGGGCAGGGGTCTCGGGCGCCGCAGCCGTGAGTTTTTCGACGACTGGATCTGCCGTTTGGGCTGGCTCGGCCAGGGGCTGCTCGACAGGCTGGTCCTGCGCTTCTGGTGTTGCCGCGGTTTCTTCCGGCCCGCGATTTCCCACACCGTCGGTCGGCGGGGTTTCGAGGGCGGTGTCCGGTTCGGGGTCTGATTCGATGGGTGCGGGTGCTTCCGGCGTGATTTCGGGTGTCGCCGCCGCGACGGTCGTATCCGCCTGAACGGCGGATACGGCACCGTCGGGTGCCGTGCCGTCCTTGTTCATCCAGACATAGCCGCCGCCGGCAGCCAGGGCTGCCAGAACCGCCAGGCCGACGATCAGTTTGCCGCTGCCGCTCGAGCTTTTCTGAACGACGGTGTCGACCGTCGGGGCCGTATCACCCACGGACCCCGAGGCAGCCGCCTCGTCGTTCTTGGTCGGGCCAAGAGCCAGATCGGAATTGCCGGCCAGCAGAGCGGTCACGACCGCTTCGGCATTGTCGGCCTCGGCCTTGATGCGGGCCTTTTCTGCCTCGTCATCTTCGCGGTCCAGCGCGACGATGACCGAGACCGGACGATAATCGAAGTTGTCGAACACGACGCTGGGACCGCGGAACATGCGCAGCCAGTCCAGAGCTGATTGCAGGCGATCGGTGGCGTGAAGCTCCATCGCTTTGTCGATCGCCTCGAGGAACCCTTCGGGATAGCCCTGGAACCGGCCGGTCAGCGGGACATACGGGTCCGGCTGGCCGTTGTTGAAGGCGTTCAGGCGGGTCTGTCCGTCGATGGGCCGTTCGCCGCTGATCGCGTGGTACAGCGTGGCGCCCAGCACATACAGATCGCTGCTAGGTCCCTGTTCCGATCCGCGTACATAGAATTCATGCGGGGAATAGCCGTCCTTGATGACCCGCAGGGTCAGCAGGGCGGCGGACTTGTTGGCGGCCTGTTCCCGCGCGGCCCCGAAATCGATCAGGATCGGTTCGCCATGTTCGTCGATCAGGATGTTGTCGGGCGAGATGTCGCGGTGCAGCATGCCGCTTTGGTGAATGAACGACACCGCCGACAGCATCTTCTCGGTGACCTGCACGATAAAATCTGGGCCGCTCTCGGTCTTGGGGTCTTCGATGTAATCCAGCAGGTCGCAGCCGCGGATCAGGTCCATCGCGATATAGGCGGTGTCGTTGTCCTCGAACACCTGATGAACATCCACGATGTTCGGGTGCACCAGCCGCGCGTGGTTGCGGGCCTCTTGGATGAACAGATCGATGATGGCGCGCAGATCGTCCTTGAAGGCGGGGTCGTTGGGTTCGACCAGATCGCCGTTCCGGCGGCACAGCGCCCCCGGATAGCATTCCTTGATGACCACGTCGCGATCCAGGCTGTCACGGGCCAGGTAGGTAATCCCGAACCCGCCATTGCTGAGAAATTCCAGTATTTCATACTGGCCGCGCAGCAGCTTCGCGCCGGGTTGCAGCCCTTGGATCTGTGGTTCGTCGTGCGAGGCGCCGACCGCGTGGTTGTGATTCATTTTTCCCGCCCATGAGTTCAATTCTTGCGGCCTACAAAAACCGGACAAACTGCCCTTGCACTCACAACCAAAAACAACCGCAGGACACTTGAGAACGGTTAGACGGTTCAAATTTGACTTTATTGGGGCCGCCGCATGGCTTCACTATGGATCGACCCGCAGGGCGATCTGTATCTTGTGTGTTATCTGAGGAAATATGCTATATATTGGAAAATGGTGTAGTCTGACCATTGTCAGTCCGCTGGTCGCGACCGGCATGGTCGACGGATTCGAAACAATGGTTGGCAGAGTCCAGGCGCTCGATTCGCCGCTGAGCGGCGCAATCCGGGCGCGAAGAGTTCAGGTGCCGGTGCGGGGCGCGGCCGTGGCGACCTTGCTGCCGGCCCAGGCCAGATTGTCGCTGAGCTGCGCCAGTATGCTGACCGCATCCTTCAGCCGGGTCTCGCCGGTTTCGAACTGAAGCAGCAGCAACAGGTCCGTGGCCTTTTCGAACTCGGCCGGGATCCAGTCGGCCTCGGGGTCGATCTCGGACCCGGAGTCCAGGCGTTCGGCAAAATCTTCGACGATTTCCCGGCAGCTTTCCAGGAAGGCACCGGGGTCGATGTCCGAGCTGTCGCGCAGGTCCTCGTAGATGCTGGCGATGGCGGCCAGCCAGTCTTCGAGGATCGGATTGGACAGCGGCGGCAGCGCCGACTCCAGGCTGGGCTGGACGGTGCGCGAGTCGGGGGTTTCTGGTTCGTCTCCCTTGAGGGTCTCCAGAAACGGCAGAAAATCATGTTTCAGGTCGCGGCGTGCGGCCTCCAAGTCGGATTTGCGCCGGTCCGAGGCGATTTCCAGCATCTGTTCAGCCAGTTTCTGGCCGCCGCAGGTCTCCCACAAGGCGAAATCGGGTTCGGGCTCTTGGGCCATGGCGCGCACGGCGACCGGTGTTCCGATCGGGACGATGGCCCGAAACATGCCGGTCTTCTGTTTTTCCAGCCGGGCCAACACGCGGTCCAGGGCGTCGCGCACCGGCGGCAGGTCGGCATGGGTCACGGCCAGCAGGCTGTTCGCCCGCAGGTTTTCCGGCACCTGTGCCCACAGGTGGTGTTCGGTCTCGCGCCAGGCGTTGGTGCCGTTGGTGCACCAGATCGCGCAATCGACGAACTTTAGCAGGTCCAGCGTTTGCTTGTAGCTGTCATCCAGGGAACCCGATCCGGGCAGGTCGAACAACGAGATTTCGCGCAGGGCCGGGGTGTTCAGCCCGACCGATATGAAATCGGGGTTGTCGGCTGCCGCCTTTTCAAGGACGATGCCGGAGTAGGTCTTGGGTTCCTTGTCCCACCAGCCGACGGTGGTTTCCGGCGCGTCGGCATAGGCCACGATCACCAGCGGCAGTTTCAGATGCTGCGGGCCGGTGGGCAGAATGTCGGCCCCGGCCAGCATGTTGGCCAAGCTGGATTTGCCGGCGCCGAATTCTCCGGCGAACCCGATCGACACCGCGGTCGACAACCGTTCGGCATGGGCCTGCGCGCGTGCGCGCATATCCTCGAGCCGGTCCGTCGCGGGCAGCGACTCGGTGGCGCCGAGAAACCGCTCGAGCTGTCGGACCTCGTGTTCGGTTGAGGGAAATTCGATCACTCTGCGGCCTCCGGTTGTCGTTCGTTGCCGTGTTCGATGTCAAAGACCAATTGCAGCTGGTCCGCGATGGCCCGCGCGCGGTCCAGCTCGATCTGGGCCTGACCGCGTTCCGAGTTTTTGCCCGATGCGGCGCGGTTTTCAAGATGACCCGCCAGCAAGGCCAGAAAATGATCTAGTACCGTGTTCAACCGCTCCAGCAGATCGTCGCGGGCGGTGTCGATCAGGTCGTCGCCGATCAGCTGGAATTCCTGCACGATCATGCGCTCGGCCCGGGACACGACCGATTTGCGGGAAATCAGCCGCGACAGCCAGTTCACCCGCAGCTCGACCGTGATCCCGCGGGTCAGGGCCGAGGTGTCGGGTCGGTACCAGCGCACCGCGCTGGTGTTCATGCGGCTGTCGGCCGGCTCCTGCCAGCCGGGCAGGGCGCGCAGCGCGCCATTCGCCTGCATGTCGATCGAATAGAGTTCGCTGAGCATGCGCTGGCGGATCACCTGGGTCGCACCCTGGACCAGCTCGCGCATCCGTTCGCGCAGGGGGACAAAGTTCAATTCGGTCGCGTCGCCCTTGGCCAACAGCGGGGATTGCCCGTTGGGGCCGTATACAACGTCTGCGACCGCTTCGGCCACGGTGTCGTCCATCACCCCACGCAGATTGGCCAGAATGTCGTCCATCTCGCGGGTAATTTCGACGATGCGGTCCGCCACGGTTTTGCGCAGATGGGTCAGTGTCTTGTCGTTCTCCGCGGCGCTTTCGGACTGGCACCGGCCGTCTTCGTCCAGCGCGCGCAAGCGCGCCTTGCCGCGTTCAAGCGCCCCTTCGGCAAAACTGTTGAGATGCTGCCACGCCATGCGCAGCTGTTCCTCGCGCTTGCCTTCGGCCAGCGCGGTGGTAACGTGGCGACGCAGATCCGGCAGGCCCGACGCGATCATCGCGGCATAGCGCAGGACCGCTTCGCGGCTGATCGGGGCGGGGGCCTGCTTCAGCTTCTGAACGCCTTCCAGATACTGCTGCATCTGATCGGGATGGGCGCGCAGCCAGGCCAGAACCTTGTCATGGTTCACCTGGGATTCGTCGCCGGTCAGCGCATAATGCGCCCATTGGGCGCTGCCCATCAGCACGTCGATATTGGTCTTTCCCAACGCCTTTTGCAGGCCGTCCAGCACGTCAGCGCGAACCTTCGCGGCATCTTCGGCACCGCCGTTCAATTCGTCGACGCGGTTGATGAATACCACGATCTGACCCAGTTCCAGCGCCTGCATCAGGCGGAACAGTTTCAGATCGGCACGCGACAGTGCCTGATGCGCCGACAACACCACCACGAAGAAATCGCTTTCCTTGAGATACTGACGCGAGATCTCCTCGCGGATCAGCAGCGGGTCGTTCACCCCAGGCGTGTCGGTCACGGTCAGCGGAAACGGGAAATGGCCCCGTTCGAAATAGACATCGGCCTTGCGGGTGATGTCACTGTACAGACCCCGGTCCGAACCCGGATCATGTTCGGTCGCCTCGGTCGGATCCTCGCCGGCGCAGACATAGCGGGCAAGATCCTCGGAGGTCAGCTCTTCGAGGTCGTGGTGCTGGCCCAGCAACTGCTCGTAGCTGTCGCCCAGCCGCAGCCGGGCGCGGGTTTTCATCGCCTCGACCTGCTCTTCGATCATCTCGCGTTTGTAGCTGTCCTCGTCATCGGGGAACATGTTGCGCAATTCTTCGCCTTCGGCGATCAGGGCGCGCCACTGACGGTCGTCGAAAAAGTGGAACTGCGCCCCTTGGGTCCGCCCCGACGGGTGCCCGAAATGCATGTCGGTAATCACCGTCGTCCAGGGATTGACGTCCGAGGGCAGAAATTCGGCCTGTCCGGTGAATCCGTTGATCAGCCGGGATTTCCCTGCCTTGATCTGCCCGACAAAGGCGATCGAGGGTTTCAGGTTGGTCAGGTCATCAATGATCCGTGAAATGAAATGACGGGTCTCGTCATTGCTCATTTCGTTCAATTCGTTGGCGATCCGGATCAAGTCCCGGCGGTTGGATTCACTCATGACACTAACCTTGAAAACTGGCAAAAACGCGTGACGGTAAGGATTTATTTGCAAAAAAGGGCCGGGTCGTCACGGATCCGTCCCCCGAAGCGATTTCCATAGCGCGACGACGGCCCCCAGCTTGCGCGCGTCGTGAATGGCGGCGGCATTGTCCTGACCGTCACGCAACAGGGCCAGCGCGGCCCCCTTGCCGCCCGATGGGCGCATGACGATCAGTTGCGGATGAGGCAGTTGCCCGCTTGCATCGGCATCCCAGCCGGCCAGGTCCTTTGCGAACCGGTCCAGCAAGCCGGCCGACGGGTGCAGGGGCTGGCCATCCGCGCAAAGGCCGTCATGCTGATGCGTGGATGCCGGGCCGCTTAGAAAGCGTCCCATCGCAAACCGCCCGGAACCTTTGAAAAAGGCGGCTGCAAGCCCTTCGCTCTCAGGGGCCGGGTATGGGTCGTCCGCGACGGGTTCGGGGGCGGGTGTCTGCAAGACGGTCAGCCTAGGCTCGTCTTCCGGCAACTCGATCGCCGCGCAGGCCGTCTTCATCTCGGTGAAAGTGATCCCGACATCGTCGGCTTCGGTCGGACCGTCGGGTTGAAGGGACACCATCTGAATCGGATCGCCCGCAAGGGCGAGGTCCGACACCAGTCGTGCCAGCTTCCGCACGATGGTTTCACGCGCTTCGGTCGCGAAATCGGGAAGCTCGCCGGTGCTGGTCCGGTAGACATCGGTAATGCGCGAACTGTTCAGTTCAAGCGCCAGACGCGTTCCGTCAGGGGCGGTGAACTCGGCGCGGCGGGGCAGTACGGTACCCCGGATCGCCTGCAGGATCAGACTGCGCCGCGCGGCCGGTGTTTCCGCCGTCAGGTCGACCGCGGGCGACAGCCGTGGAGTCGCCCTGCGCCCGATGTTTTCGAGCATGTCGATGATCTCTGTCGCCGTCATTGCATCCGTCCTTGATATCCTTGCTAGACCGCCGCCGCCACCGGCCCGAGGCTCAGGTGCGATTTGGTCAGGGCCAGGCCGGTATTGGCGCTGGCGTGACAGATGTAGCAGACCACGTGTTCGGGGTACTCGCGCGTCCGCAGAAAGATGTGCAGCCGATCTTCTGAGAATACGGCGATTTCTCCGAACCCGGGGGTGTCGTTGTCTTGCAGGCCGGCCGATTCGAGCAGGTCCTGGAAGGCCTGTACACCGCGCCCCTGAAACAGGTTGGCAACGGCGATGGCCAGATTGTTCAGAACCTCGGCATCGGCATCATCCGTCGTTGATGCGCCCAGCAACATGCCCGTTTCCATATCGATATATCCGGCTGCGATACAGTCGGGGATAGTCTCCATGGCGCTGGTCAGGGCGGCCTCTATGCTCATCTAACGTCCTGTCAACCTTTCAAAAAACCGATGCGCAACGGGGTCTTCCCGTCGCGCAACCGATAGCATTCATCGTCCGGGCGGGAAACGGCTTTTCCGATCCGCCCGGTTCGCGGGGTCGCGTCACGAGACCTGCCATTCAGCCCTGTCCTTGGGTTCGCTCATCACCGCTGGTGGGCTCTGCTGGCCACTGTGTTCGCGCGCGATCTGGTCGAATTCCTCCAGAAAAGCCTGAAATACGGCGCGCAACCCAGCGGGATCCGACGGTAGTTCGGTGCCGTCGGAAATCTCGCGCCACATGGCGGACGCGCTCAGCGGCGTTCCGGCCGGGACGTCCAGCAAATGATCAAACGTTCGGGCCGGCTGCGGGTCGTCCGTGGTATCGCCATTGGTCAGGGCATTCGATTCGGGCTCGGGCTCGTAACAGTCCGGGTCGGCGGCCTGTTGTTCGGACAGCAGGGCGGTGATCGAGGAAACCGAAACCTCGATATCCGCAGGTGCCGAGTCGGAATCTTCGGTCGGGGCGGCATCGGCCGGTGCGTCCGCGCGTAGCTTTTCCGACAGGGTCGTCACCACTTGGTCGGGGTCCTCTCCCGAGTCGTCCTCGTCGGACAAGTCCGACGCTCCGTCGCTCAGATCGAATTCGTCCTCGAGTTCGAACCCCTCAAGGCGGGACGGCTCGAGATGGCGGCCGGTGATGTCCGCACGCGAGTCCTCGGGTTCACGGAACAACGAGCGCAGGTCATCGTCGTCTTCGCCCATGGGCGTCATCTCGGCTCGCATCCGCTCGGCATCCTCGGCGTCGATGCGGGCGCGCTCGCCGTCTTCCTTGCGGCGCTCAACCCGGGTGGGCCGGACCGGGAAGGTCGCAATCACGTCGTCCGAGTTGCGAACTGCATCGAATCCGTCCTCGGCCCGCAGCGGGTCGCCCAGTTTCAGCGGAGCCTCGGGGGCGGGCATCTCCGGCGCCGCAGTCGCGGCCGTCCGGGGCTCGCTGGCCGGGGCCAGTGTCCTGTCGATCTGGTAGCGGGTTAGCATTTCGGCGCGCTGATCCATGATCTGCTCGGTGATTTCGAGGAAGCTGTCGATCATCTTGCCGCCGCCGCTGCGGGCCCACAGCTCGGCATCGCCGGTCTTGTCGCGCGCGATGATGGCGTCCTTGGCCGAAAACAGGACGGTGCGATTGAACAGGTGACCGGCTTCGCGGTTGACGCGGCGCAGCACCTTCTGGCGGTCTTTCTGGCTCAGGGCATCAGCGCGCGTGACCAGCAGCAGCGAGTTGTGCTGCAGGCGTTCAGGCAGCGACACCCAGGTAGCCCGTTCGGTTTCACGCCAGGCCTGGGTTGAATGCGTGCACCACAGAACCCCGTTGGCCTGACCCACGGCACGGCGCCAGACATCGGTGTCGATCTTGGGGTCGGAAATGCCGGGCGTGTCGATCAGGTCGACCGCCTCGAGGATGTCGGCCTCGAGAAAGATCCGGATGAACTGCGCGTCATTGACGCCGACCTGGTTCAGTTGATCCAGGCCGATTTGCGTCTTGCTGCCGTCGTGGCCGTGCACATAGGCCGGACGGTTGCCCCAGCTGAACCAGACCGGCGGCAGCTGGGTGGCGGTGACCTGCGTGGGCAAGGTTTGCTTGCGCAGAAGAAAGTTCATCAGCGTCGACTTTCCGGCGCTGAATTCTCCCATCAAGGCAAACACCGGTTTGCGGCGGGACCACTGCTCGATGCGTTCCCATGCCTTCGGAGAGACGAAGCGGATCTGTGTATCTTTGGCCATTTTTCTTACGCTGCTTCGTTGCTGAGGTTCTTGAGGATGTCGCCCAGGATTTCATCGCGGGACTTTTTCGGCTCGATTCCGGCCAGCAGGGCGGCGTTGGGGTTGTCGCCCTTGGTCGCGGATGGCGAGATGCTCAGCAGGGTTTCCTTCTGCTCGCGCATGAAATCGGTCAGCGTCGCCCGGACGTTTTCCAGAACCGCAGCGATCTGGGTCTCTTCCAGGTCCTTGGTGATCGAGTTCGCCTCGGACGCAATCAGGCGGGTATAGTCGGCGGCGTAGGCTTCGAACCCCTTGCGCCGTTGCCACCACCTGCGCCACCAGGTGCTTTGAAGATCCAGCGCGATGGTGCGCCCGATGCCCAATGGGGGCGGCACGCGCGGCACGATCGGGGCCTCGATGTTGAATTCGCCCAGGTGGTTGCCCAGAATCTTGTGGTACAGCGCCTCGACATCGGCGGCAGCGGCGGAATACAGCGCGCCAGCCTCTTTGCGCATCGACCGGGCAAAGCTGAAATAGGCCGCCTTCTGCAGGGTGCGCAGGCCGGCCGGGTCATATTGCCAGGTGCCCTGCTCGCCGTTCTGTTCCAGATGGGCGATCAGCGAATCCGTGGCGCGTTTGACGAAATTCGCCTCGGCCGAGGCCAGCCGTTCCAGCACCTTGTCGCGCAGTTTCGTAGTCAGCTCGGCGGCCCTCTGTTCGTAGTCCTCGCTCAGCTTGGCGATCGCCTCTTCGGGCGCGACGCCATCCAGGTCGCGCGCCAGCCCGTCACTGTCCGACAGGGATTTGGCCACCGACGTCGCCTGAATCTGGCTGGCGATGTTGCGTGCACGGTGGCGCACCCGGTCAAGCAGGCGGTGGCCCGCGCCTTCGGCGATGCGTTCGTTCATGGCCAGCAGCAGATCGGGCAGTCCCGACAGCGCCCAGATCTTGTCCAGCGAGGCCGCCTGATCGCCGAACCCAGCGGCCAGATAGAACGTGTTCAGCGCCCGGCGCGAATCCTCGGTCAGAATGTCAGGATTGCCGGTCAGGGCGGCCTCGGCCCACAGGGCGCTGCCGAACACGACGCTGGTATTGGTGTCGACGCCGTTCTGTTTCAGCGTGTCCAGAATCCGGTCGCGGATCTCGGGCACCTGGCTGACCGGGTCGGTCAGTTCGTCGATGCGGTTGACGAACAGGATGATCTGGCGGTTCTCGAACTGGGCGATGATCCGCATCAAGGCCATGTCCATCGTCGTCAGAGCCTGGCTGGCCGCCAGCACCACGACGCAGACCTCGGACCCGCGCAGGCTGCGCAGGGTGATCTGCTCGCGTACCATGAAGGTGTCGTTGACGCCCGGCGTGTCGCACAGTTTCAGCGCGATCGGATATTGCGGAATGTCCATGTACAGTTCCGCCGATTTCGTCACGTCGGCAAAGCGACCGGTCTTGGGATTGATGTCGGGATCATCCTCGTCGCCCAGGCAGACATAGCGCTGGACCAGTTCCTCGTCGAAATAGTCGTACTGGTGGCTCTGGCCCAGGATCAGGTCGAAATGCTTGCCCAGCCGCTCTTCGGACTTGGCCTTCATCTGGGCGATCTGACGGCGGATGTCCTCCATCTCGTCATCGGCGCCGGCGCGGTTGGCCAGTTCGCCCAGACGGCCGCCACCCACCATCAGATTGTCCCATTCTTCCTGCTCGAAGAAGGTGAATTTCGATTTGTAGTCACCCGGCGCGCGGGTGTTGATGTTCAGCGTCGTCACCACCGAGGTCCACGGGTTCACGTCCGACGGCAGCAGGTTCGGGCGACCTGCCAGAATGTTCACGATCGAGGATTTCCCTGCCTTGACCTGACCCACGAAGGTGACGCTGGCAGTGAAGTTCTCGAGCCGGGTCCGAAGCGTGGACAGGCGCGCGGTCGAGCGCGCATCGGCCACCTCTGTCAGCTGGTCGATCTGGGTCGTCAGCGCGGACATGGCCTCGGTCATCGGTGCCAATGCCTCGTTTCCTACGGACAGAAGGTGGTCGTTTCGGGCCATTTTCAGCCTCCGGTTCCTGTTGCGGCGACGTCGGGTTGTGGGCGGGCGGCTACCGAGTCGCCGAAATTGTCGATGCGGGCGATGATTTCCAGCGCATTGCCGAGAATCTCCGCCTCGGTGCTGGGCGAGACTGACTTCAGGCTTTCGGCATCGGCCAGAATCTCGATGGACCTGAAGCGGTTCCCGTTCTCCAGCCGCGCGACGCGGCGGCCGCTCGGAAACCCGCGCGCGCCTTCTGTGGGAAGCGGCATGCGGGCGTTGGCCAGCAGGTATTCGTCGCCCGCCTGGGTCTGCAGGGCGATGCCGAATCCGGTGTTCGGAAAGCGCCGGTTCAGAGTTCTGAGTTCGCCGGCAAAATTCTGTCGGGCAAGAAAGACGGTGTCTTCCTCGGTGGCGTATGAGCTCATGTGTTTGGTCACGGCTGAGACCCTTGTTCTGGAGTTGCGAGACACACTGGTAAATTGCCGGGCGGCGAAAAGACTCATTAACTCCTTGCTGAACAGAATTACCTTCAAGGCGGTCTTTGTTGGGCGCGATTGCGTTCTTTTAGCGCCTGAAATGTGGCGCAATTGTGGGTAGCCTCTGGTAAGGTGTTGCAACTTATAGAAGAATTGCGAAATTGGCCGAGACGCCCCGGCACGGCCGAACCGGAAGATCGCCAGACGGTCTGAGCGGGAACGCGCGCAGGGCCCGGCAGGAAGCTAAGGTTCCGAGAAGTCTTCAACTTTTGGATTCACCCGGAAGGCCTTCGTCGCCCCGGCAATGCTCGCCCCGACGTAAACCCAGGCGCGGGCGTTTGTTGGCTGGCGAGAGAGCGCCTGACATGCCTTTGTCTTGCGGCACAACGTATGGAGGTTCTTGCGATACGGTCACGATCCCGCGCACGATGGCCAAAATCAGGCCCTGCCTGACGCGCAGGTTTCCCGGCCGCGGGCCAAGCTCGGCGCGATGCGAAAAATTCCCTCTCGCACTTGCCGGGAAGCTTTGTTATCAGCCCAACAGCCCGGCACGGCAGGTGCTGGCATGCGGGTGTGGCGAAATTGGTAGACGCACCAGATTTAGGTTCTGGCGCCGCAAGGCGTGGGGGTTCAAGTCCCTCCACCCGCACCATACTATCCCTTTGAAATCAAAGAAAAGCCTTGCAAACAAGGCCGTGTGACCGTTTGAAGGTCACAACTTTGGTTACAATGGGTGTTCCGATGGCGGGCAAGATTCGTCAACTGGATGCGGAAGCCGGGAATATAGGCCGGCGAGGTGCCTCGCCTTCCGTTATTGCGCATCAAGCTGGATCGGTCGGTATCTTGCGCCGCTTTCGGTTGCGTGCCTCAAAGCCGATCACCACGTCCATGAGCTCGGAGGTGATCTCAGCCTGCCGAAGCGTTCGGGTATCCGCCTTCAGCTCTTCGAGCCGATCGCCGATGGATTGTTCGGCCCGGTGCATAGCCGCCAGGCGGGTCGCGTTTTCAGTCACCAAAGCTTCTGCCGAGGCGCGAAATACGCCTGAAAAAATGTGGCTGCGGATCAGGGCGGCAAACAAATCGTCCGGTGGAATGGTGTAGGTCGGCAGGCTGCGGGATTGCCATGGCCGTTTCATCAATTGGTCAATCATCTCGGTGGAAAACGGCATGAAATGCTCGACTATGGGATCTTGCTGCCCATGGTCACTGCGCCGTGTATAGGCCAGTTTCACGGCAAGGCCGTCCGCTTCGCCATGTCGCATGATGTGGTCGAAGCGCTCGACGATGGCGCTGGCAAGCCGCCCGATTCCGTCAGTTGAAGCTGGTGTCAGCATGACATCGTCGGCCCGAATGCCCCAGCCATTCAGGGCGTCGTTCATCTGGGCGCCAATGCACAAGATATAAGGTGCGGCTTGAGTATCCCCCCCAAGGGCGAGATGCCTGGCCAGTTCCGCAGCCACCCTTTCGTTGTAGGCACCACACAAACCATGGTCAGATCCGAAAACGACGATGGCCATGTTCTGCTGGGGCGGCGATGTCAGATCCATGCGACCCGTGCGGTGCAACAGGGCAGCGATTCCGTCAAGGACGGTTCGGTGGTAGGCGTCGATGGATTTTGCGGCCTGCTCATAAGGCGCCGAGTTCAAAACCGACAACGTCTTCATGATATGGACGATGCTGCGAATGTTGCTCAGCGTTTCGGTCCTATGAAGCAGGGTTTCAAGAGTCTGCGGCATCCGAAGACCCCTTTGATGTACAGGCTTGCCTGGCCAGATTCAGCAACGCGGCTCGGTCGGCCTCGTTCAGCGGTTGGTCGATGGCGATGCGTTTCGACAGATCGTGCGGCGATTGCCGCAGGAACAGCCTCAGCCGGTCTATCGCGGCAAATGCCTCCGGGTCGGTCAGATGATCGTACACGCCCTCCAGTGCCGCCAAAAGAACTGCAACCTGCTCCAACGCCGAAACCGGGTCGCGTTCGGGTTGTCTGAGGGCCCTGCGGACAGCCGCGCCTCGGGCCAGCCGGGCGCGCGTGGCGTCGTCAAGCCGCGTTCCGAAACGGACGAAATCTTCGAGCTCTTCGAACTGGGACAGCGTGACCCGCAGATTTCCGGCCACGTCGCGAAAGGCGGCAGACTGTGCCTTGCCGCCAACACGGGACACTGAAATACCCAGATCGACGGCCGGAAACTGATTTTTGCGGACCTGGCGTGGCGACAAGTAAATCTGGCCATCGGTGATCGAAATCAGGTTGGTCGGAATGTAGGCCGACAGGTTTTCGGCCTGCGTTTCAACGACCGGCAGAACCGTGATCGACCCGCCCCCCGCGGTGTCGGCAAAGTTGCCTGCGCGTTCCAGCAGACGGGCATGCAAATAGAAAATGTCGCCGGGAAAGGCTTCGCGGCCTGGCGGCCTGCGCAACAAAAGTGAAAGTTCGCGATAGGCGCGGGCATGATGGGTCAGGTCATCCATCACGATCAGCACATCATGCCCTTGCTCCGAGAAATGTTGCGCCATGGTCATGGCGGTGTACGGGGCCACATAAGCAAGTCCGGGAGGATCTTCGTCTCCGGCGGCAATGATGATCGTGTGCGCCATCGAGCCACCATCTTTCAGCGCACCGATGACCTTGGCCACCGCATCCCCGCGTTGTCCAATCGCGCAGTAGACGCTGAGCACCCCGTGTTGTTTCTGGTTCAGGATCGTGTCGATGGCGATCGAGGTCTTGCCGGTCTGGCGATCCCCGATGATAAGTTGCCGCTGCCCCAGGCCAATCGGGACGGCGGCGTCGATCACCTTGAGGCCCGTTGCCAACGGCCGCCGGACCGCCTCGCGGTCAAGAATTGACGGAGCATCCGCTTCGACGGGCAATCTGAAATCGGAATCGACCGGCGGGCCATCGTCCAGCGGGGCACCCAACGCATCCACCACCCGACCCAGAAGCGCGGAACCCACTGGAACCGTCAGCACGCTGCGGGTGCGGCGCACGGCCTCACCGACCGAGACCTTGTCCGAACCACCGAACAGAACCACCCCGAGGCGGTCTGTTTCCAGGTCCAGAACAATTCCCGTTGCGCCCGAGGAGAACTGCAAAAGCTCATTGGCCAGCGCGTGGCTCATGCCGCGGACAACGGCAATGCCGTCTCCGACTTCGACGACCTGACCGATCTCGCTAACGACGGGCCGAGGCGATACCGTTTGCAGGGTCGCCACAAGCTGGTCGGCCAGCGAAACGGTCGGCTCGGAAGCCGGGAAAGCCGGGGGCGTCTGGGTCATTGTGCAGCCTTGCCCGCCTGCGTCTGGCGTAGTCCCTCGATCATAATCGTCTCCAGTTCACCTAGATAACTGTCGAGTGTCCATTCGATGCTGGTCGCTCCAACCTTGAGGACCAAACCGAAGGGCTGGGTGGAGTCGACCTCAAAAATACAACTGGTTTCCGGCGCCAGTTTCTGAAGGTCGTCGGACACTTTCCGTCTCAAACCTTCGGGCAGCGCTGAATGAGTCGTCACGGTGACCGGCCTGTCGTCTGCGATCGTCTTCCGTATCTCGTCGGCCATGGGCTGCAGCTTTTTCACCGCGTGGGCCGCAATTCGTTCTTCCAAAGTCTCGTCCGCAAGATCCGACAGCGCCTTTCGCGTCAGATGAACCAGAACCCGGGCACCGGTTTCGCTGAGTTGACGGAGGAACTTTTGCTTCTCGACCGCCAGATGTCTTTCGAAATCACGCCGCTCTTGATCGATCCGATGGCGGGCCTCGGTAATCATGGCGTCGCGTTCGCGGGCGGCCTCGCGCCGCAGGTCTTCCGCCATTCTGGCCTGGCTGTTTTCCAGTTCAGACAACTTGGCATCATAGGCCGAGATCTCCGCCCGGGCATCTTCCATCAGACGATGGGCTTCCGACATTCGATCCGAGATCTCCTTTTCGCGGGCGTCGATGCCATCAAGGATTGGACGATAGAGAAACCGTTTGAGCAACCACAGCAGAACCAGGAAATTGGCGATCTGCGCCGCAACGGTCAGCCAATCGACAGACATGCTCTATTGACCCGATGTCCGAACCAGTTCCAGAGCGGTGTCCCAGAACGGGTTGGCGAAAATCAGGATCATCGCGACGACGAAACAGTAGATCGCGGTGGATTCGATCATGGCCAGACTGACGAAAAGTGTGCGCGACAGGGTGGGGGCGGCATCGGGCTGCTGGGCGATCGCCGCCAGAGCCTGGGCTGCCGCACGGCCTTCGCCCAATGCTGGACCGATGGCGCCGAATGAAACCGTCAGTCCCGCCGTAAAGATCGAAACCGCGGCGATGATTGCTAGGTCGGTCATGTCTGTTCCTTTTCGTTTTGCGTCTCATCGGAATCCGAAATCGCGGCCGAGATGTAGACGGTGGCCAGAATTGCGAAGATGTAGGCTTGGATCAGCCCGGTCAGCAGGCCCAGCAGATCCATCAATACGGGAAAGAAGAACGGCGCCACGCTCAGTAGAATCACGGCTATTACCGCGCCGCTCATGATGTTGCCATAGAGGCGGATCGCCAATGACACCCCATGCGAGATCTCTCCGATGATATTGAAGGGCAGCATGATGGGCGATGGCTCAAGATATGTCTTCAGATAGCCACGCAGACCGCGCCTTGAAATTCCGAACATGGGCACGGCGATCAGCACCGACAGCGCCAGCGCCGTGGTCGTGGACAACGAAGCGGTAGGGGCGTGAAAGCCCGGAACGACTTCGAACAGGTTGCACGTGGCAATGAACAGAAACAGGGTGCTGACGAAATAGATCAGGCTGCCGGGCGGGCGCCGGGTGATTTCCTGTATCTGATGCTGAATGCCCTGGATGATCACCTCGAGCGTCGTGCGCCAGCGATTGGGTGGCGTGTCTGGTCGGAGGTTTCGTGTGACCACGACCGACAGGCCCGTCAACAACCCCATGACGATCCACGTGTTGAAGATGGTGGCATTGATCGGGATGCCCCAGACAGTGAAAACAATGATCGAGTCCGGTGTCAGCTCCATCAGGCCGCTCCGTTTGCCGAGCGTGCCAGTGTAATCGCCGTCACTCGTGCAAGCATAAAGGCCAAGGCAAAGCCGGCGAGGGGTGCCGGCCCGGCCTGCGCGGCCAGCCAGCCGAACCCCAGGACCGTCGCGATCCGAAGTGCCGAACTGATCAGCAGCAGGCCGGTGGGTCGCGCCGCACGCAGCGCCAAGCGAACACTCATCGCCAAACCTGCGAAGTACAAGACCCCGACAGCGGCTCCTGATGCGAAGCCAGTCAGAAAACTGACCCAGTTCCAATCGATCATTTCTCACTTCCTTCCTTGTTCACCCAGGCCCATGCGATCATTCCACCTATTGCCACCCCTCCCAGGATCAGCGCCAGGGTCCACGAGAAATCCTGTGGAGCGATCCGATCCAGCCACAACCCCAGCAATGCGCCGCCGACAGTTGGAACCGCGATCGACCAACCGATCATTCCGAAGGTTCCAATCCCGCGCAACGGGCTGGGTCCGGGGTTGTCGCGCGCGGCCTTCATGCGTTCGGCCCGGCGGGAAATCTCTTCGGCGGATCTGTCGGTCTTCTGGGTCATGGCGCGTTCTTTCTGAATTCGGCGAAGCGACGGACCAGATTGGCCTCAAGCCCCGACAACGCCGAGCGCGCGACGCGTTCGTCCTCGTCCATGTGCAGAAACGTTGCCTTGATCGTGGCGCGCAGACTGTCCAGATCGTCCCCTTTCACGCCGCGCCTGATCGCCAGGCTGACATCATGGCCCTTCTTGACCAATACACCCTCGTCGATCCCAAAAAAACACTCAGCGCCTTCAGGGGTTTTCAGGGTCAGAACCGATGGTACCAACGCTGTGACGAAATCGACATGGTTGGGAAGAAGGCCAAAGCTGCCATTGGGCGCGACGGCGGTCAAGGCGGTGGCTTTGCCGTCGAACAGTGTTCGGGTCGGGAGCCTCAGCGTCACATGCATGTCGCGGGCCATCGTCATGCGGCCTGCTCCTTCACTTCGTCCAGCGCACCAATCATGTAGTAGGCGCTTTCCGGCAGATCGAACCGATCCTGGTTCAGGATCGCCTCGCACCCGTCTAGCGTCTGGTCGATCGTCACGCGCCGACCCTGGGTGCCTGTAAATGCATGGGTGGTAAAGAACGGCTGGGTCAGAAACCGCTCCAGTCTGCGGGCGCGGGCGACTGTGGTTCGATCCGCTGCAGACAGTTCCTCAAGTCCCAGCATCGCGATGATGTCGCGCAGTTCCTCGTACTCGGCCAGCGTCCTGCGCACGGCGCGCGCAACATCATAGTGGCGCTGGCCCACGACCGACGCAGACAACATGACCGAGGTTGAGGCCAGCGGATCCACCGCCGGATACAGCCCCTCGCTGGCGCGTTTTCGCGACAGCACGACCGAGGCGGAGAGGTGCGAAAAGATGTGCGCTGCGGCCGGATCGGTAAAGTCGTCGGCGGGCACATAAACCGCCTGAATCGAGGTGATCGCCCCACGTCTGGTCGAGGCGATACGCTCTTGCAGTGCCGCCAGTTCAGTAGCAAGCGTCGGCTGGTAGCCCACGCTGGACGGCATCCGGCCCAGCATGCCCGAAACCTCTGATCCGGCCTGCACGAAACGAAAGATATTGTCGATCAGCAGCAGAACGTCCCTGTGCGCGTCGTCGCGGAAATACTCGGCCATCGTCAAGGCGGTGTTGCCGACAAGAAACCGCACGCCGGGGGCTTCGTTCATCTGGCCGAACAGCATCACGGTTTTGTCCCGCACGCCGGCAGCGCCCATTTCCCGGTAAAGTTCTTCGGCTTCTCGCGAGCGTTCGCCGATTCCGCAGAATAGGCTGACGCCCTCGTGGCTTTGGACCGTGTTGTTGATCAATTCGGTGATCAGTACCGTTTTTCCGACACCGGCACCCCCGAATAGGCCGGTCTTGCCGCCCCGCTCGATCGGGGACAGCAGGTCGATCACCTTGATGCCCGTTTCCAGGACTTCGGCCCGAACGGTGCGATCCGCTAGGGCAGGCGGCGGGCGGTGAACGGGTCGGGTCAAGTCGGTCGCCGGTTCCGGCAACCCGTCCAGCGGTTGGCCGAATACATCCAACATTCTGCCCAGAACCGCATCCCCCACCGGCACTGTAATCGGTGCGCCGGTTGCGCGCACCGGGATACCCAGCCCCAGCCCGTGAACCGAGGCCAAGGCAATTGTCCGCACCACGCCGCCTTCTGCCAGCGACTCCACTTCGAGCGGGATCCTCCCGGCGTAAAGCAATTCCTTGACGCGGGGTATGGGGTCTGGAAATGCCGCCTCGACCACACCGCCGCGGATTGCGACGATTTGGCCGGTGGCACGGTTTTGAAGATCGGCGGATTGGGTCATGGTAGTTCCTTGGAAACGATCCGGCTCCCGGCCCTGCCGGCCAGAAGCGCTAGCGCATCTTCTAGCCGTCCGATCGCGCTGAGATCGCCGGATTGGGCAAAATCCGCCGCCGCTGCCAGCTTGGGCCCCATGGAACCGGCGGGGGCATCCAATGCGCGCGCCTCGTCGGGCGTCAGTCTTGGAACCGGCCTGGCCGCGTCGGTTCCGAAATCATGATAGACCGCGTCGACATCCGTCAGCAACAACAATGCGTCCGCCCGCAATTGACGCGCCAGCAGGGCGCTGGCCGCATCCTTGTCGATCACCGCTTCGATTCCGATCAGGCTGCTGTCATCCTTGCGGATGACGAGTATGCCGCCGCCGCCTGCGCAGATCGTGATCACGCCCTGGTCCAACAACAGGTTCAGAACCCGAAAATCTGGAATCTCGACTGGGCGGGGCGATGGTATGACGCGCCGCCATTTGTCCCCGTCCTGCGCTATGGTCCAACAAGCTGCGCGGGCGCGCGCCTGGGCTTCGGCGCGGTCATAGACTGGGCCGACGAACTTGGTCGGTTTGCGAAAAGCCGGATCGTTGCGGTCGACCAGAACCTGGGTCAGAAGGGTCGCCACCGGGTGCACATGGGCCAGCGCGTTTTCCAGCTCCTGTTCGATCATGTAGCCGATCATGCCTTCGGTTTCGGCCCCCAAAACGTCCAGAGGGAATGCGCCATCCGGTCCGCTGGCTGCCCCTTGAAGCGCCAGCAACCCAACTTGCGGGCCGTTGCCATGCGTGATCACCAGCCGAAGCCCGGCCCCGACGATGTCCGCCAGCGCCTTGGCCGCCCGACGCACGTTGGCGCGCTGAACCTCCGCGGTCAGCGGCTGGCCCCTCCGCAACAGCGCGTTCCCGCCCAAGGCCGCGCCAACCAGCATCTCAGGCCCCCAGAGTGGCGACCAGAACGGCCTTGATGGAGTGCAGCCGGTTTTCGGCCTGGTCGAAAACGATCGAGGCCAGGTCTTCGAACACCTCCTCGGTTACTTCCATCGCGTCCAGCCTGAATTTGCTCTGGATTTCTGCACCGACCGAGGATTCGGCACTGTGAAAAGTCGGCAGGCAGTGCACGAAACGCGCTTGCGGATTTCGGGTCTTGGCCATGAGGGCGACGTTCACCTGGTACGGGTGCAGCAGTTTCATACGCTGTGACCAAACCTCATCCGACTCGCCCATGGACACCCATACATCGGTGTAGACGAAATCGATGTCCCGGACGGCCACCGCGTGCTGCTCCGAAAAGCGCGCCGCCGCCACGCGGGCGGTGGGCGGGGCGTCTGAAACCTTCCGTGCCGATCTGTCCCGCCTCGACGGGGCCGCCGCGCTGGCCGAGGCCGTGCGCGTCCGCCATGACCGGCTGGGTGTGCTGATCAACAATGCTGGTGTCTACAAGACCCCGCAGCCGCTGACGCCCAAGGAGCTGGACGTGCGTTTCGTAGTCAACACGCTGGCGCCCCATCTTCTGACCCGAAGGCTCTTGCCGATCATCCTGGCCGGGGGCCGTGTGGTGAACCTATCATCGGCCGCGCAGGCGCCGGTGGACGTGGGGGCGATGCACGGCAAGCGGCCGCTTTCGGACATGGAGGCCTATGCACAAAGCAAGCTGGTCTTCACCATCTGGTCGCAGGAGATGGCACGGGCGCATCCGCAGCGGCCGGTTTTCGTTGCGGTCAATCCCGGTTCGCTGCTGGCGTCGAAAATGGTGCGCGAAGGCTTTGGCGTGGTCGGCAACGACCTGGCCATCGGCGCCGACACCCTGCGCCGCGCGGCGCTGTCGGACGAATTCGCCGAGGCTTCGGGGCGTTTTTTCGACAATGACAGCGGCCGTTTTGTCTACCCGCACCCGGCGGCGGCCAACCCCGACCATGCGGTACAGGTCATGAACGCCATCGCGGCGTTGACCGGCGACGGGGCACAGAACGGCAATCCGACCCGCGGCGCACGAAAGCCAGCCCGTGGAAGCCTGCCAGCGCCGGGGCATCGCCCGAAAAGAAGCGGCCAACGCGTCACGATCCCCGGGTCGCGTGCTTTGGCGACCCCTCTTGGCAGTATCCTGCGGGTGCGCCTGCCGGCAATGAAAAGTGCGGATATCACCGCCAAAGCCGCGTCGAGCCCAAGATGCATTGCGTGAAACTGATGGGCCAACGCCTCATGGAAAGGGGCTTCGACGGGCAGGTCGCGGACATCCAGGTCCGCGTCGCCGTGCTCAACCGCTACACCGCGCTTGCCACTCCGGTCATACGGGCCATGGTGTAAATCCGTTCGGGGAAAGGGGAAGTCTACCCTTCACCCGGTTTTAGCGACAAAGCGCATACACCTCGGAAAGGCTGCCAAGTTGTCCGAAAAGGTGGGACAACTTCAGTCCAAAGGCCGGTCGTTCACCAACAATCCAATTGGATCATCTCGAGGGGCGGTGTTCAGTGTTGACATTCTTGCGGCTCAAGAAACAATTTGCGCTCGCTAACTGGACGGGCGGGGTCACATCACATGTATCTGGGTCTGGATCTGGGGACATCGGGTCTCAGGGGCATTCTTGTGGACGGGGCCGGGCAGGTTGTTGCGGAAGCCGAGGCCGGGGTTGCCACATCCACCCCGAATCCGGGCTGGTCTGAACAAAACCCGCAGGACTGGATCAAGGCCTGCAGGACCGTCATGGGCCGGCTTCGGGACGCCGACGGGCGGTCTTGGGACGCCGTACGAGCGATCGGGTTGAGCGGGCACATGCACGGCGCGACGCTGCTGGACCGGGACGGTGCAGTGCTGCGGCCATGCATCCTGTGGAACGACACACGGTCGGCGCAAGAGGCCAAAGCGCTGGACGAAAGCCCTGGGATGCGCCAGACCACGGGCAATATCGTGTTTCCCGGTTTTACAGCGCCCAAACTCGAATGGGTCCGCACCCATGAACCCGACCTGTTTGCCCGTACGGCCATGGTGTTGCTGCCGAAGGATTATCTGCGGTTCTGGTTGACTGGAGATTATGTCAGTGACCTGTCCGACAGCGCGGGAACGTCCTGGCTGAACGTCGGCGCGCGGGACTGGTCGGACTTGGCGCTCGAGCTGGGCCACATGCGGTCCGACCAGATGCCCCGTCTGGTCGAAGGCACCGAACCCGGCGGCGAGCTGCGGCAGGATCTGTGCCGCGAATTCGGGCTGTCTGGCCCGGTCGTCGTCGCCGGAGGTGCAGGCGACAATGCAGCCGCAGCCTGCGGGATCGGCAGCATCGACGAAGGGTCCGGGTTTCTGTCTCTTGGCACTTCGGGTGTGCTTCTGATGGCCCGGAACAGCTATGCACCGGCGCCTGAGACGGCGGTTCATTGTTTTTGCCACGCGGTCCCCCGGCGTTGGATACAGATGGGCGTCATTCTTTCTGCGACCAACAGCTTGAACTGGCTGTCAAGCAATCTGGGTCAACCGGTCGAGGTGCTGGCCGGGGCGCTGGCTGCTGAGCCTTGTGGGCCGTCACCGGTGACTTTTCTGCCCTATCTCTCTGGCGAGCGGACCCCGCACAATGACAGCGCCATCCGCGGGGCTTTTTTGGGCCTCGACATCGCAACCGGGTCGACGGATCTGGTGCAGGCCGTGATGGAGGGGGTCGGTTTTGCGATGCGCGATTGTCTTGCGGCACTGAGGGCCACGGGCACCGAGCCGGCGCAATTGGTTGCCGTGGGTGGTGGGGCGCGATCCCGCTTTTGGCTGCAGACGATCTCAACCTCGTTGAACGTGCCGCTGGCCCTGCCTGAAGGCAGCGCGTTTGGCGCAGCACTGGGTGCGGCGCGGTTGGCCATGTGCGCTGCCGGGGACGCAACACCCGAAACGGTGATGACACCGCCAAATATCGACGCCGTCATCGAACCGCAGAGCGGTTTGACCGAAGCCTATGACAGCGCCTATCGACGATACAGAACGTATTACAAGGCGCTGGCGCCATTGGCCGGATGATGAACAAAAAACGGAAGGGCTTGGCTGAAATTCCGGTTGTCCACCTGCAGGATGGGAGCATGCGGGTGTCAATGCTGGGCCATGGCGCGATCACGCAGGGGTGGTGGTACAAGGATCAACCGCTGATCCTTGGCTATGACGACCCGTCCCAATATCTGGACGACCCGTTCTATCTGGGCGCGATTGTTGGGCGGGTCGCCAACCGGATTGGCGGGGCAGGCTTCGAGTTGAACGGCACTCGACACGCGCTCAGTGCCAACGAAGGGCGAAACACGCTGCATGGCGGGTCCGACGGGTTGTCGCGACAGTCTTGGCAGGTCGAGCGGCTTTCCCGACGCGAGGCGGTGCTGGTGCATATCTCGCCCGACGGTACCTGTGGGTTTCCGGGGGCCGTTCGGTTCGAGGTGCAGGTCCGGTTGGATTGCCCACGCTTGACGTATTTGATCTCGGCCTGGCCGGACAGGCCGACCCCGATCAGCATCGCGCAGCACAACTACTACACATTGGGGTCCGCCCAAGGCATTTCCGAACACCTCCTGCAACTGGCGTCGCATCGTCACCTGGAGTTGGACGATCAGGGGATTCCACGCGGCGGGATCGTCGAGTCCGCATCGGTCGGGCTGGATTTCTCGTCGTCCCGGCGGATTGGACAGGCCGCCAAGGATCTTGATCATTTCTTCGTGTTCCGCACCAGCGGCATGCTGGATCAGCCGGTTGCCGCGCTTGCGGCTCCGTCGGGTCTGACGATGACGGTTCGGTCCGATCAGCCCGGGGCGCAGGTCTATTCCGCCGCCCATCTGTCCACGCCTTTCGCGCCGTATGCCGGGGTCTGCATTGAGCCTTCGGGCTATCCGAATGCGCCGAATGTCCCGGCATTTCCGGCGATTGTCTGCACGCCTGACCGGCCCTATCGCCAGACGCTTATCCTCGAGATCGCCTAGACCCGGGCTCAGGGCTTGCCGCTACGCACCCGGTCCATGCAGATCTCTGCTGGCCGAAAACGAAGCGGTCGAGACGGGTTGCGTGATCCGATTGACGGGCATGTCCGTATCCTTGGGTGATACGACAGCGGATGAGCAAATGCGGCGCGTCCAGACCAGGTCCGTTGATCCATGCCCCGATCTTGGGCTACGCGGCGCGGTTTGCCGGGCCGCCCAACGCACCGAGACGTCGCCCCGAGGTCCTGGATTATGAGAGCATGGCCAAGCGGAGAAAAACAGTGGTAGACGCCAGCAGACATGGCCCGACGAACGGGAACGATGGTATGGTTTTTGCAAAATTCGACATTGCGGAAGAATCCCTCCACGCGGTCGGTACCCTATCCACAGCATGAGGCCGGCGGTGCGGACCGGACCGGGCTCCAGAAGCCCCACCTTGCAGGTCGTATGGTTCAAGCGAGATCTGCGCATACAGGATCACGCTCCGCTTGCTCGGGCGGCGGCAGCGGGGGCGGTTCTTCCTCTGTACATCGTCGATCCGGATCAATGGCGTTCGGCGGACGCGTCGGGTCGGCAGTTTGCCTTCCTTGGCCAATGCCTTGCTGAACTGTCCGCAGACCTCGCATCAAAGGGTCAGCCGCTTGTGATCCGAACCGGCGCCGCAGTCGACGTTCTGGCAGAGCTTAACGCCAGGCAGGGTTTGGCCGCGATCTGGTCGCACGAGGAGACGGGCAACCTGTGGAGCTTTGGACGCGACAAGCAAGTTGCCGAGTGGGCCCGATCGCAGGGGATTCAGTGGCACGAACTGCCCCAGGGTGGCGTCGTGCGCAGGCTTGCATCCCGGGATGGCTGGGCCAATCGCTGGGAGGCCGAGATGGCGGCGCCGGTGGCCAGCCCGCCGGGTGCGCTGGTACCGCTGTCCGGCGTGGCGGCCGGCGCTCTCCCGACCGAGGCGGAGATTGGGATCGCGGCTGACCATTGTCCGGGCCGCCAGCGCGGGGGCAGGGCTGCTGCCCTGAGCGACCTTTCTGCATTCTTGGAGACGCGCGCGGGGGGATACAGGCGTGGGATATCGAGCCCCCGAACCGCACCGTTTACCTGCGCGCGGTTGTCGGCGCATCTGGCTTTTGGCACCCTGTCCCTGCGCGAAGTGGTGCAGGCCACGCGTACAGCCAAGGCGCGCGCGGCGATGCACGGCCGGGCGGGCTGGTCTGCAGGGCTTGCCGCGTTTGAGGAACGGTTGCACTGGCGCAGCCACTTCATGCAAAAGCTTGAGGATGCGCCCGATCTCGAAGAGCGCGCCATGCACCCGGCGCTTGACGACATTCGCCCGCGCCGGCCCGAGGCAGAACTGTTGCAAGCCTGGAAGCAGGGCGAAACCGGGTTTCCCTTTTTTGATGCCTGTATGCGCAGCCTTGCCGCCACAGGCTGGATCAATTTCCGCATGCGCGCGATGCTGATGGCCGTGGCAAGCTATCATCTGTGGTTGGACTGGCGCCCGACAGGGCAACACCTTGCGCGGCTTTTCACGGATTACGAACCGGGAATCCATTGGCCGCAAGTGCAGATGCAGTCGGGGGTTACCGGTATCAATGCGCTGCGTATCTACAACCCCGTCAAACAGGGCCGCGAACACGACCCCGACGGGCGCTTCATCCACCGCTGGGTTCCTGAGCTTGCCGAGGTGCCCGACGCCTTTTTGCATGAGCCATGGCGTTGGGCCGGGGCGGGGCGCGTTCTGGGGCGGCAATACCCCGAACCGGTGGTCGATCTTGCCACAGCGGCGCGGGCGGCAAAGGCGCGGATGGCCGAAGCCCGGCGCGGTGCCGGGTTTCAAGCGGCGAAGGCGAAGGTCCTCGCGCTGCACGGCAGCAGGCGCGGGGCGCGGCGGCACCGCAAAGCCGGGCGCGGCACGGCCGACGACCGCCAACTCAAACTGGATTTGGGCCTGTGAAGATGCGCCGAAAGGGCGACTTGCCCGCAAAGACCTGCGCGACCTGTGGCAGGCCTTTCGTGTGGCGGCGGAAATGGGCGCGGGTTTGGGATGAGGTACGCCATTGTTCCGATGCGTGCCGTCGTGCACGCAGGAAAAAGGAGAGACAGAAATGAGCACAAGAGCCTGTGTCGCCGGACGTTCCGGTAACTTGTTCGACGTCATCTGCAAGGCCGTTCCATGTTGACACCGCGGCTTGTATTGGTCTTGGGGGATCAGTTGAGCGTGGACGGCGCTGCGCTGCGGTCGGCCGATCGGCGCCGCGATATCGTGGTGATGGCCGAAGTATTGGCCGAAGCCACAAGTGTGCCCCACCATCCCAAAAAGATCGCGTTGATCTTCGCCGCGATGCGCAAGTTTGCCGCGCGGCTGGTGGCGGACGGCTGGCGCGTGGCTTACGGCCGGCTGGACGACCCCGAGAATGCCGGCTCGATTCCGGGCGAGTTGCTGCGTCGTGCGGATGAGACTGGTGCAACCGAGGTCATTGCCATCCGACCGGGCGACTGGCGGCTTGCAGCCGCGCTGGAAGAGACTCCGCTGGAGATGCTGCTCCTCGAAGATGACCGGTTCATCTGCTCGACCAAGGAGTTCGCCGCTTGGGCCAAAGGCCGCAAGGCGCTACGCATGGAGTGGTTTTATCGCGAGATGCGCCGCAAGACGGGCCTTTTGATGGAAGGTGAGCAACCCGCCGGGGGGCGCTGGAACTTCGATGCCGAGAACCGAAAACCGCCCAAGTCTGGCCTTGCTTTTCCCGATCCGCCCGCATTTGCGCCAGATGCCACCGTGCGCGCGGTGCTCGACCTGGTGGGGGAGCGCTTTTCCGGCCACTTCGGTACGGTCGAACCTTTCTCACTCCCGACCGACGGCGATCAGGCGCAGAAACTGCTCGAGCATTTTCTGCGCCATGCTCTGCCACGTTTTGGCGATTTTCAGGACGCCATGGTCACCGGGGCCCCGACGATGTTCCATTCTCTGCTTTCGCCAGCTCTCAACCTTGGGCTCCTGTCTCCGCTAGAGGTCTGCCGGGCTGCCGAGGCCGAATGGCGGGCGGGCCGGGCACCGATCAATGCGGTCGAGGGCTTTATCCGACAGATCATCGGCTGGAGGGAATTCATCCGTGGAGTCTGGTGGTTGGAAGGGCCGGGATACATTCACAACAACGTGCTGGCCCATAAACGCAGCCTGCCCAAATTCTACTGGGGGGCACCGACGCGTATGCGCTGCATTGCCGAGGTGGTCGGGCAGACCCGCGAATTCGCCTATGCCCATCACATTCAACGGCTGATGGTGACGGGCAACTTTGCGCTTTTGGCCGGGATTGACCCGGCCGAGGTCCATGAATGGTATCTTGCGGTTTATGCGGATGCTTTTGAATGGGTCGAGGCACCGAATACCCTAGGCATGAGCCAATTCGCCGATGGCGGCGTGGTGGCGTCAAAACCATATGTCTCGTCCGGCGCCTATATTGACCGGATGTCGGACTATTGCGTCGGTTGCGCCTATGACGTCAAAGAAAAGACGGGGCCGAATGCGTGTCCTTTCAACCTTCTCTACTGGCACTTTCTAGACCGTCACCGAGAGCGCTTCGCGCAGAACCCGCGCATGGGGCCGATCTATCGCGGCTGGAACAAACGGGCGCCGGCGACGCGGGCGCAGATCCTTTCCGAGGCTGAAACCTTCCTTGCCCGAATGGAGGCGGGCGACGCGGTCTGAGGCCACGCTCCGGCAAGGGTTGTGTCGTAAATGTTTGGAACGGCCAGCGCCAGCGACCTACCGCGCACACCTATCCTGCGATCCCGGCAAATAGTCGAATGCCGGGCGATGAGGTTCCAAAATGCCGCCCTTGTCGTTCTGCGCTGAACGGGAGAATGGGGCCGCTCGGGGTTTTAGGACACCATCCAATTTCCGATCTTCCGCCAGGCTTGGCCTCTGTTGGCGATTTCTTCGAAATCGACCGTCTCCTCCTTGACTGACCGCCATAGCCGCTTGATGGAGATGGTTCCCATGCACCGGCACCGGCCATCCAGCGAGAAGCGGCTATCTGGCGTGAGCCGTAGAACAGGTATTTGGTCAACAGCCGGCCGATCTGCCTCATCAACCCCCGCGTCGCCACATCAACGTCAATTGGCTTGTAATTGAAGGCTGACCGGTGAGCTTCACGAACCGGTATTGCTGGGCAATGCTCAGATCGGTCTGGTCGCGGCGGATCATGCTTTTCTTCCTGGCCGGGCTCATTTTTTTAGGCCCTTCGGACAAAAATGCCGTTCTCGACCGCCAGCCTCCCTGTTCTGGCATGCCGAGTCACACCTGAGACCACGGACTATGATAGCGGAGGCATGAATGACCTTGTCGGCACCTTTACGATTGCCATGCATTATCCCGGTGGCGTTACCAGCCCGTTATCGTGAAACAGCCGGGAAGTTCCAGCTTCCGACGGCCCAATGTTCGGGAGCAGTGCACGAGGACTGCGATGGATTAGATAGCTCTCAGTATCTCGGCCACACCGATACCAGAATCACGGCGTCGACCTACGCTCGGTTCAGTCCCGAGCATCTGCGGAAGGCTGCCAGAGTTCTGGAGTTCGAATAGCAATGAGGTTCAACGAACCTTGGAGCTCTGTCTTGCCAACAAAAAAGGCGCCACAGGGCGCCTTGAATTATTGGTCGGAGTGAGAGGATTCGAACCTCCGGCCCCTGCCTCCCGAAGACAGTGCTCTACCAGGCTGAGCTACACTCCGACCGTGGCGCGTGATCTATACCCGGCGATTTGAATGTGCAAGAGGGATTCTTGGGGCAATGCGCTCAAAACTCTTCGCCGGACACCGCCGTGGTCAAGGCAAGGGGTCGGTTCGGTACAACCGGATCTTGGTGCCGCCGTGATCGACGACCGGCCCCGGCGCGACCAAGGGCAGGCGCGTCGCCCGCGCCAGCGACTGGCTGCTGGTCACGATCCCGATCCGCCAGCCCGAAAACCGTGCCATTAGCACCTTGCCCAGGCTGCCATAGAGCGACCGAAGGCGTTTTTCGTCGCCGATCCGTGCGCCATAGGGCGGGTTCACGATCACCAGCCCGGCTTGGTCGGCAGGCGGCTTGATGTCGCTGACCGCTGCCTGTCGAAACCGCGTGACCGTATCGACCTCGGCGCGTTGCGCGTTGGCCGTTGCGGTTTCGATTGCGCCCGCATTCCGGTCAGAGCCGTAAAACCGCAGCCCGGTCCCGGCGGCGTCGTGCGGTTGGCGCATCCGGGCCCATTCGGCGGCATCGAACGTCGCAAGATGCTGAAAGGCAAAGTCGCGCGACCGGCCGGGCGGAAGGCCAAGCGCGATTTCGGCCGCCTCGATCACGAAGGTGCCAGACCCGCACATCGGGTCCAGTACCGGCTCGGACCCGTCAAAACCGCATTCGTGCAGGAACATGGCTGCCATCGTCTCGCGCATTGGCGCCTTGGCCACCGCCGCCTTGTGGCCGCGTTTGTGCAGCGGATCGCCCGAGCTGTCGACCGACAGGGTGCAGATGTCCCTCTCGATGCGCACCAGCACCCGCACCGGCGCATCCTTGGCGAGCGGGGCGCCCAGTGTGTCCGAGATCGCGCGTTCGATGCGCTGACGCGCCGCACCGGCGTGGTAGATACGGGATTTGCGGCTGGTGGCCTCGACCCTGACGGGCACGTCCGGGCGCAGCACGTCGCCCCAGGGAAACTTGCGCGCGCGCTTGTCCAACTGGGCCAGATGCACGGCGGGAAAAGACCCCAGCCGGACCAGAACCTTGTTGGCCCCGCGCAGCATCAGGTTGGCCCGCCAGACCTCGGGCCAGCCGCCGCGCAGCAAGACGCCGCCGGGCACTTGCTTCGCACCGGCGAATCCGTTGCGGATGGTCTCGGCCAGCAAGGGCTTTTCCAACCCGGGCGTGGCCACCAGAAAGATTTCAAGCTCGGCTGTGTCCATCCCGGGTGCATACACCAGCGCTTGTGGGCGTGCGACAGGAATTTGCGCGTACCGGGTTTTGGGTATTTCGGCGCTGGATTTCGCAGATTTTTTTGGTTTCGGTGGCGATTTTGGCGGTAACAGGTTTGCGTTTGGACGCAGTGCCGCGTAAAGGGGCCGTAATCGGAAAGACGCCTGCGGATTTCGGCCGGTCTGCGTTGCTTTTGCGACGGGGCGGGCGGAACTCCGCGCTGTTCAGTGCTCGGATCATCGGGCCTGCATGGCGGGCGCAAGAAAAAGGCTTGGAAGAACGTAGCGACATGCAAACTTTCAAACTGAAAAAAGGGCTGGATCTGCCGATTCTGGGCGCGCCCGAGCAAAGCATCCAGCCGGGTCCGGACTATTCAACCGTGGGCGTTCTAGGTGCCGATTACATCGGTCTGAAACCCCGCATGCTGGTGCAGGAAGGGGACCTCGTCCAGCGCGGCACGCCGCTGTTCTGCCACAAGGACGCGCCCGAGGCGATGATGGTTGCGCCGCTGACCGGCAAGGTCGTGGCCATCAACCGCGGCGCGCGGCGCGTGCTGCAGAGCGTCGTCATCGAAGTGTCGGACCCCAACGACCCCGGCATCGATTTCGCGGGCGTGGGCGATGCCGAGACCGCGCAGGGCCTCACCGCCAAGCTGTGCGCCGCCGGCCTGTGGACCGCATTCCGCACGCGGCCCTATTCCAAGATGCCGCAGCCGGGCACTCAGCCCGCCGCGATCTTCGTAACCGCCATGGACAGCGAGCCGCTGGCCGCCGATGCCGCGCTGATCATCAACGACGCGGCGGAGGCCTTTTCCGCCGGTCTGGCCGCCGTGGCCAAGCTGACCGAAGGCAAGACCTATCTGTGCCAGAAGGATGGCGATACGATCCCAGGCGCCGATTCGCCGGGCGTCGAGGCCGCGGCCTTCAGCGGCCCCCATCCGGCGGGCCTTGCCGGCACGCATATCCACTTCCTCGAACCCGTGACCGCCGAGAAAACCGTCTGGACCATCGGCTATCATGACGTGATCGCCATCGGGCGGCTGCTGCAATCGGGCCATCTGGACCCGAACGTGGTGGTCGCCTTGACCGGTCCCGGCGCGCGTCAGCCGCGTCTGATCCGCACCGTCATGGGGGCCTCGACCGAGGATCTGACACGCGACGAGATCAATGTAGACGGCGAAGCCCGCGTCATTTCCGGCTCGGTTCTGTCGGGCCGTCACGCCACCGGGCCGTTCGCCTATCTGGGACGCTTTGCGCGTCAGATTTGCATTATCCGCGAGGATCACGACCAGATCCCGATGGGCTGGATCCGTCCGATGCCGTCGAAATACGCGGTGCAGCCGGTTCTGGGCTCGGCCTTTGCCCAAAAGCTGTTCGCCTTCACGTCGAACCTGAACGGCGGTCGCCGCGCCATGGTGCCCATCGGCACCTTCGAAGAACTGATGCCGCAGGATTACCTGCCGACGCAACTGCTGCGGGCGCTGCTGGTGATGGACACCGACACGGCGCAGGCCTTGGGCGCGCTGGAGCTGGACGAAGAGGACATGGGCCTTGTGGGCTTTGCCTGTCCGGCCAAGTACGAATACGGGCTGGCGCTGCGCGACTGCCTGACCAAGATTGAAAAGGAGGGCTGATCCACATGGGTTTGCGCAACTTCTTTGACCGGATCGAGCCGCAATTCACCAAGGGCGGCAAGTACGAGAAGTTCTTCCCCATCTACGAGATGGTGGAAAGCTTCATCTACACTCCGAAAACCGTGACCACCGTGGCGCCGCATGCGCGGTCTTACGTGGATATGAAGCGGATCATGACCTATGTCGTGATCGCCACCATCCCCTGCATCCTGTGGGGCATGTACAACACCGGGTTCCAGGCCAACTCGGCCATCGCGACGCTGGGCCCGGAGTCGGCAACCGGTTGGCGCATCGCCATCCTGCAGGCCTTGGGCATTTCGCTGGACCCGTCCAGCATCTTTGCCAACGTGATGCACGGGCTGATGTATTTCCTGCCGATCTATATCGTGACACTGGTCGCCGGCGGCACCTTCGAGGTGATCTTTGCCACCGTGCGTGGGCATGAGGTGAACGAAGGCTTTCTTGTCACCTCGATGCTGTACACGCTGATCATGCCGGCCACCGCGCCGTTGTGGCAGGTGGCGCTGGGAATCATCTTCGGCGTGGTCATCGGCAAGGAAGTGTTTGGTGGCACCGGCAAGAACTTCCTCAACCCTGCGCTGGTGGGGCGGGCCTTCCTGTACTTCGCCTATCCCGCATCCATGTCGGGCGATGCCGTCTGGACCCCGGTAGATGGCTTCTCGGGCGCGACTGCGCTGGCGGTGTCGGCGGCTGACGGGTATCAGGCGCTGGCCGCTCAGGGCATCACCTGGTGGGATGCTTTCTTTGGCACGATCCAGGGTAGCTTTGGCGAGACCTCGACCCTTGCGGCGATGGTCGGCCTGGCCTTCCTGCTGATGACCAAGATCGCCAACTACCGTCTGATCTTGGGCTGTCTGGCCGGCACCATCGGCTTTACCCTGCTGCTGAACCTGATCGGGTCAGACACGAACCCGATGTTCGCGATGCCTTGGTACTGGCACGTCGTGCTGGGCGGTTATGCGTTCGGCCTGGCCTTCATGGTGACCGAGCCGGTCTCGGCCAGCCACACCAACATGGGCCGCTATATCTATGGCGCGCTGATCGGTGTCATGGTCGTGCTGATCCGGGTGGTGAACCCGGCCTTCCCCGAAGGCATGATGCTGGCCATCCTGTTCGGCAACGTCTTTGCGCCGCTGATCGACTATTTCGTCGTGCAGGCAAACATCAAACGGAGGGCGCGTCGCCATGTCTGATACGCAATCCCCTGAACCCAAAGGCGCCATCGCGCGGTTCCTGGCGGCCTCGCCGGATTCGGTGGGCAAGACGATCTTCATCGCTGTCGCCGTGTGCCTCGTGGCCTCGATGATCGTGTCGGCCGCCGCGGTCAGCCTGCGCCCGGTGCAAGAAGCGAACAAGCTGAAGGACAAACAGATCAACGTTCTGCAGGTCGCGGGTATCTATGAACCCGGCATCGACGTGGCCCAGGCTTTTGCCGCGTTCGAGCCGCACGTGCTGGACCTGGCGTCGGGTGAATTCGTCGACGACCGTTTCGACCCGGCCACGTTCGACGACATTGCCGCCGCCAGCGACCCCGAGCTGAGCGAACCTCTGGAAAACGACCCTGCCGGGATCGGCCGCAAGGCGAAATACCGCGTGATTTACCTGCTGCGCGACGAGAACGGCGCGCTGGATAAGGTGATCCTGCCGGTCCACGGCTACGGGTTGTGGTCCACACTGTATGGTTTCATCGCGCTGGAAGAGAACGGCAACGACATCTTCGGGCTGCAATTCTATCAGCACGGTGAAACGCCGGGTCTGGGCGCCGAGGTGGA
>NZ_JBXWRS010000015.1:0-52109 GCF_059612985.1 Ruegeria sp. BHSC043 | reverse complement strand
CGGTTCTGTTGCTTTCGTATCTCAAGGCCACGGGAGCGGAAACGATGGTGGCCCGCGCCTTTGAGGGGCGCGAAGCCCGGATGATCTTTCTGGCCGCCCTGTTCGGCGGGCTGGCGCCGTTCTGTTCCTGCGAGGTGATTCCGTTCATCGCCGGCCTGCTGGCCCTTGGCGCGCCGTTGTCGGCGGTGATGGCGTTCTGGCTCAGCTCGCCTCTGATCGACCCGCCGACCCTGCTGATCACCGCCGGTGCGCTGGGCTGGCCCTTTGCCATCGGCAAGGCCGCGGCCGCGGTGGCCTTGGGCCTGTTCGGAGGCTTTGCCGTGCGCTTTCTGATGCGTCGCGGGGCGTTCTCCCGGCCGTTGCGCCGGTACGAGCCGGCCGGATGCTGTGGCTGCGCCCCGAAGCAAAACGAGAAGCCCGTGTGGAAGTTCTGGCAGGTGCCCGAGCGCCGCGCCCGGTTCCGGGCCGAATTCGTGCAGAATGCCCTGTTCCTTCTGAAATGGATGGCCTTTGCCTATGTGCTCGAGGCGCTGCTGGTCAGCTATGTTCCGGCGGACCTGATCGCGCGCGCGGTCGGGGGCGAGGGCGTGGTTCCGATCGTAATCGCGGCCTTCGTGGGCATGCCCGCCTATCTGAACTCGTATGTCGCGCCGCCGCTGCTGGCCGGGCTGATGGAACAGGGGATGAGCGCCGGCGCGGCCATGTCGTTCATGATCGCGGGCGCGGTCAGCTCGATCCCGGCCATGGCTGCGGTGTGGTCGCTGGTCAAAGCACGTGTCTTTGCGGCCTACCTGGGCCTTGGCATCAGCGGCGCGATCGCGGCAGGTTTCCTGTTCCAGATGCTGTGAAACGCATGCCACCCGGCGACGGTCCGGGTGGCGTAGCCCGCCGGCCGATCAACTGCCCGCGCAATATTTCGGCAGCTTGAACCGGTATCGCGGTTCGCCGCTATCCATGTAGACGCGCTTTTCAATGCAGGCGGTCGTGCCGACGGTCTGCGCGATCGGGGCCTCGGTCGCCGTGATCGAAGCGGCAGACCCATCCGGCAGGCGCACCGAAGCAATCACCCCGTTCTTCAGGTCACCGTTGATCGGCGTCGCCGACAGGACCGGCACGGTCAGGAAGGCCTCGTGTTCATGCCTGCCATCACCGCTCAGCAACAGCAGGGCCGCCGCCACTCCGATGACGCTGACGCCACCGAGAATGACTAGTCCCTTGGTTTTCATGAATGCGTAGATCGAGACCGCCCGGTGCGGCCCGACGACTTTGGACAGTATGTTCAGCATAATCCGTTCCGATGAAAAAGGCCCCGTACCTGCGCGGTCGGGGCCCAAATCTGATTAGTTGCGATGGTCATCCTCGTCGTCTTCTTCGGCACCGCCCTTGGGCAGGTTGAAGAAGCTGTCGGCATCGACGATCGGTTCCGCGTCCTTTTCTTCTTCGTCGTCATCGGACAACGAGAAGGTTTCCAGCCCCTCGATTGCCGTGGGGATCTTGGGCGCGGCGTCCATCTCCAGCGACTGTTCGGTCGAGACCAGCTTGCGGCGCTCGTCATCGCTCATCACGCCACCTTCGGCGGCCTTCTTGGCAGCGGCCTTCTGAACGGCTGCATCCAGTTCGGACTGTTTACACAGGCCCAGAGCCACCGGATCGATCGGCTGCATGTTGGCGATGTTCCAGTGGGTGCGCTCGCGGATCGACTGGATCGTCGGCTTGGTGGTGCCGACCAGTTTCGAGATCTGGCCGTCGGAAAGTTCGGGGTGGAACTTGACCAGCCACAGGATCGCGTTGGGACGGTCCTGCCGCTTGGACAGCGGGGTGTAGCGAGGCCCGCGGCGTTTTTCCTCGCCGGCTGCGGCCGGGTTGAACTTTAGCTTCAGCTTGTGCAGCGGATCCTTCTCGGCCTTGTCGATCTCGTCCTGGGTCAGCTGGTTGTTGGCGATCGGGTCGAACCCTTTGACGCCGGCGGCCACATCGCCATCGGCGATGCCCTGAATTTCCAGCTCGTGCATGCCCACGAAATCCGCGATCTGCTTGAAGCTGATCGTGGTATTGTCCACCAGCCACACGGCGGTCGCCTTGGCCATCAGGGGTTTTGCCATGAGCCCGTCTCCTTTGAATACATCTGTCCCGTCGCCGGAATTCGGCGGCCCCGAGGTCTTGGGGCAGGTTTCCGTTGTCGGGGAACTCGGGGCGTATATAGTCGCGCAAAAGCCGGAAGGGAAGAGGCGAATGCGTTGGGTGGTTCTGTGGGCGTTCAGTGCGGTGGCCGCGCTGGCCGAGGGCGAGAAGGCAGGGGAATTCGACTATTACGTGTTGTCGCTGAGTTGGTCGCCCAACTGGTGCGCCCGCGAGGGTGACGCGCGCGGGTCCGACCAATGCGATGCGCGCCACGATCACGGCTGGATCCTGCACGGGCTGTGGCCGCAATATCACCAAGGCTGGCCGTCGTATTGCCCAACGCCCAAAGCGCCGCCCTCTCGCGGGAAGACCCGTGAAATGCAGGATATTCAGGGCAGTTCCGGCCTGGCCTGGCATCAGTGGAAGAAACACGGCACCTGTTCGGGCCTGTCCGCGGCAGACTATTACGCGCTGTCGCGGCAGGCCTATGAGCGTATCAACCGCCCTGCGGTGTTCCGCAAGCTGGACAAGCCGGTCAAACTGCCGGCGCGCGTGGTCGAGGAGGCCTTTGTCAAAGCCAACCCGGGGCTGGAACCCGACATGATCACCGTCACCTGCAACAGCGGATACATCGAAGAAGTACGAATCTGCCTGTCGCGCGAACTGGACCCGGTGCCCTGCGGGCGGGACGTGATCCGGGACTGTACCGCCTCGGACGCGGTGTTCGATCCGATTCGCTAGAGCTTCTTGTTCTGGCAGTCGCGGGCATAGTCCAGTGCCTTGGCGGTGCCTTTCAGGTCGATCGCCAAAACCCGTTCGCCCGCCGGATTGTAGACCGTCATCGTCTTGTTCCGAGCGATGGCGGTAACAAAGTTCCGGTCGGTGAAGAACACGGTCGCACCGGGCACCCGATCCTGCTTGAAGCCGATGGCGGTGGCGTCAAAGCTCTTGCCATCCAACTCGAACCGAATCGGATAGGATTTGCCGGGCTCGATGTCGCCCCAACCCTTGTGGAAAACTGTGAAATAGCCCCGATTGTCCAGCGCGTCATAGCCCAGACGCACCACCGACAGGTCCTGATACACCGTTTGGATCAGGCAGCCGTTACCCAGATTGGGATCCATCATGATGTTCCAGCCTTCGACGAACCCCTTGTCGATCAACTGCTGTGACCAGGCGGAGGTGGCGGTGAAGGCGGCAAGAACGAGCGCGATGACGCGGGTCATGGTCGGAATCTCCGGGCAAACAGGGTTCAGACCCGCAGGTTAGAGAAGTATCGTCAGATTTCAATCGGATCGCGACTCGATCCGGGACCTTTCGCCCTGCCGAAGGACCTGTACACCCGGCAATCCCGCCCATAGAGTTCGTGCGAATTCGTTGGACAGGACCCGCAGGATGAAACTTGCCACCGCCGCATACCCTCTCAGCTGGCTGGATAGCTGGGCGCAGTATGAAGACAAGCTGGCCGACTGGGTTGCGCAGGCCGCGGGGCAGGGCGCGCAGTTGCTGGTGTTCCCGGAATACGGTGCAATGGAGCTGTCAACTCTGGATGGTGCTGAGGTGGCCGGCGACCTGGAGCGCTCGATCCAGGCCGTTTCCGACCGGATGGAGGAAGTCCACACCCTGCACCGGCGCCTTGCTGTCGAGTACAATGCGTATATTCTGGGCGCGTCCGCACCGGTGAATGCAGGGCAGGGCCGCCCCGTGAACCGGGCCGCGTTCTACTCGCCCGCCGGTGGCCACGACCACCAGGACAAGCAGATCATGACCCGGTTCGAGCGCACCCCTTGGAAAATCGCGCCGGGAGGGCCGCTGAAACTGTTCGACACGGCGTTGGGCAAGATCGGCATTCTGATCTGCTATGACAGCGAGTTTCCTCTACTCGGCCGCGCCCTGTCCGAGGCGGACCTTATCCTTGTTCCGTCCTGCACCGAGGCCCTGTCGGGCTATTGGCGCGTTCGCATCGGTGCGATGGCGCGGGCGTTGGAAAATCAATGTGTGACCGCGATGGCCTCGCTGGTCGGCGACAATAACTGGTCTGAGCCGGTCGACAAGAACACCGGCATGGGCGGTGTGTTCGGCCCTCCCGACGTGGGTTTCCCCGAGACCGGCGTTCTGGCGGAAGGCGCTCTGAACCAGCCGGGCTGGACCTATGCCGAGGTCGATCTGGACGCGATCGCACATGTGCGGGCTGATGGCGGGGTTCTGAACCGGTCACACTGGTCGGAACAGGATCCACGCGTCCAATCGGTCACATTGTCGCGCCTTTAGGCGATTCCGCCCTTGAAAAATTGGCAAAAGGGGACCATTTAAGCGCACACCCGCGGATTCCGCGGGACAACGCAACAATGGAGACAACATGGCCAAGGAAGATACGCTCGAATTTCCCGGTGTCGTGAAGGAACTCCTGCCCAATGCGACGTTTCGGGTCGAGCTGGAAAACGGCCATGAAATCATCGCACATACGGCAGGCAAGATGCGCAAGAACCGCATCCGCGTTCTGGCCGGCGACCGTGTTCAGGTCGAGATGACCCCCTATGATCTGACCAAGGGTCGGATCAACTACCGATTCAAGTAACGCCTGCCGCAATGGCGTTCATCCTGGGATCGGGCAGCCCCAGACGGCTGGACCTGCTGGCGCAGCTTGGCTTGCAGCCCGATACGATTGCTGCCCCCGACATCGACGAGACGCCGCGCAAGGGGGAATTGCCCTTGCGGTATTGCGCGCGTATTGCCCGCGAGAAGGTGCATGCCGTGCAGGCGAACCCGGACGATATCGTCTTGTGCGCCGACACGACGGTTGCGCTGGGCCGACGCATACTGGGCAAGCCCGAAGATGCCGGCCAGGCCGCCGAGTTCCTGCTTGCCCTGTCGGGACGTCGCCACCGAGTGATCACCTCGGTCGCGGTGCGTCGCGGTGATCGGGTGCTGCAACGCGACGTTGTCAGCCAAGTCAAGGTCAAGCGTCTTTCGGACGTGGAAATCAACGCCTATCTCGCCACCGGCGATTGGCAGGGCAAGGCGGGTGGCTATGCCATTCAGGGTCCCGCGGGTGCGTTCATTCCATGGATCTCGGGTTCGTTCACCGGGATCGTCGGGCTGCCCCTGGCGGAAACCGCCGGGCTGTTGCAAGGCATCGGCTACCCTCTGTATCGCGAGGCATCATGAAAGGTCGAACGATCATCCTGGATCACATTCAGGGCCGCGAAGCCGCCGCGTTGATGGTGGATGGCAAACTGGATGATTTCCTGATCGCCGCCGATGCGCCTGCCCCTGGGACTATCTATCGGGCCCGGGCCGAGCGGCCAGTCAAGGGGCAGGGCGGAATGTTCCTGAGCACCCCGGATGGTCCGGCTTTCCTTCGGCAGGTCAAAGGGTTGGCGCCGGGCGAAATGCTGCTGGTGCAGGTCACGGGTTATGCCGAGCCGGGCAAGGCCCTGCCGGTGACAAACCGGATCCTGTTCAAAAGCCGCTATGCCATCGTCACGCCGGATGCGCCCGGGCTGAACATCTCCCGCTCGATCCGCGATGACGAGGAGCGCGACCGGCTGCTGGTGATCGCGCATGAGCAGATGGACGGCAGCCCCTTCGGTCTGATCCTGCGCTCCGGTTGCCAGGGCGCGGATGCCGATGAGATCGCCGAAGACATCGCCGCCATGCGAGCGCTGGCCGAACAGGTCGTGAACGACATCGGAAACGCGCCGGAAACGCTGTCTGAGGGCGACGGACCGCATGTCCTCGCTTGGCGCGAATGGGTGGAGCCCGCCGAGGTCTCGACCCAGGCGGGCGGGTTCGCGGACCATGGCGTACTCGAGGCTTTGGACACCGCACGCGGCGCATCCCATCCCTTGATGGGTGGGGCGCATATGTATATCGAGCCCACCCGGGCGTTGGTGGCCGTGGACGTGAACACCGGTTCGGATAGCTCGCTGGCGGCGGGAACAAAGGCCAATTTCGCCTGCGCCAAGGAACTGCCGCGTGCCCTGCGCGTGCGGGGGCTGGGCGGGCAGATCACGCTGGACCTTGCGCCGATGCCCAAGAAAGACCGGCGCGGATTCGAATCCGCACTCCGTGCTGCTTTCAAGGCAGACAGCGAAGAAACCGTTCTTGCCGGCTGGACACCGCTGGGGCATTTCGAGTTGCAGCGCAAACGTGGCCGCATTCCATTGTCGGAGGTCCTGAAATGAGCTGTCCGATCTGCGGAGAAGATACGGTCCAACGGTTTCGTCCATTTTGTTCGAAACGCTGCGCGGACATTGATCTGGCCAAGTGGCTGAACGGCTCCTATGCGGTTCCTTCGCAGCGCGAGGAAGACCTTGATGGTGAGATTCAGGATGCTGTCGAAATCAAGGATCGCCCACACTGAAAAAATCTGAAAAAGCCTCTGGACACGGCGTTTGGCAAGTCATAGAAGGCCTGCACCCAACGGCAAACGCCGTTCCCGTGCCCGGGTAGCTCAGGGGTAGAGCAGTGGATTGAAAATCCTCGTGTCGGTGGTTCGATTCCGCCCCCGGGCACCACTTTTTAAAGCAAAATCAGAACACTAGTCCTCGCACAGTTTTAACTTTGTGCTTTACACACTCATCGCACAGTTTTGAAGTGCGTTGATTGAGGGGTTTGCGGGTTGAAAAGCTGTATTGGACACAGTGTTTGGAATCAATGTGTTGACCACAGCAATCCCAACACAGTCTTTGCCCCACCGTGTTTTGGAACACACTCGAAGACAGCGTTTTTTAGCGTGGTTCGACCACAAAGCTTCTGAGCTATTCAACTGGTCAACGGAATAAGCAAAACGCCCAGCACAGCTGCCGTTGTCGCTCCTACGGGCCATGCGTTCAGCGGCATCTGCCGCTTCAAAAAGCTCAGAAGCCCGCTGGTACGCAATCTTATCCGTCTGCGTCCCGTACTTGATCGGGGCTACCCCTTCTTGGCGGTTTCGCTTCGTTCCGCCCAAAGTGGGGTGTCGCGCCACTTGCTTAGGTCATCTCCGGCGATCAGTGCCAACGTGTAGTCTCGGTACAAAGGACTGAGAGACTGTAGCGTGGCTTCAGTAGACAAGAAGTCTTTCGCCTTGGGGTGTAGTTCGTTCCACCTCAGTGGAACGCCCTTCTTTGACTTGTTCTACCAAAGCTCGCAGGGCTTTTGGCAAATTACCACGTCACGCCCACGTTCGATGGGTTCCGTCTTCCTCTCGAAAGAAGGTGCGTCACTTCAAGAGGTCGTCCACCAAAGCTCGTCCCCGTCCTTGTGAACCCAAATATCGCCAACAGTCTCAGCGACAGTAGTCATCAAGTTGAACCAGCGAGAAGCTGTCGCCTTGGTCGGTTTCTTTCCTGCCGCAGTGGTGTCCCTAGCCATGCGGCTGGACACATAACCCTCGCGGTCAGACACTCGGCTATGACCTGATCAGCGGGTGTCAGGAATTGTTCCACCATAGTCCGCCGCGCTTCCAGCCCGAGGTCGGATCGCCCCTGCCGTTCGGTCGAAACCCGTTATAAAACAACATACTCGGCCATGCCTTGCCCTCTCCGTAAACGACAAACCAGCGTTTGTTGTAGAAGGCTTCGGATTTCTTGGAGCAGCGGGCAACAGGTTTTGCTGAGGTGCGTTGTGGCTCCAGTCATGTGGGGGCGTGACTGTTTGTCATCTGACATTGCGCGTCAGATTGGCGAACGAGCAAGATGCGGACGAACAGGTCAATTTATTGCGGTAGACGGGTGTCTGCTTTTGTTTCCAATTACTCCCTTCGTCAGCACCAGTTGTGGAAACGCGTTGTATGTTTGATCGGCTTGAGGGCAGAAAAAGCTCGCAAGGTAAAATTTTTCCTAAGAGCCAAATTGCAGCTCCAACATCGATCATGCGGAGCCCGCATTCGGTGCACGCTCAATTGCTGCATTCAGCCCAAAAAAATCGTAGCTCATTGCCAACCAATGAAATTTCAGATCTTGGTTGCAGAGATGTTTTGAGTTTAGACGCCTCTCCTAAATTGAGATGGTGTCATTCCTGTGCTTCTGATGAAAGCTCGCGTGAAATGCGCCTGGTTGGAGTAACCCAAGGATTTCGATATCTCAAATATCGTTAACTCCGGCACCTTCAGCATGTCTATTGCGGCTTTTGTCCGTTCCCGGGACAGAATTTCGGAAAAGCTGGTCCCTTCTTTTTGAAGATCGCGCTGCAGGTGACGGTCACTTAGGCCAAGCAACCGTGCGATGAATTGTAGTGACAAGCGTGGATCGTAGAGGTAGGTGCAGACCAGTGCGGCAATGGCGCGCGTCGTGGGAACCATCTGATCATGTGTGTCAGGATCGGGCAAAATGACCGCCTCTGAAACCATTTCCCCGCGTTCGATGTGGATTTCCGTGGCCGGCTGAGCAAACCGAAGTCTTTCTTCCGCGGATTGGGCCAGCCATTCGAGGTCGGGGTGATGATCCGACTGTAGGTTCAGCCGCTTCGGAGCCCAGGACGGTCCCAGTGCACTCCGGATGGTTTCTAGCATGAGTTGAAGGACATAGAGTTCAACCTGCCGGACCTGCTCGCGATCGCCGGCAATGGCGTTGCGGCCGAAAACCAGACCATTCCAGACCGGTCGAACAAAGAAATCGGCTCTGCTGTATTCCAGCTTCGCCATTTTGCAGAAGGTGACCAAGCGTTCGAAAAGTGTTTTCTGATCATAAAGTTGCCGCAGGGCGCCATGCATCTGCACGCTGGAAACGGATCCGGCATCAAAGCCGATGTCGAATTTTCCGGTGCTCGTCGCGGCTTCGCTTGCGATTGTCCAGAGCTGGTGCTCCGCGATCATCAGCTCCGGTTCTTGTATCATACGTTCGTCGATATCGACAGCTTGCAGGAGTTTCATTGGGTCACAGCCAGCGTCTTCGCAGGCAATCGCGAAGTTCAGCGCGTACCTAAGTTTTACGACTGCGACCAATACCTTCCGCCATCATCAGAGCGCACACGACGTAGTATCGCAAGGCATTTACCATTTTGCGACCTCAAATTTACCATTTCATCCTGAAACCGAAAAACTGTTAGGCGGCCTCTTTCACGCCTAGTACGCTTTTCGTGCGAGGAGCTAACATTGCCGCCTATGATTTTTCTGTGCGCGAGACACTCAAACAAAGTAATCGATGATCGGCCGAGGCTCCCACATGCCGAAACAAGACCAGGGGAGTCCGACAAATCATGTCCAAGACAATAACCGCAACGGCGGTCGTTGCAGTGCTGGCGATCGCGTCACCTGCGGTTTCGCAGGAAAATACGCCGCCGCCGATTCTGTTCACCAATGCAAACGTGTTCGACGGTTTCAGCCCCGATTTGATCATGGGGGCGAACGTGCTGGTGGAAGGCAACGCGATCACGCAGGTTTCGACCGACCCCATCGATGCGCCGAACGCATTTGTCGTCGATGTCGGTGGCAAGACGATGACGCCCGGTTTCATCGACATGCACCAGCACGTGATGCTGAACCCGCCGGAGGGGACGGCCGCCTATCAGACCCGCTGGGACGATGCGGCGGGCGGTGCCATCGCGCTTCAGTACATGAACGATCACATGCTGATGAAGGGGATCACCACGATTCGGGACATCGCCGGCGATCCACTGGATATTGCCAAGGCCATCGACATGGGCCTGGTCCGGGGGCCGCGTGTCTACTCGTCGGGCGGCGCTATCGGCCAGACCGGCGGTCACAGCGACTGGGCGGGGCGCAACGTGCCGCCGGCCACGCTTGAGAACGGTCAGGACATGGGGCAGCTGACGTCGAATACATGGGTGACCGATGGGGTCGATGATGTGACCCGCGCGGCGCGCCTGAACTTCCGGCGCGGCGCTGCGTTTCTCAAGGTCATGGGCGGCGGCGGCGTGGCCAGCGAATTCGATCCGCTCGAGATCCTCGGGCTTGCCGAGGACGAGGTCGCCCGGGCCGTCGAGATCGCCAGGGACAATGGCACCTATGTCGCCGTGCATGCCTATCACGACGAGAGCTACGACCGGCACCTGCGGCTCGGCACCCGCTCGTTCGAGCATGGCTTCCTGATCTCGGAGGACATGGTCAAGCGCATGGTGGCGAAATACAACGAAACGAAAGACATCGTCTGGAGTTTCCAGTGTTATGTCAGCGTGAATACCTTCGGCTCCTACGAGAGCATGCCGGCCTTCTTCACGCACGAGCAGAAACTCAAGGGCGTGGCGGTTGGCGAAGGCGTACGCGCCATGTCCAAGTGGATGAACGACTATGGCATGTTCATCATTGGAGGCTCGGACATGTTCAGCCCCGGCCTGGTTGAGAAGATCAAGGAGGACATCGTGTGCCCCACGTCGGTCGGGTTCAGCCCGGCACAGGCGCTGAAGCACTACACGGGCAACGCGGGTATCGTGCTGAAATGGTCCGGGCCCAAAGATCCCTATCCGACCTATCACCTCGGCCGGATCGCGCCGGACAGCTATGCCGACATCCTGATCTGGGACGGTAATCCTTTGGAAGACATCAACCTGATCCTCGATGAGAGCAAGCTGCAACTCGTGATGAAGGATGGTCGCGCCTACAAGAACACGCTGGTCGAGAGCGATAGTATTATGTACCGCCCGGCGGTTCGTGAGCCGCAAGTCTATCCATGATCATCTGATCTGGATCGCGCGGGGCGGTTTCTACCTCGGCCGCCCCGCGGTCAAAAGAAGCTCAACAGAAAATTTGCAGGAGACCGCAATGCGAAAACCTCTCATTGTCGTACTGTCGTTTGCACTCGCCTCAGGCGCGATCGCTCAAGATGAGCCGCGACAGCTTTTATTCACTAATTGCAACGTGTTCGACGGTGTCGCGGACAGCCTCGCCAAAGGCCGCAACGTGTTGATCGAAGACAATCTTATCGCGTCCATCGGGGATGCGTCGCTCTCGGCCGTGGATGCCGAAGTCATTGATTGTGAAGGCCGCACCCTCATGCCCGGCCTGATCGACGCGCACACTCATCTTTACATGAATATGCCCGGCGGTGTCGCTGGTATGGAGAGTGGCATGTGGGACGAGATCGGCCCGCGCGCCGCACATATGGCCAACGAATATCTCTACAGTGGCTTTACAACCGTTCGTGAGATGGGCGGTGGCGGCTCTGGCTTGAAGAAGACGGTCGATGCCGGCCTCGTCGAAGGACCGAGGATTTACCCGAGCGGCGCATTCGTGTCGCAGACATCCGGCCACGGAGATTTGCGCTTCGGCTCGCAGCGGAACCCGAACCTGCCTCCTTTTCCGAATGACAGCAACGCTCAGCGCCTCGGCATCACGACTGTGGCCGACGGCGAGGATGCCGTCCTCGCAGCGGTCAGGCAAAACCTGTCCCAAGGAGCAACCCAAATCAAACTTATGGCGGGGGGCGGCGTTGCGTCGATTCTTGATCCCCTGCATACGCTTCAGTTTCTTCCTGAAGAGATCGAAACTGCAGTTCGCGCAGCGGCCGACTGGGATACTTATGTCGCCGTGCATGTCTTCTCCGACGAGGGGATCCGTCGAGCTGTAAATGCCGGTGTGCGAAGTATCGAGCATGGTTTTTTTGCGAGCCGTGAGACCTTGCAGCTGATGAAGGATAATGACGTATTCCTTGTGTCGCAGATGACCGGAATATCACCGTATCTCGAACAAAACCCTGGGCTGCAGAGCCCGGAGAACCAGGCAAAGCTGGCGCTCGCGACCGACCTAGCCAAGGACTTTGTCGAGAACGTCAAGGCGATCCGACCGAAGATGGCTTTCCAGACTGATGTCGTGTTCGCGACGGGCGAGTTGCTAAGGACGCAACTCGACTACGAGAAGTGGTTTCACGCTGAGCTTTTCGGCAATCACGCAATGCTGGTTGCCGCGACATCCTCGGCTGGCGAGCTCATGGCGTTTTCCGGCAAGGCAAATCCGTATCTTGAGGGTCCACTTGGCGTTATCAAAGAAGGCGCATACGCCGACATCCTGATTGTCGATGGAAATCCCCTCGAAGACATAGGTGTGATCGGCGGAAACGAGAAATGGTACGACGCCGAGCCGCGTCCCCGTGACATCCCGACAATAAGACTGATCATGAAGGACGGCGTTATTTATAAAAACACGCTGAACTGATGATCTTCCGCGGCTTTTTTACCTCGGCCGCCCAGCGAAACATTTTTGGAGAAAGAGATGCATCGTTTGCTGACTTTGAGCTTTCTGACGCTGTTTGTTCCGCTCGCCGCGCCCGCTACGGCTGAGCAGATCGCTTGGGAGGATCTGATCGATCCGTCGGCGCAAACCTATGAGGATCCTTTTGAGGATTTAAACTATCAACAGATCGAATCCTTGCGGACGATCGTCCGAAACAGAGAGCTGCTGAACGACGCCACTCTCAGCGAGGCTCAGATGGCCGACGGTGCCGCAAAAATCAATGCGGCACTTAAGGAACTGTCTGAAGACGGGATTGATGCAGATTGGCTGATCGACCAACGCTGGATCGTTGCCGACCGGCGCAAGAAAGCAGCAACAGCGGCTAATCCGAAGCTTGATGGACAAATCGTTACATTGGCGGGTTACGCTATCCCAGCGCCTGTCGAAGCGGACGGGACCACTGTCGTCTACCTCGTTCCCGTACGCGGCATGTGTAGCCATACCCCACCGCCAAACGCCAATCAGATGATCCGGGCGCGAGTAGTTGACGACTGGAGCCCCAGCACTATGCACGAACCGGTGCGGCTGACAGGCAAACTGTCAATTGAAGAAACAAACCATACTTTCCGCATCGTAGACGGCAATGTGCCAATGACCTCCAGCTATGTTTTGGAGGTCTCGCAGACTGAAACGATGCGAGATCTGATGGCCAGCACGCCAACAACAAATGATTGGGCGGCATCGATTGCTGGTCGCATCCTAGCAGCGGGTCATCGCAAGACCGGCGGGGCAAAGGCGTCGGAATGATAAGACTTCTCGTTGTCGCATTGAGTGTTGCGGTTGCTGGCGCTGCCTCGGCGCAAGGACTGTCCGGGCCTTCTTCGGTCGAAGCTGATCTGGAGCCCGGAGATGGGCTGACCGACCCACAATATCGTTCCGATTTTCCGCGCAATATCGCGCCGGGCTGGTTTCAGTGGAAAGACCGGCTTGCTGAGGGTGGGTTCCGGTTCAACTTGGATTACCTGGCATTGGGCCAAACCACGAACGCTGATTTGGGAACTGGTGAAGCCGCAAGTGGAATCGCTCGTTTCTACGGCAGTTGGCAGGCAACTGAACGGGGTTCTCTGACATTCAAGATCGAAGACCGGCACAGCTATACCGATGTTGCCCCACAGTTTCTTGGGCTGGATGGCGGAGCGCTTTCGATCACAGGGACAGCCTTCAACGATAATGGTTTGTTGTTGACCAACCTGTTCTGGACACAAAGGGCCGAGAACGGTTCGTGGACGCTGCAAGTCGGGCAGATTGATGTAACCGACTTTGTGGATATTTACGGGTTGGTAAGCCCCTATAGTGGTTTCCAAAACCTGTCCTTCAACACCAACCCGACGATAAACACGCCCAACCAAGGCATTGGCATTGCCGGTGGGATAAAGCTGAGCGATAACCTGTACGCCGTCGCGAGCGTCTCAGACGCAAATGCCGACCCGTCTGATCCAAACTTTGATGTGTTCAGCGATGGAAATTTATTCAAATCACTCGAAATCGGCTACACTTCTGGCTTTGATCGCATCTACTTCGACAATATCCATCTGACACTCTGGCATGCGGATGCGGCGGATGATGGTAGCCGTCCAGAGGATTACGGCGCCGCGTTTTCCGCCGCATGGTTTGTTGACAATAAGTGGATGCCATTCTTTCGGGCTGGGGCTTCAAAAGGTACGGCAGCACTCTATGATCGGTCCATTTCTGCCGGTGTCGGCTATTACGGTCGCAATACCGATTTGGCAGGGTTGGGTCTGAACTGGGCTGAGGCAAGAGGCATAGACGGCGATCAGTTCACGCTTGAAGCATTCTATCGCTTTTCAATCTCACCCGGACTGCAGATCACACCGTCGATACAATTCATATCCAACCCGCTTCTGAACCCTGATCAGGATAACATTACATTGTTCGGTCTAAGAACCCGGATCGTTTTCTGATGCGGGCCGAAAGCAGTAACTGAAATCAAAGCAGTTATGGGAGTATTGTTAGGTGAATGTTCTCGGTGGACTGATGGAGGCAGGATGGGCGACTGAACAAGTATTCAAATCTTTCTTTGGTCCAGGATTATTAATTTAATTTTCAATACCTTAAGCTAAATTCGCCTCTGCGATATTCAGAAGTTATACACAAAGTGATGCATTTTGTTATAACCCATTGAAATTAAGTCTGGAAACTTGATTGAAAGTCCTCGTGTCGGTGGTTCGATTCCGCCCCCGGGTGCCATTTCAAGCCCATGAAATAAAACAGAAATCCGCCATTTTGAGCGCTGCGCTTCAGTGCTGGTATTGGTCAAAACGCGACTCGGGGCAACAAATCCACGTGGTGCATCTCGGGGCAACGCACGGGCAGACCTGTCTCGCCGAGACCTGGATCTGCTGTGCAATACCCGGTGACACCAGTATCGCCTCCTAAAGGTCGCGATGCACTGCCGGGTTTATTCCTCGATCTCGGTCGCGCGGAACACGGACGGGAGCGCCGCCTCGGCCTTCTCGGAAACGGCTCGCGGCATGTCGCTCTGATGGCCGTGCTTCTGGCAGTCTGGATAGCCAGTGGCGGCTAGAGGCCCATCGATCGACCCGGCTGTCTGACGTGAGCATTCACCGGACCAGGAACGGTGTGAACTCCATCCTCAGTTATCTCAAACATAGCGGTGGACCACTTCAGTGGAGGATCACCATGTGGAGCGCAGGACACTGGTTCAACCCCGTCAAGGAAGCAAGGTTGGGTCGCATCCGAAATATCCGTTCTGTCGGCAAAGGTCAGCCAGTTCAGCGGCAACCTCTTCGGCTTCGCCGCCTTGACCGTCTTCCTGCAAAACCCGAATCTCGGCACTCAACAGCCAGGCGACGAATGCTTCCATCTGCATTTCCCGTGCAAGGCCGAGGCTTTTGGCCAGGACAAGCCGCGCATTCGCGAAGTCTCTGTTTCGGGCCAGCACACGGGCGAGCGGCGCTGCTGCAAAGCAACTCAGAACATCGATCCCGGCTTCAATAGAAATCTTCAGTGCCGTGCGCAGCGCTTCGGTTGCGCGCGCGTCGTCTTCCAACTTCCAGCAACTGATCCCGCGCGCGATCAGGGCGAAGCTGCGGTCATACACCTTGCCTGTCTCGCCCGCGATTTCCAGCGCTTCGTGGATGTCGTCCTCGGCCTTGTCGAATTGGCCCATCATGCTCAGGGCGTTTGCCCGCGTTGCGATTCCCAGCACTGAAATCGATCCGGTCGTTCCGGTTTCGACGGTGCGGAACTCATTCTTGAAAAGACCGGCATGATGGTCGATCGCCGCTTTCGCGCTTTCGTAATCCCCGTGGAACCAGGCGGCCTGCGCCAAGGCAAAGGCCGCGTTGGCCTGCAGCCGGGCATCGCCCAGTTCGGTCGCGCTGTCCAGAGCGCGTTGCGAAATTCGGCGCGCGTCACGAATATCGAACAGGATCGTCGTCATGATCCCCTGATCGATCTGCGACGTGATCTTCGAGACCCTGTCCCCCGCGTCATCGCACAATTTCTCTGCCTCGTGCGAGATCTCGAGAATGCGGCGGAAATTACCGCTGGCCACCAGCGAGACGCGCAGGCCCCGGCGAACCCGCAATTCAAGCTCGTACACGTTCTGAGACCCGGTCTCGGCCTTCAGCCTGCCGACGCAACGCAGCGCGTTGTCGAAATACGAAACCGCCGCCTCGAACGAGAACAGTCGGCTGGCAAGCTCGCCGCAGCGCAGATAGGCTTCGGTTGCTTCCTGCCACAGCTCACCCTGATCGGCATGGCGGGCGATGGCCTGGGCGATTTCCAGATCATCGGTGTCTGCACCGGCGTGCAGGGCCTCAAAGATGGCCCGGTGCAGGCGCGATCGGCGCAGTCGCGGAATGCTGCGATAGCTGACTTTCTGCACCAGCGCGTGACTGAACCGGATCTGCTGGTTTTCCGCAGGGCCGTAGGTTTCCAGAAAACCGCCTTCGATCAGGGCCGTCAGCCGAGGCCGGGCTTCAAAGCCCAGTCGTTGAAGTGTCTCGGTCAGCGTACTCCATGTCCAGCGCAGACCGCCGACTGCGGCAACCTGCAGCGCCTTTTTGTTCTCACTGTCCAGCGTGTCGATCCTGGACGCGATGAGAGGCTGGACGCGGGCCGGTATTTCCAGATCGGAAAGGTCGCGGTGCAGGCTTTCGTTGCCTTGTGTCCGGTCCAGACGGTTTCGCAGATGGTGGGCGAATTCCTCGACGAACAACGGGGTGCGACCGCTCATGGTGTCGACGAAGTCGCGCAAGCGGCCGTCGTCGCCTCGTGGCCCCAACAGGCGCGAAATCAATTCCCGGCAGTCGTCCTCGCCGAGCGGGGGGACCGGAAGCAGCTGCAGCCTGCCTTTCTGATCGCTTGTGAAGGGCGTCGCGTTGCGCGAAGTGAGCACCACGAGAACCCGCAGGAAGGAGATGCTTGAAAGCAACTCCTGAACCACGTCCAATGTGCCCTGGTCCGCCCAGTGAAGATCCTCGAACAACAGAAGAAGCGGCTTCTCTTTCCGGGTCGACAGGATCATCCTGGACAGGATGTCGTTCAGCTTGCGGCGCCGGCGCGACGGGTCGCCGGCGGCCTGTTCGACTTCGGTCCGGGCGCGGCGAAAGATCGAAAACAGGGCCTGTCTGGTGTGTTTGTCCAGGAATCTGGTGTTGCCGATCCCCTTTGAAAGCTTCGCTTCCAACTCGGTGTCGGATTGGCAGTCGGACAGTTTCATGCGGGCGTTCAATGCGCGGATGATTGGCAGATAGGCGGCCGTCTGATCCAGCGAGAAGCAATTGAACTCCCATAGGTCGAACGCCTCGGGCGCGATGTTTTCCACAAGTTCGTGGGTCAGGCGCGACTTTCCGACCCCCGCCGCGCCAAGCAGCAGGACCGAGTTGCCTTCACCCTGGCAGGCCCTGGACCAAGCTTCGCGCAGCCGGGCCATTTCGGCCTCGCGCCCGACCAGGGGCGAGCGGTCGCGACGCGCCAGCGATGCCCACCGGGACCGTTGTTCGTTTCGGGCCTTGATCTCGAACAGTTTCAGCGTCTTGTTGCGTCCGTCGATCTGTAATTCGCCGGCGGGTTCATGGTCGAAAAGGGTTCCGACGCTTTGGATGACCGTTTCCGAGACCGTCACCACGTTCTTGCGGGCTGCGGCCTCGATTTTGCTCGAGATGTTCATGACCGGCCCGAGAAAGGCCTGTTCGTGTCCCTGGGTGTGCTGCAGATCGCTGACCAGCAGTTCGCCGGCGTGGATTCCGATGCGGACGTCGGGGCTCTGATCTCCCTTCCCGGCGATCTGGCGGATGATCTCCTGCGCGCTGGCAATCGCCTTTGCGGCGTGGTCCTCGTCGGCCTGGGGCGAGCCGAAAACCGCCAGCGCGCCGTCCCCTGTGAACAGCGTGGTCGCGCCGTGCTTTTCGCAGATGGTCATGATCTGTTCGATCACCGGCCCCAGATGGCTGACCGCATCTTCGGGGTCCAGATCGCCGATGATCATGGTCGAACGCACGATGTCAGCAAAAAGAACCGAACACATTCGGCGCTCGGTCGGCTCGATCTGTACTCGACTCCGCATTCTCGAAGGCTCCCCCGGTCAGACGTGAGTATGTCTGGTCCGCCCGGATTAATCCAGCCCGATCCGTACGGCCGACCTTACATCAGCGGCGCAGTCGCCTCTGGGATCGGAGGAGGGCGCATGGTGCTTAATCATTGAATTTTCTCCAATAACACTATACGAGTTGCCCATGGTTTTAAGAAATTGGGGACAGAAATGACCGATCACCATACTCGCGGACTGACTTTGGAAGACGTCCAGACCATCATCGGGCGCGGGGTGCTGGACGAGGCGTTTCGCAACGCGTTCATCAAGAACCCCGAAGAGGTCGTGGACCGTCTTGGTATCACGCTGGATCAGGACGATCACGCGCGCAAGCTTCTGGGCGCCATCAGTTCGGTCTTTGCCGGAGAATCGGATCTGAAGACCGCGATGCAGGACATCAAGGCGGCCTACGAACAGACATCCGACGGTGTGCTTCGCCCCCGCTGCGCGTAATCCCGCATGAGCGAGACGCCGCCGGGTCGTGTGACGTCGCAACCTGCGGCGCTTCATCGTCTGTGCCTGGTGTCGATGCCGTTTTCGTCGCTGCAGCATCCCGCGCTGGGGATATCGCTGCTGGCGACCATGGCCAGGGACGCCGGGGTCGCGACCACGGAAAAATACTTCAGCTTCGACTTTGCCGAAACCATCGGCCTTGACGACTATTTCCTGCTGTCGGACGGCAAGGTCTATCAGGCCCTCTTGGGAGAGTGGTTGTTCAGTGATCTGGTCTATCCGCGCCCCGAGCCGGATGCGATGGCCTATCTGCTGGATGTCCTGGGCGACCATGTCGAGGGGGTCGAGTGGCTGACCTATGTGCAAAGCGCGTTGGCAGCCAGAAAACTGACGCGGGATTTTGTGGAGCGGTGCGCCGACGAGGTGATGGCATGCGCTCCGACCGTGGTCGGGATCACATCGTCGTTCCAGCAGGTGATGGCGTCGGTCGCGCTTGTGCGAGCCCTCAGAAAACGATCCGACGACCTGGTGATCGTCATGGGGGGTGCCAATTGCGAGGGGCCGCTGGGCAAGGCGCTTTTGCGGGCACACCCCGAACTGGATGCCGTGTGCCAGGGCGAAGGCGAGCAAGCCTTTGCCGAATTTCTCAACGAGGTGCCAACCCGGCGCGACCTGCCCGCCGTTCGCGGGATGTTGACGCGCTCGGACCTGCGGTATGACCGCCCCGGGCAGCCGCCACGTCTGACGGCAAATCTCGATGCCTTGCCGATCCCGGATTTCAGCGCGTTCTTCGATCGGTTCGAACAGACACCGGGATTGTCCGACATCCTGACGCCTTCGGCCACGATCGAGACGTCACGCGGGTGCTGGTGGGGCGCCAAGCACCATTGCACGTTCTGCGGCCTGAACGGTCAGACGATGGCGTATCGCAGCAAGTCCCCGGACCGGGCGCTTGCCGAGTTCCGCCACCTGGCCGACCTGTATGGGCCCGACATCGTGGTCGTCGACAACATTCTGGACCATCGCTATCTCAAGACGTTGATCCCGCGGCTTGCGCGCGACGAACGCCCGTTTCTGATGCATTACGAGGTGAAGTCGAACCTGTCCCCGTCAGTGATAGCAGCCTTGGCCGATGCCGGCATACGCAAGGTCCAGCCGGGGATCGAGACGTTTGACACGGCAACCCTGATGCACATGAAAAAGGGCGTTTCCGGGATTCAGAACATCCAGACGCTCAAGCTGTGCGCCGAGGCGGGCGTGTTCGTCGAATGGTGCTTTCTGTACGGCTTTCCCTGCGAGACCGCCGAGACGTTCCACAACCTGTCCCGTCTGATCCCGTTGCTTGCGCACCTGCAGCCGCCGGGCTCGGTCGGGCCGGTGCGGGCGGATCGTTTTAGCCCCTATTTCGAACGCCCCGAAGCCTTTGGCATCAAGGTCGCGCCGGCAAAGCCCTATGCGCATGTCTATGCGGTTCCGGCCGAAGATTTGTGGGATCACGCCTATCATTTCGACATTCTCGAGGACGGTTCAGCCCCGGCAGATCAGCGCGCGCAGCCGGTGCTGCACAGCCTGAAGGATTGGCAGGCCAGCGCGGCGGCGCTTTATTTCGATGGCGATCGTGTCGTGGATTCCCGTCGTCCCGAACGCCCGGTCACCCATACCCTGTCCGAGGTCGAACGATCCATTCTGGACCTGTGCCCGACGATCATGGGGGTCGATCTGTTGCACAAGCGGTTGATGGGCAGGTACGACGCCAAAGCCGTCGAGCAGGCCCTTGAACGGTTACAGCGCGCCGGGCTGATCCATGCCGAGGGCAGTTCGGCATTGTGTCTGGTTCTCAGAACGCCGGGCTTTTCGCGTGCGCCGGACTGGGCAGATATTCGCGCAACGCCCCAACACGCCTTCGCCGCACAACGACCGCAGGAATTCGCGCCCGAGAGCCGCTCGGCACCAGCTCCCGGTCCGACGGTCCCGCAGCACGGCTAAGGCAGGGTTGCCCGACGAATGCCCGCCCCCGCAGCGCATTTGCCGCAGGGGCGGTGCTCCGGTCAGTTTCCGTTCAACAGGGTCAGGACGGCTTGGGCGGCCCCCACGGATGAGGCCGGGTTCTGGCCCGTGACAAGGCGCCCGTCGCTCACCGTCAACGGGGCCCAATCGTCGGCTTTTTCGTAATGCCCGCCATTGGCCTTCAACATGTCCTCGAGCAGGAAGGGTACGATGTCGGTCAGTCCCACGGCCGCCTCTTCGGAATTCGAGAACCCGGTGACGCGGCGTCCCGAGACCAGCGGCTTCCCGTCTTGGGCGGTGGTGTGCCTGAAGACCGCAGGCGCGTGGCAGACGGCGCCGACCGGGCGATCCGTCGCGACGAAGGTTTCGATCAGGCGCTTACTGTCCGCGTCTTCGGCCAGGTCCCACAGCGGGCCGTGGCCGCCCGGATAGAAGATTGCGTCAAAGCCTTCGGCGTCGATTTCCGACAGGCGCCGGGTCGATGCCAGCTGGGCCTGCGCGTCCGTGTCTGCCGCAAAACGCCGGGTGGCATCGGTCTGCGCGGCGTCTTCGTCGCTGGCCGGGTCGATGGGCGGTTGCCCGCCCTTGGGCGAGGCCAACACGATCTCGGCCCCGGCATCCTTGAACACGTAATAGGGGGCCGCGAACTCTTCCAGCCAAAAGCCGGTCTTGCGGCCCGTGTCGCCGAGTTGGTCATGAGACGTCAGAACCATGAGGATCTTCATTGCTTTTCCTTTCGTTTGGCTTGTCTGAAGCTGTCAGTCTTGCGCAACGCGGATCACGCTTTTGCCGAAATTCTCGCCCCGCAGCAGGCCGATCAGCGCCTTGGGGGCGTTTTCCAGCCCGTCGATCATTTCCTCGCGGTACTTGACGCGGCCGGAATTGACCCAGTCACCCATCTGAGCCGCGAAGTCGGGGTAGAGGTGGCCGAAATCCTCGAAGATGATGAACCCCTGCACCGTGATCCGCTTGCGCAGGACCTGACCCAGAAACCAGTTCATCCGGTCCGGCCCTTCGGGCAGCGCGGTGGCGTTGTATTGCGATACCAGCCCGCACACAGGGATGCGGCTTTTGGGGTTGAGGTTTGGGATCACCGCGTCCAGCACCTTGCCGCCGACATTCTCAAAATAGATGTCGATGCCGTTCGGAACGGCCTGGCCGAGCTGCTCGGCGAAATCAGGGGCCTTGTGGTCGATGCAGGCGTCGAAACCCAGCTCGTCCACCGCATGGGCGCATTTCTCGGAGCCACCGGCCACACCAACGACGCGGCAGCCCAGAATCTTGCCGATCTGGCCGACCGTGGCCCCGACCGGCCCGGTCGCCGCGGCGACCACGATGGTCTCACCGGGTTTCGGCGCGCCGATCTGCGTCAGGCCGGCCCAGGCCGTAAAGCCGGGCATGCCCAGCACCCCAAGCGCCCAGGACGGATGCGAGGGCGCCTGGCCTAGGTTCAGCACGCCCTCGCCGACCGACAGAGCATAGTCCTGCCAGCCATTGAAGCTGAGCACCCAGTCACCTTCGGAAAACCCGTCGATCTTCGAGGAGACCACGCGCGCCACGGTGCCGCCCACCATGACCCCGCCGATCTCGACCGGCGGTGCATAGGAGGGGGCGTCGCTCATGCGTCCGCGCATATAGGGGTCCAGCGACAGGTAAACCGTGCGCAGCAGCATCTGCCCCTCGGCCGGTTCGGGGATATCCGTTTCGACCATGCGCAGCGTATTGGTGTCGGGTTCGCCCTTGGGGCGTTCGGCCAGAACGATCTGGCGGTTCCTGGTGTCAGACATGTCGTGTCGGTCCTTTGGATTGCGTTGAGTGCGTGATCACGCGTTGGTATCGACATGCAGGCGCACGTCGATATTTCCGCGTGTGGCGTGGGAATATGGGCAGACCTGATGCGTCGCCTCGACCAGCTTGCGGGCGCCTTCATCGGACAGCCCGGGCAGATGCGCGGTGATGTCGAGGTCCAGCCCATAGCCACCATCCGACCGCTGCCCCAAACTGACCGCCACCGTGGTGCTGGCGCCGGTTGCATCCAGCCCCAGCGATTTCGCCATCAAATCCATGGCGCTGTCGAAACAGGCGGCATAGCCAAGGGCAAAAAGCTGTTCGGGGTTGTGGCCGTCGGCCTGAGAACCCGGACGCACCATCGGAATCGACAACGAGCCGTCATCCAGCGCGGTCACCCCCGACCGGCCACCGGTGGCCGTTGCGGATGTTTTGTAGAGAATTTTCATGGGCAGGCTCCTGTTTTCGGCTTTCTAATAGACCGGTCGTCTAGTATCTGGTCAAAATTTTTTACATGGGGCGTATCGCGGATACGGTTGATTTCATGGCCGATTCCAGCGGCTCGACCGATCCGGAGAGGCCAGCGACCAGGCTAGCGCCGAGCCACTGGTGATAGATCGCGCGCGCAGTCAGTGCCGGGTCCTCGAGCCGGGCCACCGAACCTTCGGCGATGCCGTCGCGCAGGGTCTGGGTCAGGGCCTCGACGATGCCGTCCACGGCGTTTTGCAGAACACCGCTCATGCTGTCTGACAGGTCCGAAACCTCGGCCGCAAGCTTGACGACCAGGCAGCGCTCTTCGGGGTTTTGCCCGGTCTGTTTGCGGATCCAGCCCTGGAAATAGGCAAGGAATCGATCATGCGCGTTCAGCGAGGGGTTGTTCAGCGTGTCCGCCAGCCCTTGTCGGTAATCGTCGGCAAAACTTTCTAGAAGCGCGCAGCCATAATCCTCTTTCGAGGCGAAGTAATGGTAGAACGAGCCCTTGGGAACTCCGGCCTCTTTCAGCAGGTCGCTCAGGCCGACGCCGACAAACCCACGCTCGGCGGTCAGCCGGCGGCCCACGGCCAGAATCTGTTTCCGGGTATCCTTGCGTTGCGTGCTCATGGGTCACGAGATGGCAGTTAATAGACCGGTCGTCTAGTGGGTTGACGGATGAAAATCCAGATGACGTAACGTCGGGTCATCGCCCACGAAGAAAGTGCACGGATTTCGAAGCCTTACAGTTCCTTCCGCGCCCGCAGCGCTGCGGTGATCGTCCCGTCATCCAGATAATCCAACTCGCCCCCGATCGGCACGCCCTGCGCCAGCGAGGTCAGGCGGACCTGTCCTTCCAGCTGATCTGCGATGTAATGGGCCGTGGTCTGCCCGTCGACGGTGGCGTTCAGGGCCAGAATCACTTCGGTGATGTTTTCGGCAGTCACCCGGTCGCGCAGGCGGGGGATGCGCAGGTCATCCGGGCCGACGCCGTCCAGTGCCGAGAGCGTTCCGCCCAGCACATGGTAGCGGCCTTTGAATACCCCTGCGCGTTCCATCGCCCACAGGTCGGCCACGTCTTCGACCACGCACAGCTCTCCGGTGGCGCGCTCTTCGGAATTGCAGATGTCGCAGATGTCGGTGGTGCCCACGTTGCCGCAGTTCAGGCATTCGCGCGCGGTGGCGGCGACCTGCTGCATGGCGTCCGACAACGGCGTCAGCAGCAGGGCGCGTTTGCGGATCAGGTGCAGCACCGCCCGCCGGGCCGAGCGCGGCCCCAGCCCCGGCAGCTTGGCCATCAGGTCGATCAGGGCGTCGATGTCACTGTTCGAACTCATGGCCTTTCCTGCGTGGCTTTGGCGGCGGGGGTTTGAGGGGCGAAGATTAGAACGGCAGCTTGATGTCCGCCGGCAGACCCATGCTTTCGGTCAGCTTGGTCATTTCTTCCTGCGACCGCTCGGCCGCCTTGGTCTGCGCATCCTTGATGGCGGCAAGGATCAGGTCCTCGACCACTTCTTTGTCGTCGCTGTTGAAGATCGACGGGTCGATGTCCAGACCTTTCAGCTCGCCCTTGGCCGAGGCCGTGGCCTTGACCAAGCCCGCGCCGGATTCGCCGACGACCATGATGGTGTTCAGATCTTCCTGCATCTGCGCCATCTTGGTCTGCAGTTCCTGCGCGGATTTCATCATCTTGGCCATGTCGCCCAGACCGCCGAGTCCTTTGAGCATCTGTATGTCTCCTGTCATTCGAATTGCGGCCTAAATACGGGCCGTCTGCGTCCTTCACAAGGGCAGCGCGCCTTCTGCGCGGGTGATTAGTCTTCCTCGAATGGATCCCATTCGTCCTCGACCTCGGGCAGGGCTTCGGTTTCGACCTTGGCCGCGCGGTCCTGAGGGGTTTCGATCCGGGTGATGCGGGCCTTGGGGAATTGTGTCAGAACCGCCTGAACCAAAGGGTGTTCTTCGGCCTTGGCCTTCAGCGCCAGCTCGGCCGCGTCGCGCAGTTCGGCGATGGTGGGCGCGTCCCCGTCCGAGACGATCGAGACCGCCCAGCGATTGCCGGTCCAGCGCTGCAGCGCGGACCCGAGCCGCGCGGCCAGGTCGGTGGGGGCCTTTTCGGTGGGCGTGAACTCGATCCGTCCCGGCTGGTACGAGACGAGGCGGACGCCGTTTTCGACCTCGACCAGCAGTTTTACGTCGCGGTTGGCGCGGATCAGTTCGACCACATGCTCGAAAGTTGGATAACGCGCCAGCGCGGTCTGCACGTCCTGGGCCAACGCCGCCGTCGGCGCGCCGCCCACGCCACGCGGGGCTGGCGCATGGGCCGAGGCCGTCGCGGTCACGGGCGGGGCGCTGTTTCCGGCGTCCGGAACGCCGCCCCCCGGCCCGCCGACGGGCGGTGGAGGGCTGTCCTGAAGGCGCTTGATCAACTCTTCCGGGCTGGGCAGATCGGCCACATGGGTCAGGCGGATCACCGCCATTTCCGCGGCCATCATCGCGTTGGGGGCGGCCGAGACTTCCTCGAGCGCCTTCAGCAGCATCTGCCACATCCGGGTCAGCACCCGCATCGGCAACGCCTCGGCCATCTGCTGTCCGCGGGTGCGCTCATCGGGTGAGACGGTCGGATCTTCTGCCGCGTCAGGGGTGATCTTCACCACCGAGACCCAATGGGTGATTTCGGCCAGATCGCGCAGCACTGCCAGCGGGTCGGCGCCCTCGGCATATTGCGCACCCAGTTCGGTCAGGGCCCCGGCCGCATCGCCACGCAGGATCATGTCCATCAGGTCAAGAACGCGGCCCCGGTCGGCCAGCCCCAGCATCGCGCGCACCTGGTCGGCGGTGGTTTCGCCGGCGCCATGGCTGATCGCCTGATCCAGCAGCGAGGTCGCATCCCGGGCCGAGCCTTCGGCGGCGCGGGTGATCAAGGCCAGCGCGTCATCCGAGATTTCCGCGCCCTCGGCGGTGGCGATCTTGCGCAGCAGGCCGATCATCACCTCGGGCTCGATCCGACGCAGGTCGAACCGTTGGCAGCGCGACAGCACGGTGACCGGAACCTTGCGGATCTCGGTCGTGGCAAAGATGAACTTCACATGCTCGGGTGGCTCTTCCAGCGTTTTCAGCAGCGCGTTGAAAGCACTGGTCGACAGCATGTGGACTTCGTCGATGATATAGATCTTGTACCGCGCGCTGGCGGCGCGATAGCGCACGCTGTCGATGATCTCGCGGATGTCGTTCACGCCGGTGCGGCTGGCGGCGTCCATTTCCAGCACGTCCACATGGCGACCTTCCATGATGGCCACGCAATGCTCGCACTGGCCGCAGGGTTCGGTCGTTGGTCCGCCATTGCCGTCGGGGCCGATACAGTTCATGCCCTTGGCGATGATCCGGGCCGTGGTTGTCTTGCCGGTGCCACGGATGCCGGTCATGATGAAGGCCTGCGCGATCCGGTCCGCTTCGAACGCGTTTTTCAGCGTGCGCACCATGGCATCCTGACCGACCAGGTCGGCAAAGGTTTCCGGGCGGTATTTTCGGGCGAGAACCTGATAGGCGGGGCTGGACTGTGTGGTCATGTCTGCTCTGACGGATTCGTACTGACGATGCAGGGTAGAGTTCCCGGTGCCCCGCGTCCACAGCGCCGGTGCAGGTTTTTCGCTTTGGCGGTGGCGCTGGTTGGGCCATACTGGACCAATAGTTTCAGTGATGCGTTTCCCGAGGGGTGGTTTCGATGTCCAATCTGGTTGTTCATGCCCTGCAGGTCGGGGGCGGTTCGCTTGCCCTGACCTCGATACCCGGCGGAGGCGGCGACTACCGCGGCGACCTGGACCTGATCGGGGGCTGGGCGCCGGGTCTTGTGATCTCGATGACGACCCTGGCCGAGATGGTCGCCGTGGGGGCGGGAGATTTCGGATCGGACATCCAAGGGCGTGCTAGCCGCTGGGCGCATATGCCGGTCGCCGATTTTTCGGCGCCGGGGGATGACTTTGACGGCCAGTGGCCGCCAGTCAGCGCCGCCGCCCGCCATGCGCTGAGCGGCGGCGGGCGAGTTCTGGTGCATTGCCGGGGGGGCTGTGGACGATCCGGCATGGCCGTTCTGCGCCTGATGATCGAATGTGGCGAAGCCCCGGAACCGGCGCTCAAACGCCTGCGGGCCGTTCGCCCCTGCGCCGTGGAAACCGAGGCGCAGTTGCTCTGGGCCGTGGCGCCGGCTTGGGTTGCTACCCCGGACTGACCGTCAGATGACTGCCGGCAAGGCGTGTTCCGCCAGGGTGGTGGGATCGAGCGCGACCGCCTGCAGCATCGCGCAGGGTGACGTGTCCAGCCCCTGCGCGGGGCAGGCATCGGCCTGATCATTGAACATCAGGTCGGCATAGGCGTCCAGGCTTTGCGTATCTGCCCCTGCGCGTGCGCCGCAATACACCCGGATCAGGTCGGCGCGAGCGTCAAAGCGGGCCATGCAGCCCGGCGTGCAATGGGTCAGTTCGCTGCTGCCTTCCACCCGGAAATCGGGCGAGGTTGCCGCGTCGGCCGCCGCGACCGCCTGCGCGACCGACCGGGCCAGATGCGCCAGCGCTGGGCAGGTCCTGCCCGTGCGTTGGCAGACGGTTGCGGAAAATTCGTGCGTGTTGGTCTTCCAGATCATGATGCGCCCTCCGCGCGCTGGGCGGGGCGGACCGGGGCGGACAGCCGATTTCACGGCCAGACCCTGCCCGGACACCCCGTCCGAGTTTCGGTTTCACGTTTGATGGCAGGTCTCCTGACTTGCGGGTCGTTGCTTTGCCGACCTTCCCAACCTTGCGGTCAGTGGTATCTCGGCATCGCTCTCCGCCTACAGTTGCGGGGGCAGTCCCGGCATTGGCCCGTTCCGATTGTCCCGGGGGGGCCGCACCGTGTTCCCTTTTCATCCCGGCTGAAGGCGCGGGAACCATCACCCAATCGCTAGCGGTCAGGGTCGGGCCGAGTCAAGCCGCATTCAGTCGCGCGGCTGGAACCGGTCCCACGGGACATGCTCGGGCAACCGGCGCAGCACATTCGAATCCCGACGCGCGCGCGCCAGTTGCCAACCGCCCTGCATCATGATGAACAGGGTGTCGGCCGCCATGTCAGGATGCGCGACGCCGAACCGTTCCGCGTGGCCGCGCACCTCGTCGATCCAGCTTTCGTACAGCCGGTCGGCATGGTCGCGGAAGGCCCGGTTGTCGGGGCTTTCGAACAGGGTGGCGGCGATCGGGCAGGTCTCCCATTGCGGCGAGGTGTCGAACAGTTTCGCGATCTTGTGGCAAAGGGTGGTGACCCCTGCGCGGAAATCCTGCGCGTCGTTGAACGCCGCCGCGATCATGTCGCGCATCCCGTCCGAAGCCCAGCTGGCCGCAGCGAGGGCAAGATCCTGCTTTCCCTTTGGAAAATGGTGGTACAGCGAGCCTTTGGGCGCCCGAGCCTCGGTCAGGATCTCGGTCAGGCCGACACCGTTGTAGCCCGAGCGCTGGAACAGCCGGGCGGCGGTCTGGGTCAGGCGATCGCGGGTGTTTTGCGGACGTCGGGTCATCTTGCACGCATCTTGACAGGGCTGGACCGATCGGTCCAGATGCAATGATTAGACCAATCGGTCCAGAGCGCTTGGAGGCATGGATGTTGGATTCGCAGCAGACCGTGAAAGTCGAGGATTTCGAGTTTTCGGCGAGCGAGGCAAACCTGTCGGCGCAGCTCTATGCACCGATGGCCAGGCCGGAAATCGCTGTCGTACTGAACGGGGCAACCGGCGTGCCGCGGGACTACTACCAGCATTTCGCGCGGTGGCTGGCCGCTGAACGGGGCATGGCCTGCTTGACCTATGACTATCGCGATTTCGGGACATCTCTGAAACGGCGCCTGAAAGACTCGGATGCCACTATGGCCGATTGGGCGCTGAAGGACATGCCGGCGGCGCAGGCCGAGATGCGGCGGCGCTATCCCGATGCCAAGCTTTGGGTCATCGGTCATTCGGTTGGCGGGATGCTGGGGCCGCTTCAGCCCGGGATCGACCGGATCGACCGGATGATTTGCGTGTGTTCGGGGCTGGTGACCCTGGCCGATCATCCCTGGCCCTACAAAGGGTTGGCGAGCCTGTTTTGGTATGGTCATGTGCCGCCTCTGGTGCGTCTGCTGGGCTATCTGCCGGGGCGGATGCTTGGGTTCGGGTCCGACCTGCCATCCGGGGTCTATTGGCAGTGGCGGAAGTGGTGTACGTCACCCGACAGCTATCTGCCGGAACTGGGCGACACGCTTCCGCCGGCCGATTGGGGCCGAATGACGACCCCGGTGGACGTCATCGCCCTGGAGGATGATCAGACGGTTCCGCCGCCGGCGGTCTGGCGGCTGGCCGAGCTGTACGGGCCTGCGGCGCGGCGCCATCTATTGGCCCCGGCCGCCTTCGGCCTGCGCGAGGTCGGCCATATCGGCGCCTTCGCTCGGCGCAGCCGCGCAATCTGGCCGCGGCTGGTTGCCTGACGACCAGTCCGGCGGTCCTGCATCAGGGAATGATCGGAAAACAGTGTGCCGTGACGGCATCAAGTGAGAGGTTGGACAGCGACCCAAGCGGGGCTCGTTGTGGCTGCTTCCTTCCGGACCTGACCAGGTTGGCGAGGCGCTTGCCCGCGCCAACCTCTCGACCGCCGATATAGGCATCACGCAGGCGCTTGGCAACCCGTCACGGCCACAGCCGGATCCGGAGAAAGCCCTGGTCGTCCAACCCAAGCGGCTCGGGGCTGAAAGCGGCCAGTTCATCCAGGTATTTCTCGGCGCCCGGTCCGGTGCGCAGCACGGCCGCACGCCCGTGGAAACCGGTCAGGGAAAAGCTGGCCGGAGCATCTTCGAGCGGATCGCGTTCCAGCGCTCCGGACAGGTAATCCCGGACGATCGCGCGGATATTCATGCGCGGCATCTGGATCGCCGGACTTTGCCGCAGGATCGGGAAATTGCCACCGCCATTGGCCCGATAGTTGTTGACGGCCACGACATAGGCCTGTTCCGGCGTGACCGGGGTGCCGTGATGGCAAAGGTTTCGTATCCGCCCATTCTCGTTACCGGTCCGGTGTCCGCCAAGGTCGAAACGCGGCGGGCATGACGGATCGATTTCGTAGGTCACCCCGTGCAGGACGTCAAAATTGTGCCCGGTCGCCTGCGGGTCTATCAGGTCTGCTTCGCGGGCGCCGTCGATTTGCCGGTAGACTGCTGCCGACATTTCCAGCCAATCCCGCAACTGCGCACCGGTAACGACGACCGCCCGCAACTCATTGGGAAACACATGCAGATCCGACACGTGGCGCAGGAACACGTCGCCCCGCGGAACATCGGTGAAATGGCGTGGCCCGGCCCGACCCCCGAATTTGGACGGTGCTACGCTCGACAGCAGCGGAAGGTTTTCCAACTTCGACTCTTTCAGAACCGGCCGCAGCGCTGCGGCTTGGGCGGCGGCGACCAAGGTCAGGCCGCGATCCAGCCCGCAGAAAGTGAAATAGCTGTGCATGGCCTGCTCCGTCCGCCCGACCGGCGATGCCGCACGGCGGCGTGTCCGTGCGTGTCCGGTTTGGAACACTTGCATCATCTCGGGGTCTTCGGGCACAGGCCCCGCATCCGGCTGCGCAGGCTGAACAGAGCGAAGTCGGCCGGATTTCGCGACGATTTTCCACCTTGTCGCATCTCGCTCCAGCGTCAGTTCGATCACGCCCAGATGCGTTCCGGCGGTTCCGGGCATGACCACGGGCTTGCCGTGGATCAGACCGTTTTGCAGGTCCATGCTGGCCACCGGGTCCGGGACGTCTGCGGGAAACAGCATGTGCGTGTGCCCGGCCACGATGGCATCCACGCCGGCCAGAGCCGCCAGCTGGACCACCACGTTTTCGGACATGGGGGCAGGTTCGGCGTCACCAAGGCCGGAATGGGCAAGGGCAATCACCAGGTCACAGCCGCGGTCGCGCAGTTCGGCAATGCAGGTCCGGGCGGTGGAAATCGAATCGGCGACCTCGACCTGCCCGTCCAGATGGTGCGCTTCCCACCGGGCCGTCTGCGGCGGCAGGATCGAAAAAACGCCGACGCGCAGCGGAACCTCTTGGCCGCCAACCCGCATCCGACGTGTTAGTACGACCCAGGGCTGCCAGGCCTGCGCCCGTCCAATGCGCCGGAGATTGCCGCACAGCACCGGAAACGGCGCGTGTTCGACGATGGCTTCCAGAACGGGCAGCCCGAAGCTGAAATCGTGGTTGCCAAGCGCGATTGCGTCATAGCCCAGTTTCTCGAAAGCCGACAACAGCGGATGCTGAGGGCCGGGCTGGTCGGCGGCCCAATCACCCAGCAATGTGCCTTGCAGCGCGTCGCCGTTGTCGAACAGCAGCACTTCGGCGCCCGACTGCCGGGCCTCTTGCCGGGCGACGCGGATCAGGCTGGCCGTGCGGGTCAGCCCGATGGCCTGGTCCGGCTGGTCGGCGTAATAGTCGAAGCTGGTCAGATTCATGTGCAGGTCCGTCGTCGCCAGGATGCGAAGGACGGATTGGATCGCTTGGCCATGCGCTTGGTGCGCCAAGGTTTTTGTTTTCAACTGCTCTGCTTTTGTGCGTTGTTTTAAATGCATGTTCGCCGAAAGGTAGAATATCCGTTTATTTGTCGGGCATCCATGTGTCTTTTTTGCAGGCGGTGCCGAACGGCGGCCTTGGCTTGGGCATTGCGCTGGGCCGACAGTCGTGGCAGCCCTTGAGCCAATCGCAGGAGCATGGACATGAAACGGGCAGAGCAGGTTACATTCGGCGGATCGGGGCTGCACCGTGCCGCTGATATTCGCGCCAACGGCGAAGAACTGGAGGCGGTCCGCAGGGACCCGATGTCGCGCTGCCTGTTGCTGTGGCGGGGCAAGATCTTGGTGCAGGGCGGCGATCTGGATCAGCTGGCCTGGGTGCCGATGACCCACGCTCTGGTGCAGAGCGGCCCCGGGGGTGCCGTCGAACAGCCCGTTTTCATGGGGAAGTCCGACGCGGGCGCGCCCTTGTTTGCCGCCGACATATCCGATTGGCCGGCCGACGGGCTGGACTTGTCTGGAGTCGGGGCCTTTGTCGATCGCTCCGAGCAGCAGCATCCGAACCTGCCCACCGGTCATGTCTTTGCCGAGCTGCGTCGCATCATGACCCGTCTGTCGCCCCGCGATGCCGAAATCGCCGCGACGGCGAAGGCGGTGATCGGCTGGCACGAAACCCATCGGTTCTGCGCCCGGTGCGGAACCCGCAGCGCCCCGGCACAGGGCGGCTGGCAGCGGGCCTGCCCCGAATGCGGCGCCCAGCACTTCCCGCGCACTGATCCGGTGGTCATCATGCTGGTCACCTTTGGCGACGCAGTGCTGATGGGGCGCTCGCCCGGCTGGCCCGAGGGGATGTATTCACTGTTGGCCGGATTCGTCGAACCGGGCGAAACGCTCGAGGCCGCCGTGCGACGCGAGGTCATGGAAGAAGCCGGCGTGCCGGTCGGTGCGGTCAGCTATCTGGCCAGCCAGCCCTGGCCGTTTCCAGCTTCGCTGATGTTTGGATGTGCGGCACAGGCCCTGTCGCAGCGGCTGATGATCGATCCGGTCGAGATCGAAGACGCGATCTGGGTGTCGCGCGCTGACATGATGCAGGCCTTTGCCGGGGAACACCCGCGGTTGATGCCGGCGCGAAAAGGCGCGATCGCGCATTTTCTTCTGCGCAACTGGCTTGCGGATACACTGGACTAGCGAGACACTGGCAAAAATACCGAACGATCAAGGCGTACATGCAGTTTTCGGCACAGGAAGACATTCAGGTCCCCATCTCGGACGTTTTCGAGATGGTCGCGGATTTCGGGCGTTTCGAACGCATGGCGCTGCGGCGTGGGATCGAGGTGCGGCGGACCTTCGATACGCCTTCCCCCGGGGTCGGCGCCTGTTGGGATGCCGAATTCAAGGTGCGCGGTCGAACGCGCCGCATGTCGGTCGAACTGGCCGAGTTCGAACGCCCGTCGCTGATGCGGTTCGTGGCCGCGGGTAAGGGCATGACCAGCCTGACCACGGTCGAGTTGCTGCCGCTGTCGCAGCGGCACACGAGGTTGTCCATCGAAATGTCGCTGGCCGCCCAGACTTTGCCCGCACGGCTGTTGCTGCAATCGTTCAAGCTGGGAAAAACTCGGTTTCGCCGCCAGTTCCAGTTGCGGCTGGGTGATTTCGCCCGCGAAATGGAAACCCGGTACGCGCACGGGGGCTGACGGCGCCCGGCCGCAAGTCGCTAGCCCCGAGGCCGCGCGGCGGGATAGACCCCCAGTATTTCGACATTCGTGGTGAAATGCTGCAACTCGTCCATCGCCAACTGCACGTTGCGGTCGTCGGGATGGCCGACGATGTCGGCATAGAATTGCGTCGCCGTGAAGGAACCGTCGACCATGTAGCTTTCCAGCTTGGTCATGTTGATGCCGTTCGTCGCGAACCCGCCAAGCGCCTTGTACAGCGCCGCCGGGATGTTGCGGACCTGGAAGACGAAGCTGGTGATCATGCCATGCGCGCCCCGGCGCGTCTCGTCCACTTCGCGCGACATGACAAGGAACCGGGTGGTGTTGTCGTCATTGTCCTCGATATGCCGAGCCAGAACGTTCAGCCCATAGATCTCGCCCGCCAGTTCGCTGGCAAGGGCTGCCGAGTGTTTGTCTCCGGCCTCGGCAACCTCGCGCGCGGCGCGGGCATTGTCGGGGCTGACCCGGCCCCGGATGCCGTGTTCCTGCAGAAAGCCCGCGCATTGCGGCAGCAGGACCAGGTGCGAATGCGCCTCGGTAATGTCTTCAAGCGTTGCGCCGGGGACCGCCAGAAGGTTGATGTGCACACGCACGAAGGCTTCGTCGATAATGTGCAGCCCGCTGTGCGGCAGCAGACGGTGGATGTCGGCGACACGGCCATAGGTGGTGTTCTCGACCGGCAGCATCGCCAGATCGGCCTGGCCCGACCGGACCGATTCGATCACGTCCTCGAAGGTGCGGCAGGGCAGGGGCTCCATGTCGGCGCGGGCCATGCGGCAGGCTTCGTGGCTGTAGGCGCCGGGTTCGCCCTGAAATGCGATGCGATTGGTCATTTGGTCGATTCCGTGCAACAAGTTACAGAATTGGGCGTTTGGTCGCGGTGTCTATACCTTGCCTCTTGCAAGGGGAAGCCTTAGACACCCCGCAGACAGCTGAAATGGACTCGCGATCAATGTTTGACACGATGACAGTTACCAAGGCCGCAGCCGGCCTGTTCGGTGCCTTTCTTTTCTTCCTCCTGGCGAAATGGGGGGCTGACGTTCTGTATAGCACGGACGCGCATGGTGAAATGGCCGCCTATGTGATCGAAACGGAAAGCGCCGGCGAAAGCGCTGACGGCGAAGAAGTGGTCTTTGCCGATCTGCTGGCCGCGGCCGATCCTGAAAAGGGAGCCAAGGTGTTCCGCAAGTGCTCGGCCTGCCACAAGCTCGAGAAGGGCGCGAACGGCACCGGCCCGTACCTGTACGCCGTCGTGAACCGTCCGATCGCATCGGCCGAAGGGTTCGGCGGGTATTCCGCCGCGATGCAGTCGCATGGCGGCAACTGGACGCCCGAGGAACTGGATGCCTTCCTGGCCAACCCGAAAGGCTATATCCAAGGCACTTCGATGAGCTTTGCGGGCCTGAAAAAACCTGAAGACCGTGCCGATCTGATCGCCTATCTGCAGACGATCGGCGGCTGATTGGTCAGGGTCCGTGACTTGCGAAAGCCGCTGCCGATGTGCAGCGGCTTTTTTCGTCTCAACAAATCTTCACAAAGCGCTCACGCAGTCTAAACTTGCAACTGCCATCGCTGGCCCGTTAGCTAGCGTGGACAGACATGGAACCGAGACGAACGCGAAGGATGACCTGCATGAAACCCGTTTTACCTGGCGCGCGTGTACTGAGTATTCGGCATTGGGCGTCAGCGTTGGGGCTTTCGGCGGCGATCATGGCGCTGCAGACAGTGCCGGGCGTGGCAGATGAGGGCGACATCATCCGCAGCCACGGGTATTCGTATTTCGGCAACCTGGACTATCCGGCCGACTATGCGCATCTGAACTATGTGAACCCCGATGCGCCCAAGGGGGGCGAGCTGTCGCTGGCGGCGTCGGGGACGTTTGATTCGCTCAACCCCTATTCCCGCAAGGGGCGGGCCGGTGCGTTGACCACGTTGCAATACGACCGGTTGATCGACAGTTCGGATGACAGCATTGGCCAGTATTACGGCGTGCTGGCCGAAAGTCTGGAATATGACGCCGACCGCAACTGGGTCATCTTCCATCTGCGCCCCGAGGCGACCTTCTGGGACGGCACACCGGTCACGGCCGAGGATGTCGTCTACAGCCACCGCCTGTTCATCGAGCAGGGCCTGCCATCCTATGCGCAGGCCGTGGGCCGCATGGTCACTGGCGCCGAAGCTCTGGACACCCACACGGTGAAATTCACCTTCAATCCTGAATTGACCGCCCGCAGCCGTATCGAGACGGTGGGGTCCACCCCGGTGTTTTCGAAGGCCTGGTTCGAGGCCGACCCGTCGCGTCGCCTGGACGAGCCGCGGCTTGAGGTCGCCGTGGGGTCGGGACCCTACAAGCTGGACAGCTACGACATCAACCGGCGCATCGTCTACAAGCGACGCGACGACTATTGGGGCAAGGACCTGCCGTTCAACAAAGGGCGGTTCAACTATGACAGCATCCGGGTCGAGTATTTTGCGGATCAGACCGCGGCCTTCGAGGCGTTCAAGGCCGGCGAATACACGTTCCGCATCGAGAGCGACCCCAAGCTGTGGGCGACCGGGTATGATTTTCCCAAGGTCGCGCAGGGCTATGTGGTGAAGGATGCGATCCCCGACGGCAGTCCGCCGAATCCGTCCGGTTTCGTGTTCAATCTGGCGCGCCCGCAATTCGCCGACAAGAATGTGCGCAAGGCGCTGGCGCTGGCGTTTAATTTCGAATGGGCCAATGAATCGCTCCTGTACGGTCTGAACTCGCCGCGTGATTCCTTCATCGAAGGCACCCCGCTCGAGGCGAAGGATGTCCCGCAGGGTCCCGAGTTGGAGTTTCTGAAGTCGCTGGGCGACGTGGTGCCGCCGGAACTGCTCACCCAGCCGGTGGAAACGGTGCATCAATCGAACCCGGCACGGCTGAACGACCGGCGCAACCTGCGCAAGGCCGCGAAGCTGCTGGACGAGGCCGGATGGCCCGTGGGCGAGGGCAACGTGCGCCGCAACGCCCAGAGTCAAACCTTGCGGGTGAACATCCCGTACCCCTCCAACCTGCCGACCTCGACGGCCACGATGATCGAGACCTTCGTGCAGAACCTACAGGCCATCGGCGTGGACGCGACGGCGGAAAAGGTCGACCCGGCGCAATATACGCTGCGCAGCCGCGAACGTGACTACGACATGGTGTATTCCACCCGCTACAGCGCTTTCCTGTCCACCGGCGGCGGGCTGAGCCAGATGTACGGCTCCAAAGAGGCCGCGTTCAGCCTGTTCAACCCGGCCGGACTTGCCAGCCCCCTGGTGGACGCCATCATCGAGGCGTCTTTCGCCACGACCAACCAGACCGAGCAGGACGCGGCGCTGATGGCGCTTGACCGGGCCCTGCGGTACGAGTTCTTCATCATCCCCGACGGGTACATCGCGGAATACTGGACGGCCTACTACGACATGTATGAATATCCCGAACAGCTGCCGCCCTATTCGCTGGGTTATCTGGATCTGTGGTGGATCAACCCCGAAAAGGAAGCGGCCCTGAAAGCGGCAGGCGCGTTGCGGTAATATGGGCGCCTATATCCTTAGACGCCTGTTGCTGGTCATTCCGACCCTTCTGGGCATCATGATCGTCAACTTCACGCTGGTGCAGTTCGTGCCTGGCGGGCCAATCGAACAGATCATCGCCCAAATCGAAGGGCAGGGCGATGTGTTCGCGGGTTTTGCCGGATCGGGCGATGCCGGGGCCGGTGCCGAACCCGGCGGCGGCGTCTTCGATGACAAATACGTGGGCGCCCGCGGGTTGCCGCCGGAATTCATCGCCGAACTGGAGAAAGAGTTCGGGTTCGACAAACCGCCGATCGAGCGGTTCCTGAACATGATGGGCAACTATCTGACGCTGGATTTCGGCGAAAGCTACTTCCGCTCGGTTTCGGTGATTGACCTCGTGCTGGAAAAGATGCCGGTCTCAATCTCGCTGGGCCTTTGGTCGACGCTGATTGCTTATCTGGTCTCGATCCCGCTGGGCATCCGCAAGGCGGTCAAGGATGGTTCACGCTTTGACACCTGGACCAGCGCGGCCATCATCGTGGCCTATGCCATTCCGGGCTTCCTGTTCGCGATCCTGCTGCTGGTTCTGTTTGCGGGCGGGTCCTACTGGCAGATCTTCCCGCTCAGAGGGCTGACCTCGGATAATTGGGAAGACCTCAGCCTGCTGGGCAAAGTGGCCGACTATTTCTGGCACATCGCCCTGCCGACCATCGCGCTGACAATCTCGGCCTTTGCCACGCTGACGCTGCTGACCAAGAATTCGTTTCTGGACGAGATCAAGAAGCAATACGTCATGACTGCCCGCGCCAAGGGCCTGAGTGAACGGCGGGTTTTGTACGGCCACGTATTCCGCAATGCGATGCTGATCGTGATCGCCGGCTTTCCGGCGGTGTTCATCGGCGTGTTCTTCGGCGGGTCGATCATCATCGAGACGATATTCTCGCTGGATGGTTTGGGCCGTCTGGGCTTTGAGGCCGCGGTGGCGCGCGATTATCCGGTGATCTTTGGGACGCTGTTCATCTTCGGTCTGCTCGGGCTGGTCGTCGGCATCATCAGCGACTTGATGTATGTGCTGGTCGATCCGCGCATCGATTTCGAGAAACGCGAGGGGTAAATGGCACTTTCTCCTCTGAACCAGCGCCGCTGGCGCAATTTCTGCCGCAACCGCCGGGCCTTTTGGTCGCTGATAATCTTCACGGTGCTGTTCGGCCTGTCGCTGTTTGCGGAATTCATCGCCAATGACAAACCGATCCTGGTGAAGTACCGGGGCGAGTTCTACACGCCCATCTTCAATTTCTACCCCGAGACCGAGTTCGGCGGCGATTTTGAGACCGAGGCGATTTACCGCGATCCCGAGGTTCAGTGCCTGATCGACAGCGGCGGGCTGGAGGAGTGTTTCGACGACCCCGAAGGCATCATCGAACAGATCGAAGCGGGAACATTCCAGGCCGAAGGTTTCGAGCGGGGCTGGGCGATCTGGCCGCCGATCCCCTATTCCTACAACACCAGCGTCGACCGCCCCGGCGCAGCACCCCTGCCGCCTAACGGGCAGAACCTGCTGGGCACTGACGACACCAAGCGCGACGTTCTGGCGCGTGTCATCTATGGCTTCCGCCTGTCGATCCTGTTCACCCTGATCGTCACCGGTGCGGCCAGCCTGATCGGTATATTCGCCGGCGCGCTGCAAGGCTTTTTCGGCGGCTGGCTGGACCTGATCTTCCAACGCATCATCGAGATCTGGTCAGCGACGCCTTCGCTTTACGTCATCATCATCATGTTCGCGGTGCTGGGGCGAAGTTTCTGGCTGCTGGTGTTCCTGATGATCCTGTTTTCCTGGACGGGGCTGGTGGGCGTGGTGCGGGCCGAGTTCCTGCGCGCCCGCAACCTGGAATATGTGCGCGCGGCCAAGGCGCTGGGCGTGGGCAACCTGACGATCATGTTCCGCCACATGCTGCCCAACGCGATGGTGGCCACGCTGACCTTCATGCCCTTCATCGTGACCGGCACGATCGGGGGGCTGGCCAGCCTCGATTTTCTGGGCTTCGGCCTGCCGTCCTCGGCGCCCTCGCTGGGCGAACTGACACTGCAGGCCAAGCAGAACCTGCAGGCCCCATGGCTGGCCTTCACCGCCTTTTTCACCTTTGCCATCATGCTGTCGCTGCTGGTCTTCATCTTCGAAGGCGTGCGTGACGCGTTCGACCCGCGAAAGACCTTCTCATGAGCTTGCTGGATGTGAAAAACCTCAGGGTCTCGTTCCGCCAGGACGGGCAGGTGACCACGGCGGTTCGGGGCGTGTCGTTCCATGTCGATCGCGGGGAAACCGTGGCGCTGGTGGGCGAATCCGGCTCGGGCAAATCGGTCACCGCGCTGTCGACCGTGTCGCTGCTGGGCGACAGCGCAATCGTCGAAGGATCGGTCACCTATGACGGTCAAGAGATGATCGGCGCCTCCGAGCAGCGTCTGATGGAGGTGCGCGGCAACGATATCAGCTTCATCTTTCAGGAGCCGATGACCTCGCTGAACCCGCTGCACACGATCCAGAAGCAGATGGCGGAATCGCTGGCCCTGCACCAGGGGCTGACGGGCGACGCGGCGCGCGCCCGGATCGTCGAATTGTTGAACAAGGTCGGCATCCGCGACCCCGAGGAACGGCTGGACGCCTATCCCCATCAGCTGTCCGGCGGACAGCGGCAGCGGGTGATGATCGCCATGGCGCTGGCCAATCAGCCCGACATCCTGATCGCGGACGAGCCGACCACCGCGCTGGACGTGACCATTCAGGCGCAGATCCTCGAGCTGCTGGTCGAGCTGCAGAAATCGGAAAACATGGGGATGTTGTTCATCACCCATGATCTGGGCATCGTGCGGCGCATCGCCGACCGGGTCTGCGTGATGAAGGATGGCGAGATCGTCGAGACCGGCCCGGTGGCCGAGATCTTCGACAACCCTCAGCACCCCTATACCCGCAAGCTGCTGGCGGCCGAACCCAAAGGCATTCCCGATCCGATAGACCCCGCGGCCGAAGAAGTGGCCCGGACCGAGCATCTGAAGGTCTGGTTCCCGATCCAGCGCGGGTTCCTGAAACGCACGGTCGGCTATGTGAAGGCGGTGAACGACGCTACGCTCAGCGTGCGGGCAGGCGAGACCTTAGGGATCGTGGGCGAAAGCGGCTCGGGCAAGACCACGCTTGCGCTTGCGATCATGCGTCTGATCGCTTCCGAGGGCGGGATCACCTTCCGTGGGCAGGATGTGCGCCGCTGGTCCACGCGTGAACTGCGCCGCCTGCGGAAGGACATGCAGATCGTGTTCCAGGACCCGTTCGGCAGCCTCAGCCCGCGTATGACCTGCCAGCAGATCATCGCCGAGGGTCTGGCGATCCACAAGGTCGACCCGCACCGTGCCCCGCGCGAGTTGGTGGCCGAGGTGATGACCGAGGTGGGCCTGGACCCGGCGGCCATGGACCGCTACCCGCACGAATTCTCGGGCGGGCAACGCCAGCGCATCGCGATTGCCCGCGCCATGGTGCTGCGGCCCAAGCTGCTGGTGCTGGATGAACCCACCAGCGCGCTGGACATGACGGTTCAGGTGCAGATCGTCGAACTGCTACGCGACTTGCAGAAGAAATACGGGCTGGCCTACCTGTTCATCAGCCACGACCTGAAGGTGGTGCGGGCGATGTCACACAAGGTGATCGTCATGCGCAACGGAGACGTGGTCGAGATGGGCGCTGCCGAAGACCTCTTCGTCAACGCGCAGGATGACTACACCCGCGAACTGATCGCTGCGGCGGGTTAGGCGTTGGCCTCTTCGCGCGCCGCCGATTTGGGCAGCGGGCCGCGCAGCTCTTCATAGTGGTCGAACTGCAGCTTGACCCAGCCGGTACCGCGTGTGGCGCTGGCCAGCGTGCGGTGCAGTTCGTCCTCAGCCACGGCGGGCAGCTGGGCGTTGAAGATCTCCCAGCCCGGCGCGTTCGGGTTGCCCTCGAACCCCAGGACCTGCCCCTGAAGCGAGCTGATCGTGGGCACCAGATCGCCCACGAAGGCCGACGGAACATGGATCTCGGCGTTCAGGATCGGCTGCAACACGACGGGTTTGGCCTGCGGCAGGGCCTCGCGGACTGCGTTTTTTCCGGCCGTCCGGAAGGCAAAATCGGAACTGTCCACGTTGTGATGCTTGCCGTCATGCAGCGTGACCTTCACATCCACCACTGGAAAGCCCTCGGGGCCCTGCGCCAATGCATCGACCGCGCCTTGTTCGACCGAGGGGATATAGTTCTTGGGCACCGCGCCGCCCTTGACCACCTCTTCGAACTGAAAATCTGATCCGCGCGGCAGCGGCGCGACCGAGATCACCACATCGGCGAACTGCCCCGCGCCACCGGATTGCTTGCGGTGGCGGTGCCGGTGTTCGACCGCGGCGCGGATAGTCTCGCGATAGGCGGTCTCGACCGGGGAGGTCTCGATCTCGATCCCGAAATCCTCGGCCAGCTTGGCGACCACCCGCCGCATGTGCTGCGGCCCCTGCGAGCCCAGAACGGCGTGGCCGCTCAGCTCGTCCTGTTCCAGCGTCAAGCCCGGGTCGATCTCGACCAGCCGGGACAGCGCGTTGGACAGGCGCACGTCGTCGCGTTCATGGGCTGGCGACACAACCTGCCGATAGGCGACCGGATGCGCCGTGGCCCAATCCGGCAGCGGCGTGGAGTCGCTGCTGTCATAGACATTGCCGGGGTTGAGGTGATCGGATTTTACCGCCAGCCCGATCTCGCCGGCCTTCAGCCCGTCGATCTGGGTCTTGGCATCCAGCGCGGTCAGGTTGCCAACGGTTTCGCCGCCCAGCGGATCATGCGCCTTGATCCCGTCGCCCAGCCCCCGCAGGACGATGATCTTGCCGATGTGCTTCTTGACGTCGGCAAAACCGGTGATGGCGCGGGCGGCCTCGGGCGCCGCGTCGCGGTCGGCGGCGATGTCGAACTCGGGCGCCTCGTGCCGCAGGGCCTTCATCAGGCGGGTCAGCCCGTTGCCATGGCTGGCCGCGCCCAGACAGGCCGGGATCAACTGGTGGTTCTGCAACACCTGCGCGGCCAAGTCATAGATCTCGGCGCTGGGCGGCTGCTTGTCCTCGATCAGCTGCTCGAGCAGGTGGTCGTCGAAATCCGACAAGGTCTCGAGCAGTTCGGTGCGGGCTTCGGCCTCGCGATCCGCAACCGATTGCGGCAGTTCGATCAGCGCCGAGGGCTGACCTTCTTGATATTTCCAAGCGCGCTCCGAGATCAGGTCGACGGCCCCGATAATGGTTTCGCCTTCACGGATCGGCACTTGCCGCAGGGTAATGTGATGGCTGCAATAGGTCTGCAGTGCGGCGACGATGTCTCGGATGCGGCCGTTGGGGTTGTCCATCCGGTTGATGAACAGAAAGCAGGGAATGCCCGCCTCCTCGACCAGCCGCAGGTAGGGGGCGCACAGAACCGCCGCGTCCGGGTCCGGCGGAACCACCACCACGGCCGCGTCGGAAATGGCCATGGCGGGTCCGGCATAGGCCAGCGCATCGCCCCCGCCATCCACGTCGATCGCGCACCACGGTTCGTCCAGATAAGAAAAACCGTGCAGATGCACGGTTCCGGACAGGTCGAATGTGGTGGGCCGGCCATCAAGGCGACTGATGGCCTCGACCAGGGTTGTCTTGCCCGATTGGCTGGGGCCGAGGACGGTAAAAACGCGCATGGGTGCTGTCCCTTCGTCAAGTTGCAGAGTGGTTGCACGAAAGGAGCTGTCGAACGCGGATGCGCCGGCGAGTCTGTCTGAATGATGGCCTGCCTCGGGGTCGGGCGGCCTGCCGCCCGCCTTCCGAGTGTGGGGAAAAGCCACCGCACGCGTCAACCCCCCGCTTTTTTGCATTGTGGCGACCGGCCGGGTTGCGGCCTGACGCCTGCCGTCAGATCGCCGAGCTGTGGCCCGCCTTGCTCAGGTCATAGGCGTCGAAGGTCCGGGCAATCATCCGGGTCAACGCGCGCGCTTCGGGCGGGATGAACAGCCCGTTATCGGTGATCTGCAACAACCCGTCGAAGGTGTCATTGGCGCGCTGGTACATCGTCGTCAGTTCGGCCGCCGAGATGTCGTGGTCCCGCAGGATCTCGGCCGTGTCGATGCGGAATTCGCACATCAGGGCCTCGATCAGGCGGGCGCGCAGGATGTCCTGACCCTTGAACAGATGCCCGCGCGCGGTCGAGAATTGGCCTTCGCGCACCGCGTTGGTATGGGCCGAAGTGGCCGGTGCGTTCTGCGCATAACCCTGTGGGAAGCGCGAGATCGAGCTGGCTCCGACGCCGATCAGAACCTCGGCCTGATCGTCGGTATAGCCCTGGAAGTTCCGCTTGAGCCGTCCGGCTTTCAGCGCGTGGGTCAGCCCATCATCCTTGGTGGCGAAATGGTCAATGCCGATTTCTTCGTAATTGTCCCACAGGAACAGACGGCGGGCGGTGTCGAACAGCTCAAGCCGCTGTTCCGGCGTCGGCAGGGCGTCGGACGGGATCAGCTGCTGGCGTTTCGCCATCCACGGTACATGCGCATAGCCATACAATGCCACCCTGTCGGGGCTTAGCGACAGCAGCTTCTGCACGCTTTCGGTCATCCGCGCCTTGGTCTGGTGCGGCAGTCCGTACAAGATGTCAGCGTTCAGGCTGGGCACGCCGCGCTCACGGATCATGTCGATCGCCTCGAGGGTGGTGTCATAGCTCTGGATGCGCCCGATGCTCTTCTGGATCTCGTCATCGAAATCCTGAATCCCGATCGAGGCGCGGTTCATCCCGGCTTCGGCCAGCGCGTCAAGACGGGCGGCGTCCACCTCGTTGGGGTCGATCTCGACCGAGAATTCCGCGTTGGGTCCAAGTGGGACGATGCCCAGAATATGCGCGGCCAGTTCGCGCATCAGGTCGGGGTTGAGCAGCGTGGGCGTTCCCCCGCCCCAATGCAGGCGCGACAGGGTCACCCCGCTGGGCAGGCGCGCGGCCAGCAGGTCCAGTTCGGCCTTGAGGACATCGACATAGGCGATGACCGGGATGTCGGTCTGGGTGCCCTGGGTGCGGCAGGCGCAGAACCAGCACAGCCGGCGGCAGAACGGCACATGAACATAGAGCGAGATCGAACTGCCCGGCCGGATGGCGGAAATCCAGTCGCTGAACATGTCGGGCCCCACGTCATTGCTGAAGTGGGGGGCGGTCGGATAGCTGGTATAACGCGGTACCTTCGCGTCAAATAGTCCAAGCTTTGCCAATTGAGGTTTTACTATCATGGCGACACCGGTATAGGCTCGGAAACCAGAAGACCTTGACCGAGATCAAGTGGACGCGCGCATGACCCTGACTACACTCGTTGACCATTCGAACTGCGAAGACTGTCCAATTCGTCACCGAGCGGTATGCGCGCGCTGTGACGCGGACGAGTTGGTCGCGTTGGAAGAGATCAAGTATTATCGCAGCTTCGAGGCGGGGCAGACGATCATCTGGTCGGGCGACCAGATGAATTTCGTCGGCTCGGTGGTGTCTGGAATTGCATCGTTGACGCAAACCATGGAGGACGGGCGCACCCAGATGGTGGGCTTGCTGCTGCCTAGCGATTTCGTCGGCCGCCCGGGGCGCGAGTCGGCGCCTTATGACGTGGTGGCCACGACCGACGTGGTCATGTGCTGTTTCCGCAAGAAACCGTTCGAAGACTTGATGAACAGAACGCCGCATATCGCGCAGCGTCTGCTGCAGATGACGCTGGACGAACTGGACGCCGCGCGTGAATGGATGTTGGTCCTGGGCCGCAAGACCGCGCGCGAGAAGATCGCCAGCCTGCTGTCGATCATTGCCCGTCGGGACGCCTCGGTCAGCCAAAAGGGGCTTTCGGGACCGATCGTGTTCGATCTGCCGCTGACGCGCGAGGCGATGGCCGACTATCTGGGTCTGACGCTGGAAACGGTCAGCCGTCAGATATCGGCCCTGAAAAAGGACGAGGTGATCCTGCTGGAAGGCAAGCGCCACGTCACCGTGCCGGATATCGGGCGCCTGATGGAAGAAGCCGGCGACGACGCTGATGGCGGCTTTCTGGTCTGAGGGCATATCTGACAGCACAGTGCCCGGCGATCTTGATGCGTGACGCCAAGGCGCGTCCGTGCTCTAACTAAGGGCGCATCAACCCAAGTCAGGGAGCGGTCATGGAATTCAGCAGTATATTAGCGATGTTGTTCATCGGCGCGATTGCCGGTTGGCTGTCGGGCAAGATCATGTCCGGCCGCGGGTTTGGCTTGGTCGGCAACATCATCGTCGGTGTCGTCGGGGCGTTTCTGGCGGGGACGATCTTTCCGGCGCTTGGATTTTCCGTAGGCGGCGGGATTTTCTCGTCGATCTTCTTCGCCACGATCGGGGCGGTGATCCTTTTGTTCCTGATCGGGCTGGTCAAGAAGGTCTGAGCCAGTGGGCCGCCCCAACCCGAGGCGGCCGACCCTGTTTCCCGTCAATGCGCCATGAAAACCGGCACGGCGGATTTTTCCAGCATGTTCCGCGTGGCGCCGCCCAGAATGGCCTCGCGGAAGCGGGAATGTCCGTAGGCCCCCATGACGATCATGTCGGCCGCGGTGTCATCGGCATGGCGGTTCAGAATGTCCGACACGCGGGTCATCGTCTTGCTGAGCACGTCGATTTCGCATCTCACCCCGTGCCGGGCCAGCATTTGCGACAACAGCCCGCCCGGGTCCGACCGATCAGGGCCGTGGGTCGGCGGATCGATCACGACGATCCGGGTCAGATCCGCCGCCATCAGGAACGGCAGGGCGAACCGGATAGCGCGCATCGCCTCGACACTTTCGTTCCACCCGATCAGAACGGTGCGCGGCCGAGACACGATTTCCGCGTTATCCGGCACCACCAGAACCGGGGCGTGGCCGTCGAACATCGCGGCCTCGATGATGGGCTCGGCCTCGGCGCCCCGGCCTTCGCCATAGGGTTGCGGCAGCACCACCAGATCCGAGAATCGGGCCCTGTGGGCGACATGCCGGCCAAGATCTGCGATCTGCGCGACGCCGCTTTCGGCCGACCAGCGCACGCCGGACTTGCCCAGGAATTCTTCGGCGAATTTCAGGTTCTCCTCAGCCTCGGCATTGGCCCGGTTTAGGGTTTCCTGCAAGATCAACGCATTGGCCCCGGCATAGTAGTATCCGGTCTGGCTGCGATCGACGCCCAGACACAGCGCTTCGGCATGGGCATCCTGGGCTTCGGCCAAAGCAGCCATCTGCTCCAGCGCCTTTTTTGCGAATTTTGTTTCCGTCACGACTGAGAGAAGCGATTTGTAAGCCATCTTGACCTCATTGTTCCATTGCTCGGTGCGGCGGTTTCGAGCAGGTCATTCATTTGGTTATGCGTGTCACAGTTTTCACTCTATTGTCTTGATACAGATCAAAGCAGTAGGGCCCGCGGTTGGCCGATACAGCAGGCAGTCAAAAAAGCCGCGCGCGGCAAGAGAATCGCGTGCGGCATGGCAAAGGGACGCAATATGTCGAATTACATCAAGCTGATCGCGCTTGGCCTGGTCACGCTGTTCGCAGCGATCGGGGCCAACTATGCGCGGGATTTGGCGTATCAGGTGCATGCGATACTGGTGATGCTGATCGCCGGTGGCCTGTTCATCTGGACGCTTCGCAACACCGACGAGCCCGACATTCTTGTCGATCGCTCGGGGGAATACATGGACGGCGTGATCCGCTATGGCGTGATCGCAACCGCCTTTTGGGGCGTCGTCGGATTCCTCGCGGGTACGTTCATCGCATTTCAACTGGCTTTCCCGGTGCTCAATTTCGAATGGGCCCAAGGATACCTGAACTTTGGCCGTCTGCGTCCGCTGCACACCTCGGCCGTGATCTTCGCCTTTGGCGGCAACGCGCTGATCGCCACGTCCTTCTACGTGGTGCAACGCACCAGCGCGGCACGGCTATGGGGCGGAAACCTCGCCTGGTTCGTGTTCTGGGGCTATCAGCTGTTCATCGTGCTGGCCGCGACCGGCTATGTGCTGGGCGGCACCCAGTCCAAGGAATATGCCGAGCCGGAATGGTATGTCGATCTGTGGTTGACCATCGTCTGGGTGGCCTATCTGGCCGTGTTCCTGGGCACGATCGTGAAACGGAAAGAGCCGCATATCTATGTGGCCAACTGGTTCTATCTGTCCTTCATCGTGACCGTGGCGATGCTGCACCTGGTCAACAACATGACCCTGCCTGTCAGCATCTGGGGCTCGAAATCCGTGATCGTCTGGTCGGGCGTGCAGGATGCGATGATCCAGTGGTGGTACGGCCACAACGCCGTGGGCTTCTTCCTGACCGCAGGCTTTCTGGGCATGATGTACTATTTCATCCCGAAACAGGCCGAACGCCCGGTCTTCAGCTATAAGCTGTCGATCATCCACTTCTGGGCGCTGATCTTCATCTATATCTGGGCCGGTCCTCACCACCTGCACTACACCGCGCTGCCTGACTGGGCCTCGACGCTGGGCATGGTGTTCTCGGTCGTGCTGTGGATGCCTTCGTGGGGTGGCATGATCAACGGTCTGATGACGCTCTCGGGCGCATGGGACAAGCTGCGCACCGACCCGGTCATCCGCATGATGGTCATCTCGGTCGGTTTCTACGGCATGTCCACCTTCGAAGGCCCGATGATGTCGATCCGTGCGGTAAACTCGCTGTCGCACTACACCGACTGGACCATCGGCCACGTGCACTCGGGTGCGCTGGGCTGGAACGGCATGATCACCTTTGGTGCGCTGTACTTCCTGGTGCCGGTTCTTTGGAAACGTGAGCGCCTGTACTCGCTGCAGATGGTCAGCTGGCACTTCTGGCTCGCCACCATCGGCATCGTGCTCTACGCCGCGTCGATGTGGGTCACCGGCATCATGGAAGGTCTGATGTGGCGTGAAGTGGACGCCAACGGCTTCTTGGTGAACTCGTTCGCCGACACGGTGGCCGCCAAGTTCCCGATGTACGTGGTGCGTGCGCTGGGCGGCGTACTGTACGTCGCGGGTGCGGTGATCATGTGCTACAACCTGTGGATGACCGTTCGGAAGGCGCCGGCCAAAGAGGCCAGCCTGACCGTCGCGGTCCCGGCTGAATAAGGAGGGCCGGAGCAATGGCAATTCTCGACAAACACAAGATCCTCGAGACCAACGCGTCCCTCCTGCTGATCTTCAGCTTTCTGGTCGTGACCATCGGTGGCATCGTGCAGATCACCCCGCTGTTCTACCTTGAGAACACCATCGAGAAGGTGGAGGGCATGCGGCCCTACACCCCTCTCGAGATGGCGGGGCGTGAAATCTACATCCGCGAAGGCTGCTATGTCTGCCACAGCCAGATGATCCGCCCGATGCGGGACGAGGTCGAACGCTATGGCCACTATTCGCTGGCGGCCGAGTCGATGTATGACCACCCGTTCCAGTGGGGTTCGAAACGCACCGGACCCGACCTGGCGCGCGTCGGTGGTCGCTACTCGGATCAGTGGCACGTGGACCATCTGCGTGATCCGCAATCGGTGGTGCCGGAATCGGTGATGCCGAAGTATGGCTTCCTCGAACGGCGCAAGCTGGACGGAAAGTACATCGGCGACATCATGGCGGCGAACGCCGCGGTCGGAACGCCCTATACCGACGAGATGCTGGAGAACGCCGTGGCCGATTTCCGCGCCCAGGCCGATCCCGACAGCGACTATGACGGTCTGCTGGAGCGCTATGGCGACAAGGTGAACGTGCGCAACTTTGACGGCCAGCCCGAGCTGACCGAAGCGGATGCGCTGATCGCCTACCTGCAGATGCTGGGAACGCTGGTCGATTTCTCGACCTTCACCCCGGTCGCCAGCCGCTGACGGAGGGTGTGATGGAAGAATACACAATTCTCAGGCAATTCGCCGATAGCTGGATGCTGCTGGTCCTGTTTGCCTTCTTCATCGGCGTCGTGATCTGGGTTTTCCGTCCCGGCGCCACGAAGGAATACAAGGACACCGCAAACATTCCCTTCCGGCATCAAGACAAACCGGCCACATCTCAGGAGGCGCGGAAATGAGCAAGACACCAGAAAAGCAGCCGGGTGATCCCAAGACGACGGGCCACAGCTGGGATGGCATCGAGGAATTCGACAATCCGATGCCGCGCTGGTGGTTGTGGACCTTCTACGCCACGATAGTTTGGGGCGTGATCTATACGATCCTGTACCCCGCCTGGCCGTTGGTGCAGTCGGCGACCGCCGGTGTGCTGGGCTGGTCCACGCGGGCCAACGTCCAGCAGGAGATCGTCGAGTTCGAAGAGCGCAACGCTCCGCTGAACGCAGCCCTGGTCGCGACTCCGCTCGAGGATATCTCGAAGGATCCCAACCTGCAGCAATACGCGGTCAACGCGGGCGGCGCGGTCTTCCGCACCTGGTGTGCGCAGTGCCACGGTTCGGGCGCGCAGGGGGCCAAAGGCTTCCCCAACCTGCTTGACGACGCCTGGCTGTGGGGCGGCACCCTCGAGGACATCGTCCACACCGTTGCACATGGTATTCGGAACGAGGAAAGCGACGAAGCCCGCTATTCCGAGATGCCGGCCTTCGGAGAAATCCTTGAACCCGAAGAGATCACTCAGGTCGTCCAGTATGTGATGTCGCTGAGCGGCGCCCAGACCGACGATGCGGCGGCCCAGGCCGGAAAGGTCGTGTTCGAGGACAACTGCGCGGCCTGCCATGGTGAGGACGGCAAGGGCGACGTGACCCAGGGCGCTCCGAACCTGACCGATGCGATCTGGTTGTATGGCGGGGATGAAAAGACTCTGACCGAAACCGTGACCTACAGCCGGTTCGGCGTGATGCCCGCCTGGCAGAACCGCCTGACCGAAGCGCAGATCCGCGCGGTTTCCGCCTATGTCCACCAATTGGGCGGCGGTCAGTAGATACAAGAACACCTTCGGGCGGTTCGCCGCCCGAAGGCCTAGGTGCCGGCTGTTCCATCTGTTCGCGCGTTTCCTGAACAGCCGGCACCATTTTTCCAAACCTAGTGCGTGTCACGGCGCCGGTCCAGAATTTGGCGCGGCAGTTGCGCGCACCACCCGGGCTGCCTGCGGCATTTCGTCGATGGTGGTATCAGACCGGTTCGCGCCTATCTTGAAATAGTGCCAGATTCGGCGCGATGATGGCTCAAATCGGCAGAAATTCTTCGTCGAAATATCGGCGATGCAATAGAGTCGGGTGTCAGGTGTGACAAAAGATGCCTGTACGATGTGCTTTTGACCCATGTCAAAGTTGACGCGTTCATGATCTGGAACAAGTCGCCAGAAAACAGCCTGATCCGGAGCCAGCCCGTGAGCGATTCCAATCCCGCCCCCAGCCTCTATGCCGCCCGAGAGCCGATCTTCCCCAGACGCGTGTCGGGCAAGTTCCGGAACCTCAAGTGGATCATCGTGGCCGTCACGCTGGGCATCTATTATGTGACACCGTGGATCCGCTGGGACCGCGGTCCCAGCCTGCCGGACCAGGCGGTGCTTTTGGACCTGGCGAACCGGCGCTTTTACTTCTTCTGGATCGAGATCTGGCCCCACGAATTCTATTTCGTCGCGGGTCTGCTCATCATGGCTGGTCTCGGGCTGTTCCTGTTCACCTCGGCGCTTGGGCGCGTGTGGTGCGGCTATGCCTGCCCGCAGACGGTCTGGACCGATCTGTTCATTCTGGTCGAGCGCTGGATCGAGGGCGACCGGAACGCCCGGCTGCGCCTGCACCGGCAGAAAAAGCTTGATTTCCGCAAGGCCCGCCTGCGCCTGACGAAATGGACGGCCTGGTTTCTGATCGGTCTGGCCACCGGCGGGGCCTGGGTCTTCTATTTTGCCGACGCGCCGACGCTGGCGCGCGATCTGGTCACCGGCAATGCCCACCCCATCGCCTATACGACGATGCTGATCCTGACCGGCACGACCTTTTTCTTCGGAGGCTTCGCGCGCGAACAGATCTGCATCTATGCCTGCCCTTGGCCGCGCATTCAGGCCGCGATGATGGACGAGGACACGCTGGTCGTCGGCTATCGCGAATGGCGTGGCGAGCCCCGCGGCAAGGGCAAGAACCGCGAAGGGTTGGGCGACTGCATCGACTGCTACGCCTGTGTCAATGTCTGCCCGGTCGGAATCGATATCCGCGACGGGCAGCAGTTGGAATGCATCACCTGCGCCCTGTGCATCGATGCCTGCGATGAAATGATGGAAAAGGTCGGCAAGCCGCGTGGCCTGATCGACTACATGGCGCTCAGCGATGAACAACGCGAACGCGCGGGGCAGCCGCCCAAGAGCATCTGGAAGCATATCTTCCGTCCGCGCACGATCCTGTATTCGTCGCTGTGGTCGGCGGTGGGGGTTGCCCTGCTGTTCGCCCTGTTCATCCGGTCGGACATCGACCTGACGGTGGCGCCGGTGCGCAACCCGACCTTCGTGACCATGTCCGACGGCTCAATCCGCAATACCTATGACGTGCGGCTGCGCAACAAGCACGGCGAGGACCGGTTGTTCAAGCTGTCGCTGGTGGGCGATCCCGCGATGAAGCTGCAGATCGAAGGTACGCCGCTGGATACCGTGAACGTCCCGGCCGATACCGCGCATTTGACGCGCGTGTATATTGTCGCCGACAAGGATTCGGCTCCGGCGGCGGCGGACACGACACCAGTCCGCATCTGGGTCGAGGATTTGGCCAGCGGCGAGCGGGCCTACAAGGACAGCACTTTCAATGGGCGGGGGAACTGAGACATGAGCGAACGGCAATTCACCGGCAAACATGCTCTGGCCGTATTCGTGGGGGCGTTTGGCGTCATCATCGCGGTCAACCTCGTTCTGGCCTACAGCGCGGTCAAGACGTTCCCGGGACTCGAGGTCAAGAACTCGTACGTGGCCAGCCAGGAGTTCAACGAACGTCTGCGCGAACAGCAGGCGCTGGGTTGGGACGCCACGGCTGAGACCAAGGGCGGGCTGTTGATCCTCCGCATCACCGACGCGCAGGGCGATCCGGTGCGCGTGGCCGAATTGCAGGCCGTCGTGGGGCGTGCCACCCATGTGCGCGACGATTTCACGCCGGATTTCACCTTTGACGGTGTGGCCTATTCCGCCCCGGCGACTCTGGCCACGGGCAATTGGAACATCCGGCTGGTGGCGCGTGACCATGACGGAGCCGAGTTTTCCCGCCGCATTCCGCTGTATGTGAAGGGGTAATCCGATGAGCGGGCAGATCACGCCGACTGCTGCAGCCTGTCCCGGGTGCATTGCCGCCCCGGCTGATGCGGCCCGTCCGGTTCCGCCGGATGCACAGATCGCGTTGTCGCTGCCCGGCATTCACTGCTCAGCCTGTATCGCGAATGTCGAGCAGGCCCTGAACGCCGTGACCGGCGTGCAGGACGCGCGCGTGAACCTGACGCTGAAGCGGGCGCTGATCAAGGCCGCACCGAATCTGCGTGCCGCCGATCTGATCCCGGTGCTCGAACGGGTTGGATACGAGGCGCACGAGTTGGACGCCGGCGCGCTGTCCGCCACCCAGACCGACAAGGCCGGGCGCGATCTGCTGATGCGGTTGGCGGTTGCCGGCTTTGCCTCGATGAACGTGATGTTGCTGTCGGTGTCGGTCTGGTCCGGGGCCACGGACGCGACACGCGACATGTTCCACTGGATCTCGGCGGCGATCACACTGCCGGCGATCGCCTTCTCGGCCCAGCCCTTTTTCGAAAAC
>NZ_JBXWRS010000014.1:0-56383 GCF_059612985.1 Ruegeria sp. BHSC043 | reverse complement strand
CTCGATCACCGGCTCGGTGATCGGGAAGAAATCGACGCCATAGTCGTGGTTGAACTTGATGGCGATGTCGCGGGTCAGTTCAAGGTGCTGTTTCTGGTCGTCGCCCACCGGCACATGGGTCGCGTGATAGACCAGAATGTCAGCGGCCATCAGCGAGGGATAGGCGAACAGACCCAGAGAAGCGTTCTGCTGGTTTTTGCCAGCCTTGTCCTTCCACTGGGTCATGCGCTGCATCCAGCCCATGCGCGCGACACAGTTGAAGATCCAGGCCAGTTGCGCGTGCTCGGGCACCTGGGACTGGTTGAACAGGACCGACTGTTCGGGGTCGATGCCGGCGGCGATGAAGCCCGCGCACAGCTCGCGCGTGGAATGCGCCAGTTCCTTGGGATCCTGCCAGACGGTGATCGCGTGAAGATCGACCATGCAGTACACGGTCTCCATCTCCGGCCCCTGCATGTCCACAAAACGCTTGAGCGCACCAAGGTAGTTGCCAAGATGCAGGTTTCCCGAGGGCTGAATGCCGGAAAACACGCGCGGCGTGAACTTGGTCTCGGTCATGGAAGGGAACTCCCGTCTGGAAAAATAAGCCTCCGTCGCTTACCCATGAGGCAAAGGGACGTCAACAGCCGCGAAAGGCCCGCCCGATGAGCAGCGAGCACTACACACCCCCCGTGAACCCCCTGCCACCCGTGGTGGTGGCGCTGGTCTTGTTCATCATGGGGATCGAACTGGCCTTCACCCTCGGCACGCGCGGCCTAGTCGGCGGACCCGGCGCGGTAGGCTGGCGGCTGGAGGCGATCCAGCGCTATTCCTTCTCGGCCGACATCTTCGACTGGATGGTGATGAACGGGCGTTGGCCGGTCGAGCATGTGATCCGATTCTTCACCTACCCCTTCGTGTCAGGCAGTTTTACCCAGGCGCTTTTTGTCTGCGTCTTTGTTTTGGCGATGGGCAAGATGGTGGGCGAGGTGTTTGGCGGTTTTGCGATGCTGGTGATCTTTGTGCTGTCCGGCGTGGGCGGGGCGCTGGCCTATGCGGTGCTGCTGGACCCGCGCTATCCGCTGGTCGGGGGCTTCCCGCCGGTCTATGGCCTGATCGGCGCGTTCACCTGGCTGCTATGGCGCAGGCTGTCGCTGGTCGGAGAGAACCAGGCACGGGCATTCCAGTTGATCGCGGTGCTGATGGGCATCCAACTGCTGTTCGGCCTGATCTTCGGCGGCACCTCGGATTGGGTTGCCGATCTGGGTGGGTTCGCGACCGGGTTCGCGCTGTCGTTTTTCGTGGCACCGGGAGGATGGGCGCGGCTGGTGGGGCGTATCCGGCGGGATTGACGGTCAGGACCTTCGCAGGGCGGACCGGAACTCGGACAGGCGGAACGCACCCAGCAGGTGGCCCAGAAGGAAGTAAGACACTGCGGCGACCACGATCAGGGCCAGTAACGCCAGATACCGCCAACCCGGAATGTCGAATGCCCAGCCGAACATCTGCATTGCCACGACCAGCGCCACACCCATTCCTATTGAAGCGACCAATATTCTGGGCGCGCGGCGCTTGAACCTGTCGTCGAAACGAGCCTCGTCGCCCATGCGCCGGGCACCCAGTGCCAACAGCGCCACCATGCCCCACCCGGCGGCCGAGGCCGCAATGGCTGGGGCGATCCAGCCGACGATCGGGTACAGCCCAAAAGCCAGAACGGCGTTGATGACCATAGCCACCACGGCATACCGGAAGGGCGAACGGGTATCCTCGCGCGCGAAGAACAGCGGTTGCAGCAGCTTTTGCAGCATGAAGGCCGGCAGGCCGACGCCATAGACCGCCACGGCCAGTGCGGTGGCAGCCGTGTCTTCGGGGGTGAACTGGCCGCGTTGGAACAGGACCGAAACCAGCGGGACCGGGACGAGCACGAAGGCCACGGTTGCCGGAATAGTCAACAAGAGGGTGAATTCTCCGGCGCGGGAAAAAGCGTTGCGCGCACCATCGCCGTCACCCGCGCGCAGGCGACGCGACAAGTCGGGCAACAGCACGATGCCCACGGCGATGCCGACCACGCCCAGCGGCAGCTGATACAGCCGGTCGGCAGCGAACAGCCAACTGACGGCATTTTCGGTCTTTGACGCGACCAGCTGCCCTACGACCAGATTGACCTGAGTCACCCCCATCGCAAGGGCGGCTGGTACCGCGATCCGAACCATCTTGCGCATGTCAGGGCTGAGCTTTGGTCGGCCGAACCGGATGCGAATTCCGGCGCGTTCGGTGGCGACCCATACCAACGCCAGTTGAGCGACCCCGGCAATGGGTATGACGGCAATGAGCCAACGGATGACCTCGCCCCCGGTTACCGCGCCTAGGATCAGTGCCGTGCAGGCGAAGATGTTCAGCAGGACCGGAGCCGCAGCAGCGGCGGCGAAGCGCCCCGTGGCATTGAGAACCCCGGAAAACAGCGCGGCCAGAGACATGAACAGGATGTAGGGAAAGACGACATATCCGTAACCGACCGCCAGATCGAAACGTTCGTCGCCATAAAACCCCTCGGCCGTCAGCCAGACCAGCCCCGGCATGAAGACCATGGCCAGCCCGACCAGCGCCAGAACAGCCGTTGCCAGCAGGTTGAACGCATCCTGCGCAAACCCTTGCGCGTCCTCGCCGCCTTCCAGCCGTTTCGAAAACATCGGAACGAAGGCCGCGTTGAAAGCGCCCTCGGCGAAGAATCGGCGGAACATGTTGGGCAGGCGGAAGGCCGCAACAAAGGCGTCCATCACGGGCCCCGGGCCGATCAGCGCGGTCAGAAGGATTTCGCGCGCAAATCCCAGAATGCGGCTGGCCAGGGTCCAGAACCCGACCGTGAACAGGCCCGAAAACAGGCGGATCTGCTTCATGAGGCCGCCCGCTCGGCGCCTTCGGCGATGGCGCTGCGCAACTTGGCCTCAAGCGCGCGCTGCTTGGACTCGGAATGGTATTTCAGCCCGAACATGTCCTTGACATAGAACGTGTCCACCACCTGCTCGCCATAGGTCGCGATCACCGCGTTGGCGATATAGACATTGGCCGCCGCAAGAGTTCGGGCCAGATCGTACAGCAGGCCAGGGCGGTCGCGGGTATCGACCTCGATGATGGTGTAGATTTCCGAACCTTCGTTGTCGAAGGTGATGTGGGTCGGAACATTGAACGCCTTTTCCCGCTTCTTGATCTTGTCGCGAGACTTGAGCGCGTCGCGGGCGACCACTTCGCCCTTCAATGTCTTGTGTATTATCTGGGTCAGGCGTGGCAAGCGGGCCGTGTCAAAGGGGTGACCTTCGGAATCCTGGATCCAGAAGGCATCGGTGACATAACCGTCCTTGGTGGTGTAGCTGCGCGCATCCACGACGTTAGCCCCCGCCAGCGCCAGCGCCCCGGCGATGCGGGCAAAGATGCCGGGATGGTCGGCCATGGCGAAACAGGCACGGGTAGCGTCGCGGTCCTCGTCGGGGTGCAGGCGGATTTCCATGGCGCCGGGGTCGCCGCCGTGTTCCAGCGCTCGCAGCATTTCGGCGAACTCGACATGGGTTTCGAGGTTCAGACCCTGCCAATACGGGTCATAGTGCCGCGCGGTCTCGGTCTTGAGATCGACCTTGGACCAGCCCGCCAGCGCCTCGCGCAGCGCCTTCTTGGCCTCGGCGCCCCGGTTGGCGCGGTTGAGATCCTCCATCCCGGTTTCCAGCGCCCGCTTGGTTTCGGCGTGCAGCGCGCGCAGCAAGGTGGCCTTCCAGTTGTTCCAGGTATCGGGCCCCACCCCGCGGATGTCGCAGGCCGTCAGAACCGTCAGCAGGTCCAGCCGTTTGACGGTTTTCACCGCTTTGGCGAAGTCGCGGACCGTGCGCGGGTCGGAAATGTCGCGCTTCTGCGCCATGTCCGACATCAGCAGGTGATAGCGCACCAGCCATTCGACGGTTTCGCATTCCTTCTTGTTTAGCCCCAGCCGCGGCGCCACCGTGCGGGCAATCCGGGCCCCCAGAATCGAATGATCCTCGGGGCGGCCCTTGCCGATGTCGTGCAGCAACAGCGCGACATACAGCACCCGACGGTTCACACCGCCCTTCAGGATCGACGAGGCCAAGGGCAGCGCCTCGACCAACTCGCCGCGTTCGATCTGCGCCAGGTTTGTGATGCACTGGATCGTGTGTTCGTCCACGGTGTAGCTGTGGTACATGTTGAACTGCATCATCGCCACGATGGGCTCGAATTCGGGGATGAAGGCCGAAAGAACGCCCAGTTCGTTCATGCGGCGCAGCGCGCGTTCGGGATTGCCGTGTTTTAGCATCAGATCCAGAAAGATGCGCCGCGCCTCTTTGTCGTTACGCATGTCATCGTCGATCAGGTGCAGGTTGGCGGTGACCAACCGCATGGCATCGGGGTGGATCAGCATACCGGTGCGCAGGCCCTCTTCGAACAGGCGCAGCAGGTTCAGCTTGTCGGACAGGAAGCTGTCGGGGTCGGCCACGTCCAGACGCCCGTGCACCACCTTGTACCCCGGCTTGACCCGCGGTTTGCGGCTGAAGATACGTTCCAGCAGGGGCGCGCTCTTCATGTGGGCCGCTTCGAGCTTCGTCAAAAAAATCCGTGTCAACTCACCGACTCGTGTGGCCTCGCGGAAGTAGCGCTGCATAAAGATTTCGACCCCACGACGTCCCGCGCGGTCCTCGTATCCCATACGCTCGGCAACTTCGACCTGAAGATCAAAGGTCAATTTCTCGGTCGCCCGCCCGGTAACCAGATGCAGGTGGGAGCGCACCGCCCACAGGAATTCTTCAGCTTGGGAGAAAGTTCTGAGCTCGTCGGCGGTAAACAGACCGAGAGGCACCAGCTCGGCCACATCTTGCACGCCGTAGATATATTTGGCGATCCAGTACAGCGACTGCAGGTCGCGCAGCCCGCCCTTGCCTTCTTTCACGTTGGGCTCGACCACGTAGCGCTCGCCCTGTTTGAGGTGGCGCGCGTCCCGTTCGTGCAGCTTGGCCTCGATGAATTCGCGTTCCGAGCCCTTGAACAGGTCAGATTTCAGCCGCTGTTCGAGCTCGGCGGCCAGGGCCGCGTCGCCGCCCAGAAACCGGTGCTCCAGCATCGCGGTCCGGATCGTGAAATCATCCTCGCCCAGGCGCAGGCAGTCGCGGATCGTGCGCGACGAATGACCGACCTTTAGCCGCAGATCCCACAGCATGTACAGCATGGATTCGATCACGCTTTCGGCCCAAGCGGTGATCTTGTAGGGCGTCAGGAACAGCAGATCGACATCCGAGAACGGTGCCATTTCCCCACGCCCATACCCGCCGACCGCCATCACGGCGATCTTTTCACCCTGGGTCGGATTCGCCAGCGGATGCAGCCGGGTGCTGGCCACCTGCAACGCGGTGCAGACCAGCCCGTCGGTCAGATAGGTGTAGGACCGGGTCAATGGACGGGCGTCGAAAGGGCGGGCGGTGAACGCTTCGGCAATGGCCTGACGCCCGGCCTTTTGCGCGTCGCGCAACACGCGCACCACCGCAGCGCGGGCCGCCGCCGTGTCAGAGGTATCCATAAGGGCCGCTGACAACCGGGCGCCGATCGCATCGCTGTCGAAAATCTCAGAGGCGTCACAGATCAGCGGGCCGCTGGGCTGCAGAGCCAGCGCAAGCGGTTCAGAAACCGGCGCCGGAGAAGCTTTGTGGGGCAGGGTCAATCACAACCACCTGTTTGTTCTGGATCGTGGCAACCGCCAGACCGCGTTCGTTGGTGCCGTCCGGTCGTAGACGGAAGATGCCGCCCACCCCCTGGAACCCGGCGTTCTGCGTCAACGCGGCCGCTGACAGGGCGTTCGAATTGCCCTGGCTGGCCAAGGCGCCGATGGCTGCGATACCGTCATAGGCCAACCCACTGATCGGGTGCGGGGCCTCGCCATAGGTCGCGTTGTAGCGCTGCCGATAGGCTTGGGCCTTGGCCGGATCGGGCAGGGCGAACCATCCGCCCTGGACCCCGGGCAACTCCAGAGTCTGCGCCGGGATGTCCCACCGTGTCAGGCCGATATATTGCACCAGGGCGGGGGACACGCCGGCCTCTGGCAGCAATTGGGTGAACAACGGCAGCGCGCCGGCGGTCGTGGCGGTCAGGAACATCGAATCCGCTCCGGTCTGATCCACCGTGGCCTTGATCGCCGGAACCGCGTCGATCACGCCTTGCTGAGACCGGTCAAAGCCGACCTCGCCGGCATTGGCGACTCGGCTGCCACTAAGGGCGTTAGCGATCGCGGCGCGTCCCAACTGCCCGGCGGCGTCGTTGCTGTAGACGACAACCATTTTCGATTTGCCCTGCCGGCCTGCGAAATTGATCAGCCGGCGGGCCGTGTTGTCGAAGGTCGGCCCCAGCACGAAGACATTGCCGCCCGCGATGCTGGTGTTGTTCGAAAACGAAAGCACGTTCACGTTCTTGCTCAGCACTGCCAGCCCCGCCGCATTGGCGGCCTGGGCATAGACGGGCCCCAGAATGACCTTGGCGCCGTCGGCCACCGCCTGCTGCGCCGACGCGGTCGCGGTGTTCGGATTTCCGGCCGTGTCATAGACCCGCAGGTCGATCCGGGCGTTCTGAAGATCCGCCATCGCCAGACGCGCGGCGTTCTCGAGGCTTTGGGCCAGCGACGGATCGCTGGACTGAGGCACCAGCAGCGCAACGGGAACCGGCTCGGAGGTATCGATCGAGGGGCCCCGGCCGGTCGCGCCCGGCTCGCAGGCGGCCAGAAACGCAGCAGTGGCAATGCCGATGGCGATTTTCGCGATCTTGCGAACGGGGTTGCAAACGGTGGACATCTCGATGAAAACTCCCTGATCCGGCGGCACGGGACGCTGCTGTTTGGTGCCGCCGCGATAATAAACGTCACGCTGCGAGGGTCCAGCATTGAATTTCCAAAAGGTTAGATTGGCGGGGGGGCTGTATTTCGTTGCCACACCGATCGGAACGGCGCGCGACATCACGCTGAGGGCGTTGGATGTTCTGGCCTCGGCGGATGTGATCGCCGCGGAAGACACACGAAGCCTGCGCAAACTGATGGAGATCCACGGCGTGCCGCTCGAAGGGCGGCGCATTCTGTCCTATCACGATCACAGCGGCACGGGCGCGCGCGAGCGGATCATGGACGAACTGGCACAGGGCAAGTCGGTGGCCTACGCCTCCGAGGCGGGGATGCCGCTGATCGCCGATCCGGGTTACGACCTGGGCAAGCAGGCGGCCGAGGCCGGATTCACCGTGACCTGCGCCCCCGGTGCGTCAGCTGTAGTGACGGCGCTGACCCTGGCGGGCCTGCCGACGGACGCCTTCTTTTTCGTCGGTTTCCTGCCGAACGCGTCAGGCGCCCGCCGAACACGGATCGAGGCGCTGCGCGACATTCCCGGAACGCTGGTATTCTACGAATCCCCCAAGCGTTTGCGGGCATGCCTGTCGGATCTGGCGCAAGTCTTGGGCGACGAGCGACAGGCCGCGGTCTGTCGTGAACTGACCAAGAAGTTCGAGGAAGTCCGGCGGGGTAGCTTGGCAGAGCTGTCCGAGCAGTATCGAGATGCCACCGTGAAGGGCGAGATCGTCTTGCTGGTGGACCGTGCCCATTCACAAGCCGTTAATGATTCAGATGTAGAAGAGGCGCTGCGACAGGCTCTGGAAACGCACTCGGTGCGGGATGCGGCAGATCTGGTGTCCAGGATGTATGATTTGCCAAGGCGGCCGATTTACCAAAAGGCTCTGCAACTGGGAAAGGGATGATATGGCGCGACGGTCGGTCCAGGGCTCGGTTTCCTATCACGCCGGGCAAGCGGCCGAGCACAGCGTCGCTGCCGACTACGAAAGACGAGGGTTCGAGGTCTGTCACAGGCGTTGGCGCGGCGCGGGGGGCGAGATCGACCTGATCGTCCGGCATGCGCAGGGCCTTGTGTTCGTCGAGGTCAAGAAAAGCCAAACCTTTGACAGCGCCGCCGCACGGATCAGCAAGCGCCAGATCGACCGGATATATGCCTCGGCGGCGCAGTATTTGGCGCAGGAACCGGGCGGACAGCTGACCAATGTCCGGTTCGATGCGGCTCTGGTGGATGCAACGGGCGCAGTGCAAATCGTCGAAAACGCCTTTGGTCAGGGCTGATCGCCATTGAACACCCGTCCCCGCTGGGCCATGTATCTGGCGTGAACACGAGGGACACGCCATGAAAATCGCCTTTCAGATGGACCCGATTGGGGCCGTGGACATCAATGCCGACAGCTCGTTCCGGCTGGCCGAAGAAGCCCAGGCCCGCGGCCACCAGCTGTTTTACTACGGACCCGATCAACTGGCCTATCAAGAGGGGCGCATCACCGCCCGCGGTCACGACATGACGGTGCAGCGGGTTGCTGACCAGCCGGCGGTTCTGGAGCCTGAGCGCGAGGTTGATCTTGCGGATTTCGATGTCGTCTGGCTGCGGCAGGACCCGCCGTTCGACATGCACTATATCACCTCAACGCACCTGTTGGATCGGCTGCGCGGGCAGACGCTGGTGGTGAATGATCCGTTCTGGGTGCGCAACTACCCGGAAAAACTGCTGGTTCTGGATTTCCCTGACCTGACTCCGCCAACCACGATCGCCCGCGATCTGCGGACCATCAAGGCGTTCAAGGAAAAGCACGGCGACATCATCCTCAAGCCGCTCTATGGCAATGGTGGGGCCGGCGTGTTCCGCCTCGATGCGGATGACCGCAACCTGACCTCGTTGCACGAGTTGTTCACCGGTTTCTCGCGAGAGCCGCTGATCGTTCAGAAATTCCTGCCGGATGTGCGCAACGGCGACAAGCGGGTGATCCTGGTAGATGGCGAACCAGTCGGCGCGATCAACCGCGTTCCAGCCGAGGGTGAAACGCGGTCGAACATGCATGTGGGTGGTCGCCCCGAAAAGATTGGCCTGACCGACCGTGATCTTGAGATATGCGCGGCCATCGGACCGCTGCTGAAGGAAAAAGGCCAGATCTTCGTAGGCATCGACGTGATCGGCGACTATCTGACCGAAATCAACGTGACTTCGCCGACAGGAATCCAGGAATTGGAGCGGTTCAACGGAACCAATATTGCCGAAAAGATCTGGCAGGCGATTGAGGCCAAGGTCTAAGCCGCAACTCGGGCGCTGATCCTATAGCTCAGCGCCTCGGCCACATGGGGGCGACGCACATCGGGCGCGCCCTCGAGATCCGCAATGGTGCGGGCCACACGCAGAATACGGTGGTAGGCCCGCGCCGACAGGCCGAACCGTTCGGCCGCCTTGACCAGCAGGTCCTTGCCCTCGGCGTCTGGAGCGCCGACCTCTTCCAGCAGATTGCCCTCGATATCGGCGTTCTGGCGAATGCCGGGCGTGTCCTGAAAGCGCCGGGCCTGAACAACGCGCGCCTGCTGCACCCTCGTGGCAACGGTGGCCGAGCTGTCTCCGGATGGCGGCAAGTCAAGGTCGGTAAAGCCCACGGGCGGCACCTCGATCCGCAGATCGAACCGGTCCATCAGCGGCCCCGAGATGCGGCCCAGATAGTCCTCGCCGCAGACCGGCGCGCGCGAGCAGGCGCGGGACGGGTCGCTGAGATATCCGCATTTACAGGGGTTCGCTGCCGCCACCAACATGAACCGGCAGGGGTATTTCACATGGGCGTTGGCGCGGGCGACCATGACCTCGCCGGTTTCGATGGGCTGGCGTAGGGTTTCCAGAACCGTACGCGGAAACTCGGGGAACTCGTCCATGAACAGGACGCCGTTGTGGGCTAGGGAAATCTCGCCGGGTTTCGCGCCTTTTCCGCCGCCTACGATCGCCGCCATCGATGCCGTGTGATGCGGCTCGCGGAACGGGCGGGTCCTGCTGATGCCGCCCTCGTCCAGCATACCGCACAGCGATTGGATCATCGAGGTCTCCAGCGCCTCGGTGGGCGTCAGCGGCGGCAGTATGCCGGGCAAGCGGGCAGCCAGCATGGATTTGCCCGATCCCGGCGTGCCGATCATGATCATGTGGTGACGGCCGGCTGCCGCGATTTCCAGCGCGCGTTTTGCCCGTTCCTGCCCTTTGACGTCGCGCAGATCGCGGGTCGAGGGCTCCAACCTGACCTCGCCGGGTTGGGCGACCGACAAGGGCGACTGACCGGTAAAATGGCGCACGACGTCGCCCAGGGACGCGGCCCCGATCACCTGGGTTGCGTCGACCCAGGCCGCCTCGGCACCTGACGCGCGCGGACACAGCAGCGTGCGGCCCTCGGCCGCGGCGGTCATCGCGGCGGGCAGGGCGCCGGCCACGGGTACCAATGAGCCGTCCAGCGAAAGCTCGCCCAGAGCCATGGTGCCTTCGGCGGCGTCGGCGGGCAGGATGTCGATGGCACAGAGCAGGGCCAGCGCGATCGGCAGGTCGAAATGGCTGCCTTCCTTGGGCAGGTCGGCGGGCGACAGGTTGATCGTGATGCGTTTGGATGGCAGCGCAATGGCCATTGCACTTAGCGCACTTCGCACGCGTTCGCGGGCCTCGGACACGGCCTTGTCCGGCAGGCCGACGATTGAAAAGGCGGGCAGCCCTGGGGATACGGCGCATTGCACCTCGACCGGGCGGGCCTCGACCCCCTGAAAAGCAACGGTATGAGCGCGGGCGACCATGGCGATCCTGTTCGTGGTTAACAGGGCCTTGCTGCCATGGCGCCGGTTTAGGAATGGTTAACGGTCACACCGCTTGCCGGATCATTTGCGTGAATTTCGGCCACGCTCCGGGGTCGGCCACGGTTTTGTCGCGGCAGAAAGTGTTGCAGAAGCCCCATCGTTTGCTGTCCAGTTCGAGAAATGCGGTCACCGGTTCGCCGGAATAGGGGCAGAGGTCATTGACCGACGGCCCCGCCTCAACTGCGCGGGCTGTCGAGGCCTCGCCGATCGGCCAAGGCTCGGCGTCGAGCGGCTGGTCATAGGGGAACGGGTCGTAGTCGACCGTTAGACCCATCGCGCGCCATTGTCGAACCGCCGGGTCCGACAACAACTCCATGCAATAGTCGTGGTTCTGCGCGGATACGGGCAGACCGTAGCCGATGATCCGGGCCGCGACCGGCGTATAGAACACATCGGCCAGCGAATAGCTGCCGAACAACGGGCCGGACTCCATGCCCGAAATTTTGCGCGCATGCGCCCACAGGGTCTCGATCCGGGTCAGATCGGCGCGGGTTTCGCCGGACGGCTCAAACCCTTTCCAGCGGTGTTTGAGTTGCATGGGGCAGGCTGACCGCAGGGCATGGAACCCGGCGGCCATCTCGGCACAAAGCCAACGGGCGGTTGCGCGGGCGGCGGCGTCTTGCGGCCAAAGCTGGGCATCGGGATGGCGTTCGGCCAGCGTCTCGGCGATGGCGAGGCTTTCGCCGACCACCGTGCCGTCGGGCAGGCGCAGCGCAGGGACCAGACGGGCCGGGGCCAGCGGCTGCATGTCCCGGGCCATCGTGCCCGAATACAGGCCGATCATGTGGGTCGTGTAGGGCAGGCCGAATTTTTCCAGCATCAGCCATCCGCGCATGGACCAGCTTGAAAACAGGCGGTCCCCGATGAAAAGGTCATATGTCATGGCCCAAGGATGGCCGAACGCCTGACATCGGTAAAACGCTGATTTGTGTGCGTTGTATTCACGGAAGATGATTGATCCGGCCGACCGACCAGGTTTTGCCGTCAAACGCCAACTCGGTCACCGACAGGTTGTCGATGCGATGGGCGAAGGTCTGTTGCGCGTCCAGATCCAAGGCACGCTGTACCTGGGTCAGGATCACGCCGAAATGAGCCACGATGACCAGATTGGCGCCTGTATGCATAGCGATCAAACCGTCGATCGCCGCGTCGACCCGCGCGCGAACCGCGTTCCAGCTTTCACCGTTGGGCGGACGCACGTCGCCTGGGCTGTCCCAATAGGCAAAGGCCAGTTCGGGGTCTTCTGCCTCGATCTCGGGAAAGGTGCGCATTTCCCAAGTGCCGAAATGGATCTCGCGCAGGTCGGGGTGGTGCGGCAGGCGGCGGCGCGTGCCTTGAATTGCCGTGGCCGTATCCGCAGCGCGCGACAGGTCCGAGGAAATGACCAGCGCATCCCGCGGCAGGTGGTCGTGCAGGCGTGTGAGGGCCGCGTGGTCGCTCAGGTCGGCGGGAATATCGGACCAGCCCACCATCGTCTTGGCATGGGTCGGGCCGTGACGGACCAAATGCAACCGGGTCACGGCAACTGGCCTTTCAAGACCTGCGGTAGTCCCGCGATGACCTGAACCACCAGATCGGCTTGGGCGGCGAGGGCAATGTTCAGCCGCCCCTGCGCCTCGCGGAATTTGCGGGCCAGCGCATTGTCGGGAACGATACCGTGTCCCACCTCGTTCGAGACCATCACGACCTGCGCGGGGCAGGTCCGTAGCGCGGCCAAAAGGGCGGCCTGTTCCCGTTCAAGATCGCTGTCGGCAAGCAAGTGATTGCTGAGCCACATCGTGGCGCAATCGATCAGGCAGACCTGATCCGGGCTCAGCCCCGCCAGCGCCGGACGCAGGTCCATCGGGGCTTCGATCGTGTGCCAGCCGTCGCCTCTTTGGTCCACATGGCGCCTGATTTTTAGGCGCATCTCATCATCAAACACTTGTGATGTTGCCAGGTAGACGCGGGTTTTTCCTGTTGAAACAGAGAGTTGCTCGGCAAATGCAGATTTTCCCGACGCCGCGCCACCCAGCACAAAGGTTAAATCGGGATGCATTTTTTACTACCTTTACAGTGATCCACCCGGTGCGCCCTTGCGTATCGAGCATACGTCGGCAAGGCAAGACCGGCGGCGCCTACGACAGATGGGAGAGCTGCATGGCACTGGATAACCCGAACGACTTCTCGATGTCCCGGCAGGCTATGAAAGCCGAATTGCTGGATGCGGAAACCGAATTGCGCCTGGCCTACGCTTGGCGCGATGAGCGCGACGAACAGGCCCTACACCGATTGATTATGGCCTATATGCGATTGGCAATTTCAATGGCGGCCAAGTTCAAACGCTATGGCGCGCCGATGAATGACCTGATCCAAGAGGCCGGGCTGGGCCTAATGAAGGCAGCAGACAAGTTCGACCCGGATCGCGGGGTTCGCTTCTCGACCTATGCGGTGTGGTGGATCAAGGCCAGCATTCAGGACTACGTGATGCGCAACTGGTCGATGGTGCGGACCGGTTCGACGTCATCCCAGAAATCCCTGTTCTTCAACATGCGCCGGGTGCAGGCGCGGCTGGAGCGCGAAGCCGCGTCCGATGGTTTGGAACTGGACCGGCACCAGCTTTACCAGATGATCGCGGCCGAGATTGGTGTTCCGCTGCGTGATGTCGAAATGATGCATGGCCGGCTGGCTGGGTCCGATTTTTCTCTGAACGCCGTGCAGTCGGCCGACGAAGATGGACGCGAATGGATCGACGCGCTGGAGGATGACAGCGCGCAGGCCGCCGAACTCGTGGAACATGGACACGACACCCGCCAATTGCGGGAATGGCTCATCACGGCGATGCAGGCGCTGAACGACCGGGAACGGTTCATCGTGCGCGAGCGAAAGTTGCGCGACCCGGCGCGGACGCTGGAAAGCCTCGGTCAGGAATTGGGCCTGTCGAAAGAGCGCGTGCGCCAACTCGAGGCGGCGGCCTTCGTGAAAATGCGCAAGAGCCTTGAAGGGCAATCGCGCGAGGTGCAACACTTCTTCGCATGAGATTTCTTGCGATTCTGACGGCGGCTGCCGTTTCCCTCACCGGTTTGGCGCGCGCGGCGGCGGCCGGTGAATACATACCCGACGATGTTCTAGCCCTGATGAAACAGGCCGATGTGGTCATCCTGGGCGAGGTTCACGACAACCCGCGCCATCACGTGGTGCAGACCGAGGCAATTGCAGCGATCGAGCCGTTGGCCGTCGTTTGGGAAATGGTCACCGAAGAGGGCGCGCAGCGTCTGGCGCAGACGGCCGCGTCAAACCCCGAGGAACTGTCGCGCATCCTGCGCTGGGCCGAATCCGGATGGCCACCGCTCAGCATGTATTATCCGGTTTTTCAGGCTTCGAACGCCCCGGTCTATGGAGCTATGGTGCCCCGTGCGGCTGCCCGGGCCGCGATGGAGCGCGGGGCCGCGACCGCGCTGGGCGCGGATGCGGCGCGATACGGCCTGACCGTGCCGCTGGCCCCCGAGGATCAGGCGGCGCGCGAGGCCGAGCAGCAGGCGGCCCACTGCAACGCCATGCCCGCCGAGATTTTGCCACAGCTGGTCGCCATCCAACGCCTGCGCGATGCGGTTCTGGCCCGCGCCATCCTGCGCGCGGTGGATGAGACCGGCGGACCGGTGGCGGTGATCACGGGCAATGGGCATGCGCGCAAGGATCAGGGCATTCCGACCTTCCTGAGCCGTCTGCAGCCGGGGCTGAGGCTGTTCGTGTTGGGGCAGGCCGAAGACGGTGCGCTGACCGGTGAATTCGATGCGGTGATCAACAGTCCCGCCGCCGATCGCGAGGACCCCTGCAAGGCGTTCGAGACGCAGGATTAACCGCTGGAACTCGGGCCATGCGTGGCATAGTGTCGGGTCCGACTGCGACCGGGAAAGGCTGAACATGCTGGCATCCAAACGGATTCTCCTGATCATCGGCGGAGGCATCGCGGCCTACAAGTCGCTCGACCTGATCCGCCGCCTGCGCGAGCGGGGCGCCTCGGTCACTCCGGTCCTGACCCGCGCGGCCGAAGAATTCGTGACACCGCTTTCGGTGGCGGCCCTGGCCGGGGAAAAGGCCTATCGCGATCTGTTCGACCTGACGGATGAGGCCGAGATGGGGCACATCCAACTGTCGCGCTCGGCCGATCTGGTGGTAGTCGCGCCCGCGACGGCCGATCTGATGGGCAAGATGGCCGGAGGGCTGGCCAACGATCTGGCCTCGACCCTGTTGATGGCGACGGACACGCCGGTTCTGTGCGCGCCGGCGATGAACGTGCGGATGTGGACCCACCCGGCGACCAAACGCAACCACCGTCAGTTGATCGCCGACGGGGTTCGGTTCGTGGGGCCGAACGATGGCGACATGGCCTGCGGCGAATACGGGCCCGGGCGGATGTCCGAGCCGCTGGAGATCGTCGCGGCGGTCGAGGCGGCGCTGGCGGACGGTCCGTTGACGGGCAAGCGGATTCTGGTGACCTCGGGGCCGACGCACGAGCCGATCGACCCGGTGCGGTACATCGCCAACCGGTCCTCGGGCGCGCAGGGTGCCGCGATTGCCCGGGCTCTGGCGGCGCTGGGGGCCGAGGTGGTCTTTGTCACCGGTCCCGCCGAGGTGCCGCCGCCCGACGGCGTGCAGGTGGTGCGTGTCGAGACCGCGCAGCAGATGTCGGATGCGGTGGATGCCGCCTTGCCGGTGGATGCGGGCGTGTTCGCCGCCGCGGTGGCCGACTGGCGCGTTGACGGGGCCTCGGACCGCAAGCTCAAGAAAAGCCGCGATGGCACGCCCGCACTGGAGTTTGCCGAGAACCCGGACATCCTGAAGCGGGTGTCGCACTTGGGTGCTGGCCGGCCCGCCTTGGTCGTGGGTTTCGCCGCCGAGACTGACGACGTGATCGCCCATGCAACCGCCAAGCGGGCGCGCAAGGGCTGTGACTGGATCGTGGCCAATGACGTCAGCCCGGCGACGGGGATCATGGGCGGGGTCGAGAACGCGGTTGTGCTGATCTCGGACCAGGGCGCCGAGGAATGGCCGCGCATGGGCAAGGACGCGGTGGCTGCGCGATTGGCGGAACGGATTGCGGCGGCTTTGGCCGGGTGACCGGCCCATTGCAGGTGCACGCAGTTGGAAAACGAGGGGGCAGCGATGGTGGCAATTCGGGTGATCCGGGAAGACGAGGCCGATCCGGCGGTTGCATTGCCGTCTTATGAAACGGCCGGTGCCGCCGGTGCGGATGTGCGGGCCAACCTGCCGGATCGGGGCAAAATCGTTCTGATGCCCGGAGAGCGCGCCCTGGTGCCGACCGGCCTGCGGATCGAGATACCGGACGGATACGAGGTGCAGGTCCGCCCACGTTCGGGGCTTGCCTTGAAACATGGGATCACGCTGCCCAACGCGCCGGGCACGATCGACAGCGACTATCGCGGCCCGCTGGGGGTGATCGTGCTGAACGCGGGGCAGGACCGGTTCGAGATCGCCCATGGCGACCGGATCGCGCAGCTGGTCGTCGCGCCGGTCGTGCAGGCCCGGTTCGAGCTGACCGGCCGCCTGCGGCAGACGGAACGCGGAGCCGGTGGGTTCGGTTCCACCGGGCGCAGCTGATGCTGTTGGTCTTGATTCTGGCTGCGGGGCTGTGGGGGCTGGGCTATCTGACCGGCGCATCCCGAACCGCGCGATGGGTCTCGATTCTGGTTCTACTGGCGGGAGTCGTGCTGTCGCATCTGGTGCTGCCCGATGGGCACCCGGTCCGTCTGGCCACCGGCGGGTCGGCCGCGATGTGGTTGATTCTGGTGGGGGCGGTGGCTTTGGTGACGGGGTATGGCGCGATCGTGAAAGCGTTGCGCCGTCGTGCCCATTCGGTGCAGGCCGAGCCTGCGCCCGCCCCCGCCGGGCAGTTCAGCCAGACCGAACTGGAACGCTATGCCCGTCACATCGTCCTGCGTGAGTTGGGCGGACCGGGCCAGAAACGCATGAAGACGGCGCGCGTGCTGGTGATCGGCGCCGGGGGGCTTGGCGCGCCGGCCTTGCAATACCTGGCGGCCGCGGGTGTCGGTACGATCGGGGTGATCGATGACGACGTGGTCGAAAACGTCAACCTGCAGCGGCAGGTGATCCATCGCGATACCGACATCGGCATGCCCAAGGTCTTCTCCGCGCAGCAGGCGATGGAGGCGCAGAACCCCAACGTCATCGTGCGCCCCTATCACCGTCGTCTGACCGAGGAGATCGCCGCCGAGCTGTTTTCCGACTATGACCTGATCCTCGATGGAACCGACAATTTTGAGACCCGGTATCTGGCCAACCGCACCGCCGTGGCGCTGGGCAAACCGCTGATCTCAGGCGCGCTGTCGCAGTGGGAGGGGCAGCTGAGCGTGTTTGATCCGGCCAACGGCGCGCCCTGCTACCAGTGCATCTTCCCCGAGGCTCCGGCCCCGGGTCTTGCGCCCTCTTGCGCCGAGGCCGGGGTGATCGGGCCGCTGCCCGGCGTGGTGGGCGCAATGATGGCGGTCGAGGCGATCAAGGTGATCGCCGGTGCCGGCCAGGCGCTGCGCGGCGAGATGCTGATCTATGACGCGCTTTACGGTGAAAGCCGCAAGATCACCCTGTCGCGGCGCGCCGATTGCCCCGTCTGCGGGCAATTGGGCTGAGAGCACCCGCTCCAGAAACCTGGCGTCCGCCTCTGGACGATCCCTCCGGGCATTCCTAGCTTGACGCTCAAAGGAGAATTCGATGAGCAATCCGATCCTGTCCGCCTGGACGACCCCGTTTGAAATCGCGCCTTTTGCCGAGATCTCGGATGATGACTTCGCCCCGGCGCTCGAGCAGGCGCTGCAGGCGCACACCGACCAGATTGCGGCGATTGCGGCCAACCCCGAACCGCCAAGCTTTGCCAACACGATCGAGGCGCTCGAGGCCGCCGGTGAAGGTCTGAGCAAGGTTCTGTCGGTATTCTACACCGTGGCCGGAGCCGACAGCAATCCGGCGCGCGAGGCGCTGCAGCGCGACTTCTCGCCCAAGCTGGCGGCCCATTTCGCGGCGATCTCGTCGAACAAGGCCCTGTTCCGGCGGGTGGCGGACCTGTGGGCGCAGCGGGACGACCTGGGCTTGACCGAGGAACAGGCGCGGGTGCTGATGCTGACCCATCGCGGCTTTGTCCGCTCGGGGGCGGCCCTGCAGGGCGAGGCGGATGCCCGCATGCAGGACATCAAGGCGCGTCTGGCCAGCCTTGGCACCGCCTTCACCCAGAACCTGCTGGCGGACGAGCGCAACTGGTTCATGCCGCTGTCCGAGGATGATCTGGACGGGCTGCCCGATTTCGTGATCGACGCCGCGCGGGCCGCAGGCCGGGAAAAGGGGGCGGATGGCCCTATCGTGACCCTGTCGCGGTCGCTGATCGTGCCGTTCCTGCAATTCTCGCCCCGGCGCGACCTGCGCGAGAAGGCCCATCGCGCCTGGACGGCGCGTGGGGCGAATGGGGGGGAAACCGACAACCGCGACATCGCGGCTGAGATCCTGAAGCTGCGCGAGGCACGCGCCCGGCTGCTGGGCTATGAGAATTTCGCGGCCTTCAAGCTGGAGACCGAGATGGCCCGCAGCCCCCAGCGTGTGCGCGAACTGCTAATGCAGGTCTGGACCTCCGCCAAGGCCCGCGCCGAGGCCGATGCCGCGGTGCTGACGCAGATGATGCAGGCCGACGGCATCAACGGTCCGCTCGAACCGTGGGACTGGCGCTATTATGCTGAAAAGCGCCGCAAGGCCGAGCATGACCTTGATGAGGCGGCGCTGAAGCCCTTTCTGCAGCTGGACCGGATGATCGAGGCCGCGTTTTCTTGTGCCAACCGTTTGTTCGGGCTGGAGTTCGCGCCGCTGGATGTGCCGCTGTATCATCCCGATTGCCGGGCCTGGGAGGTCACCCGAAATGGCCAGCATGTGGCCGTTTTCATCGGCGACTATTTCGCGCGCGGCTCGAAACGGTCTGGCGCATGGTGCAGCGCGATGCGGGCGCAGGCCAAGTTTCCCAAGGTGCAGACGCCGATTGTCATCAACGTGTGCAATTTCGCCAAGGGTGACCCGGCCCTGTTGTCCTATGACGACGCGCGGACCCTGTTCCACGAATTCGGGCACGCCCTGCATCAGATGCTGTCGAACGTGACCTATGAAAGCATCTCGGGCACCAGCGTCGCGCGGGATTTCGTCGAGCTGCCGAGCCAGCTGTACGAACATTGGCTGGAAGTGCCCGAGGTGCTGGCCCAGTTCGCGACCCATGCCGAAACCGGTGAGCCGATGCCGCCCGAGATGCTGGAAAAGGTTCTCGGTGCGGCCAATTTCGATCAGGGCTTCCAGACGGTGGAATATGTGGCCTCGGCGCTGGTCGATCTGGCCTTTCACGATGGTCCGGCTCCGGCCGATCCGATGGCGCGGCAGGCCGAGGTTCTGGCCGAGATCGGGATGCCGCATGCGATCGGGATGCGCCACGCGACCCCGCATTTCGCGCATGTCTTTGCCGGGGACGGCTACAGCTCGGGCTACTACAGCTATATGTGGTCCGAGGTCATGGACGCGGATGCCTTTGCGGCCTTTGAAGAGGCCGGCGGTGCGTTCGACCCCGAAAAGGCGCGGGCGCTGGAAGAACACATCCTGTCGACCGGCGGCTCGAAAGAGGCCGAAGATCTGTATCTGGCGTTTCGCGGTCGCTTGCCGGGCGTTGATGCCTTGCTGAAAGGGCGGGGCCTGATCGCGGCGTGACCGACCGGTTGCGCCCCGCCGCGCGCTGCCCATTGCGGGCCGGGCGACGGACCAAGTGAGATTGGCATGCGGCGCTGTTCCTGCGCCGTCAGTAGCCCAGGTCGCGATCGACCAGATGCAAAAGCGGCTGTCCGGCTTCGTTGCGTCGGATGTTCTCGCAGATGACCTGGGCTGCGGTCTCGGGCCGGGTTTCCGAGGCGATATGGGGCGTGACCGTCACGTTCGGATGCGCCCAATAGGGATGCTGGGGCGGCAAGGGTTCGGTGCGGAACACGTCCAACGTTGCATGGGCGATCTGGCCCGTGTCTAACGCTTGCAGCAGGGCCTGATCGTCGATCAGCGCTCCGCGCCCCGGATTGATGATCCGGGCGCCTTTGGGCAGCAGGGCCAGCGTCTCGGCGTTCAGGGTGTTCTCGGTCGCCGGGGTATTGGGCAGCAACAGAACCACGATGTCGGCCTGTCGCAACGCGCGGCGTAGGCCGTCAGGCCCATGCATGCCGCTGACTCCGGGGATGGTCTTGGCGGTGCGGCTCCAACCGATGACGTTGAACCCGAGTCTGGACAGCGCCACGGCCGCCGCCTGCCCCAGCGCCCCCAGCCCCAGCACGCAGACCGTTCGCTGGGACGCCAAAGGCGGAGGGTCCGGGGCCCAGACACCGTCTTGCACCGTGATGTGCCGGTCCATGCCCAGATGGTAGCGCAGGACGTGGCCCACCACCCATTCGGTCATACCCTGAGTCAGGCCGTGATCGACCATCCGGGCCAGCGGAACGGTCAGGGTTTCGTTTCCGGCGATCTTCTCGACCCCCGCCCAGAGGCTGAGCACCGCCTTCAACCGCTTGAACGGGGTGAAATCCAGCAGACCGCCATTGGGGGCATAGACGACATAGTCCACCTGTTCCGGCGGAAGATCGGTGGCGATGGTGGCGTCCATCCCCGACAGGCCCTTGGTCAAGAGCGGTTCATAGACCGGCCACAGGGCAGGGCGGGCAGAGAACAGGACATTGATCGACATCGCAAGCCTTTCGGGTCAGCGGGGGCGGTGGATGTGGGCGCTCTGGACGATGCCGAAGGCGACCATCAGCACCAGCATGGCCGAGCCGCCATAGCTGACCATCGGCAGCGGCACCCCCACCACCGGGGCCATACCCATGACCATCGACATGTTGACCGCAAAGAACAGAAAGAAGTTCAGCGAGATGCCCAAGGTCACCAGGGACGAATACCGGTCCTTGGCGGACAGGGCGGTGACAAGGCAGAAGACAAGAATCAGCCCGTAGAGCGTCAGCAGCGTGATGCCCCCGACGAAGCCGAATTCTTCGGCCAGGGTCGTGAAGATGAAGTCGGTGTGCTTTTCGGGCAGGAAGTTCAGGCGCGATTGCGTGCCCTGCATGAACCCACGTCCGTTCCAGCCGCCGGACCCCAGCGCGATTTTCGACTGGGTGATGTGATATCCGGCGCCCAGAGGGTCGCTTGAGGGGTCGAGAAAGGTGTCGATGCGGCGGAACTGATAGTCTTTCAGCAACTGCCAGTCGGTACCGCGACTTTTGAACACGGCAGTGATCAGGCCCACCCCCGCCGCGATGACGGCGGCGAAATAGGCCCAATGCACGCCTGCCAGAAACATCAGCCCACCTCCGGCCGCCAGCAGCAGGATCGCGGTTCCCAGGTCCGGCTGTTTCAACACCAGCGCGGTCGGGATCAGGATCAGGAGAAGAGGCAGAAGCACCCAGAGCGGTCGCGACGTCTTTTCCGAAGGCAGCCAGTCGTAGTAGGCAGCCAACACCATCACCAGCGTGACTTTGGTCAGTTCGGAGGGCTGCAGCCGCATGAACCCCAAGTCGATCCAGCGCTGGGCGCCCATGCCAACCGTGCCGAACAGTTCGACCAGCACCAACAGGCCAAGAGAGCCGAGATAAGCCAGCAAGGACATGCTGCGCCAGAACCAGATCGGGATCAGCGCGACGATGAACATGACCGCAAGTCCGAGGCCGAAACGCTCCATTTGCGGTTCCGCCCAAGGGCGCCACGACCCTCCGGCGACCGAATACAGCATCAGAAAGCCGGCGCTGGCGACGCTGATCAGCAACAGGGTCAGGGGCCAGTTCATGTACAGAAACTTGCGCAGCCCGGTCGGCGTGGTCTTTACGGCATATTCTAAATAGCTCATGCGCGATCCTTCTTCTCGGGCCGCGCCTTGGGACGTCGATCACCTTCCAGGCGTTTTTGCTGTTCCTTGATACGCTCTCGGTCGGCCACCGGATAGGCCTCGAGCGGGGGCGTGCCACCGTACAGCGCCTGCAGCATCACGTCGCGGGCGACCGGCGCCGCCGCCTTGGAACCGCCGCCGCCGTGCTCGACGACCACCGCCACCGCAAATTTCGGATTGTCATAGGGCGCGAAGCTGACGAACAGGGCATGGTCGCGGCGCTCCCACGGCAGGTCCTCGTTGCGGATCACGCCAGCGGCGCGCTCGGCCTTGGTGATGTTGCGCACCTGGCTGGTGCCAGTCTTGCCCGCCATCCGGAACTCGTCGGCGATGATGCGGCTGCGATAGGCCGTCCCGCGACGGTCGTTCGAGACCGTAAACATCGCCTTGCGGACCTGTTCAAGGTTGCGGGGGTTCACGTCCAGCGGCGCGCCCTCGCCCGTGGGCTGTTCGACCCCGTTGACGCTGCGGATCAGACGCGGCGTGACCGCGCGCCCTGTGGCGATCCGGGCCGACATGACGGCCAGCTGTAAGGGCGATGCCAGCATGTAGCCCTGCCCGATCGAGGCGTTGGCCGTGTCGCCGATCAGCCATTCCTGGCCGTGGACGCGCCGTTTCCATTCTTGGTTCGGGGCAAGACCCGCGGCCACGGCCGACATCGGTAGGTCGTGTTTGATGCCCAGACCGAACTTGCGCGCCATGTCCGAGATTCTGTCGATCCCAACGCGCAGGGCCACGTCATAGTAGTAGACATCACAGCTGCGCTTCAGCGAGGTTTCAAGGTCGACGGTCCCATGCCCGCCGCGTTTCCAGCAGTGGAATCGCCGGCTGCCCACCTTCAGGTAGCCGGGACAATAGACGGTGTTGCCCGGGCCCACGACGCCGGCCTCGAGCGCGGCCAGCGCGGTGATCATCTTGAAGGTCGAACCGGGCGGATAAGTGCCCTGAACCGTCTTGTTGGCCAGCGGGCGATGGTTGTTCTGAGTCAGGGCCTGGTAATCCGCCACCGAGATCCCACGCACGAACAGGTTGGGGTCGAAGCTGGGTGTAGAGCTGATTGCCCGCAGATCGCCCGTCTCACAATCGATCACGACCACGGCGGCGCTTTCGCCGGCCAGCCGGGCCTGCGCGTATTCCTGCAGGTCGGCGTCGATGGTCAATTGCAGGTCAGCGCCGGGCTGGCCCTCGCGGCGGTCAAGTTCCCGCATGACCCGGCCGGTTGCATTGACCTCGACCCGCTTGGCGCCCGCCTTGCCGCGCAGCAGGTCTTCCTTCTTGGCCTCAAGCCCGACCTTGCCGATCTGAAAGCGCGGGATCATCAACACCGGCTCGGGGTCTTCCATCTTGCTCAGGTCGTAGTCGCTGACAGGTCCGACATAGCCGACCACATGGGCGAAATCCTCGTAGCGGGGATATTGGCGGGTCAGGCCGACCTCAGGCGTGACGCCAGGAAGGGCCGGGGCATTGATCGCCACTTTCGAGATGTCCTCCCACGTCACCTGGTCGGCCAAGGTGACGGGCAGGAACGGGGCCGTGCGCCGCATTTCGGTCTTGGCGCGCTCGATCTCGTCTTCCTTCAACGGGATCAGCCGCGCCAGATCAGCGATCACCTTGTCGACGTCGCCGGCGTCCTCGCGCACGATGACGATCCGGTACGAGGGCGAATTCTGCGCGATCACCTGTCCGTTCCGGTCATAAATACGGCCTCGGGTCGGCGGGATCAGCCGGATGTTGATGCGGTTCTCTTCGGCCAGCAGCCGGTATTGATCGGCCTGTTCGACCTGCATGTACCGCATGCGCGCCGCCAGCCCCCCGGCAAAGGCAAGCTGCATGCCGCCCAGTACCAGGGCCCGCCGGGTCAGGCGTTTGTGGGCCAGGCCTTTGTCCCTGGTGGGGCGTTTCATGCCTGCCCCCCCCGGATCGTCGGGTCGACCGCCGACGGGCGCCGGACGCCCAGAACGCCCTGGCCGAAGATGACGACAAGCGGGTAGACCATCACGGTCAGAGCCGCCTGGACCAGAACCGGCGCCAACGCCCCCTGTTCGACCGATAGCAGCCCCAGCACGATGCGGTTTGACAGGAAAATAGCCACAATGACCGCCCCGACCGATGTCCACTCCGCTACAAAGCCCATATCGCGCATGCCCGGCCCGGCCGACCGAAGATAGGACGCGCCCATGACCACCAGCGCCGCCAGCAGGCCCGGTGGGCGTTGCAGCAACAAATCTTCCATCAACATGACGAACGCCACGCTGAGGGTTGGAACGTCGTCAGGCCGCCGTAGGACCCATGCGAAGGTCAAGGCGATCAGTAATTCGGGAAACGGCCAGCGATCGGGGCGGGTGTCCAATGGCAATAGGTGGAAAAACATCACCAGCATGCCCAAGGCCAGATAGAGGCCCCGCATCATCCACAAGCGCGACGCGGCCCTATCCATCGGCGGCCTCGTCATTGGGAAGCAGCAACGCTTCGGGGCGTTTCGGACCGACCAACCCGCCCGGATCGCGGATTGGATCGGCCGCGTGATAGCGCAGCACACGCAGGAACTCCAAGCGTTCGAAATCTGCCGACAGGCGTACGCGCAGGCGGCCGCTGGGGTCTTCCGCGATCTGGCCGATCAGCAGGCCCGCCGGAAAGACGCCGCCATCGCCCGAGGTCACCACGCGGTCGCCAGGACGCACGAGTTCGCGGTTTTCCAGAAATTCGACCACGGGCGCCGGGGTGTTGTCCCCTTGGATCAGCGCCGTCTGGCCGGACGGTTGAATGGTGGCGGGTATCGCGCTGGACGCGTCCGTCAGCAGGATCACACGCGCCGTGTCTGGCCCCACGCCCGAGATACGCCCCACCACCCCGATGCCGTCCATCGTGGCCCAACCGTCGACGATGCCATCGCGCTCGCCGACGTTCAGCAAAACCGATTGCCGGAACGGTGACCCGCTGTCGGCCATGACGACGCCGGTGATGTAAGTCAGACGCGGATCAAGTCGAACATTGTTCAGGTCCAATAGGCGCGCATTTTCCTGCTCCAGTTGTAGCGCGGCTTCTTTCCAGGCGCGCATGCGACGCAGTTCGCTGCGCAGTTCGCGGTTCTGTTCGCTGAGCCGCTGATAGCTTTGAAAATCCCGCACCAGGTTAACGGTGGCCGTCACCGGCACCATGGCCCAATCCATCGAGGGCACCACCGTATCGACCACCTGCGCCCGGAACCGCTCGACCCGAGGACTGTCGATGCGCCAGACCAGAAAGATGCCCAGCAGGCACAAGACAACGATCCCCGTGAACAAGCGGCGCAGGGGGGTGGTATAGTCGTCGCGCTGTGCCCGGTCTTTTGCCACAGGACTCCTTCCCGTGCTGCTCGTGCCCGATCGTTGACCCTCAGATCAGAGGGTGCGCGCCTCAGCTTTCGTAGTCAATCGCGTGGCGCAGCTGTTTTTCGTATTCCAGGGCCTTGCCGGTGCCCAAAGCCACGCAGTTCAGGCTTTCGTCGGCAATCGACACGGCCAATCCGGTCTGTTCGCGCAGGGCCAGGTCCAGATCGCCCAGCAGCGCGCCGCCGCCGGTCAGCATCACGCCCCGGTCCACGATGTCCGCAGCCAGATCTGGTGGGGTGGTTTCCAGTGCGGTCATCACCGCCTCGCAGATCTGCTGGACGGGTTCCGACAGAGCCTCGGCCACTTGAGCCTGGCTGATCTCGATTTCTTTGGGAACACCGTTCAGAAGGTCGCGTCCGCGGATATGCATCGATTGGCCGCGCCCGTCATCGGGCATCCGGGCCGTGCCGATGGTGGTCTTGATCCGCTCGGCGGTGGATTCGCCCACCAGCAGGTTCTGCTGACGGCGCAGATACGAGATGATCGCCTCGTCCATGCGGTCGCCCCCCACGCGGACCGATCGGGCATAGACGATGTCGCCCAGCGACAGAACGGCCACCTCGGTGGTGCCGCCGCCGATATCCACGACCATGTTGCCGGTAGGATCGGTGATCGGCATCCCGGCGCCGATGGCGGCGGCAATCGGCTCGGCGATCAGACCCGCGCGGCGGGCGCCCGCCGACAGAACCGACTGACGGATCGCGCGTTTTTCAACTGGCGTTGCGCCGTGCGGCACGCAGACGATGATCTTGGGCTTCGAAAAGGTCGAACGCTTGTGCACCTTGCGGATGAAATGCTTGATCATCTCTTCCGCGGTGTCGAAATCGGCGATCACCCCCTCGCGCATTGGGCGGATGGCCTCGATCGAGCCAGGAGTACGGCCCAGCATCAGCTTGGCATCTTCGCCCACGGCCAGAACCTTCTTGACCCCGTCCTTGACATGGTAGGCGACAACCGAGGGCTCCGACAGGATCACGCCGCGCCCCTTGACATAGACCAGCGTGTTGGCCGTCCCGAGGTCGATGGCCATATCCGCTGTGAACAGGCCGCCCAAACTGTCGAAGATCCCCATATTTCCCCTGATCCTGTCTGTCAGAAATTTCTACTGCCCGCGACTCGACGGTTCCGGGACGGATGACTTATAGGGTGCCAAGACGCCCGGTAAAAGGGCTGATTCCGCGTAAGTCAGCGCCTTTCCGCCTTTCTGACAGGGACTTTAGAAGGCAACATGCTCTCATATCAACACATTTACCACGCAGGAAATCTGGCGGACGTGCAAAAGCACGCTTTGTTGGCATGGATGCTGGACTACATGAGCCGCAAGGACAAGCCGATCAGCTATCTCGAGACTCATTCGGGGCGGGGCTTGTATCACCTGAATGCCCCCGAGGCCGTGCAGACCGGAGAGGCAGCGGCAGGGATCGGGCGCGCGCTGAGCAACGGGTGGTTTGCCGATGATCACCCGCTGGCACGCGCGTTGCACTCGGTTCAGGCGCAGTTTGGCGAAACGGCCTATCCCGGATCGCCGCTGATTGCGGCAAGCCTGCTGCGTCCGCAGGACAGTCTGCATTTCGCCGAGCTTCACCCGCAGGAATACGCGGCGCTGAACCAGGCTCTGACTGGGCGCGGTGCCAAGACGTACAGACAGGACGGGTTCGAGCTGGCTCAGTCGGTTCTGCCGCCCACACCTCGGCGCGGGATGATGCTGATTGACCCCAGCTACGAGGTAAAGGCGGATTATGGCCGCCTGCCTGGGCTGATCGCCAAGTTGCACCGCAAGTGGAACGTGGGCCTCATTGCCCTGTGGTACCCGATCCTGACGGACGATCGGCACGTTTCGATGGTGTCGGCACTGAAGAGCCTGGATCTTCCCAAAACGTTCGTGCACGAAGTTCGGTTTCCGCCTGCGCGGAAGGGGCACCGGATGATCGGTTCGGGCATGTTCGTGGTCAATGCACCCTTCGGGATCGAAGACGAGGCGGCGCGTCTTTCCGACCTGTTCGCAAAGATCTGACGGCGCTTCAGGGGCGATGGTCTCCCGCCCCGTCTGACAGCATCAAAGATGCCGCCAAACGTGTTGGGCCCGGCACCGCGCCTTGGGAGCGGTGCCGGGCCCAAGGCCGTCAGGCTGCGCGGCGAAGCCGGGCTGCCGCGGGCGCGGGAGCCCTGCCTGCCATTTCTGATCAGGTCAGATCCTTGTAGCTGATCTCGCGTGCATCCGCGCCCGGGCCGGCCTTTTCGCGGCGCATGATCAAGCGGTTCAGCGCGCTGATATAGGCCTTGGCCGACGCCACCACGGTATCCGTGTTCGCGGATTGGCCCGTGGCGATCATGCCGTCTTCCTCCAGACGGACGGAAACCGTGGCCTGCGCGTCGGTACCCTCGGTCACGGCATGCACCTGGTAGAGCTGCAGATGCGCCTTGTTCGGGTAGATCACTCGGATCGCCTTGAAGGTGGCGTCGACCGGCCCGTCCCCGTGCTCGGTGGCAATGACATCTTTGCCGTCGACCTCCAGTTCGACCGTGGCTTCGGCCTGACCGCCGGTGCCGCAGGTGACTTTCATCGAGACCAGCTGCAGGTGGTCGTTGGTCGCGTCATCAGCGCTCATCAGCGCGATCAGGTCGTCGTCGAACACCTCTTTCTTGCGGTCGGCCAGTTCCTTGAACCGCACGAAGATGTCCTTGAGCTGGTTGTCCCCGACCTCGTAGCCGAGTGTCTCCAGCTTGTCGCGCAGCGCGGCCCGGCCCGAATGCTTGCCCAGCGGAAGCGAGGTGCCCGAAAGGCCTATATCCTCGGGGCGCATGATCTCGAAATTCTCGCGGTTCTTCAGCATGCCATCCTGATGGATGCCGCTTTCATGCGCAAAGGCGTTCTTGCCGACGATCGCCTTGTTGAACTGCACCGGAAAGCCCGAAACCGTCGCCACCCTGCGCGAGATATGCATGATCTTGGTGGTGTCGATGCCCGTTTTCCACGGCATGATGTCATTGCGGGTACGCAGGGCCATCACGACCTCTTCCAGCGCGGTATTGCCCGCGCGTTCGCCCAGCCCGTTGATCGTGCATTCGATCTGCCGTGCGCCGCCGGCAACCGCGGCCAGGGCGTTTGCGGTCGCCATGCCCAGATCGTTGTGGCAATGGGTGGCAAAGACCACCTCGTCAGCGCCCGGAACGGTTTCGATCAACCTGCGGATCAGATCGGCCGACTCCGCCGGAGCAGTATAGCCCACCGTATCGGGAATGTTGATCGTGGTCGCGCCGGCCTTGATCGCAATCTCGATCACGCGGCACAGATAGTCCCATTCGGTCCGGGTCGCATCCATCGGCGACCATTGCACGTCTTCGCACAGGTTGCGGGCGTGGCTGACGGTCTCGTGGATCTTTTCGGCCATCTCGTCCTGAGTCAGGTTCGGAATGGCCCGGTGCAGTGGTGAGGTGCCGATGAAGGTGTGGATCCGGTTCTTCTCGGCGTGTTTCACCGCCTCCCAGCAGCGGTCGATATCGGCGAAATTCGCACGGGCCAGGCCGCAGATGCGGGCGTTCTTCGCGCGCTGCGCGATTTCCGACACGGCCTTGAAATCCCCCTCGGAAGCGATTGGAAAGCCGGCCTCGATGATGTCGACGCCCATGTCGTCCAGCAGCTCGGCGATTTCCAGCTTTTCGTCATGGGTCATGGTTGCGCCGGGGCTTTGCTCGCCGTCGCGCAAAGTGGTGTCAAAGATCAAGACGCGGTCTTGGTCGGTCACGTTGGTCATGGGGGTCACTTTCTTGTCTGTCCTAAAGCCATTGGCGCGCAGGCGTCCTCCTCTGAGCGGGCGCGCCGGATGGCACGCTCAGAGGCGGATTAGGATCAGTAGGCCACGCAGGGACGCGCCACGGGCGGTGGCGTCGAACGAGGGGATATCTGCGCGGTTGATCATGGGTTCGAGGTTATACACCCCGAACCGGGAATGAAAAGAAGGAAAATGCGCGGCCGTCCGATTTCGCGAAAGGATCGGAAACGGGGATTGATTGCGCAGGCAACTCCGCTAGCTGGAGAGCGATGAGAAATGCTTTGGTCATAGGTGCAAGCGGCGGGATCGGCCGGGCCGTCTGCAATGAGCTTCTGTCGCGGTCGGTTCATGTCGTCGCTCTGTCGCGGTCGGAAAACGGGCTGGATTTGATGCAGCCGGAACTGGCCGACGAGATGCTGGGCCGTGTCGAAGGGCCGTTCGACCTTGTTCTGGTGGCATCCGGTGCGCTCGAGATCGACGGGGCGGAACCGGAAAAGACTATTCGGGCGGTTTCGGCCAAGGCCATGATGGATCAATTCGCCCTGAACGCGGTGGGACCGGCTCTGGTGCTGAAACACGCGCATCGCCTGTTGCCGCGCAACGGTCGGTCGGTGTTCGCGGTACTGTCGGCACGTGTGGGCTCGATCGGGGATAATCGTCTGGGCGGTTGGGTCAGTTATCGCTCGGCCAAGGCAGCGGTGAACCAGATCGTGCATACGGCCGCAATCGAACTGGCCCGAACCCACAAGGATGCGATCTGCGTCGCCCTGCACCCCGGAACGGTCAAGACCCCGTTCACGCAGAAATACCTGGGCCGGCACCCTGCGGTCCCGCCGGACGAGGCGGCGAGCAACCTGATGCAGGTTGTCGATGGTCTACGTCCCGAGCAGACAGGGCAGTTCTTCGACTGGGCCGGAAAGCCGGTGCCATGGTGACGTTCTACCCGTCCGACGGGGCGGCATCCGGGTCCGTTTCGGCTTCGGGCGCTTGCGGTTCAGCCTCGGTCGGCTGTTCGGCGCCGGATTCGGTCAGCGCGCCGTTTTCCCAGGTGCCTGTTTCTTCTTCCCCGTTGGCATAGCGCATCGTGCCGCTGCCCTGACGCTTGCCATTGACGAAATTGCCTTCGTACACGTCGCCGTTGGGGTAGGTCGCAACGCCAAATCCGGTGATCTTGCCCTCGGACCACGCGCCCGAATATTTGAACCCGTTGGGCATCACCACCTCGCCCTGGCCGTGGCGCTGGCCGTTCAGGAAATCGCCGGTGTATACGGTGCCGTCGGCATAGGTCGCCTTGCCCTTGCCCTGGCGCACGCCGTCCACCCAGTCTCCGTCATAGCTGGACCCGTCGGCGCGGGTCAAAACACCCTTTCCGTGAGTGCGGGCGTTTTTGAACTGGCCTTTATAGATCGTGCCGTTGGCATACGTGGCGGTACCCCGGCCTTCGATTACCCCGGCAACCCAGTCGCCTTCGTACGAGGAGCCGTCGGGATAGGTGATGCGCCCTTGCCCGTCGGCCAGATCTGCTTTGAAATCGCCGACATAGACCGACCCGTCGGGATAGGTCGCCTCGCCCAGCCCGTGAATCTGGCCGTCCTTCCATTCGCCCGAATAGACATATCCGTCGGTGCCCGTGTAGGTGCCCTTGCCGTCGCGCCGGTCATCGTCGAATTCGCCTTCGTAGATGTCACCATTGGCATAGGTCACCTTGCCCGCGCCCTGACGCCGGCCGTCGACCAGTGGGCCTTCGTAGACGTCTCCGTTAGGCTGGGTCAGGCGTCCGGTTCCGTTGATCCGGTCCTCGGACCATTCACCCGCATAGATCATCCCGTCGGGCATCGTCAGCGTGCCCTGACCGTCGCGCTGCCCGGCCTTGATGTCGCCCTCGTAAACGGCGCCATCGGCATAGGTGATCTTGGCCTTGCCCTGGCGCACGCCATCGACCCAGTCGCCGTCATAGACATAGCCTCCGGGGTCGGTCATCACGCCCTTGCCATGGTGTTGCGCGTTTTTGAACCCGCCCTCGTAACGTATGCCGTTGGCATAGGTCACGACACCAGTGCCGTTGATCGCGCCGTCCACCCATTCGCCTTCGTAGGTGCCGCCATCGGCGAAGGTGATCTTGCCCTTGCCGTGGGGCCGGCCCTTGACGAAGTCGCCCTCATAGACCGAGCCGTTGGCGTAGCGCGCGATCCCTTTGCCCTGGATCTCGCCTTCGACCCATTCGCCGGTATACTCGAACCCGTCTGGCAGCCGGTAGGTGCCTGTGCCGTGGCGCAGACCGTTTTCGAAGGTGCCCTCGTAGACACCGCCCACGTCGTCATCGGCAACGATGACCTGGCCCTGCTGCGCCAGAGACTGGCCGGCCACACCCATCGCGGCGATGGCAATCGAATTCCTGAGAAGCTTCATCTGGGTCCCGCCTGCCCGGTTGTCATCTGTTGGGTTCGCTCGTGCAAAACTATGACACAGCATCCGGTCGGGCAACGGGTTTTGCCTCTATGGCCTTTCACTTGCGGCCCGATCTGCTAAATGCCTTGGCAGGTGACGAGGGCAAGAGGGCAAACATGGCCGACCATTTCCGCATCACGCTGGCACAGCTGAACCCAACGGTGGGCGACATCGCGGGCAACGTAGCCAAGGCCCGGTCCGCGTGGGAGCAGGGCTGTGCGGCGGGCGCCGATCTGGTCGCACTGCCCGAGATGTTCGTCACCGGCTACAACACGCAGGACCTAGTGCAGAAGCCCGCCTTTCACGCCGCCGCCATGGGCGCGTTGCGGCAACTGGCCAAAGACTGCGCGAACGGGCCGGCCATGGCCATCGGCGGGCCCTGGGTCGAGGACGGCAAGCTCTACAACGCCTATCTGATCCTCAATCAGGGGCGGATCGTCAGCAAGGTATTCAAGCATCACCTGCCCAATGAAACGGTGTTCGACGAAGTGCGCCTGTTCGATGCCGGGCCGCTGGGCGGGCCCTATGCCGTAGGCAACACCCGGATCGGCAGCCCGATCTGCGAGGATGGTTGGCACGAGGACGTGGCCGAGACGCTGGCCGAGACCGGCGCCGAGTTCCTGCTGATCCCCAACGGGTCCCCATATTTCCGCGACAAATACGATGTGCGCCTTAACCAGATGGTCGCGCGCGTGGTCGAGACAGGTTTGCCTGTGATCTATCTGAACATGGTCGGTGGGCAGGACGACCAGGTGTTTGACGGGGGCAGCTTTGGCCTGAATCCCGGCGGGGCGCTGGCCTTCCGCATGCCGGTTTTCGACGAGGCGGTGACTCATGTCGATCTTCAGCGCGGCGAACAGGGCTGGACCATCGCGCCGGGCGCGGTCGCGGAACAGCCCGACACGTGGGAGCAGGACTATCGCGCTATGGTGCAGGCGCTGCGCGACTACATGGCCAAGACCGGGTTTTCCAAGGCGTTGCTGGGCCTGTCGGGCGGGGTCGATTCTGCGTTGGTGGCCACAATCGCCGTCGATGCGCTGGGGGCTGAAAACGTGCGCTGCGTGATGCTGCCGTCGGAATATACCAGTGCCGCGTCGCTCGAGGACGCCGAGGCCGTCGCCAAGGCGCTGGGCGTGCAGTACGATTATGTGCCGATCAGCCAATCGCGCGCCGCCGTGACCGAGACCTTGGCGCCGCTGTTCGCGGGTCGACCGGCCGACATTGCCGAGGAGAATATCCAATCCCGTCTGCGCGGTCTGCTGCTGATGGCGATCTCGAACAAGTTCGGCGAGATGCTGCTGACCACCGGCAACAAATCCGAGGTTGCCGTGGGCTATGCCACGATCTATGGCGACATGAATGGCGGCTACAACCCGATCAAGGATCTGTACAAGACCCGGGTGTTCGAAACCTGCCGCTGGCGCAATGCCAATCACCGCGACTGGATGAAAGGGCCGGGGGGCGAGGTCATCCGCTCCTCGGTCATCGACAAGCCGCCCAGTGCCGAGCTGCGCGAGGATCAGAAGGACAGCGACAGCCTGCCTGACTATCCGGTGCTGGATGGCATTCTTGAGATTCTCGTGGATCGGGACGGTTCGATCGCCGATTGCGTCGCCGCCGGGTTCGACGAGGCCGATGCCCGCCGGGTCGAGCATCTGATCTACATCAGCGAATACAAGAGATTCCAGTCGGCGCCGGGCACCCGGCTAACCAAACGGGCCTTCTGGCTGGACCGGCGCTATCCGATCGTGAACCGCTGGCGGGATCGCGGGTGATCCGCACGCCCGGGATGAGTCTTGGGCGGCAAAATGCACAGTTTTGTTTTGCGAAAAGAAACAATGTCATCTGAATATCCATCATTGTGTGTTTTGTTGGCCGGATAGAGGCTTTGGCCCCGCAGATCCTTGCTGCGATGACATCTTTTCGACATAATTTGGTACAGGTCCTGCCTTGATTGGCCGTTTCGGCCGCGTGCATCTTGAAAGACGGGGCCGCTGGTAAAGCATCCGTGGTGGGGTGCCAAACGTTAGTTGGTTGGTGTTGAGATGTTTAACGATTATGACAAGCCGCTGCATGCTCCTTTGCAGTACAAAGCGATGGAGTCGCCGCCGCAAGATTTGGATGTGGCGGACGTGGATGCCTCGATCGCGGATATTATGCAAAAGGAACGGCGCCGAATGCCGGCCGCAGCGATCAAGCGCCCGGAATTTCCTGATCTGCGTGCCGACGAGGAACCCGACGATGGGCAGTCCCTGCTGAGCATGGTGGGGACCTTCCGGCAGAAACTGGCGGAACTGTCTGGCGCGGCCTGAGCCTGGGCGGGGTGCGTCGAGACCGAGCGTTGAGAGCAGCAGAGCGGCACCCAGCAACTGTTGTTTGTCGAACTTCCAGCCATGAAAAGCCCGCGCTAAGCGCGGGCAATCCAATGGTGCGCCGTCGTTTACCCCATCATCTGATAGCTGACGGGCACGAAGCGGAAGCCTTCACCGCGCTGTTCGACGAAGCCTGCGGCCGGGAACGGCATGTGATACCCGATCATCGGTATCTTGTCGGCGGCCAGCATGCCCAGAACCTTGCGCCGCGCCGCGGTCGCCGCAGACTTGTCCATGTCGAACCGAACCTCCCATTCGGGATGGGCGAAGGACCAGACATAGTGGTTGGCCAGATCCGCAGTCAGGATCAACCGCTGACCGTTGCTTTCCAGGTGATAGACCATATGCCCGGGCGTGTGGCCGAATGCGGCCATGGCGGTGATGCCCGGCGCGACCTCGGCGCCATCTTCCACGAAGGTCATCTTGTCCGCCATCGGCGTGACCTTGGCTGCCACCATGTCACCGACGCGGTTTCCGGCCTCTTGCGCCGACCAGAAGTCATATTCGGTCGCGGCCGTGATATAGCGCGCGTTGGCAAAGGTCGGAGCGTCATTCGTGGTCATCCCGCCGATGTGGTCGGGGTGCATGTGGGTCAGAACCACCACGTCGATGTCATCGGGCGAAACGCCGGCATCGGCCAAGGCCTTTTGAATGCCGCCCTGGCCCAGGCCCGTGTCGAACAGGATCATTTCGCTGCCGGTGTTCACCAGCGTGGGCGTGAAGAAGAACTGGGCCTTGTCGGCAGGGATGAAGTTTTCCGCCGACACTCGGGCGAATTCCTCGTCCGAGGCGCCTCCCCCAAAGATTTCCTTGGCGCCGTCCCGTGGCAGGCTGCCGTCAAGCAGGGTCGTCACGGTGAGATCGCCCAGCATGAAGCTGCGGGCGGCGGCCGAATTGGCCATGGCCCCCGGTCCGGCGGCCAGGGCTGGTTTGACCGAGGCGGCAAGGGGCAGCGCGGCTGCGGCACCCAAAGCGGCGCGGCGGGTGAATTTCGGTGTCATTGAACTGTCTCCCTGTGTGATCACGCGTGATGAACTAGGGTGGCCGCGCGTCCCGGCAACCCCGGGCGGCGTCGGCCACCCAGCAATCGCTGGACAAAAACGCGCCCATATGACAAGAGCCGCGCCAACAGGAGACATCCATGACAACGACCCGCTTCGCCCCGTCGCCCACCGGTTACATTCATGTGGGCAACCTGCGCACCGCGCTGATGAACTATCTTATCGCCCGCAAGGCCGGCGGCACGTTCATCCTGCGCATCGACGACACCGACCCCGAGCGGTCGAAGGAGGAATATGTCGATGCGATCAAGCAGGACCTCGAGTGGCTGGGCCTGCACTGGGACCGGGTCGAGCGGCAGTCGGACCGGCTGGACCGCTATGCCGAGGCCGCCGACAAGCTGCGCGAGATCAGCCGGTTCTACGAGGCCTTCGAGACCCCGACCGAGCTGGACCTCAAGCGCAAGAAGCAGCTGAACATGGGCAAGCCGCCGGTTTATGACCGGGCCGCCCTGAACCTGTCGGAGGCCGAGAAAGAGGCGCTGCGGGCCGAGCGCGGCAACGGCGTGTGGCGGTTCAAGCTGGATCACGAGCGCATCGAATGGAAAGACGGCATCCTGGGCGACGTGTCGATCGACGCGGCCTCGGTGTCGGATCCGGTGCTGATCCGCGGCGACGGGCAGGTTCTGTACACGCTGGCTTCGGTGGTGGATGACACCGAGATGGGCGTGACGGACGTGGTGCGCGGCGCCGATCATGTCACCAACACCGCGACCCAGATCCAGATCATCAAGGCCCTGGGCGGAGCCGTTCCGAACTTTGCGCACCATTCGCTTTTGACCGGCCCGCAAGGTGAGGCGCTGTCCAAACGGTTGGGGACTCTGGCGCTGCGCGATCTGCGCGAGCAGGGTGTCGAGCCGATGGCGCTGTTGAGCCTGATGGCCCGTCTGGGGTCGTCAGATCCGGTGGAACTGCGCAGCGACATGGCTGAGCTGATCGAAGGTTTCGACGTGACCCGGTTCGGGTCGGCGCCGACCAAGTTCGACGTGCAGGACCTGTTCCCGCTGACGGCCCGGTATCTGCAGACGCTACCGCTCGAGAAGGTTGCCGACGCGGTTGCCGCGGCCGGTGTGCCCGATGAACTGGCCGAACCGTTCTGGATGATGGCGCGCGAGAACATCACCACGCTTAACGACCTGAAGGGTTGGTGGGAGCTGTGCCGCGACGGGGCCGAGCCGCTTATCGACGAGGAGGACCGCGAATTCGTTGCGCAGGCGATGGAACTGCTGCCCGAGGGGCCGTTTGACCGCGAGACCTGGGGCAAGTGGACGGCGGTTGTGAAAGAGGCGACCGGCCGCAAGGGCAAGGGCCTCTTCATGCCCCTGCGCAAGGCGCTGACCGGTATGGAGCGGGGGCCCGAGATGGCGGCTCTGATGCCGTTGCTGCAGGTTATCCGCGCGCGCACATAGGCCCGTGCCGTGCAGGCGTGAGTGAACTCGAACAAACGACAAGGCGGGCTCGAACTGGACCCGCCTTTGTCATGCGGCCTGAACGATCTGCGCAGCGATGCGGTTCAGGTGGGCATCCACCAGGTCGGTTTCTTCCGGGCGCAGTTGCTGGTGACGCGGATAGCGCGGCTCGGCCCGGTCGTTCAGGATTGGGGCGTTCCAGCCATCCGTAGTGTCAAAGAAATCCCGGACACCCGTTTCACCGAAGGCGCGCAGATAGCCCTGCACGACCACGTCGACATAGCTGAGCAGGATCGGATGATTCCGGTTGGGATCATTCTGCCGCTGTAGCGGGACGGCATAGACCGCGATCTCGATCTCGCGCGGCAGGGGATGGCTGACCTGCTCGGTGGCCGCGACCCGGTCATAGGCCCATTCGCGTTCATCCAGCGCGGCCCAGTCGTTCTTGGGAACATGGGCGATCATCCCGTCGATCTCGGACTGTGCGTCGGGGACCGCTGTCAGGAAGGCCACCGGGCGCAAGTCGGTGTGGCACCAGGCGCGCCGCCAGCCGCGCAGAAGGGCCGGATGCGGGTCGGGGAAGTCATGTGTGGCCAGATTCACGAGGCTGCCATAGCCAAAGAAATACGGGTCAGTCATTCACGCGCTGTCCGAAGTTTCGATTGATGTATGTCAAACCGTTTTTTTGCGCTGCGTGCAATAAGGCTGCATCTTGTTTTTCGGGGGGAGGATCTCATGCGGATCACCAAACGAACGAATATCGCGGTGCGGCTGCTGATGTATTGCGCGGCCCATCCCGACCGGCTGGTGACCAAGTCGGAAATCGCCGAGGTGTGCAACATCTCGGAAAACCACCTGGCGCAGGTGATCAACCAGCTCAGCCAGCTGGGGTATCTGAGCACGCAGCGTGGCCGGAACGGCGGGATGGAACTGGGCCGCTCGGCCGATCAGATCCGGATCGGGTCGGTCTTTCGCCATGTCGAGGGCGACTTGCCGATCGCCGAATGTTTTGCGGATGCCGACAACACCTGCCCGTTGACCAATGCCTGCCGGTTGCGCCTGGCCCTGCAGGATGCGGCCGAGGTGTTTTTTGCTTCGTTGGACGAAATCACGCTGGATGCGTTGGTCTGTGACAACGATCCGTTGTTGAAGATTCTGCAGCCCGTGACTTGCGCTCGGTGATTATCAGTCACTGGCGCGCAGGATGAGTGCCGGGCTGACGGACAGCGGGCGCAGTGCGAAGGCAAGGCCCGCCAGCAGTGTGACGATCAACCCCGCCGCCACGATCCCCAGGGCCGCGGGCCAGATGATCGTGTACCGGGTATCGAAAATGTAGGTCGCCACGGCCCACCCGCCCAGTACGCCTGCAGCCAGCGCGATGCTGCCTGCCGCCAAGCCCAGCAAGGCCGAGCGCAGCGCAAAGCTGAGTAGGATCTTTCGGCGGTCCGCGCCGATGGTCTTGAGGATCGCGGCCTCGTAGCGCCGGGCGGGTTCACCGGCGGCCGCCGCCCCGATCAGCACCAGAAACCCGGTCAGCAGCGACACGCCCGCCCCATAGGATGTGGCCGACGCCAGCCCCGCCAACAGGCCCGAGACGCGGTCGATCGCGTCGCGCACGCGGATCGCGGTGATGTTGGGGAATTGATCGGCCAAATCGCGCAGGATGGCGGCCTCGGCCCGTTCCTCGGCATAAACGGTGGCGATGAAGCTGTGCGGCGCGCCGGCCAGTGCGGCCGGGTTCATCGACATGACAAAGCCCATGCCGGCGGTCGAGAAGTCCACCTCGCGCAGCGAGGTGATCGTGGCCGTGATGTCTCGGCCCAGGATATTGACGGTCAGGGTGTCGCCCAGTTTCAGGCCCATCTCTTCGGCCTCTTCGGTGGCAAAGCTGATCTGCGGCGGGCCGGAATAGTCCGGCGCCCACCAGTCGCCTGCCGTGATGCGTGCATTCCGCGGTGAATGTTCCGAATAGGTCACGCCTCGGTCGCCTTCGAGAACCCAATGGTCTCCGGCCACCTCGTGCGCGGGACGGCCGTTGATCCGGGTGATGATGCCGCGCAGCATCGGCGCGCTTTCCACCCGCGTAACGCCGGGATCGTTTTCCAGCCGGTCCAGAAACCCGGACATCTGGTCCTTCTGGATGTCCACGAAGAAATACGAGGGCGCCACGTCGGGCAGGTTGCCCGAGATCGCGTTGCGCAGGGTTCCGTCGATCTGGCCGACGGCTGCCAGAACCGACAGGCCCAGCCCCAGCGACAGAACGACCGGGGCCGCCCCTTCGCGCGGGTCGGAAATGGCGGCCAGTGCCCAGTGCAAGGCCGGGCGGCCTCGGGCCCGCCGGGCAGACCAGTGTGCAACCCGCTGGATGGCGAAGGCCGAAAGGGCCAGCAGCGTCAGGGCGCCAAGGAACCCTGCAGCCGTCCAGAGCGTCAGCCGCGTGGATCCGCTGAACACTGCGGCGGTGGCGATCAGTGCAGTAAGGGCCATGGCCGTGGCCAGCAGGAATGCCGGGCGCGGCAGGACCCGGGCCGCGGACAGCGCATCGCGGAACAGGGTCGCGGCGCGGACGTCTTCCGTGCGGGCAAGCGGCCAGAGCGTGAACACAAGCGCGGTCAGCAGGCCATAAAGCGCGGCCTCGAACAGCGGCTGGGGATAGAGCGCGAATACCGCAGGAACGGGAAGGCGGCTCTCGATCACCGGGGCCAGCAGAACCGGTACCAAACCGCCCAGCAAGGCGCCGGCGGCGATTCCGAAGACCGACAGAACGCCAATCTGGATCAGGTAGGTCTGAAAGATCGTGGCCCGGTCGGCGCCTAGGATTCGCAGCGTGGCGATGGTTTCGATCTTGCGGGCAAGATAGGCGCGCACCGCGGCCGAGACGCCGATACCACCCACTGCCAGCCCGGACAGGCCGACCAGTACGAGGAACGCGCCCAGACGCGCCACGAATTCGGCAATGCCCGGCGCCCCGTTGCGCGCATCTGTCCAGCGCATACCGGACCCGTCCAGGACCTGCGCCGCTTGCGCCGATACGGCGGCCAGATCCTCTTGGGGCGGCAGGTCGAGCCGGTACTTGGTGGAAAACAGCGTGCCGGGTTGCAGCAGGCCAGAGGCGCGCAGATCCCGCGTGCGGACAAGGGTCCGCGGGCCCAGCGTGAACCCGTCGCCAGCGGCATCGGGTTCGTGGATCAAGGCGGCGGTCAGTATGAATTCCTGGGTTCCCAGCGCAAAACGGTTGCCGATAGCCAGACCTAGCCGTTCGATCAGAACCGGATCCATCACAGCACCGGGACGGGTGCCTTCACCATCGAGCGCGCGGGAGAGCGGGATATCGGGATTCAGGACAACCGTGCCGATCAGGGGATAGGTGTCGTCTACCGCCTTGACCTGCGTCAGTCCGCGCAGGGGGTCGGGCCCGTTTCGGGTCACGGCCATCGAGCGGAAATCGACTACCTCGGACACCTGCGCCGCGGTGCGTTCCATCCATGCGCGCTCGGCATCATCGGCAAAGCGATAGGTCAGCTCGATCTGCGCGTCGCCCCCTAAAAGGGCCGCGCCCTCTTGCGTCAGGCCGGTTTGAATGGCTTGGCGGACGGACCCCACCGCGGCAATCGCCGCCACGCCCAGGGTCAGACACGCCAAGAATACCCGGAATCCGTTCAGCCCGCCGCGCAATTCGCGCCGGGCCAGCCGCGCGGCTTGACTCAGGCTCATTCCGCGGCCTCTTGCGCGGTATCTTCGTTGATGCGGCCGTCGCGCAGGTGCACGACCCGGTCGCATCTGGCGGCCAGACTTCGGCTGTGGGTGACAAGGATCAGCGTCGCGCCGTGGCGGTCGCGCAGGCCGAACAGCAGATCGACGATCGCGGCGCCGTTGGCTTCGTCCAGGTTGCCGGTGGGCTCGTCCGCCAGTAGAATCCGCGGGCGCGGCGCCGATGCGCGGGCCAGGGCGACCCGCTGCTGCTCGCCCCCGGACAACTGCGCAGGGTAGTGATCGCGCCGGTGCGACAGGCCCACCGCGTCCAGCTCGGCCTCGGCCCGGACAAAGGCATCGCGGTGGCCGGCCAGTTCCAACGGTGTGGCGACGTTTTCCAAAGCGGTCATGGTCGGGATCAGGTGGAAATTCTGAAAGACGACACCCATTGCATCACGGCGGAAGCGGGCCAGCGCGTCTTCGTCCATCGTGGTCAGGTCGTGCCCCAGCGCCGTAACTCGGCCCGCCGAGGCCCGTTCGAGCCCCCCCATCAGCATTAGCAGAGACGACTTGCCCGATCCGGACGGGCCGATCAGGCCCAGAGACTCGCCCCGGCCTACCGAAAGGGAGATGTCGTGCAGGATTTCGATGGGTCCGGCATTGCCATTCAGCGTCAAAGCGGCATTTTCAAGGGTCAGAACGGGTGTAGTCATCGGGCAATCCGGCTGGAGCGGTTTAGATGGGATATGGAGCGATGCGGAATTTGCGCAAGGTGCTGACGGCGGGCGCATTTGCCGTTTGCGGCTTTGCGGCCACAGCCGAGCAGGTCGTCATCGCGGCGCTGGGGGATTCGCTGACGCAGGGTTATGGGCTGATCGAGCAGGACGGGTTCGTACCGCAGTTGACCCGCTGGTTGCGGGAACGCGGCGTTGAGGCGCGGGTGATCAATGCCGGGGTCTCGGGCGATACCACGGCGGGCGGCGCGGCGCGGGTCGACTGGACTCTGACGCCGGATGTCGACGCCATGATCGTCGCGCTGGGCGGCAACGACCTGTTGCGAGGGATCGAGCCGCAAGTGTCGCGCACCAATCTCGAGCGCATTCTGCAGACGGCCCAGGCCGCGGGCGTTCCGGTTCTGCTGATCGGCATGCAGGCGCCGGGCAATTACGGGGCGGACTACAAAGACGCGTTCAACGCCATCTATCCGGAGCTGGCCCAACAATACGGCACCATCTTTGCGCCCAGTTTTTTTGCCGGGCTGTCGGCTGGGGGCGACCCGGGCGCGGCCCGGGCATACATGCAGCCCGATGGCATTCATCCCAACTCTCGAGGGGTGGCGTTGATCGTGGAAAACCTGGGCCCGAGGGTTCTGCAGCTGGTCGATGCCGTCGAAGAGGAACGCTAGAAAGTTCGCGTGGGCTTTCTGATGCACCGACGTTTCAGTACTGATTGCCTTGTGCTGCTTGGTCGTGAAATACGGATGGAACGTGTTTGGTGCGGCCATTGCACGGTCGGCCATCCTGCCTATATGCATTCGAGAAGTTGAATATGGGAGCCGGAATGGCTGACAAGACATTGACCTGTCTGGAATGCGGTCAACTCAACCGCGTACCCGCAGAAAAACTGGCGGCTGGTCCTAAATGCGGGACCTGTGGCGCTGCGTTGGTTCCGCGCAAGGCGGTCGAAGTGGACCCGGCCATATTGGAGAAGGCGGCAAAACATGACGACCTGCCGTTGGTGGTCGATTTCTGGGCGCCGTGGTGCGGACCCTGCCGCATGATGGCACCCGAGTTCTCGAAAGCGGCCGACACGCTGGCCGGGCAGGCCCGGTTGGTCAAGCTGGACACTCAGAAACACCAATCCGCCGGTGCGCGGTATCGGATCCGGGGTATCCCGACGATGGTGGAGTTTCAGCGGGGGAAAGAGACCAAGCGGCAGTCCGGCGCGATGCGGGGCGGGCAGATCGTGGCTTGGGTAAAGGGATAGGGTGGGCTTGAGCGCCCACCCTTAGGGTCTTACACCAGTTCGATATTGTCGGCGCTTTCGCGGCCGTCACGGCCCGAACGCAGCTCGTACGTCACTTTCTGGTTGTCGGCCAGGCCGGTCAGGCCCGAACGCTCGACGGACGAGATGTGCACGAACACGTCCTTGCCGCCTGTTTCGGGTGCGATGAAGCCGTAGCCTTTGGTGGTGTTGAACCATTTCACGGTGCCTGCGGGCATTCCGTAGTCTCCTGTTTTGGTGCTGCCCGCGGAAGTGCGGCAGCCTGGCGTCGTTGTCTGTATCGATAGACTGAACGCCGAAAACGGAGACAGTAGGTCGAAGTAGAAAAACGTAAGCTTGTTGTATATGGCACTGCCCGGGTCAGGTGACAAGGGCGATTGTCACCACGACCGGGGCGAACATGTCGGGATCAAAACCGCCAATAGTCCAGAATCGGTGCAAGAATCCGATTCAGTTCGTCGGCGGTTTCCGGCTTGAGCTCATTTTTCCACTGCCCGCTTTTGCCCGAACGTTTGTGTTCCAGCTTTGGCGCGCCTTTCTGGATGGGGCTTGCAAAATTCGACAGTTTTTCAATGCTTTCCTCGCTCAGGTCGATCTCAAGATAGTCGGTGACCTTGCGCAGGAAGACATCCGTGTGTTGCGAGAACTCGTCGTATGTCAAGAACAAGGCATCCGGAACCGTCTCGGCGAGTTCTCGATACTCCGTGAACCACGGCAGGATCCACTCGCTTGCCCTTCTGAGCACATATGCGTCGATTCCTTCCTCGGACACCTTGGCGCGCTCTTCCACGAATTTCTCGCGAGCCTTGGTGTTCAGGGGTTCCGGATGAGTATACGCCCATGAATAAAAGGAAGAAACAAGCACGTCGCGCGGATCACGAAAGAAGAAAATGTGCTTGAAGTTCTCCCGGCCGGGAAAGTCCACAGGAAACCGGAGCGGGCCGTAGATTTCGCCGTATTGCCGGAAGAGCATATCGTAGTTCTGCGGAAGGAACTTGCGGATCACAAGGCCCACTGAGTCAACCTCATCGCCTAGTTCCCAATACGCACTGGCGTAGTTGAAGGTTTCATAGTCGCTTTGATCTGCAAGCTCTTCCAACAGGGCGGTGACGAAGGTCGAAGCACACTTATGCGTGGTGAAGAATAGAAAAGACTTGTGTGTCTTTGGTCGGTTGTTCGCCTCCAAGACCCGCTCCTTGGCGGCTAGGAAAAGCTCTTGTTCCTGCATCGGCGGCTCGATGGGTGTCGGATCTTCATCAACGGAACGATGCAGTTTTTCGAACAGTTTCTTCAATTTCAACCTCGTCTGGGCCTGGCAGCAATGGGAAAAGCCAGTTGTCTTGCGTAATGGCGGCTATTTGTTCAGTTTATCCGACTGTCGGCGAGCGAAAAGGTATTTGCGGCATTTTTTCGACGCTACTGCCTTCTGTAGCAGAGCCGAAACCTACCTAACCGCTATCCGCGCTGCTTGAGTCTTGGTTGTCCTTCGGCTCGTCGAACGAATAGCCAAAATAGTCAATGTCCTGCGCATAGATCTCAGCGACCAAATCACGAAGTTCGTCAGTGTAAGAGTCTTGGTACCTTGATTTCTGCGGACGCGCGCTGTTGATTTTCAGAGAGCCGAGTTCCGGGCAGCCGATTTGTTGTCCGATTTTCGGCAATTCCTCCTGTCGGTTTTCAAAGCGAACGATCTTGTCGACGATGATTTTGCCATTTTCATCAGAAATGAATTCCAGGCACGTTCGCGTCAGTGGACGGTACGTAAATATCGTTGAGCCCGGGGACAGACGTTCCTGATGGATGCTTTTCACGAACTGCTCAAATGTCAAATCGTCCACAGCTGACGTGTTTTTTCGCATGTACATGTACAGAGACAGAATCCGCTCCCACGGATTGCGCACGACCGTGAAAGTGAAGATCTTCTCCCAGAGTTCAACGCCAAGGAGGTCGCGCATTTCAACGGCGGTCAGGTGGTCTTCAAAAATCTGTTCGGTCGCTTTGTCTTTTTCGGGGATATTCAGCTTTCCATGACCAATACCAAACCTTTCACCAAGTTGCGCTCGAATGGACGAAGATGATGTGCGCGGGATGTCCACGAACCAAAAACCCGTTTGCCGAACTTCGCGCCGTCCACGGTGATAGTTCAGTTGGCGATTGATCGCGTTCTTTTTGCGCTCGAAAGACCGCGAAAGTTTAGATTCCAACAAGGCGAGCCTCTCCTGAAGTAGCGAACGGCAATGCTGGATGCGTCGCTTGGATGCTCTAATCATCACTTTAGCCTTTCGATACTGCGAAGCAGCCTGTATTGACCCTGTCACGATCACGGGGCGGACATATCCGCAAACGTATTCTCATTCCAACTGTCTCATCGCGCGAACTTCTTGTGCTTCAGCCGTTTGGGCTCCAGCGCATCCGGCCCCAAGCGGCGTTTCTTGTCTTCCTCGTAGTCGGCAAAGTTGCCCTCGAACCATTCGACATGGGCGTCACCTTCGAAGGCCAGGATATGCGTACAGATCCGGTCGAGGAAGAAACGATCGTGTGAGATCACGACCGCGCAGCCGGCGAAATCGACCAGCGCGTCTTCCAGCGCGCGCAGGGTTTCGACGTCAAGATCGTTGGTCGGTTCGTCCAACAGCAGGACGTTGCCGCCCTCTTTCAGCAGGCGGGCCATGTGGACGCGGTTGCGCTCACCCCCTGACAGCAACGAGACCTTTTTCTGCTGGTCGCCGCCCTTGAAGTTGAAGGAAGAGCAATAGGCGCGGGAATTGACCTGCGCGTCACCCAGTTGGATGATCTCGGCGCCGCCGGTGATCGCCTCCCACACGGTGTCGTTGTCGTTGAGGTCGTCGCGCGACTGATCGACATAGGACAGTTGCACCGTGTCGCCGTATTCGATGGTGCCCGCGTCAGGTTTTTCCTGGCCGGTGAGCATCTTGAACAGGGTCGATTTACCGGCGCCGTTGGGGCCGATGACGCCGACGATGCCGCCCGGCGGAAGGCTGAACGAGAGATCCTCGATCAGTTGCTTGTCGCCCATGTGCTTGGACAACCCGTTGACCTCGATCACCTTGCTGCCCAGGCGCGGGCCGTTGGGAATGACGATCTGGGCGCGCGACAGCTTTTCGCGTTCGGATTGCTGGGCCAGTTCGTTGTAGGCGTTGATGCGGGCCTTGGATTTGGCCTGGCGGGCCTTTTGACCTTGACGCATCCATTCCAGTTCGCGCTGTAGGGTCTTCTGCTTGGACTTGTCCTCGCGGGCTTCCTGCTCCAGCCGCTTGGCCTTCTGTTCCAGCCACGAGGAATAGTTGCCCTCGTACGGGATGCCGCGTCCACGGTCGAGTTCCAGAATCCAGCCGGTGATGTCATCCAGGAAGTACCGGTCGTGGGTGACGATCAGGATGGTGCCCTTGTAGTCGATCAGGTGCTGTTGCAGCCAAGCGATGGTCTCGGCATCCAGGTGGTTGGTGGGTTCGTCGAGCAGCAGCATGTCGGGTGCTTCGAGCAGCAGCTTGCACAGCGCCACGCGGCGTTTCTCGCCGCCCGAAAGGGTTGTGACATCGGCATCGTCGGCCGGGCAGCGCAGCGCCTCCATCGACACGTCGATCTGGCTGTCCAGATCCCACAGGTTTTCCGCGTCGATCGCGTCCTGCAGGGCGGTCATCTCTTCCATCAACTCGTCCGAGTAGTTCTCGGCGATTTCCATCGCGATCTCGTTGAAGCGGTCGACCTTGGCCTTTTTCTCGGCCACGCCCAGCATGACGTTTTCACGGACGGTCAGGTTCGGGTCCAGCTGCGGCTCCTGCGGCAAATAACCCACTTTGGCGCCTTCGGCGGCCCACGCCTCGCCAGTGAAGTCCTTGTCGAGGCCGGCCATGATCTTGAGCAGGGTCGATTTACCGGCGCCGTTGACGCCGACGACACCGATCTTCACGCCGGGCAGAAAGCTCAGGTGGATGTTCTCAAAACACTTCTTGCCACCGGGATAGGTCTTCGAGACACCCTGCATGTGGTAGACATATTGATAGGCGGCCATGTCACGTCCTCTGGATCGGGGAATTCGGGTTGACCCGCTTGATAGCCAAGCATGGCAGGCGGGGCAAGCTGATGCGTTCCGTGCATTCGCTCGCCGTCCGGTGGCGGCCTTGGATTGACAAGTCCGCCCGGTTCTGAACATCCACGGAGGATGTTTCGAAGCGCCATCCCATTCGCGCGGCCCGGGCAGGTCGTTGGCTTGTTCGGCGGGTCATTCGATCCGCCGCATGCGGGGCATGTCCACGCGACGTTGGAGGCGATGAAGGCCTTCGGGCTGGACCGTGTTTGGTGGTTGATGTCGCCGGGCAACCCGCTGAAGGAGCGCGGTCCCGCGCCATTGATGCGCCGCATGGAGGCGGCGCGCGCGATCTTGCGTCATCCCCGCGTCGCGGTCACGGATATCGAGGCGCGCATCGGCACGCGGGCCACGGCCGATACGCTGGCCGCCCTGCGCCGCCTGTATCCCGGCGTCCGGTTCGTCTGGCTGATGGGCGCCGACAACCTCGCGCAGTTCCACCTTTGGAAGGACTGGCGCTGGATCATGGACAACGTTTCGGTCGGTGTTGTTGCCCGGCCCGGAGACAGGATCTCGGCGCGGATGTCGCCCGCGGCGCGGATCTATGCGCGGTATCGCATCGACGGGACTGCACGGCACCTGCTGGGTCGTGCCGACTCTCCTGCTTGGTGTTTCGTGAACGTGCCGATGATTGACGTCAGTTCGACCCAGATTCGTTCCAGCGGCGAATGGACAGGTTGAAGTGTTGCCGGAATGGCCCCTGTTGGCGCATATTGGATTTGAGTAGTTGTCTGCTCTGATCTATGGGATTTTAATTGACCCATGCCTGATCGTTTTTCGCGCCGTGTATTTTTGGGGGGATTGGGGGCCAGTTTGATCCCCACAGTCGGCGCGGCCGGTGCGCCAGCGGTGTCGTTGCGGCCGATTGCTCGGGGTGCCGAGCTCTCCGCGGCCGAGAGGATCGTTGCGGCGGCGGGCCTTAAAGGCGAGGTGGTCTTTGCCGTAGCCGATGTCGAAACAGGCGCAGAACTGGAGGCTTTCGGGGGCGATCAGGGGTTGCCGCCAGCCAGCGTCGCCAAGGCGCTGACGGCGCTTTACGCGCTGGATGTGCTCGGACCAGACCATCGGTTCGAGACGGCGCTGATAGCGGATGGACCCATCGAGAACGGTATCCTGAAGGGCGATCTGATTCTGGCGGGCGGCGGTGATCCGCTGTTGGATACCGATGTGCTGGCAGGTATGGCCGCCAATCTGCGCAAGGCCGGGGTGACCGAGGTGCGCGGCGCCTTCAAGGTGTATGACGGAGCCTTGCCCTATGTGTTCAGCATTGACCCGGGTCAGCCGGACCATGTGGGTTACAGTCCGTCGGTCAGCGGTATCTCGCTGAACTTCAACCGCGTGCATTTCGAGTGGAAACTGGGGACTTCGGGGTACGACGTGTCGATGGATGCGCGCAGCGCCAACTACACCCCGTCCGTGGACATGGCGCGGATTCGGGTCGAGCCGCGCAGTCTGCCGATTTACACCTATCAACGCAGCGCCCGGCAGGACCGGTGGACAGTGGCCAAGGGCGCGTTGGGCAAGGGCGGCGCGCGGTGGTTGCCGGTGCGCAAGCCGGCGCTTTATGCCGGCGACGTTTTCCGAACGCTGGCCCGGGTGAACGGGATCGTTCTGGGCCGGGTGCAGGTCACGCGGCAGGCCCCACGGGGACAGGTGCTGGTTGTGCATCAGAGCGATGCGTTGGACAGCATCCTGAAGGGCATGCTCAAATATTCCACGAACCTGACGGCCGAGATGGTGGGGATGGCTGCGACAAGGGCGCGCGGGGTGTACCCGGGTTCATTGGCCGCATCCGCCGCCGAAATGAACCGCTGGGCCGCCGCAAAATACGGGACCAGACGGATTGCGATGGTGGATCATTCGGGTCTGGGTGAAGCGTCTCGTATGGCGCCGTCGGATCTGGTCAAGGCGCTGGTCGCCGCCCGGCAGGATGGGCTGCTGCGGCCGTTACTCAAGCCGTTCACGTTGACGGACGCCAAGGGGAGGCGTGTGGTCGGAAACCCGGTCCGGGTCGATGCCAAGACCGGGACGTTGAACTTCGTGTCCGGTCTTGGCGGGTTTCTGACCACGGCCGGCGGAACCGATCTGGCTTTTGCGATCTTCACCGCCGACATGGCGCACCGTGCGACTATCCCGCGTCAAGCCCGGGAACGCCCCGACGGCGCGCGCAGCTGGAACCGTCGGTCTCGCAGGCTGCAGAAGGCGCTGATCGAACGCTGGGGCGCGCTGTACGGAAGCTGAGCCGAACCGCGTCAGACCGTGTGCCGGGCCCGGGCGCCGCGTTCGATCGCGGCGGCATGCAGGCGGTCGATGCTCAGTTCATAGCGAATTTCTTCCAGCAGGCGCAGCTCGGTTTCGGCTAGCGCACCATCTGCGGCAGCCACGTCGCAGGCCAGCGCATAGGCCGTTTCATGCAGCCGCTCCGGCAGGTTGTCTCGGATCAGACCGAACAGCGCATCCAGGCCGTCTTCCTGCTCGAAAAGGTCGAACACGATCTGCGAGACGCGCCGCATGCGGTCGATGTCGTATTCGGCAAAAACCGGCAGCATGTTCACCGCAGCCTCGATCTTGACCAGTTCGGCCGTGCGGATGTTCTCGTCAGATGCGGAGACGGCCACCATGATTGCCACGAGGCAGTCCTGGGGCGACATGGGGTGGGCAACGGCTTGGGTCATCGGTTCGTCCTGAATTGCGCTGTCTGCCGCGGCACGATAGGAGCGCGCGCAGCAGGGTTCAACCGCTTCTTGCGAACGCGCCGAACGACCCTGGTGTGCGGCAGGACCTGGCGGGTGCGAGGTTGCTGCGAAAAACAGCAGTTTTGTCGGGCAGGAGGGGGCGTGCTTTATTGACTTATGCTGCACCGGCACAATAGGAGGGGTGGTCCGGTTGCATGGGGTGGCCGGCGCTGTTTGTCCCGATGGAGACCCGATCAAATGTCTGAACTGCGTGAAGCCGCGATGTCGTCCAAGGCCTGGCCTTTCGAAGAGGCGCGCCGGGTGCTCAAACGCTATCAGAAGGCTCCGCCGGAAAAGGGATACGTGCTGTTCCAGACCGGCTATGGCCCCTCGGGCCTGCCGCATATCGGGACCTTCGGCGAGGTGGCGCGGACCTCGATGGTGCGTCACGCCTTTGAACAGCTGAGCGACATCCCCACCAAGCTGATCTGCTTTTCCGACGACATGGACGGGTTCCGCAAGGTGCCCGGCAACGTGCCGATGCAGGAAGAGCTGAAGCAGGACCTGAACCTGCCGCTGACCAAGGTGCGCGATCCGTTCGGCACGCATGAGGGCTTTGCCCAGCACAACAACGCGCGGCTGTGCGAGTTTCTCGACAGTTTCGGTTTCGACTACGAGTTCGCCTCGGCCACCGAGTATTACACCTCCGGGCGCTTTGACGAGATGCTGCTGGTGGCGCTAGAACGGTTCGACAAGATCATGGAGATCATGCTGCCGACGCTCGGCCCCGAGCGGCGCGAGACCTATTCGCCGTTCCTGCCGATCTCGCCCAAGACGGGCCATGTGTTGCAGGTGCCGACGCTGGAGCGCAATGTCGCCAAGGGCACCATCGTCTACGAAGAACCCGATGGCGAGCGGGTCGAGATCCCGGTCACCGGCGGTCACGTCAAGATGCAGTGGAAGCCCGATTGGGCGCTGCGCTGGGCTGCGCTGGGCGTGGATTACGAGATGTCGGGCAAGGACCTGATCGACTCAGTCACGCAATCCTCCAAGATCTGCCGGGCGCTGGGCAAGCAGCCGCCCGAGTCGCTGAGCTATGAGCTGTTCAACGACGAGCACGGTCAGAAGATCTCGAAATCGAAGGGCAACGGGTTGTCGATGGAGGAGTGGCTGACCTATGCCGCGCCCGAGAGCCTGTCGTACTTCATGTATCAGAAGCCAAAGACGGCGAAGCGGCTGTATTTCGACGTGATCCCCAAGGCGGTGGACGAATATCACCAGCAACTGCGGGCCTATCCGGGGCAGGAGCTGAAGGCGCAGTTGAACAACCCCGTCTGGCATATCCACGGCGGCGAGGTGCCTGAATCTACCCTTATCGTGCCTTTTGCCATGCTGTTGAACCTGGCCTCGGTGTCCGGGGCCGAGGACAAGGAGACGCTGTGGGGCTTCATCCGCCGCTATGCGCCCGAGGCCACACCCGAGACCCATCCCGACCTGGACCAGGCGGCCGGATTCGCGGTGCGTTACTACAACGATTTCGTCAAGCCGACCCGCACGTTCCGCCTGCCGACCGAGCAGGAGCGCGAGGCGCTGGAGGCATTGCAGGCGGCGTTGGAAACCTATGACGGCCCGGTCGAAGACGAAGCGTTGCAATCGGTGGTCTATGCGATCGGCCGCGAACGGTTCGATCCGATGCGCGCCTGGTTCACAGCGCTGTACGAGGTGCTGCTGGGCGCCAGCCAGGGGCCGCGCTTCGGCGGGTTCATCGCGCTTTATGGCGTGCCGGAAACCATCGCCCTGATCGATAAGGCCCTGGCCGGAGAATTGGCCTGATTTGACCCGAACGCGCCCGGGGCTACGCTCTGACACAGGAGGTGGCCCCATGCGTCGTTTGTTGATTGCCGTTTCTCTGATCGCCGGTATGGCAACCGGTGCCCTGGCCCAGAACGCCGAGATCGAGGCTAATATCCGCGCCCAGATGCGGGCGTTCCAGGCGGATGACTTCGTTACCGCTTTCACCTACGCCAGCCCCGGAATCCAGACCCTGTTTCGTACGCCCGAAAACTTCGGTGCCATGGTGCGCAACGGCTATCCGATGGTTTGGCGACCGGCCGATGTTAGGTTTCTCGACCTGCGTCAGATCGACGGCCAGTGGTGGCAAAAGGTTATGGTGGTCGATGGTGACGGTCGGGCGCATATCCTGGACTATCAGATGGTGCAGCGGGAGAGCGGCTGGAAAATCAATGGCGTTCTCCTTCTGGGCAACGCCGACCCCGCGGCCTGACGCAACACCCACCGTCACGGTGCCGTGAGCGGCGGTTAAATCCTTTCCGATATCTCAAGCCCGCGTGTCCGGAAACATCCGGGCCTGGGAGCTGGCCTGTGCCGCGTTGGAGCGTGGCGCGATTGGGAAAGGGTATTCAATGAACAAGGCAATCACCGACGGCATCGTGTTCATGCCGCCGCAATTCGCGAATGGTCTGGATGTATGGTCAAGCGGCGACGGGACGCCCGGTACGCCCACATACGATGGATCGGGTTCGGGGGCGTTCGTGCCGGCGGATGCGGATTTCGGCGGGTGCCTGGAGATCCTGAAGGTCAATACGATCCAGCAGCTGCGCTATATGGGACAGACACCGCTGTTGCCAGGGTGCTATTTGCAGATCAAGGCACGGGTCAAGGCGGTCAGCGGTCCGCTGCCGCGAGTACGGATTGCAGGTTGGGCCGGCGGTGCCGGCGACATGCATGTTCCGGGACTGGTCGAACAGGGGCCTGCCACGCAACTGACGGCCTATGGCTTGGTTCACGAGATCACGGCCATCGTCGGCACCGGCCAGCGCTCCGGCGTTGACATGCCGTGGGGCATGTCGGCCATTTATGGGCATTTTGGGCTGGATATCGAAGGCACCAACGGGGCCGTGGTGCGCGTCGATGACATCGAGATCACCGACGTGACCGGCGTGTTTCTGCGCGACATGATCAGCTTGGTGGACGTGCGCGATTTCGGCGCCGTGGGCGATGGGGTCACCGATGATTCTGCCGCCTTCGAGGCGGCCGATCAGGCTGCAAACGGCCGCCGGGTCTACGTGCCCGAGGGCGTCTATTACCTAGGCCAGGACGTGGGGCTGGACTCGGAGGTCGATTTCGAAGGTACGATCATTATGCCCGATGACCGGATGCTGCTGCTGACCAAGAATTTCGACCTGTCGACCTATGTCACAGCGTTTGGCGACGAAACACTTGCCTTCAAGAAGGCGTTTCAGGCGCTGTTGAACAACGTCGATCATGAGTCGTTGGATCTGTGCGGCCGCAAGATTTCGGTCTCGGCCCCCATCGACATGCAGGCCGCCGTGCCAAACCGCTCCAGCTATTCCACCCGCCGCGTGATCCGAAACGGGCAGTTCGACGTCAAGGACAGCACTGCGTGGGATACCCAGACGTTCACCTCGACCGCGACCTATGATCCGGCGGATCCATACAGGCTGACCAACGTGGCAAACGTTGCCAACATTCCGGTCGGCGCCCTGGTCCAGGGAAGCGGCGTCGGACGCGAAATCTATGTGCGGTCCAAAAACGAAGGCGCGGGCGAGATCACGTTGAACGCTCCGATCCATGACGCCGCCGGAACACAGACCTACACTTTCGTGGATTTCAAGTATCTGCTGGACTTCAGCGGCTTCAGCGCGTTGCAGAAATTCGGCATGGAGGACATCGAATTCCAGTGCAACGGCCGGTCCAGCGGCATTCGCTTGGCACCGGGTGGCAACACTTTCGTATTGAAGAACTGTTTCGTCAGCCGGCCCAAGGATCGCGGCATCACCTCGATCGGGGTGGGCTGCCAGGGGATGCTGATCGACGGGTGTCAGTTTCTGTCCAGCGAGGAGGCCCTTGATGTGCCGGATCGCAGTTCGATCGCGCTGAATGCCAACGCCAATGACGTCAAGCTGCGCCACAACCGGGCGGTGCGGTTCCATCACTTTGCGGTGCTGGGCGGCGACAACAACCTTGTCCTAGGCAACCACTTCTTTCAGGGGGACAGCGTTCCGAACGGGGTGCGGAACGCCGGGTTGGTCATGATCGGCACGTACAACAGCTCGGCCATTGCCGAGAATTACATTGACAACTGCTTTGTCGAATGGACCAACGAACGAGATGCGGCGCCGGACTATGCCTCGGGCTTTTCGTTCAGCGCCATGAGCATCACCGACAACATCTTCTACAGCAGCGATGTCGCGGCCTGGTTCAGCTATATCGTGATCCGGCCTTATGGAAGCGGCCACTTCCTGAACGGGCTGACGGTTACGGGCAACAAGTTCCGTACCGCCAATGGGAAGATCGATCGGGTGGATCGCGTCGACACCAGCTTTGCCGGGCTGGACCCAGACCGCTTTGTCAACGTCACCTTCGCCAACAATACCTATCACAACGTGACCATTAAAACCGCCAACCCTCTGCGGGTGCGCCACGAACAGAACTCGGCCGCGCAAGCCTGGTTGGTCGATTCCGGTGGCGCCTTGCCCTTTGGCGGGCAAGCCCGCGGTTGCGACAGTGTTGTGGCCGTTGCGGCGCTCAAGTCATCGCTGGGCGCGGTTCGCTATGCGGCCCCTTACGTGCAATTGCAACAGGGTGGCGCAGAGGATCGGGTGCGGTTGCGGTGGCCAGAAAGCCTGAGTGGTCAGGTCACTGTGGTCATGCGCGTCGAGAGGTGATCGTCCGTTGACCGGCAGTCTCAGCGCTGCCGGTCGCCTGCGATCAGAAATCGCGCCACAGGGATAGCTTGAGGCCGACCGACTCTTTGAACGAGTTCTTCTCGAGCCCCACGAGCCAGGTGTTTGGGCCGTCTTTCGGGCGATACATGATGGATGGCCGGGCGCTCCAATAGAACGGGCGCCCGGACACATAAGAGGTTTCGACCTGCAACAGCGGGTCGATGCGCCGCGGCGAGGACAGGCCTGCGGTAAAGTCCAGCTTTCGGATCACCGCCTCGTGGGTTCGGTATTCAAAAGACGCGTCCACCGCCATCCACCCTCCGCCGACCCGGGTCTTGAACCCTTTTCCCCACGACAATGTCGCCTTGTACATCGCCCAGGCCTGAAGCTGCCGATGATGGGCGCCGATGCCGAATTCGGCGGCAAAACGCCCCGCCTCTTCGAGATCCGCCACGGGAACCCGCGCGAACACCAGCGCATGGCCGTAGAGATCGCGGTGTTCCTCGGCGTCCAACCCTATGGTCAGGTTCGGCCGCAGCCCCCATTCGGCGTACAGCGACGTCTTGTAGGCGGTCGCCCCATCCTCTTCGCGGAACCCGGTCACGGACAGGGCCGTGAACGCCTTGTTCTGTTCGCGCAGCCAGGCACCGGCCAGCGCCGGGCCGGACGCAAGAAGACAAGAGAGCAGAAGCGCGATCAAACGGGTCATGAAGGCAAATTCGTCAATCTTGGTTAACAGAGTGTTAGCTTTGCTTTCATTTCTCTGAATGCCACTTGAACCGGGGCGTTCCCGCCAATGCAGGAAAACCGAGACCTTACGAAAAGCTGTGATAATCTTGATCTCAAAACAGGAGGAGCAAGATGCCCAGGATTTCAAAAGATGCGAATGTTCAGACCGTTATCACCACGTTCGAGATGACGCCGGGCACATGCCAGGACCTGCTCGAAGCGCTGACGGACGCCTATGCGAACTTCATTTCCAAGCAGCCCGGGTTCATTGCCGCGGGCTTGCATGTCAACGACGCCCAGACGCGGATCGCGAACTATTCCCAGTGGCGGCGGCGCGAGGACTTTCTGGCCATGCTGCGGACGCCCGAGATGCGAGAGCGCAACCGTCGGATCAACGAACTGTGCAAAAGTTTCGAGCCGGTGATGTACGACGTTGCCGAAACTTTCGACTGACCGTGACCTGGATCAAGGTCCGTTTCCGCCGGGCGTTTCATTCTGCCGGCGAAACTCAAGGAGGCGCGAGCCATGTATCACAATATTCTTGTCCCGATTTCCTTCGATGCCGAGCGTGACACCTCGGCGCCGCTGAAACTGGCGAAGATCCTGGCGACACCGGATGCGAAGGTGACGCTGTTGCATGTGGTCGAGCACATTCCCGACTATGCGATTTCCTACATGCCGGCAGAATATCTGACCGAGGCGCGCAAGGCGGTCCAGGACGAGCTCAACACCCTGGCCGCAAAGCTGCCAAACGCCAAGGGCGTCGTGGTTGAGGGTCATTCAGGCCGTACGATCCTTGACTGGGCCGAGTCCAACAAGCCTGACCTGATCATTCTGGCCTCGCACCGGCCCGGCATGCAGGATCTGCTGCTGGGGTCGACGGCGACCCATGTGGTGCGCCACGCCAAATGTGCGGTGCATGTGGTGCGTTGACGCCGTGGGCCGGTTCGGTGTCGGCGCCACGGCATTGCCACAGTGTTGGTTCAGAAACGGCGCATGATCGATGAAACCAAGGCCGCCCATGGCTCGGCTACCGACAGACGTGTCTTGCGGCGGCAACGCAGGGCGGACGCAACGCGGCGGCGGGCGCTTTCGCCGTGGCGCATCCTGTTCATGGTGCTGACCCTGCCGGTGACCGTTGCGGGCATCGCCTTGGGTATCTACCTGCGCACGTCCGAGTATGACCGCACCGGTGCGATGATGCACCTTTGGGCGCTGGCGGGCTGCGAGGCGGCGCGTTCGGTCGGGCTTGGCCCGATGCGCAAGGGGCAATTGGGGTATCACGAGCGCAACGACCCCGATGGCAACGGGATCGCCTGCGAAACCGGCGCGACAGATCGGTTCAACGCGCCGGCGCCAGTTCAATCGGTCGCGCCGAGGCCCGACCGGTCCAACAGCCAAACTCAACGTAAGATTGGCGCTGCCAAATTCGTTCGTCCCCAAGTGGATTGACCTGCGGTTGTCTCGTCCGCATGCAGCGATCGTTCTGCCTGTGTCTGTACGGAAAATTGCCCCTGTATGCTAAGCTGCAAGCGGCAATTTCGCCCACAGACAGGGAGAAACACCATGTTTGCAAGAATAACCCAATTCAAGATGAAGCCTGGAACGCGTGAGGCGGCCACGGCAAAAATGAATGAATTGAAGGCCGAAATAATGGGCATGCCCGGCATGCATTGCTTTACCAACGTGATGAACGAAGACGGCAGCGGATATGTGATTTCGGTGGTCGAGAGCGAGGAAACCTCGAACGCGAATGCGCCGAAGGTGGCCGAGCTGTGGGGCCATTTCGCCGAATTCATGGAAGGACCGCCCTCGCCGGCCGGTTTTGATGTGGTGGCGCACTGGGACAAGGGCTGATCCCTTTGGCATGGCCATCGCTACCCGCTTGCCAGTGTTGAGCGGGTCGGTGACACTGCGCCCCATGACCCGGGACGAATTCAACGCCTTCTGCGCCTCTCTGAAGGCCACAAGCCACGTTGTGCAGTGGGGCAACGCGGATGTGTGGAAGGTGGGCGGCAAGGTGTTTGCGATCTGCGGCTGGAACGACGGCAAGGACGCCTTTACTTTCAAGGCCACCGATCTAACCTACGAAGTACTGCAGGATCAGCCCGGCATCCGCCCCGCGCCCTACCTGGCCTCGCGCGGCATGAAATGGCTGCAGGTTTACGACGAACGCGGGATGAGCGACCCGTCCCTGCGCGACCACATCGTGACGTCCTACGAGATGGTCGTGGCCAAGCTGACGAAAAAGATGCGGGCAGAGCTGGGGCTTTAGCCCTTCATCGCCTGCAACAGTTCGATCAGCCGCTTGCGATCATCGTCATCGGCGTAATCGCCCGCGGCCAACCGTTCGGCGATGCGCAGGCGCAGGCGCTCGTGCTGGG
>NZ_JBXWRS010000013.1:0-61776 GCF_059612985.1 Ruegeria sp. BHSC043 | reverse complement strand
GCGGCAGTCCCGGACCGGTGTCTTCGATGTCTATGAGCCAGGCGTCGTCGTCCTCGCGCGCGGACACGGTGATCCGGCCCGGCTGCCCTGACGCCACCAGCGCCTGTCGGGCGTTGCGTACGAGGTTCATCAGAACCCGGAACATCTGTTCGGGGTCAGCGCGAATGACCATGTCTTCGGGAACTTCGTTACGAATCTCGATACGCGCGTCGTCTACGGCCAGCGCCTCGCTGCCGACCACATCCGCCGCCACGTTGCGCAGGCGCACCATGGTCAGCGTCGGCGCCGGCTCTTCGGCGCGGCCGAAGGCCAGCGTGCTTTCACACAGGGAAACGGCGCGGGTGATCGAGTTGACCAGCTTGGGCGCCATGCGACGCACCAACGGGTCTTCGCTGGACTCGAGCCGGTCGGTAAACAGCTGGGCCGAGGTCAGGATGTTGCGAAGATCGTGGCTGACCTTGGCCACCGCACCACCAAGTTGCGCAAGCCTCTCGCGCTGTTTCAGGGCCTGGGTCAGGTCGGTCTGCAACATCTGCAGGGCTTCCTCGGCCTCGCGCAGTTCGGTCACCTTTGACTGGGGCGAAATGATCCCGCGCGCGTCTTCGGGCGCACGCGCATAGCGCTGCATGTAGCCCACCACGCCCTTGATCGGGCGAACAAGGACCACCCGCACAGCCAGAAACAGGAAAAACGCGGTGATGATCGAGATGACGAAGGACAGGCCGAGGATACGCAGACCGTAATCGATCATCGCCATCCGCAGGGGCGCCGTATCCATCGTGACCTCGATCAGCAGGCCGGCGTCTCGGACCGGCTGGCCGATCACGCGGATGATCTCGTTTTCGGGGGTGAACAGCCGCAGCATCGCATCGCGGATCAGAACCCACGGCCCCGCCTCGCGCAGATCAAAGGTCTTGGACACGTCGCCGGGAATGGGCGAGGACAGCATCAGCTGGCGCACCTCGTCCCGGCGCAGCACCACGTTGTAGACCCCGGCATTGGCTAGAAGCTCGGCCTCCAGCTCTTCGGCCAGCATGTCGTCGGCCAGCAGCGCCAGCGAGGCGATCTGGGCGCGTTCTAGCCGGTTCAGAAGGAAATCCTCGCGGAAGCGCGCGATCGACGGCACGAAGATCAGCACCTCGGCCAACATCACGAAGACCGTCGTCAAGATCAGGAAACGACCCGACAGCGAGTTCAAGTGGCGCTCCTTTCCCGATCAGGGGAGCCAACGCTGGACCAGCCTGACCACCCGTTCAACCATCTGATTTTCAAACAGTCTTGGCGAGAAATAGGCGCCCGCCACCCGTTTGTTAAGCTCTCCGATCGTGGGATAGGGCGACACCATCGCCGCGATCTGGCTCATCTTCAGGTTATTGGTCAGCGCCAGAGACCACAAGTTGATCAATTCGCCCGCCTGATGCCCCACGATTGTGGCCCCCACCGGGCGCCCCTTGACGACCATGACCTTGATGAACCCGGTCGTTTTGCGTTCGGCCACGGCGCGATCGTTGTGGGCATAGTCGAACCGGGCGATCTCGACCTTGTCGCCGTGGCGGTCGCGCGCCTGCGCCTCGGTCAGACCAACCTGAGCCAGTTCGGGGTCGGTATAGGTCGCCCAGGGGATATGCGACGTCCTGGCCTTGGACGGCAGCCCGAACAGAGCCGACCGGATGATGACCCCGGCATGATACCCCGCCACATGGGTGAACTGCAGCCCGCCCGCGACGTCGCCGATCGCGTAGACCCTGCGGTTGGTGGTGCGCAGGCTGTCATCCACCTTGATGCCCGTGCGCGTCTGGTCGATGCCGGCAGCCTGCAGGTTCAGGCGGTCGATGTTGGCCTTGCGTCCCACCGCCAGCAGCAGGTGTGAGCCCGCGTGGACCGCGCCGTCCTCGGTGACGACCTCGACCGCTCCGGCCTTCCCGCGCACCCGGGCCATCATCGCGTGTTCCAGAACCTCGACCCCTTCGGCGCGCAGAGCCTCCAATACCACTGCGGCCGCCTCGGGGTCATCCTTGCCCAGCGCCCGCGCGCCTTCGATCACCGTCACCTTGCAGCCCAGCCGGGCATGCGCCTGCGCCATTTCCATGCCGATAGGTCCCCCGCCGATGATCAGCAGGTGGTCGGGCTTGTCGCGCAGGTCGAAGATGGTCTCGTTGGTCTCATACGGCACCTCATCCAGCCCCGGGATCGGCGGCACCAGCGGCGACGAGCCCGTGGCCAGCACCACGCGACGGGGGGTGATGACGAAATGGCCGGCCTGAACCTGCGTGGGCGACAGAAAGCTCCCCCAGTCACGAATGACGCGCACGCCGAAACCTTCGAACCGTTCCTGGCTGTCCATGGGCTCGATCTGCGCGATCACGTCCCGCACATGGTCTTTTGCGGCGGCATAGTCCACCTGTGGCGCGTGTTCGGCAACGCCGAACGGCGCGGCATGGCTTTGTGCATGGGCTAGCTTGGCGCTGGCCAGCAGGGCCTTGGACGGGACGCAGCCATAATTCAGGCAGTCGCCACCCATCTTGTGCCCTTCCAGCAAGATCACGTCGGCGCCCATCTGGCTGGCCCCAGCGGCCACCGACAGGCCACCCGACCCGGCCCCGATCACCAGGATGTCGGTCTTGAGGTCTTGCATGGATCAAAGGCCCCTTCGGCCGCGAATGGTTTTGAGGAAAATCGGCAGAGCCGCCAGCGCGCACAACCCTAGGATCGGGCCGATCACGAAGGGCTCGGTCAGCAGCGACAGGTCCGGCGTCTCGCCCCGGTCGAACACGCCGCCCAGGCCGACGCCGATCCAAGTATAGACGATGCCGCCCGGAATGATGCCCAGCGCCGTGGTCAGCAGAAAGTTCCGGAACCTCACCCCCACCAGCGCCGGGATCAGATTGGCAACGAAAAACGGCACCACCGGCACCAGCCGCATCAGGAACAGCACCGGGATCTCGTTCTCGCGCAACTCGTCCTTGATTCGCTTGACGGTGCCTTCCGAGGCCTCCAGCCGCGCTGTCAACGCCTCGCCCAAACCCCAGCGGGCCGCCAGAAAGATCGCCGAGGCACCCAAGGTTGCGGCAAATACGTTGAACACGGTGCCCGCGAACAGCCCGAACAGGAACCCGCCCGTCATCGAGGCCACGGCCGCACCGGGCAAAGAAAAGGTGACGATCAGGACATAGACCAGGATGAAAACCCCCACCAACGACCAGTAGTTGGCATCACGCCAGGCCAACAGCGCCTCGCGATTGTCGCGCAGGGTTTCAAAAGTCAGGTAGTCGCCCAGCGCAAAGAACCCGACGACGGCAACCGTCAGGATCACGATCAGGGGAATATGTCGCGCCAGCCCACTGCGCGGCACCTGGGTGGTTTCGGTCATTTCGTCGTCAAGTTTCGAATGCTTCATCTGCCCCACAAGATGCGCGCTTGGCCTTCTGTGCAACAGGGTCCTCACGCCGGGTTGAACACGCACCGGTTCAATGTGAGAAATCCGCCGTCCTCGGGCTGATTCTGAAACTTTTAGCTGGTCGCCCGGCAGAATTGTTGCAAAAGGCACGAAAACCGCTGCGATGGGGTTTGACTTGCCCGCCGGTTCCCAGTAGAGGACGGGCTTCGAACACCACGGGCAGGCGAATCCGCGCCGCACCCGACCGCCAAAGATTGGAGACGGAGCGATGAAACGCACCTATCAGCCTTCGAACCTGGTTCGCAAACGCCGCCACGGTTTCCGCGCGCGCATGGCCACCAAGGCCGGCCGCAAGATCCTGAACGCTCGCCGTGCCCGCGGCCGCAAGTCGCTGAGCGCATAAACCGCGCGACCTTTCAGGTTTTGAACATGACGCCGCCGGAGGCCCCTGTGGATGGCACTGACCACCCCGGGGATATGCCCCCGGCGGTGTCCGTTTGCGCGCCTGCCTTGTCGGTACTGCGCAAGCGCAGCGATTTCCTCAGGGCCGCACGGGCGCGCCGACAGGGCACGCCTTCCATGATGGTGCAAGCCCGCAAGCGCGCACCAGATGAGGCCGAGGGCATCCGTGTCGGGTTCACCTGCTCGAAGAAGGTCGGCAATGCCGTAGCCCGCAACCGGGCCAAGCGCCGGCTGCGCGAGGCGGCCCGCGCCGTTCTTCCGGACCATGGCCGGGACGGGTGGGATTACGTCCTGATCGGTCGGGTCGAGGTGACCGCCGCCCGCCCCTTCGGCGCTCTGCTGGACGATCTGCGCCAGGCCCTGCGCAAGATCCACAGCCCGCGCAAATGACCCCTCTTGCCCATATCCTCGCGCTGCCAATCCGGGCCTACCGGCTGATCTTCAGTCCCTGGGTGGGGTTCAACTGCCGCTATCAGCCGACCTGCTCGGCCTATGCGCTGGAAGCGCTGGAAAAGCACGGTCCGATCAAGGGCGCTTGGCTGGCCGCGCGCCGTATCGGGCGCTGCCACCCCTGGGGGGGTGACGGCTATGACCCGGTGCCCGACGACACCCACGACGCGCCTTGATCTGACACCCCGTCACGCTTGACCCAAGGGGGGTGCGCCGCTGAACATCGGCTTCATCAACAACCGTCCGAGGCGCCCATGTCCAGATCCAACGCCCGCCAGTCTCTGCCCACGCATGAGGTGACGAACCAACCGCCCGAGCGCGGCGACGTTGACCTGTGGGCCTCGGACCCGGTTCTGAGGGACTGTGCCACGCGCGCCGGGGCGCGGACGGCCCCGCTGGCCGCCTACGGGGCCGCTCTGGGCCGGGCCGAAACGCGCGACGCCGGGCGCGACGCCAACCTGCACCCGCCCGAACTCTGCCTCTTCGACCGGGGCGGCCGCCGCCTGGACGAGGTGCGGTTCCACCCGGCCTATCATCACATGATGCAGCTGAGCCAATCAGCAGGCTATGCCGCGCTGGCCTGGGACGGAGCGCCGGGCGGTCACGCCACTCATGCCGCGATGGTCTATCTGGCCAGCCAGGTCGAGCCGGGCCATTGCTGCCCGCTGACCATGACCTATGCCGCCGTGCCGGCGCTGGCCGCCAACCCCGAACTGGCCGATATCTGGCGCCCGAAACTGACCGCCAACACCTATGACCCAGCCCCCCGCCCGATCGGAGAAAAACGCTCGGCGACCTTGGGCATGGCGATGACCGAGAAACAGGGCGGCTCGGACGTGCGTGGCAATACCACCACCGCCACCCGTGACGGTGAGGCCTGGCGGCTGCGCGGCCACAAATGGTTCTGCTCGGCCCCGATGTCCGACGGGTTCCTCACGCTGGCGCAGGCTCCGGGCGGGCTGACCTGTTTTCTGCTGCCCCGCTGGCTGGAGGGCGAGCGCAACGCCATCCACCTGATGCGCCTCAAGGACAAGCTGGGCAACCGCGCCAACGCCTCGTCCGAAGTCGAGCTCCACGACGCGCTGGCCTATCAACTGGGGGACGCGGGGGCCGGCGTACGCACGATCATCGAGATGGTGCATCACACCCGGCTCGACACCGCGATGGCACCGGCCGGCCTGATGCGTGCGGCCTTGTCCGAAGCGCATCACTGGGTTAGCCACCGCAGCGCCTTTCAGCGCCGCTTGATCGACCAGCCGCTGATGCGTGCCGTTCTGGCCGACCTTGCGCTGGACTGGGAAGGCGCCCTGACCCTGGGCCTGCGCGTGGCACGCGCCTTTGACGGGGACACCGCCGAAGACCGCGCGTTTGCCCGGATCGGGGTGGCGCTGGCCAAGTTCCTGTCGAACAAGCGCTGCCCCGTCGTTGCGGTCGAGGCGATGGAGGTGCTGGGTGGCATGGGCTATGTCGAGGACACGCCGATGCCGATGATCTATCGCGAAGCGCCGCTGAACGGCATCTGGGAGGGGTCCGGCAACGTGATCTGCCTGGACATTCTACGCAGCCTTGCGCGCGACCCGCTGGCCGGCCAGACAGTACAGGCCGAACTGGACGCGGCAACCGGAGCCGACCGCCGCTATGACGCCGCCCTGAAGGCGCATCGCGACCGTTGGCCCACCCTGCCCCCCGAGGCCGAGGCCCGCTGGTTCGCCGAGGCCACCGCGCATCTGCTGACCGCCGCACTGCTGCTGCGCCACGCGCCCGGTGCGGTGGCCGATGGATATATTGCCACGCGGGTTCTGGGCGAAAGCGGGCGCATACCCGGATCGGTCTCGGGGCTGGACACCGACGCCCTGCTGGGCCGGCTGTCCGGCTAGGCGGGCCTTGCTCGGTCGGCGCATCTGCGGTAGGGGCTGCGCATGTTCGACGAAGCCGACGATATCCATCCGCTGTTTGCCGGTGCGCCCTCGACCACCGAGTTCAAGAAGCTGCGCAAACGCATCGTGCGCCAGACGCGCGAGGCGATCGAGCAATACGGCATGGTTGACCCGTCGGCCCATGACAAGGATGGCAAGCCGCCGCGCTGGCTGGTCTGCCTGTCGGGCGGCAAAGACAGCTATACCCTGCTGGCCGTTCTGTACGAGCTGAAGTGGCGCGGCCTGCTGCCCGTGGACCTGCTGGCCTGCAATCTGGATCAGGGGCAGCCGGGCTTTCCGGCCACCGTGCTGCCCGAGTTTCTGGAACGCATGGGCGTGCCGCACCGGATCGAGTACCAGGACACCTATTCCATCGTGGTCGACAAGGTGCCGCAGGGCCGCACCTATTGCGCGCTGTGCTCGCGCTTGCGCCGCGGCAACCTGTACCGGATCGCGCGCGAGGAAGGGTGCTCGGCTGTGGTGCTGGGTCATCACCGCGATGACATCCTGGAAACCTTCTTCATGAACCTGTTCCACGGCGGCCGTCTGGCGACCATGCCCCCGAAACTGGTGAACGAGGATGGCGACCTGTTCGTTTATCGCCCTCTGGCCCATGTGGCCGAGGCCGATTGCGAGAAATTCGCCAAGGCGATGAACTATCCGATTATTCCCTGCGACCTGTGCGGCAGCCAGGACGGCCTGCAACGCCAGCAGGTCAAACAGATTCTGGACCAATGGGAAAAGAACAGTCCCGGCCGCCGGCAGGTGATGTTCCGTGCGCTGACCAATGCGCGTCCGTCCCACTTGCTAGACCCTGATCTCTTCGACTTTGCCGGCCTTTCGCTGAAACCCCGAAAAAAACCGGATGATCAGGGCGAAATACCGCGGTTGCGTTAACTTCTGACTCAGATTGGTTTTCTACCCTCGCCCTGCACGACAACGCCAAGGACGAGGGCCGAAACCCGATGCGGACCCATACTTTCTTCAGACAGATCCGGCACGCGCTGCTGACCGTTCTCTCGATTCCGCAGGGGCTGGCATTCGTTCCCGCACTCAGCCTCGCCGCATTCTGGCTGGGTGGAGAAACCGCGCTGATCGTCGCGGCCCTTGGCCTGCCCTGGGCCTTTCTGATCGCCCTGCGCCTGACTGACAATACCTTGCCCGACGGCCAGAATATCTCGGGCCTGGTTTCCAACGACGCGTTCCGAACCCGGCTGGAGCAGATGCACCTGGCGGCGCGGGAGACCGGGTGCGATGCCGCCTGTCTGGTCGTCGCCGTGGATCAGTTCGACGACCTTCAGGAACTGCACGGTTCCGCCGCCGCCGATTTAATCGCACAGCGATTCGGCGACCGGGTTCTATCGGTCATACGCAGTCAGGACGTCGCGACCCGCATTTCCCGAAATACGTTCCTGATTGGCATGCACCCCTCCACGCAGCTCGGGCTCGAGGCTTGCATTCAGGCAACGGGCCGCATTCAGAGCGTTGTCGAGGAACCCGTTCCGCTCAACAGCGTCAGCGTCTACCTGTCCTGCTCGATCGGGTTCTGCCTGCAGTCAATGGTTCCCGATGGACCGGCATCCGACTGGATCGAGGCCGCACAGGCCGCGCTGTCCGAAGCGCAGCGCAACGGGCCGTCGACGATCCGGGCCTTTTCCACCGAGACCCGGCGCCGGTCTCTGATCCATGTCAATCTCCGCAAAGAGCTTGAGGCGGCGCTGGACAACGGCGAAATCCAGCCTTGTTTCCAGCCACAGGTTTCGACCGATACGGGGGACGTAACCGGTTTCGAGGCTCTGGCGCGCTGGAATCACCCCACCAAAGGGGTACTGCGCCCGCAGGTCTTCCTGCCTTTCGCAGAGCAGGCCAACCTGATGGGAATGCTTGGCCAGGCCATTCGACACCAGGCCTTTTCGGCCATGCGCGATTGGGATCGCGCGGGGGCGGTGGTGCCCAGAATCGGCATCAACTTTTCGTCGGAGGAACTGCGCGACCCCAAGCTGATCGACCGCCTCAAATGGGAACTGGACCAGTACGACCTGACCCCGGAGCGGCTGGCTGTCGAAGTTCTCGAGACAGTGTTCGCTCGGCATCCCGACGATATCATTGCGCGCAACGTGGCGCAGATGTCCGCCATGGGCTGCCATATCGATCTGGATGACTTTGGCACCGGGCATGCGGCCTTCGCGTCGATCAAACGTTTCAACGTGAACCGCATCAAGATCGACCGGTCCTTTGTCACCAACGCCGACAAGGACCCTGAACAGCAACAGCTCGTCGGCGCGATACTGACGATGGCCGAACGCCTGAACCTGGAAACTTTGGCCGAGGGCGTCGAGACCCCCGGCGAGTATGCGCTGATGGCGCAGTTGGGCTGCCACCATGTTCAGGGCTATGGAATTGCCAAACCGATGCCCTGGGAAGAGACCGTGCGGTGGATCACCAACCACCGCAACAGCCTCAAGGGAGCGCCCGCGATCGGACGGAAAATGGGAGGAGAATCCTGAAATCGCCGCCTGCATTGCCGCTGCAACGGGTAAACAGCGGCGATTCCGCTTGACCTTTCGGGCTGCACTCTGTTGAACCCTGCGGTGTCTTTCACTGCTCAAGGTGGCTGTCCCCGATGGACGATCAGAACAAGAATCTCATCCTCGCAACCGCGCTCAGCTTTCTCGTGATCCTCGTGTGGTTCGTGCTGTTCCCTCCGCCGGAACCCGCCACGAACCTTGACCGAACCGAGATCAGTGCGACCGATGGTGACGGGCTCCAAACACCGAGCGCCGCCGGGCCTTCGACCATTGGCGAGACCACCTCGGAAGCCGCTGAAGCGGCCCCCGAGTCCAACGCGCCGCGGCTCGAGATCGACACCCCGCGCCTGACGGGCAGTCTTTCGCTTTCGGGTGGTCGGATCGATGAGCTGTTTCTGAAGGATTACAAGGTCTCGCTCGAAGAAGACGCGCCCATCGTCGAACTTCTGTCGCCGGTCGGATCGGAATCCGCATATTACGCGCTGTATGGTTGGGCCCCCGGCGCCGGACTTGCTGGGGCCGACGTGCCCGGCCCGAATACCTTGTGGGAAATTGAGAGTGGCGAAACGCTGGGCGTGGACAGCCCGGTCACTTTGGTCTGGAACAACGGCAAGGGCCTGACCTTCCGTCGCACGATCGCGGTGGACGAAGACTATATGTTCACGGTGACCCAGTCGGTTGAGAACGCGAGCCAGACCGAGGTCGGCATGGCGCCGTATGGCATCCTTGCCCGGCATGGCATGGGCGAGGATGGCGATCTTCCGGGATTGAAGAATTTCTTCATCCTGCACGAAGGCGTCATTGGCATGGCCGACGGGACGTTGTCCGAAGTCGATTATGGGGATGTCCGAGAATTCGACATCGACCCGAACGAACGCGCCCAGGCTGAGGTCTATCAGGTGAAGGAAAACGGCTGGATCGGCTTTACCGATCACTACTGGATGACCACACTGATCCCCGAGCCGGGCTCGGCCTTCAAGGCCGCCGCGAAATACGACGCCCGCCGCAAGATCTATCAGACCGAAACAGTACTGCCGACCTTGACGGTCGCACCCGGCGAAACCTCCCAGGTTACCACCCGGCTGTTTGCGGGGGCGAAGGAATGGGAAACCATCCGCGAATATCAGGCGCAGGGCGTTCAGAAATTCATCGACAGCATCGATTGGGGCTGGTTCTTCTTCCTGACCAAGCCGATCTTCTGGCTGCTGCACAACATCAACGCCCTGATCGGCAACATGGGTTGGTCGATCATCGGGCTTACTCTGATCATCAAGGCGATTCTGTTCCCGCTGGCCTTCAAGTCCTATGTCTCGATGGCCAAAATGAAAGAGCTTCAGCCGCAGATGGAAGCCCTCAAAGAGGCCGCTGGCGACGACCGCCAAAAGATGCAGCAGGGCATGATGGAGCTGTACAAGAAGGAAAAGGTCAACCCGGCTGCCGGCTGTCTGCCGATACTGCTGCAAATTCCGATCTTCTTCTCGCTGTACAAGGTGATTTTCGTCACCATCGAATTGCGCCACGCGCCCTGGTTCGGCCCGTTCCGCGATCTGAGCGCGCCGGACCCGACCTCGATCATGAACCTGTTTGGGCTGCTGCCCTGGGCCGGTCCCGAGCCGGGAACCCTGATGGCGACCATCTTCATCGGGATCCTGCCGCTGTTGCTGGGGATCTCGATGTGGCTTCAGCAAAAGCTGAACCCGGCGCCCACCGATCCGACCCAGGCCATGATCTTTGCCTGGATGCCTTGGGTCTTCATGTTCATGCTGGGCAGTTTCGCCAGCGGGCTGGTGATTTACTGGATCGCGAACAACACGATCACGTTTACCCAGCAGTACCTGATCATGCGCAGCCAGGGCTACAAGCCTGACGTGTTTGGCAACATCAAGTCCGGCTTCAAGCGAACACCGAAAACGGACGGCAAATGACGGGGGCGGTCACCGAAATCTGGCGGCACCCGATCAAGAGCCACGGCAGGGAAACCCTGTCCGAAGTCACCCTCATCCCCGGGCAGACCATGCCCGGGGATCGTGTTTGGGCGGTGGCGCATGAAATGTCCGAGGCCGACGGATCCGAATGGGCGCCCTGCGCAAATTTCAGCCGCGGTTCGAAGGCACCCCGCCTGATGGCGATCTCGGCCGTTCTGGACGGGGATCGCGTGACACTCAGCCACCCGGATCGGCCAGATCTGACCTTCCACCCAGACACCCAGCAGGATCTGTTTCTGGATTGGGTCCGCCCGCTCATGCCCGCCGACCGCGCGGCCTCGGCCCGGATCGTCCGAGTTCCGGGGCGGGGCATGACCGACAGCGACTACCCCTCGATCAGCCTTTGCAATATGGCCTCGCACCGCGCGGTCGAGCAAAGACTGGGCCGCAAGCTGTCGATCTGCCGCTGGCGGGGCAATATCTGGTTCGACGGCCTTCCTCTGTGGGAAGAATTCGACTGGCTGGATCGCGAGGTCTGGATCGGTGATGCCGTTTTTCACGTCAAGGAGCGGATCACCCGCTGCCTGGCAACCACTGCCAACCCCGAGACCGGACAGCGCGACGCCGACACGCTGGGCGCGCTACGCAGTTGGGACCACCAGGATTTCGGCGTCTATGCGACCGTGATCCGCGGTGGCACGATCCGGCGCGGAGACGAGGTGCAGGTCCTATGAATACATTGCCTTTCCCTTTGGCCCCCGAGCCCGACGCATTCGCGTTGGAAAAAGGCCGCAAGCTGTTTGCCGGGCCGTCCGAATTCGTCAAGGGCGTGGTGGCGATGAACGGCCTTCCAGCCCCCGACCGGATCGAGGTCTGTTTCGCCGGCCGGTCGAACGTGGGCAAGTCCAGCCTGATCAATGCCCTGACCGGCACCAAGGGGTTGGCCCGCGCCTCGAACACGCCGGGCCGCACGCAAGAGATCAACTTCTTCACCCAGGGCCCCGACCTGTATCTGGTTGACCTGCCCGGCTATGGCTATGCCAATGCGCCGGTCAAGGTGGTCGAGAAGTGGCAACGCCTTCTGAAACAGTACCTGAGCGGGCGGCAGACCCTGCGCCGTGCCTTCGTACTGATTGATTCCCGCCACGGAGTGAAGCCCGTGGATGACGAGATCATGAAGCTGCTGGACACCAGCGCCGTGACCTTTCAATGCGTGATGACCAAGGCCGACAAGGTCAAGGCCAAGGACCGCGAAAAGGTTCTGGCCCAGGTGCGCGGCACCCTGTCCAAACACCCCGCCGCCTATCCCGAGATCGTGCTGACCTCGTCCGAGAAGGGCGACGGCATCCCGACGCTGCGTTCGATCATCGCCAATCTGGAATGATGCTGCTGCGCGTCATATCGGTGCTGACGCTGGTTGCTGTGATGGTACCCGGTGCAATCCCGATGGGCTGGATGCCCACGCGCAACTCGGACGGGGCAATTCTGATGGTGATCTGCACCGGCGACGGCCTGGTCGAGCGCTGGATCAACCCGGGCGAGGACGCCCCGGACCACGACGAAACCGACGAACGCAGCGCCTGCCCCTGTGGCGGGGTGAATCTGGCAGGCCAATTGCCCGAAGTGGGAGCGGTGCTGCCGGCCGACTGGCCGATTGCCGCGCGTTGGGCGCATGTGGATTTCACCCATCGCAGCGCCGGGTTCCACACCCGGTACGATGCCCCGGGTCCGCCCCACCTCTCTTGAGACCGAGAACAAGACTTGAAACCTCAGCCGCCCGGCCGGGGATGTTCCGAATTTCTGGAGACTGAAATTGTACAAGACGGCCAAACCGGTGGCGCTCAGGCGAGCCGGCGCGAACAGGCGCAAAAATTCTACCTGGCCGCCTGGCGGTGGCACTTCTATGCGGGGCTTTTTGTTGTCCCCTTCCTGATCATCCTGCCGGTGACCGGCCTGATTATGATGTTCATTACCCAAGCCGATGGTCGCGACGGAGAAAAGATCGCAGTCGAGATCAAGGGCCAGTCGATGCCCGCATCCGAACTGGCCGATATGGTTCAGGCCCGCGTGCCGGGCCGCGTGGTCGAATGGATCGGCCCCAAGGCGCCGGATCTGGCAACCGTGTTTCGCGTCAAGGCCGAGACCGGTCAGCGCATGGTGGCCATCGACCAGTATTCCGGCGAGGTGATCCAGGTCTAGGACCGTCGCGCGGGGTGATACGATCTGGCCGACAACATCCACTCGACCCTAATGATGGGCGATACCGGCGACCGGATTCTGGAAATCGCGGCCGGGATGGCGCTGCTGCTGGCGTTCATCGGCCTTTACAGGTGGTGGCCCCGCGGAAACGTTGTGGCGGCCCTGGTGCCTGACCTGCGGGCGCGGGGCCGGGCCTTTGGGAAATCGCTGCACGCGGTCGCCGGGTTCTGAATGTCGCTGCTGCTGGTCGGGTTCCTCATCTCGGGCATGTCGTGGGCCGGGATCTGGGGCGGCAAGTTCGTGCAGGCCTGGAGCAGCTTTCCGGCCGAGAAATGGGACAACGTCCCACTGTCGGACGATCCGCATGCCAGCATGAACCACGGCGGCCAGAACGACGTGCCCCGGGCGCTGGAACAGACGCCGATGCCGGCCTCGGGCTCGGAAGCGGGCGTGGCTGGGATACCGACGGGCGTTCCGCTCAATATCGATGCGATGGTCGCGCTGGGTGAGTCCGTGGGCATGCAGAACCGGTTCCGCGTCGCCTATCCCAAGGGCGAAATGGGCGTGTGGACCCTGAACCGCCCCAGCATGAGCGGCGATTCTACCAACGCCACCAGGGACCGCACCGCAAATGTCGACCAGTACACCGGCAAGATCCTGGCCGATGTGCGGTACCGGGACTACCCGCTGATGGGCAAGGCCATGGCGTTCGGCATTCCGCTGCATATGGGTCTGGCGGGCCTGTGGAATTTTGTGCTGAACGTGGTGGTCTGCCTGCCGTGATCTTTGTCTGCGTGTCCGGCGTGGTCTTGTGGATCAAGCGGCGGCCCTCCGGGGCCAGTCGTCTGGCGGCGCCGCCGATGCCGACCGAGATGCCCGTGTGGAAGGGCGCGGTGTTGATCGGGCTGTTCACGGCCATGGCCTTCCCGCTGGTTGGGCTGACGCCGCTTGCGGCGCTGGCCGTCGACCTGCTGGTCGTCAACAACATACCTGCGGTACGGCGCGCATTCAACTGACCGGTTCAGGCGGCGCCGCGTGGCGTTGCCCGGTTGCGTGGCGCGACAGCGTCCCCCTATTGGCGCGCCACGCAACAAAACCTGCGGCCTGCCCGTTCCGGGCTTGGCAGGTCCGGCCAAAGGCCCTAACAGAGAAGGCCAGAGGGACGACAGCCATGAAGAAACAGGACATGAACCGGGATTGGATAGCCACCGCCGCCACGCTCAACAGCGCCCTGCCCTATCTGCAGCGTTATGACGGGGCAATCGTCGTGATCAAGCTGGGCGGGCACGCCATGGGCAGCGACGAAGCGATGGAAAGCTTTGCCCGCGACGTGGTGCTGATGCGTCAGGTCGGCGTGAACCCGGTGATCGTGCATGGCGGCGGGCCGATGATCAACGCGATGCTGGACAAGCTCGACATCCAGTCCGAGTTCGTGAACGGCAAGCGCGTCACCGATGCCGCCACGGTGGAAGTGGTCGAAATGGTGCTGTCCGGCGTGGTGAACAAGCGCATCGTGCAGGCGATCAACGATCAGGGCGGCATGGCCGTCGGCCTTTCCGGCAAGGATGCCAACCTGATGATCTGCGACCAGACCGATGCCTCGTTGGGATATGTGGGCACACCCGCCGAGATGAATCCCAAGATCCTGCACGACCTGTTCTCGCATGACGTGATCCCGGTGATCGCCCCGCTGGGGGCGGGCCGCAATGGCGAGACGTTCAACGTGAACGGCGATACAGCCGCCGGGGCGATTGCCTCGGCGCTCAAGGCCGATCGCCTGTTGCTACTGACGGACGTGTCCGGCGTCAAGAACGCCGCAGGAGAGGTCGTGACCGAGTTGAAAGCGGGCCAGATCCGTGAGATGACCCGCGAAGGCACAATCGCCGGCGGCATGATCCCCAAGACAGAAACCGCGCTGGACGCGCTGCACAGCGGGGTCCGCGCCGTGGTGATCCTGGATGGCCGCGCGCCCAACGCCGTGCTGCTGGAGCTGTTCACCGAACATGGCGCCGGCTCGCTGATCCGTCCCGACTGACGGCTTCTTGGCGCAACTGGGCTTGTGATTCTCAATCGCATGCCCAATTGTGAATGTATGGAGCACGAAGCCACCATTCGCCTGGGCGTTTTCCTGGGGCTGTTTATCATCTTTGCCTGTGCCGAGGCGCTTTTGCCGCGCCGTCCGCGCCAATACGGGCGACCGAAAAGATGGGCCACCAACCTGTCGATCACGATCCTCAACACCGTCGCGCTGCGGCTCATGGCGTTCGGCTTGCCGCTGCTGGCGGTCGGTGCGGCGCTGGATGCGGGCCAAAAGGGCTGGGGCCTGTTCAACCATCTCTCTTGGCCTGCATGGGTCGAGGTGGCGCTGTCCATTCTTATCCTCGACTTTGCCATCTGGGCGCAGCACCTGGTCACGCACAAGGTGCCGATCCTGTGGCGCCTGCACCGGGTCCACCACGCGGACCGCGACATGGACGTGACCACGGCGGTCCGGTTCCATCCGGTGGAAATCGCGCTGTCGATGCTGCTCAAGATCGGCCTCGTCTACCTGCTGGGGCCCAGTGCACTGGCCGTGGTACTGTTCGAAGTCCTTTTGAATGGCACGGCAATGTTCAACCACTCGAACCTGAAACTCCCTCTTGCTCTGGATGCGGTCTTGCGTAGGCTGCTGGTAACGCCCGACATGCACCGGGTGCACCATTCGCGGCTGAGGGAGGAACACGACAGCAATTATGGGTTTGCCCTGTCGATCTGGGACCGCTGGATGGGAACCTATGTGGCGCAGCCCGGAAAGGGGCATGACGGCATGACCATCGGTCTCGAATGGCAGGACGACCGCCCGACAAGACTGGGCTGGAGCCTATCGCTGCCGTTTCGCAAGAAATGATCTATGACGAGGTTGAAAAGGCGGCGCACGAACACGGGCTGATCGTGATGGGCGCCCAGCATCCGCGCCTGAGCGGTGCCAAGGGGCTCGACGGCGGTACCCTGATCCTTTTGGGCGCTGCCGGGGCGTTCTGGCCTGCGCTCAAGGCCGCGCCCGAATGGCGCGACGGCGACCCTGACCCGGTCGATCGCTGGTCAACCCGCGTTGTCAGCGCGATGGCCGAGAGCCTCGGGGCAGAGGCGCATTTCCCGTTCGGCGGACCGCCCTACATGCCATTCATCGACTGGGCACTGAAATCTGGTCGCGCCTTTCTTAGCCCCGTCGGTGCAATGGTGCATGATACGGTGGGCATGATGATCTCGTATCGGGGCGCGCTGCATTTCGCAGAAGAATTTTCGATCCCCGAGGCGACGGCCCCTTCGCCTTGCCTGACCTGTCCTGCCCCCTGCGCCACCGCTTGCCCGGTGAAGGCGCTGAACGCCACGACGTTCTATGATGTTGAGGCCTGCCACGGTTATTTGGACACTGCCGAGGGGCGGTCCTGCATGACCGGAGGCTGCGCCGCCCGGCTGGCTTGCCCCCTCAGCGCAGGCGCCGGGAGAGACCCCGAGCAATCGGCCCACCACATGCAGGCGTTTCATCCACCATGCCCCGCACATTGATCCTGACCCGCCACGCCAAGTCCAGCTGGGACAACCCAGGCCTGAGCGACCATGCACGCCCGCTGAACAAGCGGGGCCGAAAATCGGCGGCGGCAATCGGGGCCTGGCTGAAGGAAAAGGGATGGTTGCCGGACGAGTTGCTCTGCTCCTCATCCGTTCGCACCCGCGAAACCTGGGAGCGGATGGGGCTCGAGGCGGAAAAGCTGACCTTTACCGACGAGCTATACCATGCTTCGCCGGATCGGATGTTCCTGCTTCTGTCTTCGGCAACCGGGGAAACCGTGCTGATGTTGGGGCACAATCCGGGAATCGCCGTGTTTGCAGGCGCCATTGTGGAAGAGGCCCCGATGCACGGCCGGTTCTTCGACTACCCGACCGGCGCCACAACCGTGGTCCGCTTTGACATCGACGATTGGCGGGATGTGAACTGGCGCAGCGGCACGGTGAGGGGTTTCGTCATCCCGCGCGAGTTGACGGAATAAAAAAGGGCGGGATGCCCCCGCCCTTTGCTGTTGTCTTTCAGCCCGCGTCAGTGCCCCAGGATCTGGCTGAGGAACAGCTTGGTGCGTTCGCTCTGCGGGTTGTTGAAGAACTCTTCGGGTTCATTCTGTTCGACGATCTGGCCGGCATCCATGAAGATCACGCGGTTCGCCACCTGACGCGCAAAGCCCATCTCGTGCGTCACGCAAAGCATGGTCATGCCTTCCTCGGCCAGCTCGATCATGGTGTCGAGCACCTCTTTGATCATCTCGGGGTCAAGGGCCGAGGTCGGCTCGTCGAACAACATGATCCGCGGCATCATGCACAGGCTTCGCGCAATCGCCACACGCTGTTGCTGACCACCTGACAGTTGGCCGGGATACTTGTTGGCCTGATCCGGAATTTTCACCTTTTCCAGGAAGTGCATAGCGCGTTCTTCGGCCTCTTTCTTGGGCGTCTTGCGCACCCAGATCGGGGCCAACGTGCAGTTTTCCAGAACCGTCAGATGCGGGAACAGGTTGAAGTGCTGGAACACCATCCCGACCTCGGAGCGGATCTTGTCGATGTTCTTGAGGTCGCTGGTCAGCTCGATCCCGTCCACGACGATCTTGCCGGCCTGATGCTCTTCCAGCGCGTTGATGCAGCGGATCAGGGTCGATTTGCCCGAACCCGACGGCCCCGCGATCACGATCCGCTCGCCCTGATTGACGGTCAGATTGATGTCGCGCAGCACGTGGAAGGACCCGTACCACTTGTTCATGTTGTTGATTTCGATGGCGACCTCGTCGCTCACCTGCATTTTCGAACGATCGATTTCGCGATCAATGGCAAGTTCAGACATGTGTTGAACTCCTTAACGGTGATCGGTGGCAAGGCGACGCTCGAGCCACTGTGAATATTGAGAGATGCCGTAGCAGACGACGAAAAACAGAAGCGCGGCAAAGCCCAAAAGCTCCCAATAGACGCCATTCCACTCGGTCGATGCCAGGATCGGGCCGCGGATCATGCCAACGAGGTCGAACATCGAAATGACCGAAACCAGCGTCGTATCCTTGAACAGGCCCACGGCCACGTTCACGATACCCGGGATCGAGATCTTCAGTGCCTGCGGCAGGATGATCAACCGCATCGCCTGGGCATAATCCAAACCAAGACTGTCTGCGGCCTCGTACTGTCCACGAGGAAGCGCTGCCAGACCGCCGCGGATCACCTCGGCGATGTAGGCAGCCGAGAACATGGTGATCATGATCACCACGCGCAGGAACAGGTCGACCGTGCTGTCAGGCGGGAAGAAATACGCCAGCATCACCGAAGCCACGAACAGCAGCGTGATCAGCGGCACGCCCCGGATGAACTCGATGAAAATGACGCAGACCCACTTGATCAAAGGCATGTCGGACTGGCGGCCCAACGCCAAGGCGATGCCAAGGGGCAGTGACAGCGATACACAGGTCACCCCGAGCATGAGGTTCAGCATGAACCCGCCGAGGTCGCGACTGGGAACAGCGGTCAACCAAGCATTTTCCGATGCATCTTCGGGGATCAGCGCACCGCCGACGTTCCAGACGATCAGCGCGACGACGATCCCACCGAAGAACCCGGCGGCAAAGCTGTTTTTTCCGTAGTTCTGGAAAACGACCGCCGCTGCGACGCAGCCCAACAACGCCACCAAGGGGACAAGAATGGTGCCACCCCAAATCAGCCAGAAGGCAACAAACGGGTAAACCGCAGTGAACAAAAGCATCTTTCGAGGCAGATCGAAGAACAGAACCGGCGCTGCGGCCACCAGCATCAGCACGAACGCGAGGTTCGGGCGCCAATAGGCTTCCACGGGATACTTGAACCCGTAGATCAACTGGTTCCACCGCTCCGTCAGAACGGCGAAACACGCGCCGGTCTTGCCGTCCAGGATCTCACGGCACTGCGAAAGCGAGTCCGCATTCCAAACTCCGTTGAAGATCCATGGCAGCGTGTTCTTCAGCAAAACATAGATCAGCAGCACGGAGAGAATGGTCAGAATGGTGTTCCCTACGCCCGAGAACAGGTTCTCGCGCAGCCATTTGACCACGCCGGTTTCATTGGCCGGCGGCGGCGAAGGCGGAATCGTCCCCTCGGCCACGAATGCGATCGAGTTGGTGGTTTGATCACTCATGGCTCAGCGCTCCTTCAACTTGACGGATGCGTTGTAAATGTTCATCACAGCCGAGATCAGCAGCGAAGCCGTCAGATAGAACAGCATCAGCAGCAGAACACATTCGATCGCACGACCGGTCTGGTTCAGCGAGATCCCACCCAGGGTGGCGGTGATGTCCGCATAGCCCACGGCGATCGCCAGAGACGAGTTCTTGGTGATGTTCAGATATTGCGAGATCAACGGCGGGATGATCACCCGCAGCGCCTGGGGCAGGATCACGAGTTTCATGATGCGCCCCGGACGAAGGCCCAAAGCGGCAGCAGCCTCGGTCTGACCTTTCGAGATTGCCTGGATGCCTGCGCGCACGTTCTCGGCGATGAAGGCCCCCGTGTAGATAGACAGGGCGAACCACAAGGCGATCAAGGGACCGCCCACCTTGATGCCACCGCTGAAGTTGAAGCCTTTCAACGCGGGCACATCCCAGGTCAAGCCCATCAGGACCATCAGGGTCAGGAAGGGTACCAACCACACGGCCAGTTTTACCAGGAAGGTCTTGGGACGTTCACCGGTTTGCTCCTGCTTGAGGGTCGCACGCTTTTCAACTTCGTGCGACGCGAACCAAGAGCCGACCAGACCCGCAAGCACCAGAAGCCAGTTCAAGATCGTGGAGCTGAAAAGACCGTTGCTGAATTCCGGCCGCGGGATGTAAACACCGCGGTTCGTGAAGGCGAACAGGTCGAACAGCATGCTCGAGGTCGGGTTGTCACCCCGGAACGCCCGTGGCCCCGGCAGCACTGCCGTCATGATGGTGAAGATGATGATGATCCAGATCAGAACCGGAATGTTCCGGAAGATCTCGACATAGATCGCCATCAGCTTGGAGACGAGCCAGTTGTTCGACAACCGCAGGACACCTGCGATCACACCGAAAATGGTGGCCGTGACACAGGCAAGAAACGCAACCAGCAGCGTGTTGAGGATACCAACGATCGCCGCGCGTCCATGTGAGGACTGGCTGTCATATTCGACCAGGCGCTGGTTGATGTCGTAACCGGCCGGGTCGCCTAGAAATGCAAATGAGATGTTCAGGCCAGCAGCCCTGAGGTTCTGGATCAGGTTGTTGCCAAGATACCAGATGCTGAGCGCAATAACGATGGCCGCAATCACTTGGAAGGTCAAAGAGCGATAGCGGGTATCGTTTATGAGCATCGACAACCGAAAATCAGCTTTCGGTGGGTCAGTCATAGTCGACATGTTTTGGGATCCCCGTGGCTTGCGGATGCTTCTGATTTGGCAGGGTATTCCCTGCTCCCGAGCTGTCCGCAGCTATTTATGAGAAATGGGCGCAGGAAACCCTGCGCCCTTCTCGGTTTTCTTAACGGAACGGCGGCGAGTACAGCAGGCCACCATCGGTCCACTGGGCGTTCAGGCCGCGTGCCAGACCGATCGGGGTGTCTTCGCCGATGTTCTTGGCAAACACTTCGCCATAGTTGCCGCCCGCCTTGATCGCGCGCATGGCCCATTGGGCGTCCAGACCCAGCATCTCGCCCAGGGTGCCTTCGCTCCCAAGCAGGCGGTTGATTTCCGGGTTCTCGGTGCCGGCTGCCATCTCATCGATATTGGCCGAGGTGATGCCCAGCTCTTCGGCCGAGATCATCGCGTTCAGGGTCCAGCGAACCACGTCGCCCCACTCGTTGTCGCCGTGACGGACCAGCGGGCCCAGCGGCTCTTTCGAGATGATTTCGGGCAGCAGAACATGGTCACCGGGGTTTTCGAACGTGGCGCGGGTCGCGGCCAGGCCCGATGCGTCGGTGGTGTACACGTCACAGGCACCGGCCAGGTACTGCTGCTGCGCTTCGGCGTTGGTTTCGATCGGCACCGGCTCGTAGCTGATGTTGTTCGAGCGGAAGAAATCCGCCAGGTTCAGCTCGGTGGTGGTGCCGGTCTGGATGCAGACGGTTGCGCCGTCCAGTTCCTTGGCCGAGCTCACGCCCAGCGACTTGGGCACCATGAAGCCCTGACCGTCATAGTAGTTGACGCCGACAAATTCGAACTTCAGGTCAACGTCGCGGCTGAAGGTCCAGGTGGTGTTGCGCGCCAGCATGTCGACCTCGCCCGACGCCAGAGCGGTAAAGCGGGTCTTGCCGGTGGTGGGCACGAATTCGACAGCGTTCGCATCGCCCAGGACGGCGGCGGCAACGGCGCGGCAGACGGCCACGTCAAAGCCTTGCCATTCGCCGTTAGCGTCGGGTGCCGCAAAACCGACCAGACCGGTGGTCACGCCGCAGTTCAGCTTGCCGCGCGCCTTAACGTCGTCCATGGTTCCCGCCGCGGCCGCGCCAGCAGCCAGACCAGCAATCGTCGCCGCGCCCAAGATTACGGATTTTTTCATTTTTACCTCTTCCTGATTTCCCGCCCCGATCCGGGACGGGCTTTTATCCGACACGCAAGGTAGCCGGACCGGTTACCCAAAAGGTGTCTCCCCTTTAGTGCGCCCGAGTTTGGGCGCATTCATAAACAAACGTCAAGGGCCGGATCATGGAAATCGATGAGATCAAGCGGGCAGCGTAGGCAAGTCTCTCAAATCGGGACCAAAAAGGCTCAGACCGATAGATCGTAGAACTGTTTGGCGTGCAGGAAGGCGGCCCTTTTGATCTCGGCGGCCTGAACGGCTTCTGCGTCGTCGCCCCATTGCTCGGCCTGCCACGATTCATCCAGCCGCGAAATGCGCCATATATCGTCCGGTTTGCGCCAATTCCGGGCAGCTGCAAAACCCAGAATCAGCGACCCCGACAGGCTCACCAGATCGTGAAAGGCCGCCAGACGGAACGCGTCCAGCGCGTGCACCATGTCGCGCAACCTGTCTACGGCTTCCGCAGGCTGCGGCTGATGCACCACGCCCGCAACCGTCTGCAGACGCGCCCCCAACGTTTCGGCGGCCCAGTCCAGCGCCGGGTCCCATTGTTCGGCCTGACGCTCGGCCAGCTCCCGAGGATGGGTGGCGCGATAGCACAGCAGGTCAGAGTCGCCATAGTCGGCCAGCATGTCGGCCACCTCGGCATGTTGATGCGTCACCTTGTCGATCGCGGCATTGGCCGAGCGGGTAAAGGGCATGGTCGCGGGGTCGACTTCTTTTTCCTGCGCCTCCCATTCCCGCGCGACCGCTTCGGCCATGGCCCGGGTGGGCAGCACCAATGGCGCCTTGGCCGGCGTTTTCACACGGCGCCCGTCCAGCTCGACGGCATAGCCGTCATCGGCTGCGACCACGGCGCTTGATGTCCAGAAGCGTTTCGGTTTCCAGTCACTCATGCTCTTGTCCCCAGAATTCTGTCAGCGCGTCGGGCAGTTGATCGAAACTGTCGATCACCCTGCGCGCGGCCACCAGACGCGACCGGTCGTGATAGCCCCAGGCCACTCCGATCCCGTGAACGCGCGCCGCCTGCGCCATTTCCATGTCGAAACTCGTGTCGCCGATCATCACCGCATCCGCAGGTGTGACGCCAGTCTCGGACAGGGCCGTTTCGATCATCGAGGGATGCGGTTTCGACGGGTGATGGTCGGCCACCTGCCGGGTGACGAAAACGTGCCCGAGGTCGTGCGCCTCAAGCAGCGCGTCCAGCCCGCGCTGTGACTTGCCCGTGGCCACGCCCAGCAGGATCTCGGGGGTGGCGTGCAGCCGATCGATGACGTCGCGGGCGCCGGGGTACAGGGGCGAGCCAGCGGCGCCCTGCTGAAGGCGCTGCGCGTGGTAGGCTTGCTTGTAGCCATCGACCAGCCGGGCCTGCATGCGCGGCGGCTGCTCGGGCACGAGGCGCGCAATCGCAACCGGCAGGGAAAGACCCACGATCGACAGGATCGCGGCGCGATCCGGCACCGGCAGCGACACCGCCTGGAAACTGGCGGTCATGGCCGACACGATGCTGGCCTGGCTGTCCACCAGCGTCCCGTCCACATCGAACAGAACCAGTCGCAGGTGCGCGGTCATCGCAGCGCCTCGAACGGGTCCTCGGCGGCCAGATCCTCGGTCCAGCCCAAGGTGTCCCAACTGTCTTTCATGTGCGGCGGCAGCGGGGCGTTGATCGTGATTTGCTTGCCGGTCATCGGATGCTTGAATGACGCGGTTCGGGCGTGCAGATGCAACTTTTTGCTGATGACCCCACCCAATTGTGCGCCCCAGCCATCGCCCAGATTTTCCTGACCCGAGCCGCCATATTTCCCATCCCCGATGATCGGGTGCCCGATGGCCGCCATATGCGCACGCAGCTGATGTGTGCGACCGGTGACGGGCTCCATCGCCACCCATGATGCACGGCTGGCCACCCGATACAGCGTGGCATAAAGCGTGTGCGCCCGTTTGGCGCCCGGCGTACTGTCGATTTCGTTCAGGTGGAGGGCGATCATCTTTTCGCCTTCGCCCTGCTTGCCGTGACCGGGGGCCTTGACCAGCCCGGTCTTGATCTCGCCCAGATACGGGGTCGGCACACCAGCCACCAGCGCCCAGTAGATCTTGCGTGTGTTGCGATGCCGGAAGGCCGCGGTCAGGCCCTTGGCCGCTTCGCGCGTGCGCGCCATCAGCAGCACGCCCGACGTGTCCTTGTCGAGACGGTGCACGAGCCGTGGGTTCTCGTCATAGCCAAAGCGCAACGCTTCGGCGAGGCCGTCCACGTGCCGGGCCTGGCCGCTGCCGCCCTGAACGGGCAGGCCGTGGGGCTTGTTCAGCGCCAGCACGTGGTCATCCCGGTAGATCACGCAGGACTCGATCATTTTCGCATCGGCATCCGTCACGCGGGGGCGGGCCGGGGCAGGTTTGTGATCCGGGTCGGGCAGGGGCGGCACACGCACCACCTGCCCCGCCTGCAGCCGGGTCGAGCCCTTGACCCGCCCGCCGTCCACGCGCAGTTCACCCTTGCGGCACATCTTTTCGATCCGGCCCTGGCTGACATGCGGGAACAGGCGCCGCAACCAGCGGTCCAACCGCTGGTCGCCGTCGCCCGGCTCGACCGTGATCATCTGTACGCCACTCATGCCAATACCCCTTGCGACCGGATGCTGCGCGCCCGGAAAACCGCCCGTGTCAGTGCCTCAGAAAACATCCGCGTCTGTCGCGCGCCGCAAGGCAAGAGTCAAGCAGGCTGACGGGCTCGCGGGCCAAGGCCGCTCAGATATCAGTGAAATCCCCGTGCCGCCCGGCCCCATCGCGGAACCGGGCCGCGCCGGACGTGCCCTCGCGGCGGATGGCGTCCAGCCCGTTGGCCCATTCGACCTTCAACGCCTCGCGCAACGGCATCCCCCGGGTTTCGATGATCGAGCGGCGGTCGGCGCGGACGGCTTCCTGCGGGAACCGGGCAATCTCGTGCGCCATCGCTTCGGCCGCCTTGCGGGTTTCACCCTGCGGCACGATTTTCTCGGCCAGCCCGATCCGTTCGCACTCGTCAGCCATGACCGTGCGCCCGGTCAGCGCGATCTCGAGTGCCTTGCCCTGCCCGACCAGCCGCGGCAGCCGCACCGAACCGCCATCCATCAGCGTGATTCCCCAACGGCGGCAATAGACGCCCATATAGGCGTCCTCGGCCATCACCCGGATGTCGCACCAAAGGGCCAACTCCATGCCGCCGGCAACAGCGGCGCCTTCGATCGCGCCAATGACCGGCTTTGACAGCTCCAGCCGCGATGGGCCCATCGGGCCCAGCAGCGACGGCGCGGCCCCGATCGGAAAGGCGTGCCTGTCGAAATAGGGCTCGCGCAGGTCCGGGTCAGACAGCGTGGCTGCCATCTTGAGGTCCCAGCCCGCGCAGAAATTGCCGCCCTTTCCCCAGAACACGGCCGTCTTGGCCGCGCTATCCTCGAAGGCGATGAAGGCCTCAGCCAGGGCTGCCGCGTGTTCGGCATCTACGGCGTTTCTGGCCTGGGGCCGGTCGTGGATGATGGTCCACACGTCGTCTGTCTTGTCGATGAAAACGGTCATCTGCGCTCCTCCCTGGCGGCATGTAGTCCTAGGGAACCCCGGGCGCGCCTTGAGTGTCCCGCGAAACGCGACGGAACGGTCCAAACTGACCCTGCGTCACGACCCGTTGCGTTGACTGCGCAGTTTCGAAAAGTAGTCCAGACGCTTTTTCAACTCGCGCTCGAACCCGCGTTCGACCGGCTGGTACAGGACCGGGCGCTTCATGGTCTCGGGAAAGTAGTTCTGCCCCGAGAACCCGTCCTCGGCATCATGATCATAGGCATAGCCCGCGCCATAGCCCTGATCCTTCATCAATCCCGTCGGCGCGTTCAGGATGTGTTTGGGCGGCGGCTCGCTGCCCGACTGCTTGGCCAGGCGCATCGCCGCCTTGTAGCCCACATAGGCCCCGTTGGATTTGGGCGCCAGCGCCAGATACACGACCGCCTGCGCCAGCGCCAACTCACCCTCGGGCGACCCGAGCCGCTCGTACACCTCCCAGGCATGCAGGCAGATCGACTGGGCCTGCGGATCGGCCAGGCCGATATCCTCGACCGCCATCCGGGTAATGCGGCGGGCCAGGTATCGCGGATCTTCGCCCCCGGTCAGCATCCGGGCGAACCAGTACAGCGCCGCATCCGGGTCGGACCCGCGCACCGATTTGTGCAGCGCCGAGATCAGATTGTAGTGCTCGTCCCCCGACTTGTCGTATTTCGCGGCACGACGCATCAGGCGCTTGGCCAGCGCGTCGGGGTCCAGCGGCGCGTCCACCGACCAGGCCGCGATTTGCTCGATCAGGTTCAACAGCGCCCGGCCGTCTCCATCCGCCATTTCCTGCAGCGCGTCCCGCGCTGCGGGTGTCAGAGGCAACGCCTTGCCCAGCTCTTTTTCGGCACGCTGCGTCAGGCGTTCCAGATCGGCCAGACCCAGCCGTTCCAGCACCAGCACCTGCGCGCGGCTGAGTACGGCGGCGTTCAACTCGAACGATGGGTTTTCGGTGGTCGCGCCCACCAGAAGGATCGTCCCGTCCTCCATATGCGGCAGGAACCCGTCCTGCTGGGCCTTGTTGAAACGATGGATCTCGTCCACGAACAACAGCGTCCCCTTGCCGTTCCGCCGCCGCAACTTGGCAGCCTCGAACACCTTCTTGAGGTCGGGAACGCCAGTGAAGATCGCGCTGATCTGTTCGAAATGCAGGTCGGTTTCTTTGGCCAGCAGCCGCGCGATGGTAGTTTTGCCCACCCCCGGCGGCCCCCAGAAGATCAGGCTGGACAGGCTGCCCGACGCCAGCATCACCCCCAGCGGCGCCTCGGGGCCCAGAACCTGTTGCTGCCCGATCACCTCGGACAGCGCCTGGGGCCGCAACCGGTCTGCCAGCGGGCGGTTCGGGGCCGGTTCGGAGGCCTGCCCTTCGGTGTCGAACAGGTCACTCATGCCGTCAGAGCCTGAACCGCAACGACACGGGCTTACCGCCGCGCACCAGATCGATCTGCACCCGCCGGCCCGGGTCGCGCAGCGCCCGAACGACGTCGCGCGGGCGTTCGGCCTTTCGCCCGTTCACGGCATTGATTACGTCGCCGGGCCGCAGCCCGGCACGCGCGCCATAGGGGCCGGGGTCGACAACGACCACACCGGTTTGAGACAGGGGCAGCCCCATCTTGACGATCAAAGCCGGGTTGATTCGCGCAACCGTCATCCCCGGCAGAACCGTGCGGTCGTTCAAAGTGGTTTCCTCGGCCGTCGGCGTTTCAGGCGCAGCCATCAGCGCCACACTGACATCTTTCCTGTCACCACCGCGCAGCCGGGTCAGAACGGATGTCCCACCAACACCCGCCACCGACATGCGAAACTTCATCTCGGCGGGCGAGTTCACCTCTTCACCATCCACATGCGTGACGATGTCGCCCACCCGCAAGCCAGCCTCGGCCAATGGGCTGAGCGGATGGAGGTCCGAGATCACCACGCCCTGCGGCAGCGAAAGCCCAAGCGATTCCGCGATGTCGGCGCTCATGATCTGACCGGCCATGCCGGCCCAGGGGCTGACGAATTCCGTGTTGCCCGCCTTGGCCTGACGCAGGAATTCCGCCACCAGATTGGCCGGAATGGCAAAGCCGATGCCGTTGGACCCGCCCGACCGCGTGAGGATCGAGGTGTTGATGCCGATCAGATCTCCGTTGACGTCGATCAGAGCGCCCCCGGAATTGCCCGGGTTGATGGGCGCATCGGTCTGAATGAAATACCCCCGCGCATTGCCCGTGGCAGTTCCCGACCGCGCCAGCCCCGAGATGATGCCCGACGACACGGTCTGCCCCACGCCGAACGGGTTGCCGATGGCCAGAGCCAACTCGCCAACCTCGACCTGATCCGAATCGCGCAGACGCAGGAAGGGCAGGCCCTGCGCGTCCAGCAGGCGCAGGATGGCGATGTCGCTTTCCTCGTCGCCTAGGACGACCTCGGCGTGAAATTCACGACGATCCGTTGTGACGACCCGGATCTCGGTCGCGGTGCCGACGACGTGGTAGTTCGAAACGACGTAGCCATCCTCGGTCAAGATAACGCCCGACCCCAGAGAGTTCTGCACCCGTGGACGCGGCGTACCGAAGCCGCCACCGAAAAAGTCCTGAAAGAACGGGTCTGCGAAAATCGGGCTGCGGCGTCCGGGCCGGACGATCTTGGCATAGATGTTCACCACCGCCGGGGCCGCCTTTTTGACCACCGGGGCAAATCCCATCGAAATCTCGGCCTGCGATTGCGGAACCCGCGTCTCGGCGCCGGCCTGGGCGGCCAGTGTCATCAGACATACAGCCAGTATCGTGCGTATCATGACAGCTCCGTTCTTCCTCCGCCGAAGATATGCGGAGCGCGGCGTGCGAATGCAATAGAGCGTGGCGCTCCGCCGCCGGCAGGGTCGTTTTAAAGCCCGCAAAGCAATTAAAAACCCCTGCCCGGACGATCCGGACAGGGGTCAAGAGTTCGGCCATTCAGCCGGGTCTTATTCTTCGTCAGCGGCCGCTTCCTCGGCAGCAACGCGGGCCTTGTCGGCCGCGCCCTTGGCATCGACGTCGCGATCGACGAATTCGATGATCGCCATCGGCGCCATGTCGCCATAGCGGAAGCCGGCCTTCAGGATACGGACGTAGCCGCCCTGACGGTCCTTGTAGCGCGGGCCCAGAACCTCGAACAGCTTGGCGACGTCCTTGTCTTCCTTCAGCTGAGCTGCGGCCTGACGGCGGGCGTGCAGGTCGCCGCGCTTGCCCAGAGTGATCAGCTTTTCAACGATCGGGCGCAGCTCTTTTGCCTTGGGCAGCGTCGTCTTGATCTGTTCGTGCTCGATCAGCGAGCCGGCCATGTTCGAAAACAGGGCCTTGCGGTGCTCATGAGTACGGTTCAGGCGGCGGTAACCACGTGCGTGACGCATTTTTCAATTCCTTCTTTCGCGTTTTGCTTTGTCTGGCCGGCGATGCGTGTCACCGGCTCTCCTTGGGGCGGAAATGCCCATACGGTCCCCGGCAGCCCGGGCATTGGCGAAGACGCGCTTAGAACGCGTCTTCGAATTTTTTGGCCAGATCTTCGATGTTGTCGGGCGGCCAATCCTCGACATCCATGCCGAGGTGCAGGCCCATTCCGGACAGCACTTCCTTTATCTCGTTCAGCGACTTGCGGCCGAAGTTCGGGGTGCGCAGCATCTCGGCTTCGGTCTTCTGGATCAGATCGCCGATATAGACGATGTTGTCGTTCTTCAGGCAGTTTGCCGAACGGACCGACAGCTCCAGCTCGTCCACCTTCTTCAGCAGCAGCGGGTTGAACTCCAGACCATCGTCCTCGTCCTGGCGGCCCGCCGATTCCGGCTCGTCGAAGTTGACGAAGATCGACAGCTGATCCTGCAGGATGCGGGCGGCGAAGGCCAGCGCATCCTCGGGCGTGATCGAGCCGTCGGTTTCGATCTTCATGGTCAACTTGTCATAGTCCAGAACCTGACCTTCGCGGGTCGGCTGAACGTCATAGGCGACCTTCTTGACCGGCGAATAGATCGCGTCGATCGGGATCAGGCCGATAGGCGCGTCTTCGGGCTTGTTCTTCTCGGCCGAGACATAGCCCTTTCCGGTGTTGACGGTCAGTTCCATGAACAGGTCGGCGCCATCGTCCAGGTGGCAGATGACGTGATCGCGGTTCAGAACCTCGATGCCGGCGCTTTCGCTGATGTCGCCTGCGGTGACGACTGCGGGGCCTTTGGCATTGATCGACAGGCGCTTGGGGCCTTCGACTTCCATGCGCAGAGCGACCTGCTTGAGGTTCAGGATGATGTCGGTGACGTCTTCACGCACACCTGCGACCGAGCTGAACTCGTGCAGGACGTTGTCGATCTGGACGCTGGTGATGGCCGCGCCTTGCAGCGAGCTCATCAGCACGCGGCGCAAGGCGTTGCCCAAGGTCAGACCAAAGCCGCGTTCAAGCGGTTCGGCAACGATGGTGGCCTGGCGCGCGGGATCATTGCCCGGCTTGCCGTCAAGCTGGGTCGGCTTGATCAATTCAGCCCAATTCTTGTGGATCATGTAATCCCTCCATTCCTGTCTGCGCCCCATGACCAACAAGGTGCAGACGCCCGAGGTTCAAAATGACGTGCTGGGGCCGTGCGAAAACACAGCCCCAGCTCAATTCCAAATTGCTTAGACGCGGCGGCGCTTCGGCGGGCGGCAGCCGTTGTGGGCAATCGGGGTCACGTCGCGGATCGACGTGATGTTGAAGCCCACGGCAGCCAGCGCGCGCAGCGCCGATTCACGGCCCGAACCGGGGCCCTGAACTTCGACTTCCAGCGTCTTGACGCCATGTTCCTGCGCCTTGCGGCCAGCGTCTTCGGCGGCCATCTGCGCGGCGTAGGGGGTCGACTTCCGCGAACCCTTGAAGCCCATGGTGCCGGCCGACGACCACGAAATGGCGTTGCCCTGCACGTCCGAGATCAGGATCTTGGTGTTGTTGAAGGTCGAGTTCACATGGGCGACGCCCGATGCGATGTTCTTGCGCTCTTTGCGTTTTACGCGTGTCTTGTCACGTGCCATCGGTCAGACCCTCCTTACTTCTTCTTGCCCGCGATCGGCTTTGCGGGGCCTTTGCGGGTACGAGCGTTGGTGTGGGTGCGCTGACCGCGAACCGGCAGGTTGCGGCGGTGACGCAGACCGCGATAGCAGCCCAGGTCCATCAGGCGCTTGATGTTCATCTGCACTTCACGACGCAGGTCGCCTTCGACGGTGTAGTTGGCGTCGATGTGCTCGCGGATGGCCAGAACTTCGGCATCCGACAGTTCGTTCACCCGGCGGCTCTCGTCGATGCCCACGGCTTCGCAGATCGCCTTGGCCGAGGTGTTGCCGATTCCGGTGATGTAGGTGAGGGCGATAGGTACCCGCTTTGCAGTCGGGATGTTTACGCCGGCAATACGTGCCACGTGTCACTTTCCTTTCGTTGCGGTTCCGTAATTCCAGAACCTTTTTTCACAACGCCCAACCGTGGCAGTGTGGCCAGAGGGTTCAGCATCATTCGAGGTGGTCTTGGCATGCGGGACGAATCCCGCACACGCGGTTGATTCCCCAAGGGGATGGGGGTCGATATGGGCTTTTGGACTTGGCGTCAAGCCCCTTGCTGCCTCAGCCCAGTATGGCCTCGATCGAGGCCCGGACTTCCTTGATGTCCGCCAACCCGTTCACTGGGCGCAGATCACCTTTGGCATAGTAGTAACCGATCAACGGAGATGTCTTCTTGTAGTACTCCATCAACCGGGTCCGCAGGCTGTCTTCGTTGTCATCGGCCCGGCGTACCATGTTGGTACCGCCACATTTATCACATTCCCCATCGACCGCGGTGGGCTTGGTTTCGTCGTGATAGACCTCGCCGCAATCGCCACAGGTGAATCGGCCGGTGATCCGCTTGACCAACGCATCGTCATCCACGCGCATTTCGATCACGGTGTGCAGCGACTGACCCAGCTTGGCCAGCAGGGCGGACAAGGCGTCAGCCTGGGCCAAGGTACGCGGGAAGCCGTCGAAGATGAATCCAGCGCCCTTTTCGGTGGTCAGCTTTTCTTCGATCAGGCCGATAACGATCTCGTCGGTGACAAGCTTGCCCGCGTCCATGATCGCAGCCACCTTCTTGCCCATCTCGGTTCCCGAGCTGCGGGCCTCGCGCAGCATGTCACCGGTGCTGAGCTGGATCATGCCCCGCGTTTCAACCAGGTGACGTGCTTGCGTACCCTTGCCTGCCCCCGGGGGGCCCAGAAGAATGATATTCATCGACGAGCGGGTCCCTTCCTGCCGCGTTTCTTGCCTTTGCCGCGCAACTGGGACTTTTCGATCAGCCCTTCGTATTGATGCGCCAGCAGGTGGCTCTGAACCTGTTGGATCGTGTCCATGGTCACAGAGACGATGATCAGAACTGAGGTGCCACCGAAATAGAACGGAATGGCGAACTGGCCGCGCAGGATCTCGGGCAGCAGGCAGACCGCCGCCAGATAGGCCGAGCCCAGCACCAGCACGCGGTTGACCACATATTCCAGATACTCGGCGGTTTTCTTACCGGGACGGATGCCGGGCACAAAACCGTTCTGCTTTTTCAGGTTGTCCGCCACGTCATCCGGTTTGAACGACACGTTGAACGTGTAGAAATACGCAAAGAACACGATCATCGAAGCGAAGAACAGCAGGTACAGCGGCTGTCCCGGTCCGAAATTGGCCAGCAGCCACGACATGATCGGTCCGTTCGCTGCGCCCGACGAGAAGGTCGAGATCGTGACCGGCAGCAGCAGCAGCGAGCTGGCGAAGATCGCCGGAATCACGCCGGCAGGGTTGACCTTGACCGGCAGGTGGCTCGAGCCGCCTTCATAGACCTTCATGCCGACATTGCGGCGCGGGTACTGGATATGGATCTTGCGCAGCGCGCGCTCCATGAACACCACGAAGGTGATCACAGCGATCACCATCACGATCACGCCGACGATCACGGCCGGGCTGATCGCACCGCTACGGCCTGAGGCGAAGAACTGCGCCAGCGCCGCCGGAACTTCGGCGATGATACCGACGAAGATGATCAGCGAGATGCCGTTGCCGATGCCGCGCGCGGTGATTTGTTCGCCCAGCCACATCAGGAACATGGTGCCACCCACCAGCGTGATCATCGTGGACAGGCGGAAATACAGACCGGGATCGGTCGCCAAATCGCCCGATTCCAGCGAAACCGCCAGGCCATAGGCCTGCACGGTGGCCAGCGCCACAGTGCCGAAACGGGTGTATTGGTTGATCTTCTTGCGGCCCTGCTCGCCCTCTTTCTTGAGTTGTTCGAGCGCGGGAACCATCGAGGTCAGCAGCTGCACGATGATCGATGCCGAGATATAGGGCATGATGCCGAGGGCAAAGATACCCATCCGCCCCAGCGCCCCGCCGGTGAACATCGAAACCATCCCACCGATGCCCTGCCCCGCCTGCTCCATGAACTCGCGCAGCGCCTGCCCGTCGATCCCCGGCACCGGAATGAAGGTGCCCAGACGATAGACGATCAGCAAACCCAGCGTGAACAGGATGCGGTTGCGCAGATCGGTGGCCTTGCCCAGGGCAGCCCAGCTTGTGTTGGCTGCCATTTGTTCTGCTGCTGATACCATAAATCGGTCTCTCTTATGAAAACGCCGCCCGGAACCGTTTTCCGGCTCGGGCGGCGTCTTGGAAAACTCTGAGGTCTATGTAAGCGGGTCGGCGCCCGCTCACAAGCGCTTACTCTGCCGCAGCGGCTTTTGTGACCTTCAGTGAACCGCCCGCTTTTTCCACGGCTTCGATGGCCGACTTCGAGGCGCCGGTCACTTCCAGGTTCAGCTTGGCGGTGATTTCACCCTTGGCCAGAACGCGGACGCCGTCCAGCTTGCGGCGGACCAGGCCCGAGGCAATCAGAGCGTCCTCGGTGATCGCGGCCTTGGCGTCCAGCTTGCCGGCGTCGACGAATTTCTGGATCAGGCCCAGGTTCACAACGGCGTATTCCTTGCGGTTCGGCTTGTTGAAGCCACGCTTGGGCAGGCGCTGATACAGCGGCATCTGGCCGCCTTCATAGCCGTTGATGGCCACACCCGAACGGGATTTCTGGCCTTTGATACCACGGCCACCCATTTTACCCTTGCCCGAGCCGGGACCACGGCCAACGCGGGTCCGTTTCTTGACGGCGCCGGGATTGTCGCGCAGTTCATGCAGTTTCATGTCGCTTCTCCTTAGCCGGATATGACCCCGAAGCGTGATGGGCCAAACACGGCATTTCTTGATTTTGATTCTCGTGGCCTTCATGCCACCGAAGCCCGATACAGCGTCAGGCCTCCGGTTGCAAGTTTTGATTGCCCTATCGCGTCGCGTCAGCCTTCGGAACTGGCGATGGGTGCGTCCTGTGGAACGATGCCATGCTTGGATACCAGCTTTCCGACCAGGCTGTCGGGGTGCGGAACGCCGCCGTTCTTACGCATGATGGCGCGCATTCGGCGCCCGTAGAGATGGATCGAGACAGTATCTTCGTGGAAGAACCGGTCGAGATTCTCGCTCGGACGGGCCATGGCGCGGCGGCGCGAAAAATTGATCGGATAGAACACATGCTCTGGCAGAGCGTATTTGATCTCGCCTGTTTCCTTCAACGCCCAGGTGAACGCCTTTGGTCCCCACACGCCCCACAAAAACTCGGGAACGTTGGTGGGATTTCCGGCGTCCCGCGCCTCTTCCAATGGCCGCCGGTGGCGCGGTGGCAGCCAAGGCGGTATTCGATACGGATCATTCGTGTACTCGATCAGCTTGGCCAGAGTTTCACTGTCGTGCGGCAGCCCCAATACGCCGATGGCTACCTCACCCTCGAGATACCCGTAGTAATGGCCATTCGCCGTTGAATAGGGTTTCAGGCAATAGGCATCAGTGTCGGCCCAAATCATGTCGGGCTCCTGCGCCAGCATCCGGTATCGGAACTTGTCGGAATGCGGCGCCGGGCTTTGGGTGCGGTCATGGGTGATGAATTCGGAATCGGGCAGGATCTCTCGGGCGTCCCGCTGCTCCACCCCGTCGGGAATGTTGGTCACGTTGTTGTAGGTGTACAGGCGCACGCTGTGGCCCATGTCCAGATAGGACTGGATGCAAAGCAGCTCGAGGAAACTGAGCGGCCCCTCCACCCACAGCATTCCGATCTGGTAGTCCCTCGCCATGCCCTGCCCTTTCACCCGCAAAATCGCGTTGTTCAGGAAGTGGCGCAATTCCCGGTCCCATGCAACGGTGCAGTTGGCGCCCCGTGGAAATTCTTGAGGAGACAGACGCCCCAAAAAAAAAGGAAAAGGGCGCCCGTCCGGCGCCCCACCTGCATCGCGAAGAAGGCCTTTGCCACTTACGAGCAATAAGCGTGCTCGCGTGCGATATCGGCAATGTCGCAGCGGCGGATGCCGATGTCGTTGAGTTCACGGTCGCTCAACCGCTGCAGCTCGGAATAGGTCTTGCTGTATTCTCGCGCGCGGGACTGGGCGCGCTTGATGCCGTCGATCAGGTCGCGGATGCGGGCCGTCAGGTTCAGGCCGCCATGGGGGATGTTCAGTGCGTGTGCCATATCTGGGCTCCTTTCTTGCCGGGGCGTATTCCCTGGCGCTGTGAGTGTCGTTCCTTTTGGACACTCCACAGATAGGCCCGGATGTTACCGCAAACAATCCAAGTCTCGGTCTACCCGTCATGCACCAGATGCATGGCAAGCCATGCAGACGGCGCAAAGAAAAACGCCCCCGAACGGGTCGGGGGCGTTTTCGAGTTGGGTCCGAGACGCGATCAGTCGCGTTCTTCGATGATCTCCACCAAATGCGGGATCTTATTGACCATGCCGCGGATCGAGGGGGTATCCTCCAGTTCGCGGGTCTTGTGCATCTTGTTCAGGCCCAGGCCGATCAGGGTTGCGCGCTGGTCGGCGGGGCGGCGGATCGGCGAGCCGATCTGCTTGACGACGATGGTTTTTGCCATGGTGACGTCTCCTTACGCTTCTTCGGCGACTTGCGCCGATGCGGCCGGTGCTTCGTCCCGCTTGGGCAGGATGTCAGCAACCTTCTTGCCACGACGCGCGGCAACCGAACGCGGGCTCTGTTCTTTCTTCAGGCCGTCGATGGTGGCGCGGATCATGTTGTATGGGTTCTGCGAACCCAGCGACTTGGACACCACGTCCTTGACACCCAGCATCTCGAACACGGCACGCATCGGACCACCGGCGATGATACCGGTACCTTCCGGCGCGGTGCGCATGACGACCTTGCCGGCGCCGTGGCGGCCTTCGATGTCGTGGTGCAGGGTGCGGCCTTCGCGCAGCTGCACGCGGATCATGTTGCGTTTGGCCTGCTCGGTGGCCTTGCGGATGGCCTCGGGCACTTCTTTCGCCTTGCCCTTGCCAAAGCCGACGCGGCCTTTCTGATCGCCGACAACCACCAGAGCGGCGAAGCCGAAGCGCTTACCACCCTTTACAGTTTTCGACACGCGGTTGATCGCAACCAGGCGATCTGCGAATTCCGGTGCTTCCTCGCGCTCGCGACGGTTGCCCCGGCGGTTTTCACGTTCTGCCATTTCGGCATCCCTTTCTCTGATGGCGCGTCAGCGCCGTTACTTCAATCCAGGTGAGCCCCCGCCCGCGGCCGAGGCTCCCGGATCATCGGGGTGGCCGCATGGGCCACCCACAGGTCTTAGATCTTCAGACCGCCTTCACGCGCAGCGTCGGCCAGAGCCTTCACCTTGCCGTGGAACAGGAAGCCGCCACGATCGAAATAGGCCTCTTCGACGCCGGCCTTCTTGGCCCGCTCGGCGATGGCCGCGCCCACCTTGGTGGCCGCTTCGATGTTGTTCTTGCCGACAACGCCCAGATCCTTTTCCAGGGTCGAGGCCGAGGCCAGGGTCACGCCGCGCACATCGTCGATCAACTGGACCGAGATGTTCTTGTTCGAGCGGTGCACCGACAGGCGCGGACGCCCAGCGTTGACCTTGCGAAGCTTGTTCCGAACGCGCAGGCGGCGCTTCAGAAACAGGGTTCTTTTGCTGTTTGCCATTGTGTTCGTCCTTACTTCTTCTTGCCTTCCTTGCGGAAGATGAACTCGCCCTTGTAGCGGATGCCCTTGCCTTTGTACGGCTCGGGGCGGCGCCAGTCGCGGATCTTGGCCGCCACTTCGCCCACCAGCTGCTGGTCGATGCCTTCCACGACGATCTCGGTCTGTTTCGGCGCGGTGATGGTGACACCTTCCGGCGCAACGAAATCGACATCGTGGCTGTAGCCCAGGTTCAGCTTCAGGGTGTTGCCCTGCATCTGAGCGCGGTAACCCACACCCTGGATCTCCAGCTCTTTCTTGAAGCCGTTGGTCACGCCTTCAACCAGGTTGGCAACCATGGTGCGGCTCATGCCCCACTGCTGACGTGCACGCTTCGAGGTGCCGCGCGGAGTGATCTTGACCACGTTGTCTTCGACCGACAGGGTGACGTCGTCGGTTGCGGTGAAGCTGCGGGTACCTTTCGGACCCTTCACTTCGATGGTCTGGCCGGACACAGCAGCGGAAACGCCGCTGGGCAGCTCGACCGGTTTTTTACCAATACGAGACATTCCAGACCTCCTTAGAAGACGGTGCAGAGCACTTCGCCGCCAACATTGTTGGAGCGAGCGTTCGCGTCCGACATCACGCCCTTGGGCGTGCTGACAATCGACACGCCCAGACCCTGACGGACCTGCGGAATGTCATTGACGCCCATGTAAACGCGACGACCGGGCTTCGAGACCCGCTTCAGTTCGCGAATGACAGGGGTGCCTTCATAGTATTTCAGGCTGATCTCAAGCGCCGGGTGGCCATTGGCACCGGTCACTTTTTCGTAGCCGCGGATGTAGCCTTCGTCCGCCAGCACGTCCAGAACCCAGGCGCGCAGTTTCGACGCCGGAGTGGTCACGGTGGACTTGCCGCGCATCTGCGCGTTGCGGATACGGGTGAGCATATCGCCGATAGGATCGTTCATATCACTCTCTCCCTTACCAGCTCGATTTCACCATGCCGGGGATCTGACCAGCAGAGCCCAGCTCGCGCAGCGCGATACGGCTGATCTTCAGCTTACGATAGTAAGCGTGCGGACGGCCGGTCAGCTGGCAGCGGTTGTGCAGACGGGTTGCCGAGCTGTTGCGCGGCAGTTTCGCCAGTTTCAGTCGCGCCTTGAAGCGCTCTTCCATCGGGCGGCTCTCGTCATTCGCGATTTCTTTCAGCTCGGCGCGTTTTGCGGCGTATTTGGCCACCAGGCGCTCGCGCTTCTTTTCGCGCTCGATCATTGCTTTTTTAGCCATGTCTCTTTCCTCCCGGCGCTTACGCGTTGAACGGCATGTTGAAGTGCTTCAACAGTGCCTTTGCTTCAGCGTCGGTTTTCGCTGTGGTGGCAATTACGATGTCCAGGCCCCAGACCTCGTCGACTTTGTCGAAGTCGATTTCCGGGAACACGATGTGCTCTTTCATGCCCATGGCAAAGTTGCCACGGCCGTCAAAAGCCGGTTTCACACCGCGGAAGTCACGCACGCGCGGCAGCGCGATGGTGATCAGACGGTCCAGGAATTCGTACATCCGGTCGCCGCGCAGGGTGACCTTGGCGCCCAGCGGCATGTCTTCACGGACGCGGAAACCCGCGATCGACTTCTTCGCCTTGGTCGCCACGGCCTTCTGGCCGGCAATCGCAGTGAGATCCTCGACGGCGGCCTTCGCCTTCTTCGAGTCCTTCACCGCCTCGGCACCACAGCCGATGTTCAGAACGATCTTCTCCAGCTTGGGGATCTGCATATCGTTCTTGTAGCCGAACTCTTCCTTCAGAGCGGCGCGGATCTTGTCGGCGTACTGAGCTTTCAGACGCGGGGTGTAGGTTGCAGCATCAAGCATCGATCACGTCCCCCGTGGTCTTGGCGTAACGAACCTTCTTGTCACCTTCCATGCGGAAGCCGACGCGGGTTGCCTTGCCGTTCTTGTCCAGCAGAGCCAGGTTCGACAAGTCGATCGGCATCGCCTTGGGCAGGCGGCCACCTTGCGAGGTCTGCGACTGGCGGGTGTGGCGGATGGCGATGTTCACGCCGTCGACCACGGCTTTGCCAGCTTTCGGGTCGACCGAGGTGATCACGCCCTCTTTGCCCTTGTCCTTGCCGGCCAGCACGACGACCTTGTCGCCTTTGCGGAGTTTAGCAGCCATGATTACAGCACCTCCGGAGCCAGCGAGATGATCTTCATGAAGTTCTTCGCGCGCAGTTCACGAACGACGGGGCCGAAGATACGGGTACCGACGGGCTCGTTGTTGTTGTTCAGGATGACGGCGGCGTTGCGATCGAAGCGGATCGCGGTACCGTCTTCGCGACGGACTTCCTTGGCGGTGCGCACGACGACGGCCTTGCGGACGTCACCTTTCTTCACGCGGCCGCGCGGGATGGCTTCCTTCACCGAGACGACGATGATGTCGCCGACGGAGGCGTATTTACGCTTGGAACCACCCAGGACCTTGATGCACTGAACTCGGCGTGCGCCGGAGTTGTCAGCGACATCCAGATTGGTCTGCATCTGGATCATGTGGTTTCTCCCGACCTGTGGGGGCTGGTCTAGTTAGTTCCCCCAGGGTTTCGACAAATGGAAAGTTCCGGGGGCTTACGCCTCCAGAACCTCCCAGCGTTTCGTCTTCGATTTCGGCGCGCATTCGATGATGCGTACGGTGTCGCCGACCTTGAAGGCGTTCTTTTCATCGTGAGCCCGGTATTTCTTGGACTTACGGATGGTCTTCTTCAGAACCGGGTGCGTGAAGCGGCGCTCCACCAGCACGGTGACGGTCTGTTCGTTGGCGTCGCTGGTCACGGTGCCTTGCAGAATACGTTTGGGCATCTCTCAGGCTCCTCAGTTCGCAGCTTCAGCAGCTTTTTCGTTCAGCACGGTCTGGATGCGGGCCACGTCGCGGCGCACGCTCTTGATCCGGGCGGTGTTCTCGAGTTGTCCGGTCGCCTGCTGAAAGCGCAGGTTGAATGCTTCCTTCTTCAGGTTGACCAGATCCTCCCGGAGCTGGTCCGGGGTCTTGTTACGCAGTTCCTGGGCGTTCATCGCCTTTTCCTTTGCTCAAAACACCAGAAGGCCCCTTCGCGGGTCACCTTTGACCTGGTGGATGAATGACAGACATGCGAATCGCCCGACGCAGTCGGGAGATCGCAGGATGCCGCCGTATAAGGGTTTGGGGGGTGGGTGGCAAGGGAAAGTTTCAAACCTCCAACCCGTCACTTCTAGAGGACACTCCAGCAAGCAAATCTTCGCGCTCAACTTCCTTCAAGCCCGAGCGTCGGGCTACATGAAGAAGTCGCAGGATCATGACCGCTTCGGGCTTCCCCGAAATCCAGCGAGGCGCGGCTGAAAGAGACTCCTGATCTTGTATTTGGAAAGCGGAAATTCCTCGCGCTTCAATCCCACCTGTAGTTGAAACTTACCGAGATCCTCTCTTCCTCGGCCATGTTCATCGGCACCTCGTGGCGGAGCCAGCTTTCCCAAAGCAACACGTCACCGACCTCGGGCTTCAAATAAATGAACGGTTGCAATTCCCGCCGTGCGCCCTTGCGGCGCACCGGCGCGGCCATCATCCGACCTGAGCGCGGGTCCTCCAGCTTCAACGCGCTGGCTCCCTCTGGCATCGAAACATAGGTCGTTCCGGATATCACACTGTGTGGATGGATATGGCTGGCATGCATTCCGCCTTCTGGCAGAATGTTGATCCAAAGATCCTCGAGCTTCAATCCGCGCCCATCCAGATCGAATTCCAAGTCTTCGGCAAACGCGGCCACATGTTGGTCCAGCACCTTGACCAGATCGGCGAAGATCGGGAAGCGCCACGGCAAGTCGGTCAGCGAGGCATAGCTGGTGTAGCCAGGATAGCCGTTTTCTTCGCACCATTCCTGGCCGGCTTCGTCGTCCTGGGCGATGACCAGACAGGAGTTCTCCAGTTCCTCCGGTTCGATCCTGGGATCGAACTCGGACAGAGCGGCGCGGTAAAGTCGGGTGACGAAGAGCGATTCGATCTGTGGCATGATCTCGTCCTAATGCAGCGTCGCAACGAAAGCCATGGAAGTTTTGCGAGGCTCTGCCTCGCGCTCCGGGATATTTGCGGCCAGATGAATCTCGCGTGAATCTCGCGGTCCATTCTTCATCAGGCAAGAAATATCCCCGGGGGAGCCGCGGCTTGCCGCGGTGGGGGAAGCGCCCCCTCGAAAAAAGCCTTACCCCCGCCGGTTTCCCAACGGGGGTAGCATTGTCGCGACAGGGTTGCCCCAGCCGCTTACCAGTCCTCGCGGACGACGACGCGGGTCTTGATCGGCAGCTTCATCGCAGCCAGGCGCAGGGCCTCGCGAGCGATTTCATCGTTGACGCCGTCGATCTCGAACATCACGCGACCGGGCTTCACTTTGGCTGCCCAATAGTCAACCGATCCTTTACCTTTACCCATACGGACTTCGGTCGGCTTCGAGGTCACGGGGGTATCCGGGAAGATCCGGATCCAGACACGACCTTGACGTTTCATGTGACGGGTCATGGCACGACGTGCAGCTTCGATCTGACGCGCGGTCACGCGCTCGGGCTGCAGGGCTTTCAGACCGTAGGTGCCAAAGTTCAGATCAGAGCCGCCCTTGGCTTCGCCCTTGATCCGGCCTTTGTGCATCTTGCGGAATTTTGTACGCTTTGGTTGAAGCATCTCAAATCCTCCTTAGCGACGGCCGCCTGCACCACGCGGTGCCGGACCATCCTGGAGTTCCTGTGCTTTACGGTCACGTGCCTGCGGATCGTGCTCCATGATCTCACCTTTGAAGATCCAGACCTTGATCCCGATGATCCCGTAGGGGGTCATCGCTTCGGCATGTGCGTAATCGATGTCGGCACGCAGGGTGTGCAGAGGCACGCGGCCTTCGCGGTACCATTCGGTCCGTGCGATTTCGGCACCGCCCAGACGACCAGCGACGTTCACCCGGATACCCAGGGCGCCCATGCGCATGGCGTTCTGAACCGACCGCTTCATCGCGCGGCGGAACGAAACGCGGCGCTCCAGCTGCTGAGCGATCGACTCGGCAACCAGCTGCGCGTCGAGTTCCGGCTTGCGCACTTCGACGATGTTCAGGTGCAGTTCGCTGTCGGTCATCGCAGCCAGCTTCTTGCGCAGAACTTCAATGTCCGCGCCTTTCTTGCCGATGATGACACCCGGACGTGCGGTGTGGATCGTGACGCGGCACTTCTTGTGCGGACGCTCGATGATCACACGGGCCACGCCGGCCTGCTTGCACTCTTTCTTGATGAACTCACGGATCTTGAGGTCTTCCAGCAGAAGATCACCGTAGTCCTTGGTATCTGCGTACCAACGGCTGTCCCAGGTGCGGTTGACCTGAAGGCGCATGCCGATCGGATTGACTTTATGTCCCATTAGGCTTGCTCCTCAACTTGACGCACCTTGATGGTGATCTCCGAGAACGGCTTCATGATCTTGCCGAACCGGCCGCGGGCACGCGGGCGGCCGCGCTTCATGACCAGGTTCTTGCCAACCCAAGCCTCGGCGACGATCAGCTCGTCGACATCCAGGTTGTGGTTGTTCTCGGCGTTGGCGATGGCCGACTGAAGGCATTTCTTCACGTCCTGCGCGACACGCTTGTTCGAGAAAGTCAGGTCGGTCAGAGCCTTCTCGACTTTCTTGCCGCGGATCATCGCTGCAACCAGGTTCAGTTTCTGCGGGCTGGTGCGAAGCATACGGGTCTTGGCCATTGCTTCGTTTTCAGCCACGCGGCGGGGGTTCTTTGCCTTGCCCATGACTTACTTCCGCTTCGCTTTTTTGTCCGCGGCGTGACCGTAATAGGTCCGGGTCGGCGAGTACTCACCGAACTTCTGACCGATCATGTCTTCCGTGACGGATACAGGGATATGTTTCTGGCCGTTGTACACACCAAAGGTCAGACCCACGAACTGGGGCAGAATGGTGGAACGACGCGACCAGATCTTGATGACTTCGTTGCGGCCCGACTCGCGCGCTGCTTCGGCTTTTTTCAGCACGTAAGCGTCGACGAAAGGACCCTTCCAAACAGAGCGAGACATGTCTTAACGCCCTTTCTTCTTGGCGTGCCGCGAGCGGATGATCAGCTTCTGGGACGCTTTGTTCTTGTTGCGGGTACGCTTACCCTTGGTGTCCTTACCCCAAGGCGTAACCGGCGTACGGCCACCCGAGGTCCGGCCTTCACCACCACCGTGGGGGTGATCGATCGGGTTCATGGCAACACCACGGACCGACGGACGCACGCCCTTGTGGCGCATACGACCGGCTTTGCCGAGGTTCTGGTTGCTGTTGTCCGGGTTCGATACAGCACCGACGGTGGCCATGCATTCCTGGCGCACCATGCGCAGCTCGCCCGAGCTCAGACGGATCTGGGCATAGCCGCCATCGCGACCGACGAACTGGGCGTAGGTGCCCGCTGCACGTGCGATCTGACCGCCCTTGCCGGGCTTCATCTCGATGTTGTGCACGATGGTACCGATCGGCATGCCCGAGAACGGCATCGCGTTGCCGGGCTTGATGTCGGCCTTGGCCGAAGCGATGACCTTGTCGCCAACCGCCAGACGCTGCGGCGCCAGGATATAGGCCTGCTCGCCGTCGTCATATTTGATCAGTGCGATGAATGCGGTCCGGTTCGGGTCGTATTCGATCCGCTCGACGGTTGCCGCCACATCCAGTTTGTTCCGTTTGAAGTCAACGATCCGGTAGAGACGCTTTGCGCCACCGCCACGGCGGCGTGAAGTGATCCGTCCGGTGTTGTTCCGGCCGCCCGATTTGGTCAAACCCTCGGTGAGAGACTTGACCGGACGTCCTTTCCAAAGCTCCGAACGGTCGATCAGCACCAGCCCGCGCTGGCCCGGCGTCGTCGGTTTGTACGACTTGAGTGCCATGCTTTCTGTCTTCCGTTTAGCAAGCGCGAGGATCAATCCTCGCTATGTGAGAGGCCCCCGTAGGTGCCCAGGTTATAGGGCCCCGAAGGTCCCCGGCTGCAAATATCAGAGGCCCCGGAACGAATCCGAGGCCGCAAGATTGGGAGCGTGTAGCAGGGTTGGGGGTGGGGGGCAATAGGTAGTATCCCGATTTTCTTCACCCTTTGCTCACACCGGGCGCAGGAGCTACGCGACCCTTGCTCGCTACGTCACACAGAGCCACTGTCTGTCCCGGCGCTTAGTTCTGGCTCGTGTACCAGATCGGCGAGGTATAGGCTCGGTCTTGTACGGTGGGCGGCACCACTTCGGGCAGCGGGACACCATAAAATGCCGCGTCGAAGGTTGTCCATCGGGGCTTTGGTATCTCGATTACGCGAACGTAATAGAATGCGTCTTCGGCAGGGTCGAACGCAGGGTCCTCCCAATAGCCGGACAGAGCAGCCGCACCGATGGAATTGGTGTAGGTTGCGCTCTCGATATCTACCGTGTTCCCGACCGGTTGGCCCGCACGCCCATCATCTCCGATTTCGCGACCGCCCGACACTGCGACGTCATAGATTCGTTCGTGGGATTTACCGTCGGAATCCAGCCACCCCTTGATGATCTGCACCCGATCCAAGTTGGCGCCATCAGGATCGCGTAAGGCCCTTATCAGAAACCGAGGCGAAGCCCCTTCGGGAATATTCGTCAAATCGCCGCCCATCGGAACCCCGTTCTGATATCCATTCGACACGAAATCGGATGCGTGCAGATCGGCCTCCGCGAACTCCCAGCCGCCAAAGACACGCACGCGAATACGGCTTCCGGTCGTGGCATAGGCCTCTTTACGGGTGATTGCGCCAAAAACCTCTTGCCGGGTGTTTTCCCGCGCCCAGACAGCCGTCAAGCCAGCGGCAGACTCTTGCGCGGTTATGATCCGCAGAGCTGGATCTTCGGCCGGGATGACGTCGATGTTATGGCGATTGGCTGACGGCTCGGTGTGCTGGTATTTGCCAAAATAGTTGTCTTCCCGCGTGGTGGGGATCGCGGTGTGCGTGTCAGTCGTGCCGTAGAGGCCGAACTTGTAGGGGTTCACACCGATCTCGCGGCCCAGCTCCAAACCGACTTTCAGCGCCGAGCGCGCGTATTCATAGCGCAGCATCTCGGGTGTCTTCGCAGCCGTGCCGGAAAGGTTGGCCACATCCCAGCTCTCGAAATCCGCAAATTCGTCGTCGGGCGACAGCATGGGATGCGTCTCCTCGTCGCCTTTGATCTGGGTCATCTCATGCATCGGCTCCCAGCGGATACGCTGGGCCGCATATTCAGCATCCATCGGCGAACCATCGAACTTGTTCTTACTGAACATCAGCCCGTTCGACATATTGGCGTTGTGAGGCACGGCAATGGCCTGTCCACCGGTCTTGGCCTCGTAACCCTCGAGATACTTCCACAGAAGCTGAGGGTCAGGCGCCTCGAAGAACGTCAGTGGCTTGGTCTGGCTGGTTTTGTCGGCCCCGTCCCCAAACAGAATGACACGGTGCAGGTTGTCGCCCTTGGGGGTAAAGGTCCATTCAAAGCCGCTAAGCGCGGTGAAATTGCCCGGATCATTGTATTGATCAACCGTTTCCACGATTTCCAGCCAGAGGTCCCCATCCAGGTTCAAGCCTGCGGTCGGATCCCGACCCTGTACCGTGCCGATATCAATGATCTCGGCGAAGGCAGCCATCCTTGCCTCCTGTCCCTGCCGAAACTGATCGTGAATGCGCCTGCCCCATTCATCCTGCAGAAGTCGAGGGTTGGATGTGCGGATGGCTGTTGCCAGTCCGAGCATTTCTGCGTGCTCGGTAATGGCCAGGAAATCCAGAGGGCGAACAAGTTGGACCGGTTGCCCTGTATTCGAAATGATTTTTTCACCACGCGCCACACGGAATGCGTCATGAATGCTGAGCGATGTCCCGATCAGCCCCGCATCGAACGAGATCTCGGTATGGAAATGCAGATCGCCGAACAAAACCGTGTCCGGATAGGACCGACCCACAAAGGGTGAGTAGGTCGTTTCCAGCTCCACAGCTTCCGGCTTCAAGGTCCCCTCGAATGCATGTGCTCCCGACACCGTGAAAACGACGGCACCCGCGGCAACGCAAGGCAGGTTCAACGGCTTGAAAAAATCGTACATTTCTATCCCCCCAACATTCACTTTTCATCTTATCACAATGCTCTTGAAAATTCTTGGCACTCAAAAAAATCAAATAAAAAACCCCCGCCTTTCGGCGGGGGCTTTCATCTCTCTCCACAGACGGGTCCGATCAAAGACCGGTGGTCACGTCGATGGTGTTGCCCTCTTCCAGGGTCACATAGGCTTTTTTGACATCTTTCCGCTTGCCCAGCTGGCCGCGGAACCGCTTGACCTTGCCTTTGGTCACGGTGGTGTTCACCGCCTTGACCTTCACACCAAACAACGCCTCGACGGCCTCTTTGATCTGCGGCTTGTTGGCGTCGATCGCGACCTCGAAGACAACCGCGCCGTTTTCGGACGCCATGGTCGTTTTCTCGGTGATGATCGGCTTGCGGATCACGTCGTAGTGTTCTGCCTTCGCGCTCATTTCAGTCGAGCCTCCAGTGCTTCGACACCCGCTTTGGTGAGCACCAGCGTGTCACGCTTGAGGATGTCATAGACGTTTGCGCCCATCGACGGCAGGACATCCAGACCTTCGATGTTGCGGGCTGCGCGGGCGAAACCTTCGTTCACGGTGGCGCCGTCGATGACCAGAGCGCGCTTCCAGCCCAGGTTTGCAACCTGCTTGGCCAGTGCGGCGGTCTTGCCTTCGGCTTCGGCAGCCTCGATCACGACCAGCTCACCAGCTTTTGCCTTGGCCGACAGAGCGTGGCGCAGGCCCAGCTTGCGGAACTTCTTGGGCAGGTCGTGGCCGTGCGAACGCGGGGTCGGGCCCTTGTAGATGCCACCCTTGCGGAAGATCGGCGCGTTGCGGTCACCGTGACGTGCGCCACCGGTGCCCTTCTGGCGATAGATCTTCTTGGTCGAGTAGCTGGTCTCGGACCGGGTCTTGACCTTGTGGGTGCCGGCCTGCGCGTTGTTGCGCTGCCAACGGACCACACGGTGCAGGATGTCCGCACGCGGCTCGAGGCCGAACAGAGCTTCGTCCAGCTCGATGTCGCCGGCTTTCTTGCCGTCCAGTTTGATCACGTCAAGTTTCATGCTTCACCCCCTTCCGCGGGCGCTTCTTCAGCCGGAGCCTCGGTCGCTGCAGTTTTCAGAGCAGCCGGGAACGGCAGACCCTCGGGCGCTTTCTTCTTCACGGCGTCCTTGACGGTGACCCAGCCCGATTTCGGCCCAGGAACGGCACCCTTGATGAAGACCAGGCCACGCTCGGCGTCGGTTTTGACGACTTCGAGGTTCTGCGTGGTGACACGTGCAGCACCCATGTGACCGGCCATCTTCTTGCCCTTGAACACCTTGCCCGGGTCCTGACACTGACCGGTCGAACCGTGCGAACGGTGCGAGATCGAGACACCGTGCGAGGCGCGCAGACCACCGAAGTTGTGGCGCTTCATCGCACCGGCAAAGCCTTTACCGATCGAGGTGCCCGAAACGTCAACCTTCTGACCTTCGACGAAGTGATCTGCCGAGATCTCGGCGCCCACTTCGATCAGCGCGTCTTCCGACACGCGGAACTCGACCAGCTTGCGCTTGGGCTCGACCTTGGCGGCGGCGAAGTGGCCGCGCATGGCCTTCGAGGTGCGTTTTGCCTTGGCGGCACCGGCGCCCAGCTGAACGGCGGTATAGCCGTCTTTGTCAGCGGTGCGCTGTGCGACGACCTGCAGGTTGTCCAGGTGCAGAACGGTGACAGGGATCTGACGACCGTCTTCCATGAACAGCCGGGTCATGCCGACTTTCTTTGCGATAATACCAGAGCGCATCATCAATACCCTCCGATCTTACGACTGCAGCTTGATCTCGACGTCCACACCAGCGGCGAGGTCGAGCTTCATCAGCGCGTCCACGGTCTGGGGCGTCGGATCTACGATGTCGAGCAGACGCTTGTGCGTGCGGATCTCGAACTGATCGCGGGATTTCTTGTCAACGTGAGGGCCACGGAGAACCGTGAACTTCTCGATCTTGTTCGGCAGCGGGATCGGGCCACGCACTTGCGCGCCGGTCCGCTTGGCAGTGTTGACGATCTCTTGCGTGCTGGCATCCAGGACGCGATAGTCAAATGCCTTGAGCCGAATACGGATGTTTTGGCTTTGCATCATAACAGCCTTTTTTTCAGGCGTTGGAGTTGAGAGGAGGACAGGCGCTCATCGCCAACCCTCATCGAACCCAAAAGGCGGGAATCACCCCGCCTTTACGTTCTGCATGAGAACTCGCGCGGAATACATGGGAGAAAGGGGTTTGGCAAGGGATTTTGGTTAGAAAACATGCTTGCTGCGCGGTAGGCTACTTTACCAACAACCCTCGAAACTCTGAAACCAAGGATTTTATCAGCGGGACGCATTCTTTGTTGTACTCGTCCCAAGCTTGCCGGCCTTCTGCGAAGTCACCAACATCTATCGCATTTTCGCGGCTTACCAGCGAGCTTTGCATCCTGTCGCAGATTGAGCGGATCAATCGAAGTATCTCCGGCTCGAAGAACAGCTCATTTGATCGTGTGAGCCGGTCGAAGGCAGCAAAGGTCGTTGCCGCCTCGGCAAACCTCTTGCGATCTACCATTTTTTGAAACCTGTCCTGCACATCGACAGAGGATAGGATCTCGCTTTTTTGCCACTCCTCCAGATCAAATGAAGAGGGGTATTCATCTCGCGCCTGTTCATCCATGCGGCGGAGGTCCGAATACTACTGCAAAGGAGATATGGAACAGAGCAGATTCTCCTGAGCAGTCTTCAACGACTCCCACGTGCGAAGTATTGCTTCAAACTGTTTCTCTTGAAGCCGGATGCGGGCCTTCAACTCTCCATCGATTTCTGCGCGAAAATGTTCGATCTCTTTCGCCTTGTCGTGCCTAAAGGCCTCGAGTTGCCTTGAAAACTGTGCCTCAAGCCAACCGCGTCCCAAGCTTCCAAAAAATGCCAAAGGCGACGAACGCGCCGCCTTCACCAGCCGATACACTTGTTACAATGACTGACTCAATATCCAATGCCATCGATGTCTCCGTTCAAGCTCGTGAGCATTGCGAACCGTGTCTTCCTGACGTCTGGGAAGACTATTCTTACAAAAAAATTTAACTACAGACTCGTACTCATTCGCAGTCGCTATTGGACTTTCAGAAAATGAAAAAGAAAAGGCCGCCCCCCACGGAGCGGCCTTCTTGGTTTTCTCACCGTGTTGCTTTCGGCAGATTGTCCCCTGGAAAATCACCTGCCGCAACCAGGCGCGGCAAGCGCGCCTTGCGCGATGATTTTCGACACACTTTTTGTGCGCGTCTCGTGATTATTGAATCCAAACAAAAAGGGCGCCCCGAGGGACGCCCTTTCCGTTTGATCATTCGCTTGTGCGAATTACTCGATGATTTTCGACACGACGCCGGCGCCGACGGTGCGGCCGCCTTCGCGGATGGCGAAACGCAGGCCGTCTTCCATCGCGATCGGAGCGATCAGTTCGACGGTGAAGCCGACGTTGTCGCCCGGCATGACCATCTCAGTGCCTTCCTTCAGCTGAACCGTGCCGGTCACGTCAGTCGTACGGAAGTAGAACTGCGGACGGTAGTTCGCGAAGAACGGGGTGTGACGGCCGCCCTCTTCCTTGGTCAGGATGTAGGCTTCGGCTTCGAACTTGGTGTGCGGGGTCACCGAACCCGGCTTGGCCAGAACCTGGCCACGCTCGACGCCGTCACGGTCGATGCCGCGCAGCAGCGCGCCGATGTTGTCGCCGGCTTCGCCGCGGTCCAGCAGCTTGCGGAACATCTCGACACCGGTGCAGGTGGTCTTCTGCGTGTCGCGGATGCCGACAATCTCGATCTCGTCGCCGACGTTGATCACGCCACGCTCGACACGGCCGGTCACAACGGTGCCGCGGCCCGAGATCGAGAACACGTCTTCGATCGGCATCAGGAACGGCTGGTCAACGGCACGCTCGGGCGTGTCGATGTACTCGTCAACGGCCGCCATCAGCTCGCGGATCTTGTTCTCGCCGATCTCCGGGTCGCGGCCTTCCATCGCGGCCAGAGCCGAACCCGCGATGATCGGAATGTCGTCGCCAGGATATTCGTAGCTGGACAGCAGTTCGCGCACTTCCATCTCAACCAGTTCCAGCAGCTCTTCGTCGTCAACCTGGTCAACCTTGTTCAGGAACACGACCATCTTCGGGATGCCAACCTGACGGCCCAGCAGAATGTGCTCGCGGGTCTGCGGCATCGGGCCGTCAGCTGCGTTCACAACCAGGATCGCGCCGTCCATCTGCGCCGCACCGGTGATCATGTTCTTGACGTAGTCGGCGTGGCCGGGGCAGTCGACGTGCGCATAGTGGCGGTTGTCGGTCTCGTATTCCACGTGGGCGGTCGAGATGGTGATGCCGCGCGCCTTCTCTTCCGGCGCGCCGTCAATCTGGTCATACGCCTTGAAGTCGCCGAAATACTTGGTGATCGCTGCGGTCAGCGTCGTCTTGCCGTGGTCAACGTGGCCGATCGTGCCGATGTTGACGTGCGGTTTTGTACGCTCAAACTTTTCCTTTGCCATGATGGCCTCCTTTTTCGGTAATGACGGGAGCCCGGAGACCGGGCCCCCTCAAACTTTGTCGCTTAGGCGTATTTCGCCTGGATCTCTTCCGCGATGTTCTGCGGAACCGGATCGTAGTGGTCGAACTGCATGGTAAACTGGGCACGGCCCGACGACATCGAACGCAGGGTGTTGATGTAGCCGAACATGTTCGCCAGCGGCACGAAGGCCTGGATGGCGATCGCGTTGCCGCGCGGCTCTTGTCCAGACACCTGGCCCCGACGCGAAGTCAGGTCGCCGATGATACCGCCGGTATACTCTTCCGGGGTGATCACTTCGACCTTCATGATCGGTTCCAGCAGTTTCGCGCCGGCCTTTTTCAGACCTTCGCGCATGCACATCCGCGCCGCGATTTCGAACGCCAGAACGCTCGAGTCGACGTCGTGGAATTTACCGTCCAGCAGAGCAACCTTGAAGTCGATCACAGGGAAGCCGGCCAGCGGGCCGCTGTCCATGACGGACTGGATGCCTTTTTCGACACCCGGGATGTATTCCTTGGGAACGGCGCCACCCACGATGCGGCTTTCGAACGAATACCCTTCGCCCGGTTCGGTCGGAGTGATCTCGAGCTTGACCTCGGCGAACTGACCCGAACCACCCGACTGTTTCTTGTGGGTGTAGGTGTGTTCAATCGGCATCGAGATGGTCTCACGATAGGCCACCTGCGGCGCACCGATGTTGGCTTCGACCTTGAACTCGCGCTTCAGACGATCAACCAGGATGTCCAGGTGAAGTTCGCCCATGCCCTTCATGATGGTCTGACCCGATTCCAGGTCGGTTTCCACGCGGAAGGACGGGTCTTCGGCGGCCAGACGGGCCAGACCCTGCGACATCTTCTCCTGGTCGCCCTTGGTTTTGGGCTCGACCGCGATCTCGATCACCGGATCGGGGAAGGTCATGGTTTCCAGAACCACCGGATCCTTCGCGTCGCACAGGGTGTCACCGGTGGTGGTGTCCTTCAGACCCGCCAGCGCGATGATGTCGCCTGCAAACGCTTCCTCGATCTCTTCCCGGTTGTTCGAGTGCATCATCATCATACGACCGATGCGCTCTTTCTTGCCCTTGGTCGAGTTCAGGATCGAGTCGCCCTTGTTCAGCACGCCCGAGTAGATCCGGGTGAAGGTCAGCGAACCGACGAACGGGTCGTTCATGATCTTGAACGCCAGGCCAGCGAAGGGCTGGTTGTCATCGGCACGACGGGCGATGTTGCGCTCTTCGGTCTCGTCGCCAGGCTTGAAGCCCATATAGTCGACAACGTCCAGCGGGCTGGGCAAATAGTCGATCACGGCGTTGAGCAGCGGCTGAACACCTTTGTTCTTGAACGCCGAACCACCCAGAACCGGAACGAAGTCCAGCGCCAGAGTGCCCTTGCGCAGCAGTTTGCGCAGGGTCGGGATGTCGGGCTCGTTGCCTTCCAGGTATTCCATCATGGCGTCGTCGTCTTGCTCGACGGCGGCTTCGATCATCTTGCCGCGCCACTCTTCGGCTATGTCCTTCAGGCTGTCGCGGATCGGAGCCTTGACCCAGCTTGCACCCAAGTCTTCGCCCTGCCACAGCCATTCTTCCATGGTGACCAGGTCGATCAGGCCTTCCAGCTCGTTCTCGGCGCCAATCGGAATACCGACCGGAACGGCGCGCGCGCCGGTGCGGTCTTCGATCATGCGCACGCAGTTGAAGAAGTCGGCACCGATCTTGTCCATCTTGTTGACGAACACGATGCGCGGAACCTTGTAGCGGTCAGCCTGACGCCACACGGTTTCGGTCTGGGGTTCAACACCGGCGTTTGCGTCCAGAACGCAGACGGCACCGTCGAGAACGGCCAGCGAGCGCTCCACTTCGATGGTGAAGTCAACGTGGCCGGGGGTGTCGATGATGTTCAGGCGGTGCTTGGGGGTATCGGCGGTCTTACCGTCCTCGGTGCGCTCCCAGAATGTGGTGGTCGCAGCCGAGGTGATGGTGATGCCGCGTTCCTGCTCCTGCTCCATCCAGTCCATGGTGGCTGCACCATCGTGCACCTCACCGATGTTGTGGGATTTGCCGGTGTAATACAGGATACGCTCCGAGCAGGTGGTCTTGCCTGCGTCGATGTGCGCCATGATACCGAAGTTACGGTATAGTTCGAGCGGATATTCGCGTGCCATTTGGATAAGCCTCTAGGGTTACCAGCGGTAGTGGCTGAAGGCTTTGTTCGCCTCGGCCATCTTGTGGGTGTCTTCGCGCTTCTTAACGGCAGTACCGCGGGACTGTACGGCGTCCAGCAATTCACCGGCGAGGCGTTCTTCCATGGTGTTTTCGTTGCGGTTGCGCGCGGCGGCGATCAGCCAGCGGATAGCCAGCGCTTCGCGGCGCTCGGGGCGCACTTCGACCGGAACCTGATAGGTTGCACCACCAACCCGGCGCGAGCGGACCTCGACCGACGGTTTGATGTTGTCGAGCGCTTCGTGAAACACTTCGACGGGTGCGCGCTTGATCTTGCTTTCGATGCGGTCGAAGGCGTTGTAGACGATGCGCTCGGCGACCGACTTCTTGCCGTCGATCATCAGGTTGTTCATGAATTTCGTCAGAACCTTGTCGCCAAATTTGGCGTCAGGCAGGACTTCGCGTTTTTCGGCGGCGTGACGACGGGACATCTCGGCCTCTCCTTCTTACTTGGGACGCTTCGCGCCGTATTTCGAACGACGCTGCTTACGGTCTTTGACGCCCTGGGTATCCAGAACACCGCGCAGGATGTGGTAACGGACACCCGGAAGGTCTTTCACACGGCCGCCACGGATCAGGACCACCGAGTGCTCCTGCAGGTTGTGGCTTTCACCGGGGATGTACGATATGACCTCGTATCCGTTGGTCAGGCGCACCTTGGCGACCTTCCGCATGGCCGAGTTCGGCTTCTTCGGCGTGGTAGTGTACACGCGGGTGCAGACGCCGCGCTTCTGCGGGCACTGCTCCAGGTGCATGGACTTCGAGCGTTTCACTTTGGGCTGCCGCGGCTTGCGGATCAGCTGCTGAATAGTTGGCATTCCGGTTTCTTCCCCGTTTTGCAACACACATGACATGCACGCGCATTGCGTGCGGTTAACTTCGCTGCGCCAATGCGTCCACAAGCGCAAAACCCGCGAGCGTTCCCATTCCGAGGTGAACGTCGCGGTTGGTTATCAGAGGGCGCGAACGACAAAACTGTCCGGGCCTTGACCAGTCCGTTTCTGATTTCGGCTTCGGGGCGGCCCCCATACCGAGATGTCGGGCGTATAGGGGGAGTCGGCCCAAGTGTCAACAGCCACGGCCGCACTGGCCGGAAATGGCCCCTGTTGCAGCCTGCGGCGGGCCGATGCATAGTCCGGCGTGGCGATACCCAAGCGGACGAGATCATGCAAGTCATTGGCCTGTGCCGGTTCTCCTACCCTGCGATCGGCGGGTACCAGACCGAACATGACACGATCGAGGCCCGGCGCCGCCACCTGTACCGTACCGACCGTCTGGTCGAGCGCTTCCGCCTGTTCGAAACCTGCGCCCTGCCGGGCCTGAAGGCCCAGACCGACCCCGATTTCGAATTGATCATCGTGACCGGCACCTGCCTGCCGTCACCGGCCAAGGCTCGCCTGCGCGACCTGACGGCCGGAATGCCGCAGGTCAGGATCATCGAGCGCGAGCCCGGACGGCATCGCGCGGTGATGAAGCAGATCCTCAACGACGCCCGCCGTCATCCTGACCGGCCCTGCCTGCAGTTCCGGCAGGATGACGATGACGCCGTCGCGGTCGACTTCATCGAAAGCTTGCGACAGGCGGCGGTTGAGGCGACCGAGCTCGCGGCCCGCAACCTGTCCGTGGCGATTGATTTCGACCAGGGGTATCTGGCCCGGTTCGGTCCCTTCGGCGTGCAGGCCAAGCCGGTCCGGCGCAAACTGCTGGGCGTGGGTCTGGGTATGCTCGTCCAAGGCGGCTGCCCCTTGACCATCATGAATTTTGCCCATCAGCGCATGGGGCGGTTCATGCCGGTGGTCACGGTGCCCGATCGGCCGATGTGGGTCCGAACGTTTAACGGCTTCAACGACTCGCAAAGGGCGCGAACCAACCGAAGCCCCCTGCCCCCCCTTGACGATGCAGAGCGGGACCTGTTCCGCACCCGGTTCGCAATCGACGCGGACGCCGTCTGCCGGGGCTACTCCGAGGCCTGAAGACTCCGTTCGCGGAACAAAGTGAACAGCCCCGCCCCTACGACCAGCACCGCGCCCAGCATCGTCAGCCGGTCTGGCCAGTCGCCGAACACGGCCCAGCCCAGCACCAGCGCCCAGATCAGGCTGGTATAGCGGAACGGCGCGACGAACCCGACCTCGCCCACCCTCATGACCATCACGCTGAACAGATACCCCAGCAAAACGAAAATGGCAGCCGAGCCGATCAGAAGACCCGTCGGCGCGGCGACGGGCACCCATCCCTGGAACACCGAGGCCACGGCCGCCGCCAGGGTGATCGTCAGCGATGTCGCCAGCGTCACCACCATCGACGGGACCTCAGACGACATCCGCCGCGTGATCAAGTCGCGCGCAGTCACGCACATGACAGCTACCAGCGCATAAAGTGCATACAGGCTGAACCCGTCCGGCCCTGGCCGCACGATCAACAGCATTCCAGCAAACCCCATGGCGATGGCCAGAACTCGCCGCCATCCGATCGGTTCGGCGAAGAACAGTGCCGCGCCGAGGGTCACCGTCAGCGGCAGCGCCTGCAGAACCGCCGTCACATTGGCCAGCGGCATGTGCATCAGCGCGGTCAGAAAGAAGAACGTGGCCAACAGCTCGGACAGCGAGCGCACCGCCACCAGAACCCTGTCATAGCCGGAAAACCGCAGGTGCAACGCGCCCAGACGCCGCGCCAGTAGAAACACCAGGGTAGTGGCCAGCAGCCCGCGCATCGCAACGAGCTGAAACAGCGGCAGATCCTGTCCAGCCGCTTTGACCAGCGTATCGTTCACGGTGAAGGCGGCCATGCTGCCCATCATCAGCAGCGCGCCCTTGACGTTCGGAGTCATCGAAATGGCCCATTGGGAAATCACCGACCCATTGGCCCGCGCCACCGGCCCGTTGTCAATATGCCGGGAGCACTCGGAAAAACGAAAAAGGCCCCGCAGATGCGGGGCCTGTTTCGTTCCACGGAAATCGGAGTTTACTCGCGGCTTTCCGGGGTTTCGATCAGCGCGTCCAGATCGTCGCCCATCACGTCGTCGTCGATCACCGGAGCCGCCAGGGCGGCTGCGGCCTCGGCCTCTTCGCGACGGGCCTCGATGACCACGTTGTCACGCTGCTGTGCGATCTGGCGCACGGCCTGCGTCGCGCCACCGGTACCCGCCGGGATCAGGCGGCCGACGATGACGTTTTCCTTCAGGCCGACCAGCTTGTCCTTCTTGCCCTGAACCGAGGCTTCGGTCAGCACGCGGGTAGTTTCCTGGAACGATGCCGCCGAGATGAACGAACGTGTCTGCAGCGACGCCTTGGTGATCCCAAGCAGGATCGGCTCGCCCTGGGCCGGACGACCACCGCGGGCGATGGTCTTTTCGTTGGCCGCGTCGAACTCCTGCTTGTCGACATGCTCGCCCTTCAGCAGGGTGGTATCGCCCGAGTCGAGGATCTCCCACTTCTGCAGCATCTGGCGCACGATGACCTCGATGTGCTTGTCGTTGATCTTCACGCCCTGCAGACGATAGACCTCCTGCACCTCGTTGATCATGTAGTCGGCCAGAGCCTCGACGCCCAGAATCGACAGGATGTCGTGCGGAGCCGGGTTGCCGTCCATGATGTAGTCACCCTTCTGCACGAAGTCGCCTTCCTGCACCGGGATGTGCTTGCCCTTGGGCACCATGTATTCGACGGGTTCCAGCGACTCGTCCGCCGGTTCAATCGAGATGCGGCGCTTGTTCTTGTAGTCGCGGCCAAAGCGCACGTAACCATCGATTTCGGCGATGATCGCGTGATCCTTGGGGCGACGGGCCTCGAACAGTTCGGCCACACGCGGCAGACCACCGGTGATGTCCTTGGTCTTGGCGCCTTCGCGCGGGATACGCGCAACGACGTCGCCGGCCTCGATCTTCTGGCCGTCCTCGACCGACAGGATCGCATCCACGGACATCGGGTAGTGAACCGGGTTGCCCGCATCGTTGCGGACCGGCTCGCCGTTTTCGTCCACCAGGATGATTTCCGGCTTCAGGTCGCTGCCTTTCGGCGCCGCACGCCAGTCGATCACGATCTTCTGAGTCATGCCGGTTGCATCGTCGGTCTCATCCCGCACAGCGATGCCCGAGACCAGGTCGACATATTTCGCGGTACCGGCCTTCTCGGCGATGATCGGCAGGGTGTAGGGGTCCCACTCGAACAACTTGTCGCCGCGCTTGACCTTGTCGCCATCCTTGACGAACAGCTTGGAGCCGTAGCCCAACTTGAAGCTGGCGCGCTCTTCTCCGTGCTCGTCCTTGATCACCAGCTTCATGTTCCGGCCCATGACCAAGCTTTCGCCCGCGGCATTGACCAGGATCTGCGGGTTTTCAAAGGCGACGACGCCGTCCTGGTTGGCTTCCTGGAACGACTGCTGGCCGCCCTGTGCAACACCACCGATGTGGAAGGTCCGCATCGTCAGCTGCGTGCCGGGTTCACCGATCGACTGGGCGGCGATGATGCCGACCGCTTCGCCGGTGTTGACCATGGTGCCGCGTGCCAGGTCACGGCCATAGCACATGGCGCAGACGCCCTCTTCGCTTTCGCAGGTCAGCGGCGAGCGGATGCGGGCCGACTGGACACCGGCTTCGTGGATCGCGTCGGCCATGCGTTCGTCGATCAACTGGCCGGCAGCGACCAGAATTTCGTCCGAACCCGGGCGCAGGATGTCCTCGGCCGCGACACGGCCCAGGATACGCTCGGCCAGCGAGGCGACCACTTCGCCGTCATTGACGGCGGCCTCGGCGGTGATGGCGCGGTCGGTGCCGCAATCATGCTCGCGCACGATGCAGTCCTGCGCCACGTCCACCAGGCGGCGGGTCAGGTAACCCGAGTTCGCCGTCTTCAGAGCGGTATCCGACAGACCCTTGCGGGCGCCGTGGGTCGAGTTGAAGTACTCAAGAACGGTCAGACCTTCCTTGAAGTTCGAGATGATCGGCGTTTCGATGATGTCGCCGTTCGGCTTGGCCATCAGGCCGCGCATGCCGCCCAGCTGCTTCATCTGCGTGACCGAGCCACGGGCACCGGAGTGCGCCATCATGTAGACCGAGTTCGGCTCCTTGTCGGCGCCGCTCTCGTTCTTCTGGACGGCCGAGATGGTGTTCATCATCGCCTCGGTGACGCGGTCGTTGCACTTCGACCAGGCATCCACGACCTTGTTGTACTTTTCGCCCTGGGTGATCAGGCCGTCCATGTACTGCTGTTCAAAGTCCTTCACCTGCTCGCGGGTCTCGTCCACGATGGCCCATTTGTCGGACGGGATTACCATGTCGTCCTTGCCGAACGAGATGCCCGCCTTGAACGCCTCGCGGAAGCCCATCGACATGATCTGGTCACAGAAGATCACCGACTCTTTCTGACCGCAGTAGCGGTAGACGGTGTCGATGACCTGCTGCACCTCTTTCTTGCGCAGCAGACGGTTGACCAGATCGAACGGCGCCTTGTTGTTCTTGGGCAGCAGAGCCCCCAGGCGCACGCGGCCCGGCGTGGTCTCATAGCGCTTCTGAACTTCGTTGCCCTCTTCGTCGATCTGGGTGATCCGCGCGGTGATCTTCGAGTGCAGGTGCACCTCACCCGCGTCCAGCGCGTGCTGGACCTCTTCGATCGAGCCGAACACCTTGCCTTCGCCCGGCATGCCTTCGCGTTCCAGGGTCAGATAGTACAGGCCCAGAATCATGTCCTGCGACGGAACGATGATCGGCGCGCCGTTTGCAGGCGACAAAACGTTGTTCGTCGACATCATCAGAACGCGCGCTTCCAGCTGTGCCTCAAGGCTCAGCGGAACGTGAACGGCCATCTGGTCCCCGTCGAAGTCGGCGTTGAAGGCCGAACAAACCAGCGGGTGCAGCTGGATCGCCTTTCCTTCGATCAGAACCGGCTCGAACGCCTGAATGCCCAGACGGTGCAGTGTCGGCGCCCGGTTCAGCATCACCGGGTGCTCGCGGATCACCTCGTCGAGGATGTCCCACACTTCGGGGCGCTCTTTCTCGACCAGCTTCTTCGCCTGTTTCACGGTCGAAGACAGACCCTTGGCTTCCAGCCGCGAGTAGATGAACGGCTTGAACAGTTCCAGCGCCATCTTCTTGGGCAGGCCGCACTGGTGCAGCTTGAGCTCGGGGCCGGTCACGATGACCGAACGGCCCGAGAAGTCGACGCGTTTCCCCAGAAGGTTCTGTCGGAAGCGACCCTGCTTGCCCTTCAGCATGTCAGACAGCGATTTCAACGGACGCTTGTTGGCGCCGGTGATCACGCGGCCACGACGGCCGTTGTCGAACAGGGCGTCAACCGATTCCTGCAGCATCCGCTTTTCGTTGCGGACGATAATGTCAGGCGCGCGCAGTTCGATCAGACGCTTCAGACGGTTGTTCCGGTTGATGACGCGACGATACAGATCGTTCAGATCCGAGGTCGCGAAACGGCCACCATCCAGCGGCACCAGCGGGCGCAGTTCCGGCGGGATGACCGGGATCACGGTCATCACCATCCATTCCGGGCGGTTGCCAGATTCTAGGAAGGACTCGACGACCTTCAGGCGCTTGATGATCTTCTTCGGCTTCAGCTCACCGGTGGCTTCGGCCAGATCCGCGCGCAACTGCTCGGCCTCGGCCTCGAGGTCGATGTTCTGCAGCATCTCACGAATGGCTTCGGCGCCGATATTGGCCTTGAACGCGTCCATGCCATAGGCATCCTGCGCGTCCATGTACTCTTCCTCGGTCAGCATCTGGCCATAGGTCAGGTCGGTCAGACCGGGCTCGATGACGACATAGTTTTCGAAATACAGAACGCGTTCCAGATCGCGCAGGGTCATGTCCAGCATCAGACCGATGCGGGAGGGCAGCGATTTCAGGAACCAGATATGTGCGACGGGCGCGGCCAGTTCGATGTGGCCCATACGCTCGCGGCGGACCTTCTGCAGGGTGACTTCCACACCGCATTTCTCGCAGACGACGCCGCGATACTTCATCCGCTTGTATTTGCCGCACAGACATTCGTAATCTTTGATCGGGCCAAAGATACGCGCGCAGAACAGGCCGTCACGCTCGGGCTTGAACGTGCGATAGTTGATGGTTTCCGGCTTCTTGATCTCGCCATAAGACCAAGACAGGATCCGTTCCGGCGACGCCAGCGAGACCTTGATTTCATCAAAGACCTTGGGCGGGGTCAGCGGGTTGAAGGGATTGTTTCCTTGGGTCAGTTCCTGATTCATCACAGGTCTCCAGCAGGTTTGGCCGTCTCAGTCACTTTGGTGTCCTTTGCCGGTTTGCGCGCCAGGCGCGCCTTGATCGCTTCGGACAGTGTTTTCAAGCCGTATTTCAATCGGGCAATTATCTGGTTGTCGACCCCGCAATACTGTTTGCGGAGTTTCGACATGATCGCGGTTGGCGGAAAATCGGGGTCGGCGGGCGCCAGGTCGTTCAGCTTTCCGCCGACCATGAACCCATCGCACACCGTGGGCCATCCATTGACTTGGATATAATGTACATGCGGGTTTCCGGGCAATTCGAACTCGAACCGCCAAGGGTCGTGGATGCCGGCTTCCAGCTTCTGCTCGGCCATCCATATCAGGTGATCGATGTCCCAAAGCGCAGCCACTAGCGAATTCGGCGCCTCCCAGTCCCGCCGCATTGGAACCAGTTCCATGTCCGGACCGAAGAAGTTCGGCCCAACCGTCCGGTCATAGGTCCAGGTAAAATCACCATGCCACGGGAAAAGCACATATTTCAGGCCATGCGTCCGCGCCTTTGCCACGGCCGCCTCGATCATTGGGGTGTTCACCGGTCCAAGCGGGCACAGGTCTTCGAGCATCAGAAACACGAACCGGGTATCCGGTCTATCCTGTTTGATCCTGCGCGCGGCATCGCCCAGGATTTCAACAAAACTGCGACCGGGAAACCGCAGGGTGTTGGGCACGTCCAGATCCCCGTCCGTCGCAACGAAACAGTCCGGATGACCCGGCCACATCCGGTCGACCGTGTGCAACACGGCGGGGATGTAATGTTCGTTCTTCGAGTAGGTCGACACCAGAAGGACCGTGTCATGAAACACGTCCGACGGTCCCGCACTGGGTTCACGCGCTGCGATCTCTTTCCAGCGGCGCCGCCGCTCGGACCCACGCTTGAACCATCCGGCGATTTTGCCCAGATCATATTTGCGGCGGGCCGCCTTGGCGCTATCGACACCGCAATATTCGACCCGCAGCTGCGACAGCAACGGTGACGCCGGAAACTCCTTGCGCGACACCGCCTTGGGATTGATCTGGCCGCCGGACAGAAACCCGCCACCGACCACGGGCCACGCCTCCATCTGCATGTAGTGCAGGACTTCGTTCGTTTGAGAAGGCTGCTCGAACAGACGCAGACTGTTGTACCCTTCCGCGGCTTTGTGGCCGGCGACTGACGCAAGATGATCAAGGTTCCACAACGCCGGGGCCAGAGAATTCACGGCTTCCCAGTTTGAGCGGATCGGGGTCAGTTCCAGGCTAGCGTCCCGGATCACCGGACCACTTTCCGGGTCAAGCGCTTTGCTGAAATCGCCCGGCCATTGGAACAGGACATATTTCAGGTCATGCGCACGAACGCTCTCCATGGCGGCGGCGACCATCGCATTGTCCACCGGCGCGAGCGGACAGAACACGTCCTGCAGCAGAAACACATGCCGTAGATTCGGACGATCGCGGCGCAGTTGCTGTACGGCCTCATCCAGAATGCCCGTGACGGTCGCACCGCCGGTGCGAATGACAGGATCGGCGTCATAGGCACCATTGGTCACAACGATGCATTCCGGATGTCCAGGCCAGAACTGCTGCAATGTCCGCAGGATCGCAGGCACGAAACGCTCGTTCTCTGCATTCGTCACCAAAAGCAGAGCCACGTCACGAAACATGCCTTCAGACCCCGCAGCAGGGACCGAAACCGCTGCACTGGACACACGATCCGCCATTACGCCTCCACCCCACCCGAAACGGGCAGGCGCAGAAAGACGCGACTGGCGCCAGGCGCCACCAGCAGACCTCTGAGCGTGACCTGGTTCATGCAAGAACCCTCGTGATTGCGTTTACCGGGATGGGCAAAGCCCATCCCGGTGCTTTTTAAAGGCGCGGTAGGCAAAAGGGTTTACCCTTCGTCCTCAACCGCGTCCAACAACTCCATGTTCAGGCCGAGACCACGGACTTCTTTCACCAGAACGTTGAACGATTCCGGTACGCCCGCCTCGAAGTTGTCCTCGCCCTTGACGATCGACTCATAGACCTTTGTCCGGCCGGCGACGTCATCCGATTTCACCGTCAGCATCTCCTGCAGGGTGTAGGCGGCGCCGTAAGCTTCCAAGGCCCAGACCTCCATCTCACCAAAGCGCTGACCACCGAACTGCGCCTTGCCGCCCAGCGGCTGCTGGGTCACCAGGCTGTAGGGCCCGGTCGACCGCGCGTGGATCTTGTCGTCCACCAGGTGGTGCAGTTTCAGCAGGTACTTGACGCCCACGGTCACCGGACGCGCGAACTGCTCGCCGGTGCGGCCGTCGAACAGGATGCTCTGGCCGCTGGTGTCAAAACCGGCGCGAACCAGCGCGTCGTTGACGTCGGCCTCTTTCGCACCGTCGAAGACCGGGGTTGCGATTGGCACGCCGCGGGTGACGTTGCTGGCCGCTTCGACCAGTTCGTCCTCGTCCATGTTCGAGATGCCCTCGGCATAGACGTCCTCGCCATAGGCGTGCTTCATCGCATCGCGCACCGGCGTCAGGTCGCCCGAGCGGCGGTATTCCTGCAGCGCCTCGTCGATCTTCAGACCCAGACCGCGCGCGGCCCAACCCATGTGGGTTTCAAGGATCTGACCGACGTTCATACGCGACGGCACGCCCAACGGGTTCAGACAGAAGTCGACC